>JBJOHO010000014.1:0-5102 GCA_046047615.1 Pseudomonadota bacterium
ACCAGGCCGCGCAGGCGTATGCGCGATCCGGTCTGCAGCGCCTCGATCAGCGCGCGGTCGGCGTCATCGCGGGGGATCACCAGCGCGGCGACGCGCAGCAGGGCGCTGGCCTCCGCGTGGCGGGCGGCGGCGGGCTCGGACACGATCTCGTAGTTGTCGTCGCTGGCGCGGACTTCGTAGACCTCAAGGTCCCACTCCACGACAGTGTTGGTGAGCGCGGCGCTCATGCGCTCGCGTTGCAGGTCGGTGGCGCGGCTGCCGAGTTCGAAGGTGGCAGACACCTCCTCGAAGTCCAGCGCCGACACCTCGGCGTCATCGAGCATGGCCAGCACCTGCTCCCGGGTGAGCTGGGGTGCCTCACGCGCCGGGTCGGCCGCGGCGTCGGCGCCGCCCTTCCCCTGTCCTGACGGTGCGCCGCCGCAGCCGGCCAGCAGCATCAGCAGCAGCGCCGCGAGTGTTCTTGTTGTCATGGGCGTCCCTCCCCGTCGGCTGATCATCGACCCGCGGAGAGCGCCTCGGCAACCCTGTAAATCTTGCACGTCGTGTGGCCTGCAGGCTCAAAGCTGCTGAGCCACCGCGACCGGGTGGCCGGGCTATAGTCGCCGCCCATGGAACACGACCGCCTCAAGGACAGGCACCGCCAGATCCGCGATCACGGCGAGGGATTCAGCGCCGGCATGGGGCTGCGGGTGCATCGGGCGCTGAGCTGGCTGAAGCGCGCCGAGGCGCTGGCGGCCGAGGATCTGGACAGCAGCTTCATCCTGCTGTGGATCGCCTTCAATGCCGCCTATGCGACGCAGATCGAGGCGCGTGAAGCGGAGAGCGAGGCGGAGACCTTCCGGCAGTTCCTTAAGCGTCTGCTCGACCTGGACGACCGGCAGCGGCTGCCGGCGCTGGTCTGGGAGGAGTTCACCGGCCCGATCCGCGTGCTGCTTGAGAACCAGTATGTGTTCCCGCCGTTCTGGGAATTCCAGCAGGGCCGGGCCAGCGATGCCGCCTGGCGCGGGCAGTTCGAGGGCGCCAACCGCGCGGCACGACTGGCGTTGGCGCGGCAGGACACCGTCACCCTGCTGTCGATCGTGCTGCGCCGGGTCTACACGCTGCGCAACCAGCTGGTGCACGGCGGCGCGACCTGGGAGAGCGGCGTGAACCGCGCGCAGGTGCGCGACTGCCAGCGCCTGATGGCGCGCCTGGTGCCGACGATCCTCGAGATCCTCATGGACCATCCGCACGAGGACTTCGGGCCGCCGAGCTACCCGGTCGTGGACAAGGACACCGCAGCCTCGCGCTGAGGCCACTCCCCCATATGGAAGAGTTCCTCGCCCTGCTGCAGGCGCGTACGCCGCGCGATGTGTTCAACCCGTGGACACAGCGCGACGCGGGCACTGACCTGCACCGCGATGCGGCGGCCCGCCGCCAGGCGCGGCTGCGCGCGCACGTGGCCGGCGACATCCGTGTGCTGCTGCTGGGCGAGGCGCCGGGCTACCAGGGCTGCCATGTCAGCGGCATCCCCTTCACCAGCGAACGGCTGATCCTGGCGGGTGCGATCCCGCGGCTGCCGGCGGAGGGCCGGCTCAGCACCCGTGAACGACCGTGGAGCGAGCCGTCGGCGACCACGGTCTGGGGCACGCTGCATGAGCTGGGCATCGCTGGCGAGGTGATGCTCTGGAACGCCTACCCGTGGCACCCGCACCGGCCGGGGGAACTGCAGAGCAACCGCACGCCGACGCGCGACGAGCGTGAGCAGGGGCTGCCCGTGCTGCGCGCCTTGCTGGCGGCGCTGGGGCCGGAGCTGAGGATCTTCGCCGTGGGCCGGACGGCCGAGGCGTCGCTGGCGGATGCGGGGGTGGCCAGCGAAGCGCTGCGCCACCCGTCGATGGGCGGCGCAGCGCAGTTCCGCGCGCAGCTGCGCGCGGCCCTGGGGCGCTGATCAGTCGTTCAGCACGACCACCAGGCGCGACACGCTGAGCGTGCCGGTGGCGCTGTCGTAGCTGCCCTTGCCCTCGATCTCATGGACCGTGGTGGTGCCATTGAGCGCGGTGTTGAGGGCCGCGATCATGTCATCGAAGCTGGCGTAGTTGTTGGTCTTGCGGCTGCGGCGGTGCGCGATCGCGAAGGCCGTGAAGCTGGCACCGGTCTTCGGCACGATCGTCAGGCCGTTGGCCGACGGCGACAGGTCCGTCTCCATCCGGCCCAGCTTCAGCTCGACCTCTTCCGCCGTCAGCAGCGTCGCCTGGTTGATGACCACGTTGCTGGCGCTGAGCGGGGCGACGAACGGCGCGGTGACGCCGGGGTAGTCCCACTCGATCTCGATCTCCACGTCGGACTCGGCGTAGTTGACGAGCGTGACGGCCTTGAAGGCCGGCGGCGCGGCGCCGAAGCTGTTCACGTGGCCGACAAAGCTCACCGGCAGCCCGGCGGTCAGGTTGGCCAGATTGAAGCTCGCCGGCACGCCGACCGTGTAGGCCGCGGCCGTGGCGTCATTGCCCGTGCTGCCGGTGCCGGCGAAGTTCAGGTAGGCCGGCTTCCAGCCATCGAGCGTCGTCAGCCCCAGCGTGACCACGCCGGACGCGCTCGAGGTGTAGCGGCCCCAGAGCTTGGTCAGCCCCAGGCGCGCATAGCCCGTGGTCGCGTCCATGGTGCGCGGCTGGCCGGAGACGGGGTCCGCCATGGTGCCGAACAGGTACAGGTGCTGGCCGACGGACACATCCTGCGCCGTGAAGCTGCCGGTCTTGCCCTCGGCGCTCACCCGGGTGCCGCTGCCGAGCGTGACCTGCACGCTGCGCAGGTGCTCCACGCCACCGCGGTTGCGCTTGGCATGGCGCGCGTTGCGCACGGTGATGACATCCCCGGTGCGGGCGACGACCGTGCCCTCCAGGCCATCGAGGCCGGCGCCGAAGACGCTGTTGCCCGCCTGCACGGTGGTGGCGGTGAAGGTGCGCGTGGCCTTGTCGAAAGTGCCGCCCGCGGCCACCAGCGTGTCGGCCGGCAGTGCGGCCAGCGCGGTGAGACCGGCGGCGCCGGTGCTGTCGCTGCCGTTGATGGCATAGGTGGTGGCGTCCGTCACCTTGACGGTGACAGTGCCGTGGTCGCTGCTGCCGCCCTTGTGGAACGGCTTCACGCGCACCGTGAACGAGGTGTCGGTGGCGGTGTTGGTCACGGTGCCCAGCGGGCCGCGCACGCGCAGCTCCTTGGTGGCATCCGCCTGCACCGTGGCCGAGACCACCGGGTTGACCGTGACGGTGACGCTGCCGGCCGGCGTCGTGCCATCGATGGTGGACGGCGCGACCGCGTTGGAGGCCGCCAGGTTGAAGTCGAGCGACAGGTTGTTGACCGTGCCGCGCGTGACCACGAACGGTTGACCGGCGGGCAGCTGCAGGTCGAGGGTCATCGTGGTGTCGGGCGCCAGCAGCGGGTTGTTGGTGGTGCCGTTGATGATCTTGCCGGCCTCGACCGTGAGGCTGCCGCTGCCGTTGTCGACGGCGATCGTGGCGCCGGCGAAGTCGACCGTCATCTGCGCCGACACGTAGGTGCCGGACGGAATCTGCTTGGCGGTGACCACTTCGGAGAGCTGCACCAGTTCCGCGAAGTCGACCTGCGTCGCGGCCGGCAGCGTCTCGACGACCGTGCCATCGGCCTTCTTCAGCTTGATGGAGGTGACGTTGACGATGTAGCTGACGAAGTCACCGGGCGCATCGGTGAGTGAGATGAAGGCGGTGCCGGCATCGCTGGCCTGCGGTCCGCGCTCCTCGTTCGACGGGGAGACGTCGGAACCGCCACCACCACAGGCAGCCAGCGCGCCCAGGGCGCAGGCCGCGAGGGCGTGACGGAAGAAAGTGGGTTTCATGGGGCATCCTCCGGGGTCGGGAACAGGATGCGGTGGATGCTGCACCTGCCCAAGTCCCCGCGCCACTGTCTTGTGTTTGCGACAGGTATTTTCCACGACACGATGTCAGGCCGCGGCCTACCATCCCGCCCGTGGCGCCACTGCTCACACAGAACCTCGTGCAGGAAATGCGGACTGCGTCCCGGCACGCCGACGCGGACCTGTGCTGTTCGCTCGACCTGGGGCGTTCGCAAACCACCGTGCACTGCCTGCACGGGGGCAGCGGGTTCGGCTGGCAGGGGCAGGCCTATCCCCTGCCCCATCCCTGCCGGGAACGCACCGTCTACCACTGGACCGGCAAGACTTTCGAGCCGGTGGCCCGCTTCGGCAGCGCGTTGTACAAGCTGGTGCCCACGGAGCACGGTCCGCCGACCTTCGAGATCGACGGCATCAAGATGCTGCCCAGCGCGCAGGTCAGCCCCTGGGACGATGCGGCGCGCAAGGTCGCCTTGGTGCAGCCGCGCGGCAAACGCCTGCTGGACTGCTGCGGCGGTCTGGGCTATTTCGCCGCCCAAGCCCTGGCCGCCGGCGCCGCACACCTCACCTCCTTCGAGCGCAGTGCCGAAGTGCTGTGGCTGCGCAGCGTGAACCCGTGGTCACCCGCGGTCTCGCCCGCGCTTGACCTGCATCACGCCGACGTCGCACAGGCGCTGCCGACGCTGCCTGCCGCAAGCGTCGACGCGGTGCTGCACGATCCGCCGCGGTTCTCGATCGCCGGCGAACTCTATTCGCAGGCCTTCTATGACGGGCTCGCCCGCGTGCTGCGGCCCGGCGGCCTGCTGTTCCACTACACCGGCACGCCCAACGCGCGCAGCCACGGCCGCGACCTGCAGGCCGAGGTCATGCGCCGCCTGGCGCAGGCCGGTTTCAGCGCCCGCCGCGAGGGCGACGGCCTGCTGGCGCGCCGCCGGTGACGCCACGGGATCGTCACGCTACCCTCGGGGCCACTGAAACGGGGAGCCCACACGCATGAGCCGCGTCGGCAAGATGATGGTGACGGTATGAACAGGCCCTGGCGAGCGGCACTGGGGCTGCTGGCGCTGGCCGCAACCGCAGTGCCCGCCGCGCAGGGCGACTGGCCGGTCTATGGGGGCAGCAGCACGGAGCGGCACTACAGCCCGCTGTCGCAGATCGACACCCGCAGCGTGTCGCGGCTGAAACCCGCCTGGTCGGCAGTGCTCGATGTGCCGCGCTCCAACGCCGAACCGATCGCCGT
>JBJOHO010000015.1:0-4488 GCA_046047615.1 Pseudomonadota bacterium
ACTCGCTACGAGAACGGTTTCCCCACCTTCAACACACCGATGAAGCCTGGCATGGACATCGGCAACGACGGCAAGACCGATTGCCGCACGCAGATGGACTTCGGTGTCGCGCTCGTTGGCATCCGCGACTTCTTCGTGATCGACGAGGAAGCCCAGGCGGTCATGGTGTCGGCGGTGTTCATCCGCGAGGCGCGCAACCCGAAGCGGCGCAACCATTTCACCGAAGTCTTCCACATCGACGGCGGGCGCATCCGCGACATCCATGCCGCGTTCCACTACCCGCCGGACGAACGGCCCGTGCCGAACTGGCCGCCTTACGACGGCCACTTCCCGCTGCCCGCCAGTTATCGCTGAACGGAGGGCGCCGACCCGGCCGGCAGTTCGAAGACATGCAGCGTCACCGCTGCGGCCGGCGACACCAGTTCAGGCACCAGCCCGCGGCCATTGGCACCGAAGGCACTGCCACCGCCCGAAACCACGGCGACATACTGCTTGCCGTTGGCCAGGAAAGTGATGGGGAAGGATTCCGGCGCGGCGTTCAGCCGCGTACGCCAGAGCACCGCACCATTCTCCTGGTCGTAGGCCGTGAAGTAGCGGTCCAGGTCGCCGTTGAACACCAATCCGCCCGCCGTCGCCAGCGCGGCGCCAGCGATCGGCATGCGTTGCCGGTGGCTCCACTTCACCTCGCGTGTCTTAAGGTCCAGCGCCAGCAGGCGGCCGAAGCGGCCGTCCGTGCCCGGCGGCAGGCGTGGCGCAAAGCGCATGTCTGCGCCACCGGCAGCAGTCTCGGCAGCCGTGCGCGGGGCATAGGTGTATTCGGTGCAGGTCTCGATGATCGGCACGAACAGCAGGCCGGCCTGAGGATCCAGCGCCGTCGCCGGCCAGTTGCGTGCGCCGGACGCCGCCGGACACAGCAGCTTCGCCTTGCCCGCTTCCGGCTGCACGGCCGGATTCACCGACTTCTCGCCGGTGCGCGGGTCGATCCAGGTCACCAGGTTCTGCACCCCCAGGTCCTTCGCGAATACGAAGGCACCTGTGGCGGCATCGACAGCTTCAAAAATCGCCGTCTTGCCACCGGTCACCACCAGCTTGCGCGGTACGCCATCCACCGGCAGCGTGACCACGGTCTGCTCAAAGACCCAGTCCAGATCCCAGACATCGCGGCGATGGTGCTGGTAGTGCCATGCGAGCTCACCCGTGTCCGGCCGCAGTGCCACCGTGGCATCGGTGTACAGGCCGTCGTTGTTGGTAACGCCCTTGGTACCCGGACGCGGCTCCAGCAACGTGGCGCTGTTGTAGGTGTTGCCGATGCCGAAATAGACCAGGTCCAGTTCCGCGTCGTAGCTGCCGGCCGTCCACACACCACCACCGAAGCGCTCGTTCACTGGCGCGCCGTTCCAGCTGTCGCCGCCGGGCTGGCCCGGACGCGCGATGGTGTGGAAGCGCCAGGCCTCTTTGCCAGTGGCCACGTCGAGCGCAACGATGAAGCAGCCCCCCGGTGCCTTCTCCAGGCCCAGGCTGACGCCGAAGATGACCTTGCCCTTGACGACGATGGGGCCACCATTGAGATGCAGCGCCACGCCTTCGGCCTTGCCCTCGGTGGTGCGTTGTGCGTCGGGGATCACCTCGTGGTCCCACAGCACCTTGCCCGTGCGCATGTCCAACGCCAGCAAGTGACCATCGGTCGTCGGCGCGAACAGCTGCTCGCCGTGGATCGCCAGCGTCTTCACGCGCGCCGCGCGGCCGTTGTCGAGCTCGTCCGGCAGCACGCGCAGGTGCTGCCACAGCAGCTCGCCCGTGACCGCATCCAGCGCCTGCACCACCGGACCGCTGTAGATGAACATCACGCCGTCGTGCACCAGCGGCGTGATCTCGTTCATGCTCTCCGGCAGCGACCAACTCCAGGCCGTGCGCAACTGCGCCACGTTGCCCTTGTGGATCTGCGCCAGCGGGCTGTGCCCAAGGCCCTCGTAACCGCGGCGCCAGACCAGCCAGTCCGCCGCGGGCGGCTGGCGCAGCATGGCGTCGGTGACCGGCGTCAGCGCCGCCAGACGCGCCTCGCGTGCCTTCATGGCCTGCTGGTAGAGCGGCCCGTCGTCACCCCGCAGGCGCACCTGCCGCGGCGAGGCCCCCACCACGCGGGATTCGGGCGTTTCGGCTGCTGCAGCAGCGGCGACCGGCGCCGTCGCCTTCGAGGTCGCCTGCGCCACGACCGCCGCGGTCGAAGCGACGTGGCCATTGCCCTGCAGCAGGTAGGCCTCGATGTCGGTGTAGGCGCGGCCACTCACCGCGCCCATGCCGCCCGGCGGCATGCTGGTCCGCAGGTGCAGGGAGAAGTCGGCACGGCTGCGACCCCGCCAGTGGCTCTCGAAGGCCTCGCCCTTCAGCGTCGGCCCGAATTGCGTGCCTTCCAGCGAGGCGCCGTGGCAGGCCACGCAGTAGCGACCATAGGCCGTCTTGCCGCGCGCGGCCTGCTCGGCCGTGAACATGGCCGCCGGGTCATCCGCCAGAAACCGTTGGGCCATGGCCGGCCCGGCCCATGCCAGCACGACCGCACCCACGACCCCTGCAAGCTGTCGTTGCAACATCGAGCCCCCCAAGGCACCTTGTTGTTTGACTGCTGTTCTATCACCCCGCCGCGCATTTCGCGAGACGGGCCAACCCGAGGCCCGACCATGACACCGGATGAAGCCCTGACGCGAATCGCGGCCTTCGGCGATGCGCGAAGCGCTGCACCTCGCCCTTCGCGCCACTGTGGATCGCGGAAATGGTGCCTCAGCAGGGCGGTGACATGACAAAGATCGACTATCGGAAGTACCTCAAGCCCCTCTATGACGGCAAGGCCGGCGTCGTAGCCGACGTGGAGGTGCCGCCACTGCAGTACCTGATGATCGATGGCCGCGGCGACCCCAATCAGGCGCCGGCATTCCAGTCCGCCATCGAGGCGTTGTACAGCGTGGCCTACACCGCAAGGTTCATGCTCAAGCGCGGGCCTGATGCCATCGACTGTGGCGTCATGCCGCTCGAGGGCCTGTGGTGGGCGGATGACATGTCCGCCTTCGCCAGCGGCGACCGCGCGCAATGGCAGTGGACATTGATGATCCTGCAACCTCACTACTTCACAGAGGACGTCATCCACCGCGCCATGTCCGAAGTGAAGTCCAAGAAGACGCTGGCGGCGATCGATGCCCTGCGTTTCGAGTCTCTGAGCGAAGGTCGGTGTGCGCAAACACTCCATGTGGGGCCCTTCGCCACGGAAGGCGAAACCATCGCGCGACTGCACGAGCACATCGCCGCCCGTGGCGCGTTGCGCGGCCGGCACCACGAGATCTACCTCAGTGACATGCGCCGGGCTGCGCCGTCAAAATGGAAGACACTTCTGCGGCAACCGCTCGCTTGAACGTGACAGCAAACATGCCGCGACAAGGGTCAACCCAACCAAACAGGTTCACCTGATGCACAACTTCACGATATTCCTGATGGGGCATCGGCATGCTGGGCTTCCATACCTGTCCGACAGGAAACCCTGGCAGCACCCACATGCGGCCGATATGCAGGCTCGTCGCGTCCGCGCCGTACCGGCTTTGCATTCCCTGCACGAACGGAAACTGCATTGCAACGACGTCGTGGAGATGTACCTTGGTCGACATGCCGGCCACGACCATGGCCGGGCCGACTTCAGCGCCTGGCTTCAGGATGCCTTCAAATTGCATTTGCCGTGAGCGTGATCATGAAACCCCCGAGCACTCTCCCCGCCGGATCCTCCGGCGATACCGCTGGTGTGCCTGGCCGCAATGAGTCAACGCACGGTCGCCGGGGACGTCTGGCAGGGGCTGTTTTGTTTGCGCTCTTGTGCGCGTCCTGCACTTACGACGATCTCCGGACCGGCATGCGGCAGCAGTGTGACCGCATGTTGCACGAGGAGCGCGCACGCTGCCTACAGCAGACGCAGGACACGGGTCGGGACTACCTTCAGAAGAGGAAGGAGCTCGAGCGCTCTGTGAAGGCGGCCAGCGCTCCCACTGCCCTCCGTGCCACTCCACCAAGCGTCCCCCGCCCACGCGTGGTGGTCACGGCCGACCCGGAGCTCGACGACGCCAACTCGCTGGTGCGCTACTTGGTGCACAGCGCGGACTTCCGCACCGAGGGTCTGGTGTATGCCAGCAGTGGCGTGCATTGGAGGGGCGACGGCAAGGGCACGCAATGGTTCGTGCCTGGCCGCGAATACACGCGCTTCGGGCTGAACCTCTGCCCTTGCACGTCGTGGCGCTGGGCCGAAGATGAGCGTTTCATCCATGAGGCGGTCGAGGCCTACGCCAAGGTCGAGGCCAACCTGCGCGTGCACGACCCGAGGTTCCCGGCCGCAGCGGAACTGCAGTCACGGATCCTCGAAGGCAATGTGGCGTTCGACGGCGACTATTCAAAAGACACGCCGGGCTCCGATCTCATCAAGTCCCTGCTGCTGGACGAGGGTGATGAGCCGCTGTT
>JBJOHO010000016.1:0-20531 GCA_046047615.1 Pseudomonadota bacterium
TCTCCCGCCAGGTCACCACTGCTGGCCTTCGGATTGCCCGACCCGGAGGGCATCACGGCACGAGTCGCGCAGCAGCTGTCCGAGTTGCATCGTGTGGTGTCCGAGGGCGGCGTGCGTCCGACACAAGCTGCGCAATTGTCAGTCATGCTGTTGGGACGTTACCGGGACGATGAACCGCCTGAACTGGCGATGTGGCAACGCCGGTATGCCGATCGGCTGACGATCCAGTTCCGGACTGTCCATGCAGCAAAGGGCCTGGAGGCGGACTACGTATTCCTGCTCCATTGCGTGCAAGGTGCGCGCGGCTTTCCCAGCCAGATTGAAGATGACCCGACCCTGCGCATGGCCATGCCCGCGCCAGAGGACTACCCGTTTGCCGAGGAGCGGCGCCTGTTCTACGTGGCCCTGACGCGGGCCCGCCGTCAGGTGCGCATCTTCACCCTGCTGGATCAGCCCTCGCAGTTCCTGGTCGAGCTGGTCCGGCGTGGGCACCTGCGCATCGAGCCACTCGAGGGCGAGCCACCGCAGGCCTGCCCGCAGTGCGGTCGGGGCGTGCTGCGGTTGCGCCTGGGCCCTTACAGCGGGTTCTACGGCTGCAGCCGTTACCCCGCCTGTGATCACCGGAGCAGCGCGAATGTTGGCATGGTTAGAGAGGAACACTCGGCCGGACCGAAACCACGTATGCCGGTTTCTACCCGCGTGGGTGAGCCGTGCCCGATCTGCCGACTCGGACTCGTCCAGGAGAAGCACGGGCGCAACGGCCGCTTCTTGGCCTGTTCGCGGTCTCGCGAAGGGTGCCGGGCCACGGGGAACGTGGTGGGTGGAGCGGAGTAGGGTGCGCTGCCGTGCCAACTAAAGGCGTATCGCTTTGGCGACCGTCCCTGTGTGAACTCTTGCGGCGAGGAAGCTTGCTGTGAAGGCGATTTCGATGCGGGTGCCGCACCAAGCGTCCAAGGAATTCGACGGATTCCGAGAGGCCGTTTACCGCTCCACGACCTTGCGTACGCAAGTCTGAACGGTCTCTGGCAACTGGCTGAAGCCTTCTGTCAGCAGTTCGCGCCACGTGGGGCCCCGTTCCCTGGCTTCCTGCCACGCGTCCTCCAGGTCGTGGGGACGAAACTCGGCCAGCCACATGAGCAGTTCCGCGGCTTGACGCAGGTCTTTGGCGCTCTTGGCCTCCGCAGCCGTTCGCCGCGGCGCCAATATCAGCTTGTGAACCGCAAACCGCTCCGGGCGCGGCACGTTGACCAATACCCCGTCCGCGTGCAGAAGCACTGCTGGGGTCGCCTCATAGATCAGGAAGTCCAGAAAGCGTAGCGGTTGCGCTCGAGTCTGCAGTGCCGGCAGGTGCGTCGACGCATCGGTGTCGGCGCCGCGGTTGGGTGTCAGGAATTCCACTTTCAAGGCACCTGAGCCGAGATAGCTGTGCGGCGGATCCTGTTCACGCAGGCTCGGCGCTGGCCCGAATGACGGGTCCACGGTGCGCAGCACGGTCAGCGGGTCGTCCATGCGGTCGCCCAGCGCCACGGAGATGCTCAGGAATTGCGCGACATCCACGTCGCTCGTGATGAGTTGTGCTTGTTTCAAGCGCAGTCCCAGCATGGCCGGATAACACTGATAGGCCATGGTTCCGACCAGGACCGCGCGCAGGCGAAACAGCCCGGCACGAGACAGCGCTTCCACGACCTGTCCCATGCGGGGTAGGGGTTGTGGCATGCGCCCGTGGCGCACCAGAGTCGACGTCAGCGCACGTCGCTCTTTGCGGTCCTGGACCTGTCGCCGATGTGTTGCGATGCGCGACAGCAATTCAGGTGTTTCCGGGCCGACATAGCGCTGTGGCCGGGGCTGCCCTGCCACTCGCGGGGCCTGAAAGTACCAGTACGTCCGGCCGTCGACCTGCTTGGCGACGAAATTGCCGGGTTCCGGGAACGCTTCCTGGAAAGCAGCGGATTCGACCCGCTCCAGCAACTCCGCGTACTGGGTCTGGATGAGAAGGGCGGGTGTCGGCACGGCTATACTCCTTTCTGCAAAGGAGTATAGATTGACTATCATCCTTTGGCGAATGGAGTATAAGAGGGGTCAAATCATGACCGACGCGACGCTCATCGCTCCCCTGTTCCAGGGACCGCTCGACTCATCGGTGACGCGCACGGCGAGACGACTTGATGTGGTGCAACCGTTGCACTAGCATCGCAGCATGCCGGTCATGTAAGAGTTCTCGGCATCGCGCGTGGTGATGTACGCCGGTGACCACTTGCTTGCCCACGTCCACGTCCAGTTACGGGATGGGCGCGAGTGCACGGTCGAGCTTGATAGTTTGGCCGTTGTCGGCAGGGTCACCACACGCGAGATCCGCGAGGCGCTGGCGTGGATCGAGTCCAACCGTGCCGTGCTGCACCAGGAATGGCGGAGGTTGAACCCATGAGCGATTTTTTCCACCCCAAGTTGCAGTCAGTTGAAGCATTGGCGCCGTATCGGCTGCGCACGAGTTGGAGCACTGGCGAAGTGCTGGACGTCGATGTCGAATCGGTGTTGCGTGGCATCCCCGCGTTGGCCGGCCTGCTCGAACCGCAGGTCTTTGCCAAGGCACATCTGGCCGAGTGGGGCCACGGCGTCGAATGGTTCGATGCCGAGCTGGGTGCAGACAACGTCTATGCCTGGGCCAAGGAACAAGCGGGTGCAGTGAGCCACCAGATGTTCGGCACATGGATGCATCGCAACGGCCTGTCGCTGAATACGGCAGCAGAGGCTCTTGGCATCAGCCGCCGCATGGTGAGTTACTACCGCACGGCGCAGAAGGCCATCCCACGGGCGATCTGGCTCGCGTGCCTGGGTTGGGAAGCGACCAGGCCGAAGCCCAAGACGCTGCCACGTTCGCTGCCGACGGCCCGGGAATACGCCTTGGCGCATGCGTAACGGATGCAGGGAGGACCGGCCAATCCCGTCGAGGCCATCAATTTCCGGATGGACCAACAGGGCCTGACCGCTAGCGATCCAGACGCAGCAGCAGCGTCAGGGGTTGCGTGGGCGAGACCTTGAAGCCGTAATGCTCGTAAAACTGGCGCGCGCGATCATGCAGTGCGTGCACAAGCAGGGCGCGGGCACCGATCAGTTCTGCAGCCTGACTGCAGCGAAACAGTGCGTCCTGCAGCAGGGCGCCGCCCAGTTGCCTGCCCTGGGCCCGCCGGTCGACGGCCAGTCGACCCAGCACGATCACCGGTATCGGATCGGGCATGTTCTGCCGAACGGAACGTGTGGCCTGCTGTTGGGCGACGGCACCGGCTGCCAGGGCGTAGTAGCCCATGACCTGATCTTCCTGATCCGCGACGGCGAAGGTACGGCTGGCCCCGCTGGCCTGGTTGGCCAGCGCCCTGCGTTTGAGCCAGTCATCGAGTTCGGGTTCGTTGCAGGCAAAAGTGTCGACCCGATGTGCGGCGGTCAGCAGCGCGGGAGCGCTGAGCCTCATGTCCCCGTGGTCCAGGGTGCCTTGACGGCCATCAGTCGCTGGAGTCCGTCGTTCGGCGTTGCCGGTGCATCCAGCAGCGCCGTGAACTCCCGGAATTTGGCCTCGTCGAGACTGAAGAGCACTTGATCCAGGAGCACCGCCTGGGCCTTGTCGCAGGCGGCTTCCAGCATGAAGTCCGACCGGCTCTTGCCCAGAAGCTGGGCGGCCCGGTCGATCAGGTCGCGCTGCTGGGGCAGGGCTCGGAGGTTGATGGCGGCGTCGCGCATGGCGCGCTCCTGATAGCTACACAATAGATATACATCATGGAAACGTGTATAGCGAATGTCAATACACGGGCGCTGAGAGCTCGGCAACAATCGAAACTGGCGGCTCAACCGCTGAGCCGGCCAGCTGCTCCAATGCCCAGGTGCCCACCCGTCACGGAGCCCCCGCCATGACCGAACTGACCCAGGAAGAAGCCCTGCGCGCCTACGCCCGGATGATGAACCGGCTCGACGCCAACGAATTGCTGCCCCTGCTGGCCGATGACTTCCACTACGCCTCGCAGTGGGTGTTCGAGGAGATCGAATCCAAGGCGGATTACGCCGACTACATCGTTCCCAAGCTGCGGGCGGTCTACGACGCCGGCAGCGAGGTCTGGGCCGAGATGGGGCGCATCGAGGGTCGCTGGGGCCCCCACTGCGTGATCGTCGCGCAGGACGACCAGGAGAACCTGAAGGCCGTCGTGCTGGCCAAGGTGAAGGACGGCAAGCTCCAGCGCCTCGACATGTGCTTCACCCCATCGCCCAATGATGCCGAGAGGACGGGGGACTACCCGGGGATGTAGGGGGCGGACGGCCGCCTTCGGTCAATCCGTGCCTAACCTGCTGCGCTGGTGTTGGTGGAGTGAGGGGGATATTCGAGATGCTGCGCCACTGGACTTGCCAATCCTCCCAAAATGGGAGATGCTGTAGCCAATGAGGGTGATCGCCAAAAGCAGCTTGAAGAAGTTTTGGGATCGGCCTGGTTGCAGCGATGCGCGCGGTCCGCTGCACAGTTGGTACGACGAAGCTGTCAAGGCGGTCTGGTCCTCCCCGCAGGACGTCAAGAACCAGTACGCCAATGCCAGCATTTGTGGCAACAACCGGGTGGTGTTCAATATCGGCGGCAACAAGTACCGGTTGGTGGTCGAAATGCAATATCGCGCTGGCATCGCCTGGGTGAAGTTCGTGGGTACCCATGCCCAGTACGACCGCATCGATGTGGAGACCGTCAATGATTATTAAGCCCATCCGCAATGATGACGACCTGAAGGCCGTCTTCCGCCGGCTCGAAACCCTCTTTCAGGCCGATGAGAACACGCCCGAAGCGGACGAGCGTGACGTGCTGGTGACATTGGTTGAGGCTTATGAAAACAAGCACTATGACTTCGGTCCGGCCGATCCCGTCGAGGCCATCAAGTTCCGGATGGAGCAACAGGGCCTGACCGCGCGCGATCTGGAAGCTTTCATCGGACCCAGCGGCCGTGTGTCCGAAGTGCTCAATCGCAAGCGCGGACTGAGCCTGCGCATGATCAAGAACCTGCATGAGGGGCTGAAGATCCCCTACGAGAGTCTGTTGGCCGGCGCCTGACCAATGCAGGTGGTCGGTCCGCGCTTCAGCCGATAGCCCTCATTCCAAAATTTCGTCACTCGCAAAAAGATGACGACAAAGCGGACCGGGGTCCACAGATCCAATCCAGGGCCGCCCAAGCTCATCCCCTGAGCTTGCCCCTTGCTCAAATGACCGGGTTCCTACCCTGACGGAGCCGCCACCATGACCGAACTGACCCAGGAAGAAGCCCTGCGCGCCTTTGCGCGCATGATGAACCGCCTCGACCCCAACGAACTGCTGCCATTGCTGGCCGACGATTTCCACTACGCCTCGCAGTGGGTGTTCGAGGAGATCGAATCCAAGGCGGATTACGCCGACTACATCGTGCCCAAGCTGAAAGCGGTGTACGACGCCGGCAGCGAGGTCTGGGCCGAGATGGGGCGCCTCGAGGGTCGCTGGGGCCCCCACTGCGTGATCGTCGCGCAGGACGACCAGGAGAACCTGAAGGCAGTCGTGCTGGCCCAGGTGAAGGACGGCAAGCTGCAGCGCCTCGACATGTGCGTCACCCCATCGCCCAGTGATGTCGAGAGGACGGGGGACTACCCGGGGATGTAGGGGCGCTGAGACCGTCCCGTCAACGGGCGTTACGACCGCGCTGGCGAGTTATTCGCGCACCGTCTGTGCTATCGAAGACTACTCTGGGTGCTCAAGTTTTTGACACTACAAAAACCTATGCGCCTGAGCTACGATCCAGCCAAGCGGATGAAAACCCTTGAAGAGCGGGGCCTTGATTTCGAGGACGCCGGCCCCACGCTTGAGCTGCAGGATCTCCGTAAGGACTACGGAGAGTTGCGCGTCATTTGCTATGGGGTGCTGGCGGGGCGTTTGGTAGTCGTTGGCTACACGACACGTTTGGGAACGCGCCGAATCTTCAGCATGAGGAAAGCCAATGCCCGTGAAAAAGAACTCGTCTGGCCGGCGCTTGGGGTCTGATCTTCGCAAACTGGATCGACACGCGATCCGTGCCAGCGAATATCGCGAATTGCCCGAGCTCCAGCCTGCAGACCTCGCGCGTGCCACCGTCAACAAGGGCGGCCGACCGCGTTCGGCCAATCCTCGCGTACAGGTCACCCTGCGACTGCCGGCCGACACGCTCGCGCGCTGGAAGGCAACCGGCCCCGGCTGGCAGACGCGCATGGCAGAGCGCTTGTCGCGACTGCGCTGAGGTGCTGTTCCTATAATGCCGCCCCGTATTCCACACGCCGGCGCGAGGCGCCGCAACCCAAGGGAATCCTCATGATCTTCGTCTCCGGGGCCAATGGCCAGTTCGCCCATGCCGTCATCGAGTCCCTGCTGGCGCAGTGGCCCGCCGCCTCGCTGGTGGTGGGTACGCGCAACACCGGCAGTGCCTATGCGCGCCAGCTGGCCGAGCGCGGCGTGCAGGTGCGCGAGTCCGACTTCATGCGCCCGGCGTCATTGCGCGCGGCCCTGCAGGGCGTGCGCAAGGCCTTGCTCATTCCCACCTATGACACCAACGACGTGCGCCTGCACCAGAACCTCAATGCGCTGGAGGCGGCCCGCGAGGTGGGGGTGGAGCACGTGGTCTATGCCAGCTTCCTGCGCGCCGAACTGCCGACCGTCGAGCACAGCCGGCTGGTCCACCTGCCCACCGAGCAGGCCATCCGCGCCAGCGGCCTCGGCTTCACCATCCTGCGTCATGCGCTCTATGCCGACATCCTGGTCGGGGACCTCGCCCAGACGCTGGCCACCGGCGCGCTGCGCCGCCCCAGCGGCACGGCCCGCAGCGCCTACATCGCCCGCAGCGACCTGGGCGTCTCGGCCGCCCGCATCCTGATGCGCGACGAGCCCTCGGGCCGCACCTACACCGAGACCATGGAGCAGACTTGGTCCGGCGAAGAGGTGGCCGCGCTGATGAGCGAGGTGTTCGGCAAGCCGGTGCGCTTCGAGGCGGTGCCGGCAGCGCAGTGGCCGGCCTACATGACCGAGAACTGGGGCGTGCCGCCGGACTTGGCCCGCAGCACCATCGGCACCATGCAGACGGTCGAGGCGGGCCACTTTGATGTGGTGACCGGCGACTATGCCCGCATCACCGGGCATGCCCCCCTCGACATGCGGCAGTTCCTGCAGTCGCTGCGGAGTTGAATCGAATTGCGGTTGCGCGTCAGGTCGCCGGACCTTGTCAGGTTCCTGCAACTCTTGCTGGGTTGCAAAATGACATCAAAGATAGCAAAGTGACAGCAACGAAAGCGACCAAGGAGGTTCCATGGCGACCCTGACGGTCCGAAACCTGCCCGACGAAGTGCACCGTGCCCTGCGCGTGCGTGCCGCCCAGCATGGCCGCAGCGCAGAGGCCGAGGTGCGAGAGATCCTCGCAGCCGCGGTAAAGCCCGAGAAGCGCGTGCGCATGGGGGATGCCCTGTCGGCCATTGGCCGCGATCTCGGGTTGAGCGACGAGGAGTTCGATTTGATCGAGGGGCTGCGGGACAAGTCGCCGGCAGAGCCGGTGAGCTTCGACTGAATGATCGTGCTCGATACCAACGTCGTCTCCGAGGCCATGAAGCCCGCCCCGGATGCGAACGTGCTGTCTTGGCTCAACGACCAGGACGTGACCACGCTGTATCTGTCCAGCGTCACCTTGGCCGAGCTGCTGTTCGGGATCCGCGCCCTGCCTGCGGGCCGGCGCAGAGCCCGGTTCGACCAGGCACTGGAGGCGCTGCTGGCGCTGTTCGCAGATCGCGTGCTGCCCTTCGACACCGAGGCCGCGCGTCACTACGCCGACCTCGCTGTCACCGCCCGGCAAGGCGGGCGGGGCTTTCCGAGCCCTGACGGCTACATCGCGGCGATTGCGGCTTCACGAGGGTTCATCGTGGCGTCTCGCGACACCTCGCCTTACGCCGCCGCCGGCGTGAAGGTCATCTGCCCGTGGCGGTCAGTCGGCTAGGATCGGACGCACAACACCGCTGGAGATCGGCACAGCATGCGCAAATTCGCGGCCTCCTGCCTCGTGGCAGGACTGTTTCTCGGCTCGGGCGTCTCGGCACAGGAAAACGCTGCGCCGCAGCTGCCGCCCGACATCAACCCCGTGTCGCTGTCGCGCCTGCCGCCCCTCGCGCGGGCGGACCTCGATGCCGAGGGCCAGGCCGTCTATGACCGCATCGTCGGCAGCGGCCCGGCGCCGACGACCGGGCCAGTCCCGCTGTCGCTCTACAGCCCCAGGATCGCGCAGGCCTTCAACGACCTGAACAGCTACCTGCGCTACAACGGCGTGCTCAGTCCGCGTCACACCGAGGTGGCGATCCTCGTGGCGTCCTGGGAGATCCGGCAGCAGTACGAGTATTCGATGCACGAGCAGGCCGCGCTGCATCACGGTGCGCCACAGGCGGTGATCGACACCATCAAGTTTGACCGCGAGCCGGTCGGCCTCAGCCCCGAGGAAACCTTGATCATCCGGCTCGGCCGCTCGCTCCTGCGCGAGCACGCCGTCGACGCCGCGTTGTATGCGGAGGTGGAGAAGACCTTCGGGCGTCGCGGCGTCGTCGAGCTGGTGACGGTCATGGGTGACTACGTCATGGTCGGCATGGTCATGACAACCATCGACCAGCGCCTGCCGCCCGACCGTCCCGCGCTGTTGCCCCCGCGCCAGCCTCGCTAGCGCGGCGGGCCTGCACAGCCGCGTCGGCTCAGCGCGCGGCCTTCGCCCAGGAGTCCCGCAGGGTCACCGTGCGGTTGTACACCGGTGCGCCGGGCTTCGAGTCCTCGCGGTCGGCGACGAAGTAGCCGTGGCGCTCGAACTGGTAAACGGCACCCGGTGAAGCCTGCTGCAGGGCAGGTTCCAGCTGGGCCCGGATCACCCGCCGGGAGTCCGGGTTGATGTCCAGCAGGAAGTCCTTGTCGCCCGCACCCGGGTTGGGCACGGAGAAGAGGCGGTCGTACAGCCGGACTTCACACTCGAAGGCCGCCTCCGCGGCCACCCAATGCACGTTGCCCTTGACCTTGTACTGGTCGGCACCGGGCGAGCCGGAGTGCGAATCCGGGAAATGGGTGCAATGCACGGCGGTGACACGTCCGTCCGCATCCTGGTCGTAGCCCGTGCACTCCACGACGTAGCCGTAACGCAGACGCACGCGGTTGCCGGGGTAGAGCCGGAAGAAGCCCTTGCTGGGCACCGGCATGAAATCCTCGCGCTCGATCCACAGTTCGCGGCTGAAGGTCAGCTCGCGCGTGCCCAGCTCCGGCTTCTGCGGGTGGTTGGGTGCGACGCAGGTTTCCGTCTGTCCTTCCGGGTAGCTGTCGATGATCAGCTTCACCGGGTCGAGCACGCCGATCCGGCGTTGCGCCGCGTCGTTCAGGTGATCGCGGACGCAGCCTTCCAGCACGCCCATGTCGATCCACGAGTCGGACCGCGACACGCCGATGCGTTCAGCGAAGGCGCGGAAGGCCTCGGGCGGGAAACCGCGACGGCGCGCGCCGGCGAGCGTCGGCAGGCGCGGGTCGTCCCAGCCCTCGACGTGCTTCTCGTCGACAAGCTGCATCAGCTTGCGCTTGGACAGCACCGTGTACGAGAGATTGAGCCGGGAGAATTCGTACTGCTGCGGCAGCGGGTCCGCGAACACGCCCGCCTCCACCAGCCGCTCCAGCAGCCAGTTGTAGAACGGCCGCTGGTCTTCGAACTCCAGCGTGCACAGCGAGTGCGTGATGTTCTCCATCGCGTCCTCGATCGGGTGCGCGAAGGTGTACATGGGGTAGATGCACCAGGCATCGCCGGTGTTGTGGTGATGCGCGTGGCGGATGCGGTAGAGGGGCGGGTCGCGCAGGTTGACGTTGGGCGAGGCCATGTCGATCTTCGCGCGCAGGATGTGGGCGCCATCCGGAAACTCGCCCGCCCGCATGCGGGCAAACAGGTCCAGGTTCTCGGCCACGCTGCGCGCGCGGAACGGGCTGTCGGTGCCCGGCTCGGTGAGCGTGCCGCGGTTGGCGCGCATCTCTTCCGCGCTCTGGCTGTCGACGTAGGCATGGCCGCGCTCGATGAGCGCAACGGCGCAGCGGTGCATCGCTTCGAAATAATTCGAGGCGTAGTACAGGTTCGGGCCCCAGTCGAAGCCCAGCCAGCGCACCACGTCCACGATCGAATCGACGTACTGCTGGTCTTCGCGCGTCGGGTTCGTGTCGTCGAAGCGCAGGTGGCAGGCGCCGTTGAATTCCAGCGCGAGCCCGAAGTTCAGGCAGATGGATTTGGCGTGGCCGATGTGCAGGTAGCCGTTGGGCTCCGGCGGGAATCGCGTGCGGATACGCGCAGCGTCGGGCGCGCCCAAGGCCTGCCGGGCGATGTCCCCCGGCTGGCCGGACCAGCGACGCGAAGCGTACTTGCCTGCCGCGAGGTCGGCTTCGATGAGATGACGGATGAAATTGCTAGCCGCCGGCGCGGGCGTGGGATCTGGGGGTGCCATGGGCGCAGAGTTTACGCTGATCCTCGCGTAGGGATGACGCCCTCAGGGCGGCCACCCTCCGGCACGCTTCTCGATCGGCAGGATCCGGATGAAGGCTTCCACGGCATGCATCCGGCCGCCATGGAACTTGAAGGCCTCGAAGGCCGTCAGTTGGTCACCGCCCTCCTGGCGCACGCCCCAGGCCAGGCGCAGCCAGGCGATGCCCATGCGCTCGTCCACCAGCACCACCCGCGTCTGCGGGGCGCCCAGCCGCTTGAAGATGGCCAGCGACTGGGTGGCAATGTCCTGACAGCCCGGAGCGAAGGTACAGGCCGGCCCGGCCATGACCTGGCCGTTCTCGTAGCGGTAGGCGTCCTTTGCAAAGGGCAGGTTCACGGCAGCGAAGGTTTCTGCGCGGGCCAGGCCGGCGGGGTACAGCAGGGCAGCCCGCAGCACCTCGTCGCGCGATGCCAGTTCATCGGCCCTCGGTGCGTAGTTCATCATCGCACTGGCGGCCTTGAGGCCATCGAGGTTGAAGATCAGGCCCTCCGACCGGCTGCGCGTTGGCACCAGTTCAAGCTCGGTGATCAGGCCGTCGACGACCTTGATGCGCACCACGAGCATGATGGGCGCACCGCTTTCCTCCACCATCACATGCGCCCCGGCCATGCCCTGGCGCTCGTCGATGAAGTCCTGGCGGTAGCCGCGCAAGGCGGTAACGCTGCGGACGAGCCCGACGCTCTTCAGCGGCTTCTCGTCGGCATCCTCGGTGACGCGCAAGGTGGGCGCCACGGGCAGACGGCTGATGTCGTGGCCCACCAGCGCCCAAAGCACCTGAGTGATATGGCTGCGCAGGCATTCGCGGTCGCAGCGCCCGGCAGGCTCGCCTGCCGCGGGGCGGGCCGCAGGCGACGTCGCCAGGCCAGTGGCCAACAACAGTCCGATGACCAGGTTCTTCATTGCAGTCCGCCTCCCGAGTGTCATCAAAGGCTGGTGGCCATGGTACGCCACGGTTGCGCTAGGATCCGGCCATGAACAAAACCCTCGTCCTCCTGGCCCTGAGCCTGCTCGCCCCGCTGGGCGCTCCGTCCCTGTCTGCCGCCGAGCCCCCGCCGGCTCCGGCGCTGGTGTTCGCCTTCGAGCTGCGCGCCAAGGTGGGCAATCCGGTCGTCATCGGCGAAGTGCCGCACGGGCTGCGCCGCATCGTCGCCATCACCGGCGGCACGGTGCAGGGCCCGCAGATGAACGGCACCGTGGTGCCCAACAGCGGCGCGGACTGGCAGCTCATCCAGCCGGACGGCTTTTCAGAGCTAGACACCCGCTACACCCTGCAGACCGACCAGGGCGAGCTGGTCTATGTGCAGAACGTCGGTATCCGCCATGCGCCGCCGGAGGTCATGAAGCGCCTCAACGCGGGCGAGGTGGTCGACCCGAAGCTGGTCTATTTCCGCACCGTGCCGAAGTTCGAGACCACGGCCCCCGGCCTGCAGTGGCTCACCCGCCACGTGTTCGTCGGCATCGGCGAGCGCTCGCCGAACGAGGTCATCGTCCGGTTCTACCGCTTGGACTAGGCGGGCCTGAAGCTCGAGGACTGGACATGAAGACCATCGCGCATCTGATCGGCGGACAACGCCTCGCATCCAGCGGTCGCAGCACCGAGGTGATCGACCCGGCCACCGGTGAGGTCACGGCGCGGGTCGGCCTTGCCGGGCCTGACATCATCGATCAGGCCGTGCAGGTGGCCCGCGCAGCGTTCCCGGCCTGGCGCGACACGCCGCCTGCGCGCCGCGCCCGCGTGATGACGCGCCTGAAGCAGCTGCTCGAGGCGCATGCGGACGAGATCTGCCGGCTCATCACAGCAGAGCACGGCAAGACGCTGGCCGACAGCCTGGGCGAGTTGCAGCGCGGCCTGGAAAACATCGAATACGCCGCGGCAGTGCCCGAACTGCTCAAGGGCGAGTTCAGCCGCAACGTCTCAGCGGGCGTGGATGCCTGGAGCGAGTTCCAGCCCTTGGGTGTGGTGGCCGGCATCACGCCGTTCAATTTCCCGGCCATGGTGCCGCTGTGGATGTGGCCGATGGCGCTGGCCTGCGGCAACTGCTTCGTGTTGAAGCCTGCCGAGCGCGATCCCTCCAGTGCGCTGCGCATCGCCGAATTGGCGCTGGAGGCCGGTGTGCCACCCGGCGTGCTGAACGTGGTGCAGGGGGACCGCGAGGCGGTGGAAGCGCTGTTGGACCATCCGCAGATCGAGGCCATCAGCTTCGTGGGCTCCACGCCCGTGGCGGCGTCGATCTATGCGCGCGGCGCGGCGCAGGGCAAGCGCGTGCAGGCACTGGGCAGCGCCAAGAACCATGCGGTCGTGATGCCGGATGCCGACCTCGACGCCGTGGTGCCGCTGATCATGGGTGCAGCCTTCGGCTCCTGCGGTGAGCGCTGCATGGCCATCCCCATGGTGGTGGCCGTGGGCGAGGGCGTCGGCGATGCGCTGGTGCAGGCGCTTGCAAGCGCGATCGCGCGCATGCGCATCGGGCCGGGCACGGCACCCGACGTGGACATGGGGCCCTTGGTCAGCCCGGCGCATCGGGCGCGCGTGAAGGCCTATGTGGACGCCGGCGTCGCTGAGGGCGCCACGTTGGTTGTGGATGGCCGCGGCTTGGTCGTGCCTGGCCACGAGCAGGGCTGCTTCCTCGGTCCCTGCCTGTTTGACCACGTGCGCCCGGAGATGAGCATCGCCCGCGAAGAGATCTTCGGCCCGGTGTTGGGCGTGGTGCGGGTGCCGCGCCTCGAAGACGCGATCGCTCTCATCGAAGCCAGCGAGTACGCCAACGGCACCTGCCTGTTCACGCAGGACGGCGGCGCGGCACGCCACTTCGCCGAGCGCATCCAGGTCGGCATGGTCGGCATCAACGTGCCGCTGCCCGTGCCGGTTGCCACGCATTCCTTCGGCGGCTGGAAGCGCTCGCTGTTCGGCGACCTGCACATCTACGGGCCTGACGCCGTGCGTTTCTACACGCGCCGCAAGGCGGTGACGCAGCGGTGGTTGGGCAAGGGCGGTGCGGGTGAGGGTCCGGGCTTCGCGTTCAGGTAGGGCGCGCTTTTTGACGGAACGCGGCAGATTCAGGCGCCCCAACGCGGACCGGGTCGCGGCAGACTGCGCCGCATGAAATCGCAACTTGCCATCTACGACGCACTGGTGGAGGCTAACGTCTCCAACCTCACTGCGCGCAATGCTGCTGACGCCCTCGAAGCGGACATGACCGAGAAGTTGGCCAACAAGACCGACCTGCACGAGCTGCGCGTTGCCATGAAGGGCGACGTGAAGGAAGTGCGCGTGGCCCTGCGCGAGGACATGGCAGACCTGCGACTGGAATTGAAGGGGGACGTTGCCGGACTGCGGCAGGACGTCACCGTCGAGATCGCAGACCTGCGTCAGGAGACCCAGCTCGGCTTTGCGGGGCTGCGCACGGAGATCCAGGTGGGTTTTGCCGAGGTGCGGCAGGAGTTCAAGGCGGACATCGGTGCCGTCCGGCGGGAGCTCAAGGCTGAGATTGGCCAAGTCCGGGATGAACTGAAGGCCGGGATTGGCGAAGTCCGCGAGGAACTGCGGGGCGGTCTTGCCGAGGTGCGGCAGGAGTTCACGGCGGAGATCGGTGCCGTCCGGCGGGAGCTCAAGGCCGACCTCCTGGCGCTGTCGGATCGTGTTGACCACAAGCTGGACGAATCGCGTCGGCTCACCGACGAACGCATCAATGGCGTGCGCACGGAACTGCTGACCCGCATGGACTCCATGGTCCCCCGCATCATCGTCGGTACGGTCAGTTCCCTGGCGGCGCTGATGGCCGTTGCGACGGGTCTCTGGAGCCTCGTGGCGGGCTGACAGACCACGCCGAAGACTGCGGCCCGACTCAGCCGCCAGCATCCTCCTGCTCCAGCACCAGTTGGCGCTCTGGCAGTCGTAGCGCAGCCAGCGTCGTGTCGAACTGCTTCACCTGGCGCTTGCGCTCCTCGTAGCGGGCGCCGACCGAGAAGTCCACGCAGAACACATTGCCGCGGGCCCCGAGCCACTCATGGGGCGCAGTGTCTGAGAACAGGTCCGGCTTGCTGGAGGCATGGGCCGACGCCGCCACGGGCCGCCGCTGCCGCCAGTAGTGGCCAATGACGACCGGCACCGGGTCTGCGTACTCCTCCCACCAGCGCACCCGGTCGCACATGCGCCATTGGCCGCTGGAGTAGAACGGCCGCTGCGCGGGGCGCTCCACGCCGGAGGTGAGCACCCGGACCGGGTTGGCCATCTGGCGTTGGCTGTCCCAGGCCGCGGTCGCGGGCAGGAAGGGGATGTCGGCCTTGCGATCCTTCCAGGCGGCTTTCCAGTGTTCCTTCTCTTCAGCGGCGCGCGCGCTCAGGCCGGTGGCAGCGCCTTCACTCTTGATGCGATCGTTGAAGTGCTTGTAGACCTCGACGGTCGACGCACCCTCGAAGGGCTGCAGGGCCGCCAGCGCAGAATCGCTCCACGCCGCATGCACGATGCGCAGGTCCGCGCGCTGCAGGGCCAGCGGCAGGCTGGCGAAAAACTCCCTCAGGTCTGAGGACAGTTCAGCCGGTACGGGGCGGCTGTGCGCGAATTCGCCGCCCGCCTGCTGCTCCTCCCGCGACGGATCGAGGAACCAGGCGTTGCCGCTCTTCTTGGCACCGTTCAGCAGGTTCAGTTCGTGGTTGCCCAACACGCACTGGGCCAGCCCGCGGTCCCGGTACTCCCGCACCAGGTCGACCACGGCAGGGCTGTCCGGCCCGCGGTCGACGAGGTCGCCGACAAAGACCAGCCGCCGTCCTTCGGGGTGGCCATCGTGGCGCAGGTCGTAGCCGAGACGCTCCAGCAGCGTCTGCAGTGCCTCGATCTCGCCGTGGACGTCGCCCACCACATCCACGGGCCCGTCGAAGAGCGGGCTGACAAATGCGTGCGCCATGGCTTGACTCCCTTCAGGCTTGCCGATTCCATGATGCCACGCCCGCCAACCGCCTGAGGACCGCCCATGACTGCCGTCGACACGCTGCCGCTGAAAGATCCAGCCTTGCTGCGCCAGGCCATGCTCATCGACGGCCAGTGGGTGCAGGCCGATGGCGGTACGACCACCACGGTGCGCAACCCGGCCACGGGCGCGGTCATCGCGCAGGTGCCGGCCGGCGGGGCTGCCGAAACTCGCCGCGCCATTGCTGCGGCCGAAGCCGCATTGCCGGCCTGGCGCGCCACGCTGGCGGCCGAGCGCTCCCGGGTGCTGCGGCGCCTGTACGAGCTGATGCTGGCGCACGCCGACGACCTCGCGCTGCTGATCACTTCCGAGCAGGGCAAGCCCCTGGCCGAGGCGCGCGGCGAAGTGCTGTACGCGGCGGGCTTCATCGAATGGTTTGCCGAGGAGGGCAAGCGCGCCAACGGCGCGATCATTCCGCAGAACGCGCAAGGGCGGCGCCTGCTCGTGCAGAAAGTGCCCGTCGGCGTGTTCGCGGCCATCACGCCGTGGAACTTCCCCGCAGCCATGATCACCCGCAAGGCTGGCCCTGGCTGGGCCGTGGGCTGCACCGGTGTCATCAAGCCCGCCTCGCAGACACCGCTGACGGCGCTGGCACTGGGCGAGCTTGCGATTCGCGCCGGTCTGCCCGCCGGTGTCTGCAACATCGTCACCGGACCGGCGCGCGCCATCGGTGCCGAACTCACTTCAAGCCCCGTGGTGCGCAAGCTGTCGTTCACCGGTTCGACGGAAGTGGGCGCGGTGCTGCTGGCGCAGTGCGCACCGACCGTCAAGCGCACCAGCATGGAGCTGGGGGGCAATGCGCCCTTCATCGTTTTCGACGATGCGGACCTTGAGACCGCGGTGCGCGCGGCACTGGTGGCGAAGTTCCGCAACGGCGGCCAGTCCTGCGTGGGTGCCAACCGGTTCCTGGTACAGGAGGGCATCCACGATGCCTTTGCCGCACGTCTGGCCGAGGAGACCGCCAAGCTCAGGGTGGCACCGGGCACCGAGCCTGGCGCGGTGATCGGCCCGCTGATCGATGCCGCGGCCGTGACCAAGGTCGAGCAGCACATCGCCGATGCACTGGCGCATGGTGCCCGCGTGCTGACGGGCGGGCAGCGCCACGCCCTCGGTGGCAGTTTCTTCCAGCCGACGGTGCTTGCCGATGTGTCGCGCGAAGCGCTGATCTTCAGCGAAGAGACCTTCGGCCCGGTCGCGCCCCTGTTCCGCTTTGCCACCGAGGCCGAAGGCATCGCGATGGCCAACGACACGCCCTTTGGCCTGGCCTCCTACCTCTGCGCGCGCGATGTCGGCCGCATCTTCCGCGTGGTGGAAGGCCTTGAGTTCGGCATGGTCGGCGTCAACGAAGGGCTCATCTCCACCGAGGTGGCGCCTTTCGGCGGCGTGAAGGCCTCCGGTCTGGGCCGTGAGGGCTCGCAGCTGGGCCTCGAGGAATACCTCGAGACCAAGTACGTGGCGCTGGGCGGCTTGGGGTGATGACCCGATCCCTGCGCTGCTCGAGATCCGGGATGCCGTCAAGGCCTTGGCCGCGATACTGGAGTCGCCGCGTTGACCGCCGCCTGAGGCTGACAGTCTGCAGTCAGCGCAGCGCCCCTTCGAAATCGAATTCTGCGTCAGACGCCTTGGGCTTGGGCGGTTCGTATTTGCGCAGGTAGACCGCGTGGCAGCTGTCGCAGCTGGCGCGCAGCCGCACGGCCGCGGCCTTCAGCGTGGCCTCGTCCGTCGCGTCGGCAGCGGCTTCGGCGGCGGCGGCCGAGGCCTTCGACAGCGCCATGAAGCTCTCGAAGGCGGTCCAGACCGTCGGCAGGGCCAGCGTCCGCGTCAGCGGATCACGCGGGTCGTGGACGTTCGTGGTCGGGGGAAACAGGTGCGGGAAGGCCGTGAGCATCACGCTGACCAATTCCGCGTTCTCGCGCAGGCGGGCCAGGTCCTTGATGGGCTCGACCGTTGCCGTGTCCAGAGGTGCCATCAGCACCTCCATGTTCGTCATCAGTTCCTGGCGCGCCTTGATGATCTCTTCCGCGTGCGTCACGCCCGTCCAGCCGGGTCCTGCGGGCACCGGAGAGGGGGCCGCACTCTGGCCGGGCAGGGCGGGCGCAAGCCCCAGGAGCAGCGCCAGGGCGCAGTGCTTCATGACAATAGCAGGCTTCATGGGGACCCCTCCCAAGCGCAACGCGGCTAGGGTACGAATGTAGTACGTGCGCGCCTTGAGGCCTACGGGGAAAATACGCAGCGTCAACGAAAGCACGGCGGGGCCGCAACATGAATGCCAAGGACATCATCCAGCGCTTGGGGTTGGCGCCCCATCCCGAGGGGGGCTGGTACCGCGAGACCTGGCGGGCGCCCGCCGCCACCGGGGAGCGCGCGGCATCGACGGCCATCTGGTTCCTGCTCGAAGCCGGGCAACGCTCCCATTGGCATCGCGTCGACGCGAGTGAAATCTGGCTCTGGCATGCCGGCGCGCCGTTGACCTTGCACCGGGCCGCCACCGACGCTGGCCCGGTGCAGACCCAGCGTCTCGGCCCTGCGCTGGTCGACGGCGAGTTGCCGCAGCAGGTGATTGCGCCCGGCCATTGGCAGGCCGCCGAGGCGGGCGAGGGCTGGACGCTGGTCAGCTGCGTGGTGGCACCGGCCTTCGAGTTTTCGCGTTTCGAACTCGCGCCGGCGGGCTGGCAGCCAGGGGCGGGATCCAGTCCTGGCGGCAAGGCGCATTGGGAAGCCGTCTACCAGACCAAGCCGGCGGACCAGGTCAGCTGGTACCGGCCACATCTGGACGTCTCCGTGGGGCTGATCGAGCGCTTCGGCCCGGGACCGCAGGCCGCGTTGATCGACGTCGGCGGTGGCGCCTCGACCCTGGTCGACGATCTGTTGGCCGAGGGCTGGACGGACCTCACCGTGCTGGACCTGTCGGCGCGCGCCCTTGAAGTGTCGCGTGCGCGTTTAGGTGAGCCTGCCGCCTCGCGTGTGCAGTGGCTGGCGGCCGACATCCGCCACGCGGCGCTGCCCACCGGACGCTACGACCTCTGGCATGACCGCGCGGTGTTCCATTTCCTGACGACCGCAGCAGATCGCGAGGCCTATGTGCAGCAGCTGCTGAAGGCCTGCCGGCCCGGTGCCCATGTGGTGCTGGGCACCTTTGCGCTCGACGGGCCGCTCAAGTGCAGCGGCCTCGAGGTGCAACGCTACGATGCTGCGGGCCTCCAGTCCGTTCTGGGACCGCGCTTCGAACCGCTGCATGAGCAGCACGAGCTGCACACCACACCCTGGGGCGCCGTGCAGTCGTTCCAGTACGCCGTGTTCCGGCTCAATTCCGTCGCGTGAGCGTGTCCCGGCTCAGGCGCCGAAGTCCGCGCTGTCGTGCCGCTCGCGCAACTGTTCGGCCTCGGGTCCCCATACGCGGTTGACGCGCCGTCCGCGCCTGACGGCCGGGCGCTGCGCGATCTGCTCTGACCAGCGCCGCAGGTGCGTGTATTCCTGCACCGACAGGAACTCGCCGGCGTTGTAGACCTCGCCCTGCACCAGCGTGCCGTACCAGGGCCAGATCGCGATGTCGGCGATGCTGTAGTCGTCGCCGGCGATGTATTCGCTGTTTGCCAGGCGCTGGTTGAGCACGTCGAGCTGGCGCTTGGTTTCCAGCGCGAAGCGGTTGATGGCGTATTCGAGCTTCACGGGCGCATAGGCATAGAAGTGCCCGAAGCCGCCGCCCACATAAGGTGCGCTCGACATCTGCCAGAACAGCCACGACAGACATTCGGCGCGCGCAGCACCCTGCGGCAGGAGGGCACCGAACTTTTCGGCGAGGTGCAGCAGGATGGCACCGGACTCGAACACGCGCAGCGGCGTGGGGCCGCTGCGGTCGAGGAGGGCAGGGATCTTGGAGTTCGGGTTTACGGCCACGAAGCCGCTGCCGAACTGCTCGCCCTTCATGATGTCGATGATCCAGGCATCGTACTCGGCGCCGGCATGGCCCAGGGCCAGCAGCTCCTCGAGCATCACCGTGACCTTCACGCCGTTGGGCGTAGCCAGCGAGTACAGCTGCAGGGGATGACGGCCGACCGGCAGCTCATGCTCATGTGTCGCCCCGGCAACGGGCCGGTTGATGTGCGCGAACTGGCCACCGGACTCACGGTCCCAGTGCCATACCCGCGGCGGCGAATAACTGTCGGTCCCGCTCATGACGCATCCCTCGCGATGGGCAGTCCCATCTCACGCCATAGCAGCATGCCGCCACGCAGGTTGGCAAGGCGGGGCAGGCCAGCGGCACGCAGCAGCGCCATGGCCTGGCCGGATCGCATGCCGGCATGGCAGACGGTGACCACGGGCTTGTCGCGGGGCACCTCGGCAAGCCGTGCCTTGAGTTCTCCCAAGGGCAGGCACTGGGCACCCTCGATATGGCCGAGGGCATCGTTCCACTCGTCCGGCTCACGTACATCGAGGATGTGCACGGCGTTGCGGTGCTCGGCGACCCACTGCGGCTCGATCTCCAGCAGCCCGGCATAGCTCTGGCGCACGGGGCCCCAGTCGGCGGGCGGTGCCAGCGCGCCATCCCCCGGCTTGCCGGCCCGCAGGTTTGCAGGCACGGCGATGTCGATCTGCTTGGGATGCGGCAGGTGGAGGTTCTGCATGAAGCCGACGAAGTCACGCTCGCTGGCATGGCCGCCGATGCGCGGGTTGTGCGCACGTTCCTCCCCGACGCAGGACACCGTGCGCCCGGCGTAGTCATGGCCCGGATAGATCAGGCAGTCATCGGGCAGCGAGAAGATCTGCTCGGTGATCGAGCGGTACATGGTGTGGGCGTCACCCTGCTGGAAGTCGCAGCGGCCTGCGCCACGGATGAGCAGGCAGTCGCCCGTGAACACCATGCGCCGGTCGTCGGTGACCAGCGTGATGCAGCCGTCCGTGTGGCCGGGCGTGTGCCGCACTTCGAGGTGGCGCTTGCCGAAGGGCACACGGTCATGATGCTCGAGCCACAGGTCCGGGCCCTGCGTGCTCGCGCGCGACCGCGACGAGACGCCGATA
>JBJOHO010000017.1:0-19917 GCA_046047615.1 Pseudomonadota bacterium
TTCCAGGACTTGCCGCAACTGCGCGACTGACCCCCAAGCACACCAGGACAGCCCACCATGCAAGACGCCGTCATCGTCGCCGCGACGCGCACCGCCATCGGCAGCTTCCAGGGCGCACTGGCCGCCATGCCCGCGAGCCAACTCGGCAGTGCCGTGATCCGCGCCCTGCTGGAGCGCACCGCGCTGGACCCTGCCCTGGTCGACGAAGTGTTGATGGGGCATGTGCTGACTGCAGGCCAAGGCCAGAACACCGCACGCCAGGCCGCCATCGGTGCCGGTCTGCCCGTCGAGGTGCCGGCCTTCACGGTGAACAAGGTCTGCGGCTCCGGCCTCAAGGCGGTGGCGCTGGCCGTGCAGGCCATCCAGTGCGGCGATGCGCAGGCGATCATCGCCGGTGGCATGGAGAGCATGAGCCGTGCGGCGCATGTGCTGCCCGCGCTGCGCACGGGCCAGCGCCTCGGCGACGCGACACTCATCGACACGATGGTGCGCGATGGCCTGTGGGACGCCTTCGGCGACTACCACATGGGGCAGACCGCCGAACACCTGGCGGAGCGCCACGGCATCAGCCGCGAGGCGCAGGACGCCTATGCGCTGCAGTCGCAGCAGCGCGCGGCCGCTGCACTGCAGGCGGGACGCTTCCACGGCGAGATCACGCCCGTGGAGGTCGCACAGCCCAAAGGCCCACCTCAGCACGTCGACACCGACGAACAGCCCCGCCCCGGGACGGACCCCGCACGGCTGGCCGCGCTGCGACCCGCGTTCAAGCCGGGCGGCACCGTGACGGCGGGCAATGCCTCAACGCTCAATGACGGCGCCGCGGCGGTGCTGGTGATGGCCGCACCACGGGCGGCGCAACTGGGCTTGCCCGTGCTGGCACGCGTGGCAGCCAGCGCGCAGGCGGGCGTGGACCCCGCCGTCATGGGCCTCGGCCCGGTCCCTGCCGCGCGCCGTTGTCTGGCGCGCGCCGGCTGGTCGCTGGACGACGTCGATCTCATCGAGGCCAACGAGGCCTTCGCTGTGCAGGCGCTGGCCGTGACTCAGCAGCTGGGGCTGGATCCGGCCCGCGTCAACGTGAACGGCGGTGCCATCGCACTGGGCCATCCGATCGGTGCTTCCGGCTGCCGCGTGCTGGTCACACTGCTGCACGAGATGCAGCGCCGCGACGTACGGCGTGGACTTGCCACACTGTGCATCGGCGGTGGCCAGGGCATTGCTCTGGCGGTGGAGCGCCAAGCGCTCGACCTGAGGGCCGTCAGACCTCCACCCGCTTGAGCCGCGGCGACAGCAGGTGGATGGCCAACACGGCAATGAAGTACACGACCGTGCAGGCCATGAAGATCACCGTGTAGTTGCCACCCGTCGCATCCAGGACCATACCGGTGGACTTGGCCATGATCATGCCGCCAATGCCACCGGCAAAACCGCCCAGACCGATCGCCGAGCCCACCGCACGCTTGGGGAACATGTCCGGTGGCAGCGACAGCAGGTTGGAACTGAACGACTGGTGGCCTGCCAGTGCAATGCCGATCAGCAGCACCGCCAGCCACATGTTGGACAGCCCCGACACGAACAGCAGCGGCAGCACACAGCACCCCGACAGCAGCAGCGTGAGCTTGCGCGCCAGGTTCGGCGTGTAGCCGCGCTGAATGAGCCTCGACGACAGCCAACCGCCCGCAATCGAGCCCAGGTCCGACAGCAGGTACATGAGGATCATCGGCAGCAGCACCTGCGTCAGGTCCACGCCGTAGGTGCTGCTGAAATACTTCGGCAGCCAGAACAGCATGAGGAACCACACCGGATCGGTGAGGAACTTGGCCACCGCGAAGGCCCAGGCCTCGCGCAGCGTGATGAGGCGGACCCAGGGAACGCGCTGTACCTTCTCCGGCGGGTCATGCTCGATCCAGGCCAGCTCGGCCTCGCTCACCCGAGCGCTCTCGCGGGGGTTGGAATAGAACTTCCACCACAGCGCCAGCAGCACGACGCCGAACAACGCCGACCACAGGAAGGTCTCGCGCCAGCCCAACCCCAGGACCGACATGAACAGTGCCAGCGTGGGCGCGGTCAGGATCACGCCGATGGTGGTGCCCGAGTTCACCCAACCGATGGCCAGCGCGCGTTCCTTCTGCGGAAACCATTCGCTGCTGGCCCGGACGACGGCCGGAAAATGCCCGGCCTCGCCGACACCCAGCACCACGCGGGCCGCAATGAAACTTGCCACCGAGGAGGCCATGCCGTGCGCGGCGTGCCCGATCGTCCAGATGCTGATGGCAATGGCATAGCCCACGCGCGGACCGAAGCGGTCGATCAACCAGCCCATGATCAGGAAGCCCAGCGCATACGCGGCCTGGAACGCCGTGACGATCGAGCCGTAGTCGTTCTCGTTCCAGCCCAGGTCCTTGCCCAACGACGGGGCCAGCAGACCCAGCATCGTCCGGTCGACATAGTTGACCGTGGTGGCGACGAACAGCAGCGCGATGATCTGCCATCGCCGCCGCCCGGCAGGTGCAGGCGCCGTGTGGGCTACGTCAGTCATGGGAACCCCTTGATGTTTTTATTTGGCACTCGACGGCGCCATGCGCGCCGAAAACGGCCCGGACATGCTGGCCCGGTCGAACGTCATGGACACCGGTGATGGCGCCGGTCGACACCCACAGCCCAGCCGAGGCATCGATGCCGCGGGACTGCAGATTGGCCAACAGGAAGCGCACGGCACCGTAAGGTCCGTCCAGCATGGTGGCAGCCGTGGCCTCGCCCACGACTTCGCCATCAATCTCGGTTCGGACGACGATGGCGCACAGGTCGGCATCACGCCAACCGGCCAGCACCGGTCCCATCACCAGACCCTGGTTGTTGCCGAAATCCGAGACGGTCACCGGCGGACCGTCGGCGTTGATGCCCGGATAGGGTGAACTGGCAATCTCGATGCCCAGGCGCACTTCATCGAGCAGTGCGCGTGCGCCGGCATCATCCGTGGGTACGCCACCGCGCCAACCCGGCGCGACATGCAACAGCAGCTCCGCTTCAGCGGCCGCAAACCCCGCAGCGATGACGGGCATTGCCGGCACTTCGCCGCCCGCACCGTATTGCGCGATGCTGCCTTGGAAGATCGGACCGGCCAGCCGGTTGCTGTGCAACTGTGCATCCAGCGGTGGGTTGATGCGGCCCACCTTCCAGCCCACCACGGCGCGCCCATCCATCCGGATGGCGCAATCCTGGATGACATAGGCCTCCGCAAGATCCACGGGCCGCTCACCCGGGTATGCGGCAAGAGGCTGGCCCGACCTGCGGGCGGCCACGAAGGCTGCCGCGACCGCCGAGGCCTGTTCCGTCTGCATGTTGCTCATCAACTGCCTTGGAAATCGTGTTCGTTGAATAAGGTTGCAGCGCTGGTACGGCTCATAAGGTCGCCCCGCGCTTCCAGATGGCGATGCTGCGCTGGCCATTGCGCTCCGCGGCGCAGGGTTCGCCGCTGGCGAAGGCCAGCACCCGCGCCAGGAAGGCCTCATCGGCGGCTTGCAGACCGGCGTAGAGGGCCAGAGAGGCATCGAAGTCGATCCAGTGCGGCTTGGTCTCGGCCAGGGTGGCATTCGAGGCCACCTTGACCGTGGGCGCCGGGAAGCCCAGCGGAGTACCGCGACCGGTGGTGAACACCAGCAGCGTGGCGCCGGCCGCCACCAGCGCGGTCGACGACACGGCATCGTTGCCGGGCGCCTCCAGCAGACTCAGGCCGGGCTGCGAAGCCTGCGCCCCGTAACCGATGACATCGACCAGTGGCACCAGGCCCGCTTTCTGCACCGCCCCCAGCGACTTTTCCTCGAGAGTCGTGATGCCGCCCGCCAGATTGCCGGGCGACGGGTTCTCCGAGACCGGCAAACCCTGGTCCAGGTAATGGCGCTTGAAGCGGTTGACCAGACCGGCGCCGGCTTCGAACACCGCGTCGCTGGCGGCCCGCTCGAGCAGGGCCTGTTCGGCGCCGAAGATCTCCGGGATCTCGGTGAGGATGACCTTGCCACCGGCGGCCGCAAGGTGGTCGCTCAGCCGGCCCAGCAGTGGATTCGCGGTGAGACCGGAGAAGGCGTCCGAGCCTCCGCATTTCAGGCCCAGCGTCAGTTCGCCCAGCGGCAGCGGAACGCGCTGGGCGGTCGCGGCCTGCTCGACCATTTCGTCGATGAGCGCCGCCGCCGCCGCGTGCTCGTCACCAACGCTCTGGCTGACCAGGCAGCGCACCCGGCCGCGGACGTGTTCGGGTACCTCTTGCAGCAGGCGATCCAGCTGGTTTGACTCGCAGCCCAAGCCCAGCAGCAGCACGCCGGCCGCGTTGGGATGCGTCGCCAGACCCGCCAGCAGCCGACGCGTTCCGGACAGGTCGTCGCCCAGCTGCGAGCAACCGTGCGGATGCGTGAAAGCATGGATGCCGTCGATCCGGCCGGCATGGCGCTGCCGGGCAGCCAGGGCGATGGCCTCGGCGGTCTGCCCCACGCAGCCCACCGTCGGCAGGATCCACACTTCATTGCGCGTGGCCGCGCGGCCATCGGCACGGCGGTAACCCTGCCAGGTGTGCGGGCTGGAGGCACTCGCGGCCGCGAACGCAGGGCCACGGCTGCTGTATTCCAGTTCGCCCCGCAGCGCGGTCGCCAGGTTGTGGCTGTGCACCCACTCGCCCGGCGTGATGTCGGACAGCGCAAGGCCGATGGGTTGGCCATACTTGCGCACCGTGTCGCCCGCCTTGAGTCCCTGCAGGGCCACCTTGTGGCCCCGCGGAACCGGCTGCGTTACGGTGACGCCGAGCCAGCCCTCGCCCGCCGCCAAGGCGCGCAGGGCCACCGCCACCGAGTCGGACGGGTGGATCTGCAACAGGGCGGGCATGGCGTCGTCCAAGGGTCCACCGGCGGTAGGTAACCGGTGTCAAGATTGCCCTTGAGCACCGTGGATGGCAAGCGAGGTACAGGATGACGGGCCAGACAGGACGGAAGGGCAAGCCGACGATCAACGACGTGGCGCGGCTTTCCGGCGTGTCCAAGAAGACCGTCAGCCGGGTCATCAACCGCTCCCCCCTGCTGAACCAGGCGACCCGCGAGAAGGTCGAGGCGGTCATCGCCCAAGTCGGCTATGTGCCCGATCCGCAGGCGCGCGGCCTGGCCCTGCGGCGCAACTTCGTGCTGGGGATGATCTATGACAACCCGAACGCCCAGATGGTGCTCAATTTCCAGGAAGGCGTGCTGGACGCCATCCGTGGCGAGGAATTCGCGCTGGTGATCTACCCGGTCGACCGCCACAACCCCAGGCTGTTCGAGCAGATCCGTCGCTTCATCGGGCAGCAGCGGCTTTACGGCGTGATGGTGTTGCCGCCCTTGTCGGAAAACGATGCTTTCATCGCGCTGCTGGATGAACTGGACTGCAACTACGTGCGCATGGGTTCAGCGGAACTCGATGATGCCGCCCACCTGGTGCAGGCCAATGACCGGCAGGCGGTGCGCGAAGCGGTGGAGAACCTCATCCGCATGGGTCACCAGCGCATTGGTCTGGTTGAAGGCCCCGAAGGTTTCCGCTCCGCGCAGGAGCGCCGCGAGGGCTGGCGCGAAGCCCTCATTGCCCATGGCCTGCCCTGCGGCGCGGAACTCGTCTCCCGTGGCAACTACACCTTCGAAACCGGCAGGCAGTCCGGCGTTGAACTGCTGGCGGCCGCGGATCGCCCGACGGCCATCTTCGCTTCCAACGACGTCATGGCAGCCGGCGTCGTGCACGCCGCCCGCGAGCAGGGGCTGGATGTGCCCGCCGACCTGTCGGTCGTCGGCTTCGACGACACGGCCATCGCCGCCACCATCTGGCCGCCGCTGACGACAGTCCGGTGGCCGATCCGCAGCATGGCCCGCTCCGCGGCCCGCAAGCTGATCCACCCTGAGGCGGCGGCGCAGGAGCAATCCCTCTTCCCCACGGAACTCGTGCCGCGCCGCTCGGCGGCACCGCCGCGACGCTGACCTGTGGTGGCGCTTCCCAAGCGCCGCTCAGGCGCGGATTGACACCGGTTACCAGAGCCGATACAAGTCGGCGGACATCGATCGCCAGCGGAGAGCATGCCGTGTTTGCCAAGACATACCACGCGACCCACCCCGACATGATGGACGGGGTGTCGAACGACGACCTGCGTGACCGCTACCTGGTCGGCGGCATGTTCCAGTCCGGCGCCGTCACCCTGAACTACAGCCACAACGAACGCTTCGTGATCGGTGGGGCCGTGCCGGCCGCCGGCGCCACGCTGCGGCTGCCGGAACAGACCGTGCCGGCCAGTGCCGCGGGGCGGCCGTTCCTCGAACGCCGGGAGGCCGGCATCGTCAACATCGGCGCGCCGGGTTCCATCACGGTCGACGGCCAGCGCTTTGCCCTCGGCAACAAAGAATGCCTGTACGTGCCCATGGGCAGCCGCGAAGTGCTGTTCGAAGGCGATGGCGCCCGCTTCTACATTGCCTCCGTGCCCGCCCACAAGGTCTGCCCGCTCAAGCACATCACGCTCGCGCAGGCGAACCCGCTGGTGCGCGGCGAGCTGGCCAGCTCGAACCAGCGCACCATCTACCAGCTGGTCATCCCCGGCGTTTGCGAAAGCGCACAGCTGCTGCTCGGTCTCACCGTACTCGACGAGGGTTCGGTCTGGAACACGATGCCGCCGCACCTGCACGACCGGCGCAGCGAGATCTACCTCTACTTCGACATGGCAGGCCCGACCGATCGAGTGTTCCACTACATGGGCGAGCCGGACTCGCTGCGCCACCTGGTGATCGCCAACGAAGAGGCCGTGATCAGCCCGCCGTGGTCCATCCACATGGGCTCCGGCACGCGCAAGTACGCCTTCATCTGGGCCATGGGCGGTGAGAACCTGGACTACACCGACATGAACGTGCTCGACATCTGCCAGCTCAAATGAGCATCTCCTTCGACCTGACGGGCAAGGTGGCGCTGGTCACCGGCGCCAACACCGGCATCGGCCAGGCCATCGCGCTCGCGCTGGCTGCTGCGGGCGCCGATGTGGCGGTGGCCGGTCGCAGTGCGCCGCAGGACACCCTGGCCGGCATCGCGGCCACCGGTCGCCGCGGCCTCGACATCCGCGCAGACCTGTCGTCCACCGCACCTGTGCAGGGAGTGGTCGGGCAGGTGGTCGACGGCCTCGGCCGCCTGGACGTGCTGGTCAACAACGCCGGCATCATCCGCCGCAACGACCTGCAGGATTTCACCGAGGAAGACTGGGATGCGGTGGTCGACACCAACCTCAAGACGCTGTTCTTCCTCAGCCAGGCCGCGGCCCGCCACATGCTGTCGCGGGGCAGCGGCAAGATCATCAACATTGCCTCGCTGCTGAGTTTCCAGGGCGGCATCCGCGTGCCCAGCTACGCGGCCGCGAAGTCGGGCGTGGCAGGCGTGACGCGCGCCATGGCCAACGAGCTGGCCCCCAAGGGCATCCAGGTCAACGCCATTGCCCCCGGCTACATCACCACCAACAACACCGCAGCGCTGCAGGCTGACGAGACGCGCAACCGGCAGATCCTCGAGCGCATCCCCAGCGGCCGCTGGGGCCGGCCCGAAGACATCGCCGGCGCTGCCGTGTTCCTGGCCTCCCCCGCCTCCAACTACGTCACAGGCCACATTCTCGCCGTCGACGGCGGGTGGCTGGCCCGCTAGCGCTGTCGCATGGCCATCACCTGCTTCGGCGAGCTGCTGCTGCGACTGACTCCGCCCGCCTCGCAATTGCTGGTGCAGGCATCGCAGCTCGACGTGGTGGTGGGCGGTGCCGAGGCCAATGTGGCCGCGGCGCTGGCCACACTGGGTCATGCGGTCCGCTTCGTGGGTCTCGCGCCCGCCAACGCCTTGGGCGACCGCGCCGTCACCGTGCTGCGGGGCACAGGCGTGGACACCCGCTTCATTGCGCGTGCCCCGGGGCGCATGGGCCTGTATTTCCTTGAGAACGGTGGGGGGCTGCGCCCTTCGTCGATCACCTACGATCGCGCCGGCAGTGCCTTTGCCGAGGCCCTGCCCGGGGCCATCGACTTCCGTGGCGCGCTGTCCGGTTCGCAGCTGCTGCACACGGGGGGCATCACGCCGGCGCTCGGGCCCAAGGGCGTGGCACTCGCCCGGGCCGCACAGGCGGCGGCGCGCGATGCAGGGGTGCCGATCTGCTTCGACGGCAACTACCGCTCGCAACTCTGGAGCGCCTGGGACAGCCAGCCCGCCCAGGTGCTGCGTGAACTGGTGGCCGATGCCACGATCCTGATCGGCAATCACCGCGACATCTCGCTGCTGCTCGATACGCACTTCGGCGGCGACGATCCGGAGTCCCGGCGGCGTGCCGCGCAGGCCGCCTTTGCTGCATTCCCCCGGCTGCAACTCATTGCCTCCACCGTCCGCGACATCGTCACGGGGGAACACCACCGGCTTGCGGCCCGCCTCGACACCCGCAATGACGCCCAGGAGACGGCTGCCGTCGACATCACCGGCATCGTCGATCGCATCGGCACGGGCGACGCCTTCGCGGCCGGTGTCCTGCATGGCTGGCTGGAACACTCGGACCTGGCCACCCTGGCCCGCCACGGCTTGGCGCTGGCCGCGCTCAAACACAGCGTCCCCGGCGACATGTGCCTGCTCGACCGCAACGCACTGGCCGCGTTTTCAGCCACGGGCGGCGATGTCCGCCGCTGAGCCCTGGAGCCGCCGCGCCGTCCTGGCGGGTGGCCTGGGCCTGGGCGTCGTTGCGCTGGGCGGTGCGGGCACCAATGACGAACCGGTCAGCGGCCTGCAGGTACTGCGCGGCATCCGCTACGCCACCGCGCGCCGCTTCATGGCGCCACAGCGCCTCGCCTGGTCACCCGGAAAGCACACCGGCGCCGGAGGTTTCGGGCCCGCCTGCCCTCAGCCCGGCACGCGTTACCTGCCGCAGGACGAAGACTGCCTGACGCTGAACCTGTGGGCACCGCGCGTCAGGGCCGTTCGGCCTCGTCCTGTCATGGTCTATTTCCATGGTGGCGCCTATTCCACCGGCTCCGTGGCCGATCCGCTGAACGATGGCGCGGCGTTGGCCGCGCGCGGCGATGTGGTGGTGGTCACCGTCAACCACCGCCTCAACGCCTTCGGCTACCTGTATCTGGCGCGTCTGATGCCGCAGTACCCGGACAGCGGCAACTGCGGCCAACTCGACCTGGTTTGCGCGCTGCAATGGGTGCAGGAGCACATCGCGACCTTCGGCGGCGATCCGGACAACATCACCGTGTTCGGACAGTCCGGTGGCGGCGCCAAGATCGCCACCCTGATGGCCATGCCGGCCGCCCGCGGCCTCTTCCACAAGGCCATCACCATGAGCGGGCAGCAGGTCACCGCCAGCGGTCCGCTGAATGCCACGCGCCGCGCCGAGGCATTCCTGCAGCAACTGGGGCCGGACGTGGACCCGGCGACAGCGCCGGCCGCTGCACTGGTGGCGGCGCTGCGCGCGATTGACCCCATCCTGGGCGGCGGCGTGTACATGGGTCCGGTGCTCGACCAGCGCCACCTGCACCGGCACCCGTTCTGGCCAGACGCTGCACCGCAGGGCAATGCCATTCCCATGCTGCTGGGCAACACCATTGCGGAAACGCGGGCATTTTTTCCCGCTGGCCATGCCCTGCTGCAGGGGCTGGAGTGGTCGAACCTCGCGCGTCGCGCGGGCCCGGAAATGAAGGTGGATCTGAACCCGGAATGGGTGGTGGAGCAGTTCCGCGAGCGTTACCCGCAGGACAGCCCGGAGCAGCTCTTCCATCGCATCGTCACCGCGGGTCGCTCGTGGCGCGGCCAAGTGGAGGAAGCTGACGCGCGCGCCCGCGCTGGGGCACGACACACCTGGGTCTACCAGCTGGATTTCGAGCAGGCCCAGCACACCGACGACATCGGTCTGGCCTTCGGAACTGTCGTCGACCCCACGCCGGCGAGGCTGGCGATGAGCGAGCGGCTGATGCAAGCCTTCGTGCGTTTTGCCCACGAGGGCACGCCGGGCTGGAGCCGATATGCGCTGCCCCGCCGGGCGACGATGGTGTTCGACGCGGTCAGCCGCGTGGTCGATGACCCGCGGCGCTGGGAACGCGAGCTGTTCGCGCGCGTGCCCTACATCCAGCCCGGCAGCTGAAGCCGCGCCCGTCTACTGGCGCATCACGCGGTCGCGGGCCGACAGGGTTTCCTGGGAACCGGCCTTCTGCCCCGGATAACGGCCGGAGCGCGGCGTCAGCGACTGCATGTCCCACTCGGCTTCGACGAAGGTGGCCCGCGTCGGCGCCGGCGCCGGGTAGCCCGCGCCAACTTCCTTCTCGTCATCGATGATCTCGCCGCGACCTTCGGCAATGAAGAACAGCACGCGGATGTCATCAGGTGCGCGGTCCCAGGGGCGTGCGCCCGCTGTCTGCAACACGCTGGTTTCGACCTGGCCCGAGGGCAGGATGTCGTAGCCCTCGAGGCTGGCCAGTGGCTTCTTGGACCGGATCAGCTGCGCCTTCGTCTCGCCGTAGCGGCCGAACTCGGGCAAGGGCTGCCCGTGCCGGTCGACGGCACGGTTGTCACGACCGTAATAGGCCAGATCGCCATCGCCCCCCAGCATCAGGAACGGCAGCCCCGGGTTGGTGTCATTGCCTCCGCGCAGCACATTGCCCACGGCCGTGAGCTCACCCGTGACATAGGGGTAGCCCACCCATTCCAGGTTCATGAGGTTGTAGTGGACCGCGCGGTGCTGCGGGTTGTAGATGAGGTTGTTCACCATCAGGGCCTGCACACCGCCCTTGAGCAGCGGCGAACGTTCGACGTTGTGGGCCCAGATGTTGCGGTGGAAGACGATGCCGGTGGCATTGTCATGGATGAGCGTGCCCTTGGAGTGCTCGCCCTTGGGATGGCTGGCATAGGCCAGCCCCTCGGCGGCCAGGTTCTCGCGGTACAGGATGTTGCGACTGGTGCCCTGCCGCCACTCCTCGACCGTCTTGCCCGTGAAGCGCGGACCGGAGGCGGACATGTTCTCGTCGATGCCCCACAGGAAGCTGCAGTGCTCCACGACCAGGTTGTGCGCGGACACCGTGGAGAACGCGTCGGCCTCCCAGCCCGAATAAGGGGCCTGGCCATCACGGCCGGTCATGATGCGCAGGTGGCTCAGCACCACATCATGCGTCTTGACGTCGATGCCGCCGCGGATGAGCGTGATGCCCGGCGACGGCGCAGTCTGGCCCGCAATGGTGAGAAAAGGCTCGGTGATGGCCAGCGTGTTGCGGCCCAGGTCGATGACGCCCCCGACCTCGAACACCACGATCCGCGGCCCCTTGGCTTCGATGGCCGCCCGAAACGAGCCCGGGCCCTCGGCCGCCAACGTGGTGACGCGGATGAGCTGCCCACCGGCACCGCCCACTGTCGGGCGCTTCACCTGTGCCGCGAGTTCGGGCGGCAGCAGGCCGCAGGCGACCCACAGAAACACCGCGGCGAATTTCAGATGCCACTTGCCCATCATGCGTCCCCCCGTTCCTGATTCTTGACAGCCAGCGCTGCGGATAGCAGTATCCGGCGAAATGACACCGGTATCAACGCCTCGGGATGACACCGGTTACCATCAAGAAGCGCCGCTACGACGGCAGGGGACCCTGACAATGCGCAAGAGCAATTCGATCGCCACCCTGGTTCGGCTCGCCCTGGTAACAGGCGGTTCGCTGGCTGCACCAGCAATCGTTTTCGGACAACAGGCCGCTCCGGCGACTGAAACCACCGACGCTCTCGACGAGATTGTCGTCAGTGGCTTCCGCCAGTCCATCGAAGCCGCGCTCACCGTGAAGCGCAACTCGGTCGCCGCGGTCGACGCCGTGGTCGCCGAAGACATCGCCAAGTTCCCGGACCAGAACCTGGCCGAGTCGCTGCAGCGCATCCCCGGCATTTCCATCTCACGCGATGGCGGCGAGGGTCGTGCGATCACCGTGCGCGGCCTCTCCAGCCAGTTCACGCGCGTACGCGTCAACGGCATGGAGACCATCGCCACCTCCGTTGATGGCGCCAGTGCCAACCGCGACCGCGCCTTCGACTTCAACGTGTTCGCCTCCGAGCTGTTCTCGAGCCTGGTCGTGCACAAGACCGCCGAGGCCAGCCTCGACGAGGGTTCACTGGGCGCGGTGGTCGACCTGAATACGGGCAACCCGCTCGCCGGCAAGGCTGGCCTGACGGCCGCTGCGTCCACGGTCGCCTCGTACAACGACCTGTCCGGCCACACCGGGCCGCGGCTCGCCGGCCTGCTGTCATGGCGCAACGACAGCGGCAGCTTCGGCGCCGCGGTGTCGGCCGCCTACTCCAGCACCGAGGTGCTGGAACTGGGCAACAACACCGTGCGCTGGGCCCAGGCGCGCTTCGATGGCGTGGACGGCACGAACTGTTACACCACGGTCAACTCGGGCGGCACCTACGTGCCGAGCACGGCTTGCGACAAGGCCGCCCTGGCCTTCCATCCGCGCATTCCGCGTTATGGCGAGGTGGCCCACGACCGCGACCGGCTCGGACTGACCGGCTCGCTGCAATTCGCCCCCAACGACAGCACCAAGCTGTCCCTCGACACGCTCTACTCGAAGTTCGAGGCCAGCCGCGAGGAGCAGTGGGGCGAGGTCCTGCTGCGTTCCAACGAACGCTCGATCAACGTCGTCAACCCTGTCTACGACGCCAACAACAACATGGTGTCAGCCACGCTCAACGATGCCTGGGTGCGCACCGAGCATTACCTGCGCGAGAGCAGCACCGAGTTCCACCAGACCAGCCTGAACTGGAAGCAGGACCTCACCGACACGCTGCGCTTCAACGTATTGGGCGGCGTATCGAAGTCGGAGGCCGGCATTCCGGTCGAGACCACACTGATCTTCGACGACCGGGATGCGCAGGGCTACTCCTTCGACTACTCGAACATGGCCTCGCCCAAGCTCACCTTCGGCACCAGCGTCACAGACCCGGCCAACTTCCAGTTGGCGGAAATCCGCGACCGGCCGTCGAACGTGGTCAACAAGTTCAAGACCGTGCAGTTCAACACCGAGTGGGACGCCACCGATTCGTTGACGCTGAAGGCCGGCGGTGTCTGGCGCCGCTACAACTTCGACGTGGTGGCGTTTACGCGCGACACGGCGGTCTGTGGCAACGGGGGTGTTGATCGCGTGCTGGGCACGCTCACCTGCAGCGCCTCAAGCCTCTTCGGTCCCACGGCCGTGTATGGTTTCCCGGTCACCCCGGCACTGTCGCAGCTGTTCACGCTGGGCGATGCGGGCCAGCCGGCCGGCAACACCAACACTTGGCTGGTGCCCAACCTGGCCGCAGCCGCCGCGTACACCAATCTGTATTCGCGGACGCCGGCGCTGGATGCCGGCAACAACCGTGGCGTGGAGGAAACCACCCAGGGTGGCTACCTGCAGGCCGACTTCAAGGGCACGCTGGCCGGCGTCGATTACGCCCTGAACGCCGGCGTGCGCTACGTGAAGACCGACCAGAGCTCCTACGGCCTGGTCAGCGGCGTCAATGCGACGGTGGAGCGCGACTACAACAACACGCTGCCGTCGCTCAACCTGGCGATCTTCCCGACCGATGACATCATCCTGCGTGTCGCCGCGGCGGACGTGATGACGCGCCCGACGCTGGGCTCGCTGACCCCCGGTGGTTCGGCTGACGGCTTCAACTACCGCGTCACCAGCGGCAATCCCTTCCTCGAGCCGTACCGCGCCACCAACTTCGATGTCGCGGCCGAGTGGTATTTCGCGCCGCAGGCGGTGCTGTCGGTAGCCTGGTTCAAGAAGGACGTGCACAGCTTCACGCAGAGCTCGTCCATCACCGGCGCGACCTTCGCACAGACCGGGCTGCCGGCCTCGGTGCTCAGCCCCAGCTCGCCGGCCGCGCTCAACCCCTCGCAGCAGACCCAACCGATCTGGACGCTCTCCACGACCGTGAACGGTTCCGGCGCCACCCTGGAGGGCTGGGAACTGGCGGCGCAGCTGCCGTTCAATGCCTTCACCGACGGTGCCCTGCGCAACTTCGGTGTGATCGCGAACGCCACCTTCATCGACTCGGGTGCCACGTTCAACCTGCAGGGGCCCGCGGTGGCCGTCGGTGGCGCGCTGCAGAACGTGGTGGTCAGCAACACGCTGTCGAACGTCTCCAAGCAGGCCTACAACGGCACTGTCTACTACGATGACGGCAAGTTCAGCGCGCGCGTCATGCTGAGCTACCGCAGCCGCTACCACACGGGTGCGTCGGGCACGGGCAACCTGCTCGAGGGCTATGCCGCCACCACCAACCTCGATGCGTCGGTGCGCTACAAGCTGACCGAGAAGGTCGAGCTCTCGCTGGAGGGCAACAACCTGACCGACGAATACGCCTACCGCTTCACCGACTGGGACGCGGACCGCAACTACGAGAACAACCACTTCGGCCGCACCATCCTGTTGGGTGCGCGCTTCAAGCTCTGACCCGCGGGAGCCCGGTGAACATGGATCGACGGTCGCTGCTTGCCGCGGGGCTGGCCGCCGGTCTGGGGTCCATGGCGGGGGCACAGACGCCCCCGCCAGGCAGTCCGGGCAAACCCCCTCCCGGACTGCCGCAACCCACCGAATCCATCAACCTGTGGCCCGGCGCCGCGCCGGGTGCACCGCGCCAACCCCTGGTCGAAACCGTCGACGAGCGTTCGACCGACAGCCAACTGACCGACCGCGCCGTGTTCGGGATCAGCCAACCTCGCCTTGTCGTGTTCCGACCCGATCGTCCGAATGGCGCCGCCGTGCTGCTCATCCCGGGTGGCGGCTACCGCTGGATCGTCGTCGACAAGGAAGGCTATGAAATGGCGCGGTGGCTGAATGCACGCGGCTACACGGCCTTCGTGCTGTTCCACCGACTGCCCGGAGAGGGCTGGGCTGCCGGCCCCGATGTGCCGCTGGTCGACGCGCAACGGGCCTTGCGGCTGATACGCCATCGCCACCGGCAGTACGCGCTGGGCCCGGAGCGCGTAGCGGTCATGGGCTTCTCGGCCGGCGGGCATGTCTGCGCCAGCCTGGCCACGCGCTTTGCCGACCGCGTCTACGCTGCCGTCGACGAAGCCGATGCGCTGTCTGCGCGGCCCGTGGCCGCTGCGCCGATCTATCCGGTGGTGTCGATGGACCTGGCCATCGCGCACAAGGGCTCGCGCGAAAAGCTGCTGGGCCCATCGCCGTCGCCGGCGCTGGAACAGGCCTACTCGCCGGACCTGCATGTTCCCGCCGATGCCCCGCCGCATTTCCTGCTGCATGCCGAGGATGACGACTCGGTGCCGGTGGACAACACATTGCGCCTGCATGCCGCCCTGCGTGCGGCGAAAGTGCCGGTCGAGATGCACCTGTTCGCGCAGGGCGGGCATGGCTTCGGGCTGCGCAAGACGATTGGCAAGCCCGTGGAGGCCTGGCCGGAGCTGTGGCGCGCCTGGGCCCGCACCACCGGACTGGGCTGATGGACCGTCGTGGCGCACTGAAGGCCGGCGCCCTTGCCGCACTCGGCGCCTTGCAGCCCGCGCTGGCGCACACCGCGACACGCGCCGCGCGGACCGGTCATGGCGGCGTCGAGGGGCAGCGCCAACCCGATCTGGGCGACGGCCGCTTCCTCAACCCCGTGCTGGCCGGCGACCGGCCGGATCCTGCCATCCTCAAGGACGGCGCCGACTACTACCTCACCTTCTCGAGCTTCGACGCCTATCCGGGACTGACGATCTGGCACAGCCGCGACCTGGTGAACTGGCAACCGCGCAAGCCGGCACTCCACCGCAACATCGGCTCGGTGTGGGCGGTCAGCCTGGAAAAGCACGCCGGACGCTACTTCCTGTACATCCCGGTGAAGGCCAGTCCGAACGACATCTTCGTGACCTGGGCCGAACACATCGACGGTCCGTGGAGCGAACCGCAGGCCCTGGGTTTGCCGCACCACATCGACCCTTGCCACGCCGTGGCAGAAGACGGCTCGCGCTGGCTGTTCCTGTCTGGCGGCGATCGCGTGCGCCTGACCGACGATGGGCTGGCGCTCGCAGGCCCGGTCGAGCACGTATACGACCCTTGGAGATATCCGGACGACTGGGACGTCGAGAGCTTTTCGCCGGAGGGCCCCAAGATCCACCGCTACCGCGATTGGTACTACATGCTGACGGCGGTGGGTGGCACCGCCGGCCCGCCCACCGGGCACATGGTCATCGCCGCACGCTCCCGCTCCCTGCACGGCCCATGGGAACAGCATCCAGGGAACCCGCTGGTGCGCACGCAGTCGGCACGCGAGGCCTGGTGGTCGCGCGGCCATGCCTCGTTGGTGGAAGGGCCCGATGGCTCGTGGTGGGCGCTGTACCACGGCTATGAGGCCGGGTACTGGACGCTCGGGCGCCAGTGCCTGCTCGACAGCGTGGAATGGACGCGCGATGGCTGGTTCCGTATGACCGGCGGCGATCTTTCGCGTCCGCTGCGCAAGCCGCGCGGCGGCGAAGCATTGCCGCACGGGCAAGCGCTGTCGGATGACTTCTCGCGACCACTGGCGCTGGGCATGAAGTGGACCTTCTTCCGGCCCGGACCCCACGAGACCCAGCGCATCCAGGTGGCCGATGGAGTGCTGCAGTTGGCAGGTCGGGGCTTGGCGCCGTCCTCCGGCTCGCCCCTGCTCCTGACCACCGGTGATCGTGCCTACGAATTCGAGTGTGACATTGAACTTGCGCCGGGCGGCACCGCCGGGCTGGTACTGTTCTACGATGACAAGCTTTATGCGGGCCTGGGCTTTGATGCCGAACGTTTCGTGACGCACCAGTACGGCATCGAGCGTGGCCGGCCCGTGAACACGCACGGCACACGCATGCTGATCCGCGTGACGCACCGCGAACACATTGTCGCCTTCCACACCAGCGGCGATGGCGGGCGAAGCTGGCAGCGCTTCGACCGCGGCATGGAGGTGTCAGGCTACCACCACAATGTGCGCGGCGGATTCCATGCCCTGAAGCCCGGCCTCTATGCCGCAGGCCCTGGTGCCGCGCGTTTCCGCAATTTCCGCTATCGGTCCCTTGGGAGTTGATGTGAGCCGTCGCCTGTCCCTGCACCCCGACCGGCTGTTGCCGGCCGACCCCGCAACCCGCGCCTTGGCGCGCGAGCTGTACGACAGCGTGCGTGCCCTGCCCATCATCTCGCCACACGGGCACACCGATCCGTCCTGGTTCGCCGGCAACCAGACCTTCGGCAATGCCACGCAACTGCTGCTGGTGCCCGACCACTACGTGTTCCGCATGCTGTATTCGCAGGGCATCGCGATGGAGGACCTGGGCGTGGGCAACACGCAGGTCGACCCGCGCGCGGCATGGCGGCTGTTTGCGGAGCGTTACCACCTGTTCCGTGGCACGCCCTCGCGGATCTGGCTCGACTGGGTGTTTGCCGAAGTCTTCGGCATCGGCGTGCGGCTCGATGCCAGCACCGCAGACCTGTATTTCGATACGGTCACCGAGGCGTTGGCCACCGATGCGTTCCGTCCGCGCGCGCTGTTCGAGCGTTTCAACATCGAGGTGATCGCCACCACCGAGAGCCCGCTGGATACGCTTGAACACCATGCGGCGATCCGCGCCTCCGGCTGGTCCGGACGCGTGATCACGGCCTACCGCCCGGACCCGGTGGTGGACCCGGAGTTCGAGGGCTTCCGCGCGAACCTGCAACAGCTCTCCGAAATCACCGGGCAGGACTGCTTCCAGTGGGACGGTTACCTGGCTGCCCACAGGCAGCGCCGTGCCTTCTTCGCCTCGATGGGCGCCACCAGCACCGACCATGGCCACCCCACCGCCCTGACGCTCGACCTGGAGAAGCGCGAAGCGCAAGCGCTGTTCGGGAAGGTCAGCCGCGGCACGTTCACCGCCCATGAGGCCGAGTGCTTCCGCGCCCAGATGCTCACGGAAATGGCTGCCATGAGCCTCGACGACGGCCTGGTCATGCAACTGCACCCCGGCGCCTACCGTAACCACAACGCGGGCGTGTTCTCGCGCTTCGGCCGCGACAAGGGCGCGGACATTCCGACGCGCACCGATTATGCGCATGCGCTCAAGCCGCTGCTCGACCGCTTCGGCAACGAGGCGGCGCTGACACTGATCCTGTTCACGCTGGACGAGAGCAGCTATGCCCGCGAGCTGGCACCGCTGGCAGGGCATTACCCCTGCCTGCGCCTGGGCCCGGCCTGGTGGTTCCACGACAGCCCGGAGGGCATGCGCCGCTTCCGCCACATGACGACGGAGACCGCCGGCTTCTACAACACCGTCGGCTTCAATGACGACACGCGCGCCTTCCTGTCCATTCCGGCACGGCATGACGTGGCCCGGCGCATCGACTGCGGCTTCCTCGCCGAACTGGTGATGGAGCATCGGCTCGAGGATTGGGAAGCCGCCGAATTGGCCCGGGACCTGTCCTACACGCTGGCGAAGCGGGCCTACAAGCTGTGAGGCTCGGCAACGCGTCGCTGGCGCAGCTCGATGCTGCCGTGCTGCGGCCTGCATATGAACGCGCCGGGCAGGCGGTGGGCATCGTGCATCTGGGCATCGGTGCGTTCCATCGCGCCCACCAGGCCTGGTACACCGATCTGGCCATGGGCGCGGGCGACCGCGACTGGGCCATCCTGGGGGTGTCGCTGCGCTCAGCAGATGTCGCCCGCCAGTTGAACCCGCAGGACGGGCTCTACACGGTGACCGAGCGCAGCGCACGCGGCGATGCCACGCGCTTGATCGGTGCCGTGCGGGGCGTGCGGGTCGCGTCTGAATCGCGCGAAGCCGTCATCGACGTCATCGCTGGCGCCACGACGCACATCGTGTCGTTGACCGTCACTGAGAAGGGCTACTGCCGCGCCGCCGACGGCTCGCTGGACTTCGCGCTCGCAGGACCAGCGAGCATCTACGGCCTCATCGCGGCCGCACTGAGGCGACGCCATGACACCGGGCTGCCCGGTCTCACCCTGCTGTCCTGCGACAACCTGGCGGATAATGGCCGCCAACTTGCCCGTCTGATGGGCGACTACCTGCAACGCCATGATGCCGCCCTGCACCGCTGGTTCGAGTACGCCTGCAGCTGCCCCTCGTCCATGGTCGACCGTATCGTGCCGGCCACGACGGACGCGGACCGAAGCGCGCTGGCGGCGGGCTTCGGCGTGCGCGATGAAGGTGCTGTGTTCACGGAACCTTTCAGCCAATGGGTGATCGAGGACCGATTTGCCGGGCCGCGTCCCCGCTGGGAGGCCGTCGGCGCAACGCTGGTGTCCGATGTGCGGCCTTATGAGTCTGCGAAGCTGCGGATGCTCAATGGCGCACACTCGATGCTGGCCTACTGCGGCTTGGCACAGGGCCACGAGTACGTGCATGAAGCCATCAACGATCCGCCACTGCGCGAACTGGCACGGCACCTGATGTTGCACGAGGCCGCACCGACGCTGGTGCCGGCGCCCGGCCAGGACCTGGGCCGCTACGCACAGGACCTCATGGAGCGGTTTGCCAATACGGCGCTGCGGCACCGCCTGATCCAGATCGCCATGGACGGCAGCCAGAAACTGCCCCAGCGCTGGCTGGACACGCTCGCGGCACGACAGGCTGCGGGGCAATCGTGTCCGGCCCTCGAGGCCGGCGTTGCTGCCTGGATCCGGCACCTGCAGGGGGCGAACGGTCCGGTGCAGGATCCGCGTGCCGCAGAACTCGCCGCCGCCGCCCGGAGCAGCAACCCGATGGAGGCCCTCTTCGGACCGGCAGGCCTGCTGCCGTCGCGGTGGATTCCAGCGCAGCCCTGACGCTCAGCGTGTTGGGCCAAGGTCGCTCATCGGACACCGCAAGTTTGCGATCGGTGACCTGCCACTGGCGGCACAACCGACGTCCACGCCCATCGTGCTGCCCGCACGCGGGACGCTGGT
>JBJOHO010000018.1:0-22163 GCA_046047615.1 Pseudomonadota bacterium
AGGATGTGCAGATGCCGATCAACCAGTTGCACGAGCTTCAGGGGGCCTATGCCCGCGCAGGTGTGCCCGTGCAGACCCACGTCCTGCATGGGGTCGGCCATGACGGGGGCCCGTTTTTCCAAGGTCCTGCCGCCGGAGTGGTGGTGCGCTTCCTGCAGCAGTCGCTGCTGCAGCGCTAGTCAGCGATTGCGGATATCCCGCGCGACCGCGCCGAACATCCACCGCCCGCCCTGCACCATCTGCGGCAGGACATGCATCCAGTCGATGCCGCCTTGTTCCGCCAACAGGCGAACCAGCGCCTTGCGCTGCGCGGCGGGCAAAACCTGCGCGGCCAGCGTCCAGAGTTCGTCGAGGTTGTAGGGTGGAAGGTCTTGCGCCAGGGAAACCGGCAACACATGTTCGGCGCGGACAAGCTCATCACGCACCGCTTCCACGCTTTGCGCGATGGACTGCGACTTGCGATTGCCCATGTCGCTCATGTCGTAAGGAGGCGTCCATTCCCGGACCGGGCTCAGGCGATCGACGTGCGAGACCACGACCAACATATCCGGGATTGAGCGATCAGTGCGCTGATCCAGGATCTGGTGGATCAGCTCCATGGAACCTCGATCGATTTCACGGGCCGGCTGATGGGCCGCCACGACCCAGAAGATGACATCGGCGTTCACCGCCTCCGCCCGGGCGGTGGCCAACCGCTGCGACGAGCCGTCGAGGCCAGGTACTTCAATGAACACCAGGTCCGGCTGACCTTCGCGTTGCAGACGGTATTCCTGCACTTTTTCACTCAACGGCAGCGGGTCGACCTTGGCTGCCACGCGCTGCAACAGTGCGTTGATGAGCGATGACTTGCCGCTGTTGACCTGCCCCGCCACCAACACGCGGACCGGCAGTTCATCGCTGGCCCCCTGGGGACTGCGCGCGGGGTGGGGCTGGGTATGGCGGCGGGCGCGCAGCCGCCCCGCATACAATTCGATCAACAACGCACCCGCCTCTTCGACCAGGGCCTTGGCCACCAGCCCCTTCAGGTATCCAGCGGTGCTGGCGGCGGCTTCTCCCTGGAGCCAATCGCGCGCCTCGCCTGCCGCAGCGGCCGCAGGGTTGACGACGAACCGGCCCGCCCTGAAAAGCATCATGCCCATCTGCCAGGCCATGGCGCTGCGCGAGTGGAGATCGCGCAAACCCAACATTGCGGAGACGGGAACGACGTGGCTGCCGGGCAGCTTGTGGACCAGCTTGACCCTCAGGTCACGGACGGCAACCTCCACTGCCAGCAAGACGTCCGGCAGCGTGAACGTGGCCGCGGCGTGCGCCTTTCTGGGGTGCATGGCCGCGCCGACTTCCTCGGCCAGATCAAGACATCGCGCCTTTGCGATATCAATCGTGTCCGGGGGATGGCGGCTCACGTCCTGCGCGATCCGGGAAATCCGCTGCCACGCGTCGCGCTCACGCCTTGGCAGATCAGGATCCGGGACTTGTGCCTCTGCGGGATGCAGCGCTTGCCTGGAGCGACGCAGGAGCAGGATGGCGCCCGCCGACATGGTCCCCGCCAACAGCAGCCAGGCGGGCAGGCCGTAGTCCAGTTGCCACAACTGGTGCACGCCAAAGCCGAGCAAGAGCAGCCACGGCAGCACCAAGAGCACGGCGGCAACCAGCAGCAAGGGATGACCACCCACCAGACGCCACAGCAATCTTCCGGGGCTGTCCGCAGGACTGTTGATTTTCGCTGTCATCGCCGCATCACCCGTCGTCGCAGATGCTCCGGAAATCTCCACCATGGCAGCCCTGCGCGGTGCGACAGATTCTCGTCAAGCGCGTGGACCAGCGCTTCGCGACCGTAGTCAGCGGGGATGAAACCCTCCTCCGGGCGCGTGAAATCGACGGCGACGAAGCGGGGCCTGGCACCAGGCCAATCCTTCAGGATGGCCTTGCGCTGCCTGGCGAGTGAGTCCCGGAGTTGGGGCGGGACCGCTGGGCTCGAGAAGTCGTTTTCCGCGCCATCGAAGGGGTAGGGCTCTGGGTGCAGCGAGTCGCGCGACGGATACAGCTCATGGAGGCTGGTCTGCACGACAATCGCCGGCCAATCACGATGGGCGCGGCGAATCTGGTTCACGGCACGCAGCAGGTCATGCAGCGCGTGGTCAGCGGCCTTCACGACCAACATGATTTGATGGGCTTCGCGCTCGCAGACCTTCAGGTCCTGTCCAGCGTCGTAGCCGGCCTCGCCGAGACCGCGCGTGTCCAGGAAACGACAGCCGGGAGTGTCGGCAGGGTAGTCGAACTGCCGCATCGTCTTGGTACACGGACGCCAGCCAGTGCCGATTTCCGCATCACTGCACCCGGTCAGCGTGGCCACCAGAGAGGTCTTTCCCGCACCGGTCTTGCCCAGCAACCAGATGACAGGCAAAGAGCGCGCCGCCACCCCGGCTGCATCCCTTGACCTCGAGATCTGTGGCAAGGAGCCGAGCAGTTTCGTCAGCGTTCCGCCAACCCTGCGCAGCGATGCTTTGACGTCCGGCATGGCTATTGTTCCCTGCGTCCCCGGCTGCATCTTGCCCAGCAACAGGGGGCGTGTCATCGAGCAGGATTTACATGCCCACTCCGGCGGAACGCCACCGTCAACGCAGCTGGCTGTCCTTGCTGCCACGGCGGTTGTAGCCGCTGAAAGCCTGCTGCTCATCGAGTGCCTGCTGGCAGCCCACGCAACAGCGCACGCCGGGCAAAGCCGCACGCCGGGGCTCAGGGATGGCGCCACCGCACTCCTCGCAATGGGTGAGCGACGGCCCGCGTGCCAACTGTGCGCGAGCGCGCGCCACCGCATCCTGGATGCTGTCGTCGATCTGCTGTTGCACCGCCCCGTCGGCGGACCATCCTCCGGCCATGGCGCAGGCTATTCCAGCTTCTGCAGCCGCAGCAAGCCGGGGAACCAGCGCATCCACAACAGAGCCACGGCCACAGTCCCGACGCCACCCAACACCGCGGCCGGCACCACACCCATCAATGCCGCCGTCACTCCGCTCTCGAACTCGCCGAGCTGGTTGGAGGCATTCACGAACAGGAAATTCACGGCACTGACACGTCCCCGCATAGCGTCGGGCGTGGCCAGCTGCACCAGCGAAAGGCGGATGACGACGCTTACCGTATCCGCAGCACCCATGACCACCAGCGCCGCCATCGACAACCAGATCTCGCGGGACAGGGCGAACACGATGGTTGCCATGCCGAACACGATCACGCCCTGGAACATGCGCAGACCGACGTGCCGTTCGAGGGGCCAACGTGCCAGCAGCGCCGTCATCAGCAAGGAGCCGACGGCAGGCGCTGCGCGCAGCAGACCCAGCCCCCAGGGTCCGGTGTCCAGGATGTCGCTGGCGTAGATCGGCAGCAGTGCCGTGGCGCCTCCCAGCAGAACGGCGAACAGATCCAGGGAGATCGCGCCCAGCAGTGTGGGATTGCTGCGCACGAAGCGGACCCCTGCAAGCAGGGAAGTCCAGTCGGGCGCGCCCGTGCTGCGGGGCACGTGTTTCATCCGCAGCAGGCCGTTGTGCACGCAGGCTGCAAGGAAGAAGGCCGCGGTCATCGCATAGGCAAGCCCGGGGGACAGCGCATAGGCCAGTCCGCCAAGCGCTGGCCCGCTGATGGAGGCAACCTCCATCACGCTGCTGGTCAGGGCGGTGCCACGCTGCAGCAATCCCTCCGGCACGACCCCCGGCAGCATCGCTGCCGCCGCGGGCCGCTCGAAGGCCGTGGCCGCGCCCATGAGGGCGGCGATCACGAAGACCTGCGTGACGGTGATCCAACCGCCCACACTGCCCCAGGCAAGCCAGGCTGCACCGATCCCTTGCACCACCTGGCTGATCTGCACGATGTGCTTGCGCTGGAAGCGGTCCGCTGCATGGCCGGCGTGGAAGGTCAGAGCGGCCGTTGGCAGGAATTGCACCAATCCCACCATGCCCAGCGCGAAGGCACTGGCCGTCAGTTCATAGACCTGCCAGCCGATGGCCACGGCCACGATCTGGCGGGCGAAGTTGGCGAACCCGCGTCCGAGGAAGTAGTGCTGGAACTGGCGATGGGCCAGCAGTTCCCGGGCCGAACCTGGCACCGCGCTCATGCGCGCCTCATCACAAATCCGCTCATTTGACCTATCGTGTAATTATTGGCGTGATGTAAAGCACGCTTTGACGCTTGCGCCACCCGCGGTTATTGTGCCTTCAACAGCCACCTTCCAGGAGCGGGTACACCCGTCAAGGTCATGTCAGACAGCAGCAAACCTTTCCTCAAACCCGTCGCGGCAGCGGTCATGCTGGCCGCCGCGGGTCACGGGGTCGCGGCCGAGGGCACGGCGGCGACCACCGCAGGCGCGGCCGCAGCCGGTGTCAATGTGGTGCCGGTCTTCCTCGCGTACACCATGGCTGCCGTGGCCATGCAGAACATCGACCTGGTGAACATGGCGCCGCTGCCGCCGGCGCCACCGCCGCCCCCACCACCGCCGGGCCCGCCACCGCCGCCGCCGCCGCCGCCGCCACCGCCGCCACCGCCGCCACCGCCGCCACCGCCACCGCCACCGCCGCCGCCAACCACGACGACGACGACGACGACGACCAGCGGCACCTGAGCCAGTGGTGTGACTGTTGCCGCCGGGCTTCCACGCCCGGCGGCAGTTCGCAGCGCTGCGCGCTGTCCGTCAGTCGGACTGGCCGGTGAACTTGAGCGGCGTCAATACCATCGGTGCAGCGCCGGGGACGAGCGTCGATTCGATGCGGCGAATGATTCCTTCGGGGTCCCGTTCCACCTGGTGAATTGCGTACAGCCGCCGCTCCGCCGACTGCCCGCTGCGGCATTCGATGCGAGTGCCCATTCGCGCCGTCGTCAAACGCCAACGCTGGACCGGCAGGCATTCCAGCTTCAGTGGCTGCGCAGTCCAACCGTTCCGGTACCACTGAGTCGCACCGTCAACCGCCACCTCCAGTTTTCCTGCCGCACCAGGCAGGCCCTCGACGCGCTCGATGAAGTCGCCGTTGAAGAGCACCTGCGCCCCATTCTCCCCGGCAAACAGCACCCGACGGCCCTCGGTCCTGACCGGGTAGACGACAATTCGCGTGCCGTTGAACTGCAGCAACCAACCGTAGTCGGCTGCCTTGCGCTGGGCGGCCGAAGGCGGCAGCAACGAGCGCAGCTGCTGCAGCTGGGGCACATTTGCCGCGCAGCCGGCGAGCAGAAGCGCGATCAGGCTGGGCATCGCACGCTGCAAAACCCGCGCTGTCATCAGGGCACCATCCGGTCGCGGTTCTCGAGCAGGAAGTCGCGGCGCGTACCGCGGATCTGTTCCCACAGGCTGCCTGGCCAGGAATCGATCATGCGGCCACCGTCGCGGTTGATGGAACGCAGGATCGTCCGGTAGGCGTTCTGGGAGTTGCCGGAGGTGTAGAAGTCGAGCGGTATCCTGAAGATCAGGCCCTTGTCGAAGCTGCCCTCGCCGAAGACGTCGAACGGAACATCAGTGAGCGTCGCGAAGGCGCCCACGGACCAACCATTGGCAAAGCGCTTCTGGACCTCGATCGTCGCCCCGATGTCCCCGGCCATGTACCGGCCTGCATGGACTGCGACGTCGAAGTTGCGGAACGGCGTTGCCCAGTAGCCACTCACATGCGCCGTCACGACGTCCAGGTCGCGCAAACCGAAGAGCTTGTCGAACTCGCGCTGCCGGGCCCCGATCACCACCAGGCCCACACCGTAGGTCGCGTCCGACGGCGCCCAAAGCATTTCGCCACCGGCGCCCGTGTACATTTCTTCGAGGATGCCACCGAAGGCCTGGTAGTACACATCAGTGCCGAGCTTGCCACGCTTGACGAGGCTCAACTCGTCGATGCCGCTCTTGCCCTCCTGCATGTACTCCCGCAGCAAGGTACGCACCGGCTTGAGCTTCGAGTTGCCGGACCGCTGGATGCGGTCGAAATCACTGGTGAGGGCCTGCGTCCAGGCTGCAGTGAGCATCCAGCCACCACCGAAATCGATGTTGCCGCGCAGCTTGGCCTGCACCTGCGTCAGCAGCGGGAAATCCGGGTCGAAAAGATAGGTGCGCAGACCCAGACCGGCGCTCCAGCTGGCATGGGGCGTGTGATCGTAAGGCGAGATCCAGGTCGGCTCGGCGATCTCCATGGGGCCAGCGACCTCGATCTGCCCTGGATCTTCGAGCGGCGCATCGGGGCGCGGCTCCGGGCGCTGCCAGGTGACCGAGTGCGTCGGCATGCCACCGGCGTCACCCGTCAGGACGACCGTACGCAGCGTGGGCGGCGCATACAGCCGCACCAGGGACAGCAGGCGGTGCACGGCGTCTGCTTCGAACTGGTAAGCGCGGTTGCTGTAGCGGATGACGAGGATGCCGTCCTCCTTCTCCTGCAGCTCCGGCACCAGCAGTCCCGAAGATTCGGCGTCGTAGATGAGCCGCACCCACCACTGCACGCCAGGTTCCGGACGCGTGTCGGCCACGAGGCTGTCGCGTCGGGCGCCGAAGCCGTTCGGCGCCTTGCGCGGCAGGCGCTGCGAGGTGTCGATCGCGGCGCTGAGCTTGGCCGCCCAGGCGTTGCCCTGCTGCCGGCTCAGCCCCAGCCTCACGCCCGGCCAGGCCTGCCACTCCAGACCGTAGCTCAAGGGCTTTGCGTCGGTGATGACGCCGAGCCGGCGTTCGCGGGCATAGCTGTCGCTGTTGTAGGCGGCCAGCAGGTCGAACTTGCCGCCGGGGAGCGTGTAGCGCGCGGACCCGAACAACCCGACCTCAGGACCGCGGTAGAACTGCTTCAGGGCGACGAGGCCACCGTTGTCGCCGCCACTGTAGTCGCGCTCGTAAAAGCGGTCCGACAGGCGGCCCAAGGGGTTGCCACCCACCGCCCTTTCCGCAAGGCGGCCCCAACCCATACCCAGCGACAGATCGAGCGGACCAAACTGTTTGTTGGCGACAAGATACTCGGCGCTCCAATTGCCCGTACCGAGGAGATCGCGGATACCGGCCGTCACGGCCGGCAGGTAGCGGCCCTCATCCAGCAGCCGGTAGCGGAGCTCGAAGCTGCGGTCCTTGAGGTAATCGCAGAATGACGGATCCTTCGCGCAGGGCGTGTCGGGCGGCGCGATACCGAGGCGCGCCCCGAAGATGGTGTAGCGGAAACTCGCCTCCAGCCGCGGCAGGGGCTGGTAGCCGATGGCATAGATGTCGGCGACATCCTTGCGGGAATAGCTGACCGTCAGGGTGGATTCGTCGGGAGACCGCGCCGAGGGCACATCGAGGACGCCACCCACGCCAAAATCGTTGGTCTGTGCCTGCGCCAGGGGCGCGGCGAACAGCGAAACTGCCCAGAGCCGTTTCCAGTCCTCTTTCACGGCACTATGTTAACTCGCGCCCCCGGGGAGCCGCTGCGCAAGTTCGACGAAATTGCCCCAGGGGTCTGTAAAGAATGCAATGCGGCACGCGATCGCCTCGACCACTGTCGGTTCCAGCGTGATCGCGACACCCAGTGCGCGCAGCTGCTGCACCGTCGCCTCCACGTCATCGACGTGGAAGCAGACATGGTGGAAGCCGCGGTATTTCAGGCTGTCGACGATGTCCGTCCAGGGACGGACCTCGACCGGCGGTACCGCGCCGCCACCGAACAGCTCCAGGCAGAAGGCGTCGTTGCCGGGCAGTGCGAGGAATGCCAGTTGCAGGTCGCCGAACGGCCACTCTGCGACCACATGCATGCCAAGCCGCGTCGTGTACCACTCGATGGCAGCCGCGTAGTCCGGGACGCGCAGCGCCACATGGTGCACACGCCAGTCAGCAAAAGTACCGTGGTTGTTCATGCCCCCTCCGCCAAACCAGTGTTGCGCGCTACTGCGCCATGTAGCCGCCGTCGATCGGGTAGTACGAACCCGTGATGAACGAGGCCTCGCTGCTCGACAGCCAGGTGACCAGCGCAGCAACTTCTTCCATCTTGCCGAAACGGCGCAGGGCATGCCGGTTGGTGAGCATGGTCTGCACATCGGGCGGCAGGTTGTCGAGCCAACTGGTGTTGATGAAGGTCGGACCGACGGCATTGATGCGCACGCCCTGCGGACCGTACTCCAGCGCCATGGTCTTGCTCAGCCCCACGACACCGTGCTTGGCAGCCGTGTAGCCGGCCGTGGTCTCGAAACCGACATTGCCGAGGATGGAGGAAATGTTGACGATGCTGCCGCCGCCATTGGGCAGCATCGCGTTGACCTGGGCACGGACGCCGAAGAACACGCCGGTCAGGTTGATGTCGATGACCTCCTGCCACTGCGCGTCCGTGAGCGTGGCACCCGGCGCCATCACGCCACTGATGCCGGCATTGTTGCAGGCCACGTCCAGCCGGCCGAAAGCCGCCACCGTGGCGTCGATCACACGGGCATGGTCGGCGGAGCGCCGGACGTCGGTCTGCACGAAAAGCGCCTTGCCCCCCGCGGCTTCGATCTGCGCCGTGGTGGCACGGCCCTTGGCCTCGTTGATCTCGGCCACCACCACCCGGGCGCCCTCTTCGGCGTAGCGCAATGCGATGGCGCGGCCAATGCCCTCACCCGCACCAGTGACCAGCGCGACCTTGTCCTGCAGCAGCAGTTTCATTCCCTCGTCCCCCGTCTTTTCGATGTTGTTGGGCGCGTCCGACGCTAGCACTTCACCACGGCAACGTCACGGCGGCGGGTGCTGGGCAGCGGCGATGCGCTGCCACGTCTGGGCATTGCCGCCAGCGGGCTGTGTCGAGAGGCTGTCACCCGTCACGGTGAAACTGGTCGCCACGCCAGCCGTCGCCGACAAGCCCCCACTGCCGTTGGTATCGACGGCGTTGAGCCCGCTGGCCACGCTGCAACCGCTGCCCAGGTTGACCGTATAGCTGCCGCTGGCAGCAGTCGTGACCGCGCCGGACAGGCAACCGTCTTCGATGCCCGCCTGCAAGGCAGGCTGGTTCTTCATCGCCTGGCTGTGCGCCGCGAACAGGGTGTTGTCGCTGCCGTAGAGCACGAAGCCGAGCTGGTCCTGGGTCCAGCCGCCCAACAGCTGGCCCGTGCCAAGGGCCACCGGGGCCAGCACGACGCTGGTGCTGCCGGCCGGCAGGACCAGCGTGCCGGCGAGGCTGCCGTCCGCTGACCGCTGCAGCGTGCCGCTGGCCAGCACGGCGTTGCCGGCCATCCCGCACTTGTCGTTGGTATCGACGACCGCGTTGATGATCCGGAACTGGCCGCTCGCGGCGTCCCAGTCATACACGCCGTATTCGACGCCGTTGCCATTGGTGCTGCCGGTGCCGCTGTTGCAGGCCTGCGCGCTCTCGCGATGCAGCCCGGCCACATAGGTGCCGCCGGCGGAAAAAGCGATGAAGCCCCGCAGCGCCGTGCCGCCCTCGCTGATCCGGTAGAGGCCCTGAAGCGGTGACGCGGGAACACCTGCCACGCAGCGCAGCTCCACGTCGGTGACGTCCGCGGCGACCACGAGGCCCCGCGCCCCGCCCAAGGTGCAGGTCTGGCCTGCGGGTTGCTGCTTGATCGAGACACCGAAGAAAGAAGGCGACGTCAGGGTGCCGGGGAACGTGAACCGGGAAGCACCGGCTTCCACGGCGAGGTCATTGCCCAGGTTGTTCTGCAGCACCAACCCCGCGGCCAGGCCACCCGCCGGTGCGGCAATGGTGCCGCCCAGACGGTAGGTGTCGGTCGCGCAGGCGACCTGCACGTTGCTGACGCTGGCCGCCCCGATATAGCCGCTGCCGGAGGACACCGTGCAGGTCTGGCGGGGTGACGTGGGCTGGGTGCCGATGGACACCAGCCAGCTGTTGCCGGTGGACAGCGCCTTGGCGAAGGCGAAACTGGTGGCCCCTGCCGCCAGCGCGCTGGTGGACTCGACCACGACGCCATTCTGGCTCAGGCGCAGCACGAGACCGGCCGAGCTCAGCCCGGTGATGCCACCGCCCACGGTGGCCGTGCTGGTCGAGGCGGCGCAGGTCACGCGCACGCCGGTCACCGGAGCCGACGCGTAGTCGAAACCGTTCTCGACCCAGCAGGTCTGGCCCGTGGGCTGGGTTTGCACGGTGACGTTGTAGGCATTGAACGACGTGACGCCGGTGGCGAACTGGAACGGCCCGTCCTGAGTCAGCGTGAGATCGTCGGCGCTGTTGTTGCGCAGCACGACGGTGCCGGAGAGCCCGGACAGGGTACCGGCCACGGTGTACTTGTCGACGGCGCAGGTGACCGTGACGTTGGTGACGTTGGCCAGCGCGCTGCCCGCCGAGTTGCCCACGATGCAGGTCTGGCCGGTCGGCTGGGTCTGGATCGTGACCTGGTAGGTGGTGCCACTGGCCACCGTGTTGGTGAAGGCGAAGCTGCCGTTGGCGTTGACCGACAGTGCCGTCCCACCGTTGAGCTGCAGCGCGATGGTGCCGGACAGTCCCGTGATGCTGCCGCCCACCGTGTAGGTCGTGCCGGACGTGCCGCCATCACTGCCTCCTGTCGAGGCGTCTTCACCCCCACCACCACAACCGGCAAGGGACAGCGCAGCGCCCAAGGCAAGCGCCAGCGCAGAAAGGGGGGAGGATTTCAGGTTCACAGCAGGAGGCTCCAGACACGGGCCGGGAAAGTGCCCGGCGAGGATAGCAAAACGTGCCGACGGCGTTTTCACCACGGTGTCATCGGTCCGTCATCCGGGCGTCCAAGAATCAGCAGATTCGCCAACCACGGAGAACGCACATGACTCACGCGCTGCGCACGGCGGCAGGGGCCGCGATCATCAGCCTCAGCCTGGCTTTGGCCGGATGCATGGAGGACGGCAAGGACGGCGCCACGGGCCCGCAGGGTCCTGCCGGTGCCACGGGCGCGACCGGTGCTACGGGTGCCACGGGCGCGACCGGTGCAGCGGGCGCGCAAGGTCCTGCGGGTGCCTCCGGCTCGGGCGAGGTGGTGCTGGACCTCAGCGTCATCGGCCGTTACCAGTCCGGCATCTACAACGCCGGCGGCGCTGAAATCGTCGCTTACGATGCCGCCAGCAAGCGCGCCTTCGTTGTCAACGCGAGCGCTGTGACCGTCGACGTGCTGAACCTCGCCAACCCTGCCAATCCGGTCCTGCTGGGCACGATCAACGCGAGCGCCGAAGGCGGCAGCGCCAACAGCGTGGCTGTGCGCAACGGCGTGGTCGCGGTGGCGATCGAGGCCACCGTCAAGACCGATCCGGGCAAGGTGGTTTTCTACAACGCCGACACGCTGGTGAAAATCAGCAGCGTGGCCGTGGGTGCCCTGCCCGACATGCTGACGTTCACGCCGGATGGCAAGGCCGTGCTGGTGGCGAACGAGGGCGAGGCCAACGTGGGCTACACGGTGGATCCGGAAGGGTCGGTCAGCGTGATCGACGTCAGGAACGGGTTCCTTGCACCGACTGTGGCGACGGCCAGCTTCACCGCGTACAACGGCCAGGAGGCTGCGTTGCGCGCCGCCGGTGTGCGCATCTACGGGCCCGGCGCCACGGCAGCGCAGGATCTGGAACCGGAATACATTGCCGTGGCCGCCGACAGCCTGTCGGCACGCGTGACCTTGCAGGAAGCCAACGCAATCGCCGTGCTCGACCTCAGCAACCTGGCGGCCCCGGGCTTCACGCGGATCCTGCCGCTGGGCCTGAAGGACCACAACCTGCTGGGCAACGAGTTCGACCCGAGCGACCGCGATCCGCAGGGCGCGCCGCTGGCGCGCATCCGCAACTGGCCGGTGCGGGGCATGTACCAGCCCGACGCCATCGCCGCCTACCAGTTCAATGGCCAGACCTACTACGTGACGGCCAACGAGGGTGACGACCGCGACGACTTCCTGCCGGGCGGCGAGACCGCGCGCGTGTCGACGCTGCTGCTGGATGCCACGCGCTTCCCCGACGCACTGAGCTTGCAGCTGCCCGAGAACCTGGGTCGCCTGACGGTCTCCCGGGCCACCGGCGATACGGACGGCGACGGCGATTTCGACCAGCTCCACGTGCTCGGTGGCCGCTCGTTCTCGATCTGGGACGGCAACGGCAAGCAGCTCTTCGACAGCGGCTCGGACTTCGAGCGCATCACGGCGCAGCGTTTCCCGGCCAACTTCAACGCCGGCCACACCACCAACGCCGCCGAAGACCGCAGCGACAACAAGGGACCGGAGCCCGAGGGCGTGGTGATCGGGCAGATCGACGGCCGCAATTTCGCGTTCATCGGCCTGGAGCGCATCGGCGGCATCATGGTGTATGACGTCACCAACCCGCAGAACCCGCGGTTCGTGCACTACATCAACCCGCGCGACTTCAGCCGGGCCCCGGGCGCCACGGAGCTGGCGCTCATCGGTGATCTGGGCCCCGAGGGCCTGGCCTTCATCGCCGCCGCGGACAGCCCGAACGGCAAGCCGCTGCTGCTGGTCGGCAACGAAGTCAGCGGTACCACGGCCATCCTGCAGATCGACGCGATCCGCCTGCCCTGATGTCCGGGTGGTCCGGCAGGCGGCGCCGTCGCCGCTTGCCGGGCACACCGGCAGACCCATAATCCGGCCTCGGCTCCCACATCAAGGCCAGGCCATCATGACCGCGTTCAAAGGCCAAGGATTTTTCCGCCGCCTCGCCTGCGCCGTGCAGGGCCTGGCCCACGCCCTGCGCCAAGAGCGCAGCCTGCAGACACAGGCAGTGGCCGCCGGCGCCGTGCTGGTCGCCCTGGTGGTGGAACGCCCCCCTGCCCTCTGGTGGGCCATCGCCCTGCTGGCCATCGGTGGCGTCATCGCCGCGGAACTCCTGAACTCGGCCATCGAGGCCTTGGCAGACCACCTCCACCCGCAGCACCACCCGGCCATCCGCATCGTCAAGGATGTGGCCGCCGCCGCCGTGACCATCGCAAGTGTGGTGGCTGCCGGCGTGGCCATCGCCTTCCTGCTGCGTTGAGAGGCCACGTGCACCCGCAACGCCCTGTAACGGACCGTTGATCTGTAAGGCCGATCACTCCACACTGTGGACTCATTTTCGAACGCCCTCGCTGCCGCTCCCGGCAGCGTCCCCGGAGCCCTCCGTGAACACCTTCTTTCGCCCCCTGTCTCCCGCGCCGTTGCGGGCCTGCACCCTGTTCCTGTGTCTGCTGGCCGGCTGCAGCAGTGGCGGCAAGCCTGACACCCCGAAAGCTGAGACAGACTCCGCGCAGCCCGCGCTGCTGGTCTCCCCGGAGGACGTGGTGCCGGTGCGCTCCAGCAGCTTTGCCGCCGGGCCGGTCATCACCGGTTCGATCCAGCCGGAGCGGCGTGCGGACCTGCGGGCCGAAGTGTCGGCCGTCGTGCTGGCCGTGCTGAAGGAAAACGGCGACCCCGTGCGCCGCGGCGAACTGCTGGTGCGGCTGGACGACACCTCGATCCGCGAGACGCTCGCCTCTGCCGAAGCCACTGCACGCGCCGCCGGCCAGGCGCTGGACCAGGCGGAGCGGCAGTTCCAGCGCCTGACCACGCTGCGGGCTTCCGGCATGGTCTCAGCGCCCCAGCTGGAGGAAGCCGAGATCCGGCGCAACGCTGCCCAGAGCGAGACGGAAGCCGCGCGGGCGCGCGTGGCCGGCGCCCGGCAGCAGCTGCAGCGTACCGAGGTTCGCGCCCCCTTCGACGGCGTGGTGAGCGATCGCAAGGTCTCTGCGGGCGATACGGCGCAGGTGGGCAAGGAATTGCTGGACGTCATCGATCCGCGCTCCCTGCGCTTCGAGGGGCATGTTGCCGCCGACCACGTGGGCAGCCTGCGGGCGGGCCAGCGGGCCAGCTTCCGCGTGCTGGGTTTTGACGGGCGCGAGTTCAACGGGCGTGTCGTGCGGGTGGACCCGGCGGCCAACGCCACGACCCGCCAGGTCGCAGTCCTGGTGGCCTTCGTCGACCGGCCGGACCCGCAGGTGCTTGCCGGCCTGTATGCCGAGGGGCGTCTGGAGATGCCGGGCACCGTGCAGCGGGTGCTGCCCCAGGCCTCGATCATCCGCGACGGCGACAAGGCCTATGCCTGGCGCATCACGGACGGCCGCGTAGCCAAGGTTGCGCTGACGCTTGGTGCCCGCGATGCCCGCACGGGCCTGTTCGTCATCGAAGACGGCCTGGGCGAGGGTGACGAAGTGCTGCGGCATCCCACCGCCTCCCTGCACGATGGCCAGGCCGTCGAGCGTGTTGGCGGCAACGGAGCCTGACGCGGTGTTCCTCTCCAACTTCAGCATCCGCCAACCTGTCACCACGATCGCCATCGTGATCGTGCTGATGTGCCTGGGCCTGCTCGCGCTGTCCAAGCTGCGCGTGAACTCCCTGCCGGACGTGCAGGAGCCGGTGATCGTCGTCACCGTCCCCTACCCCGGCGCCTCGCCGGAAACCGTCGAACGGGAGGTGGTCAATCGCGTCGAGAAGGCCCTGCAGGGCATTCCCGGCGTCAACGAAATCCGCTCCACCTCGGCCGAGAGCAACGCCCGGATCATCCTCATCTTCGACTTCGGCAAGGAAATGACCGAGGCTGCGGACGAGATCCGCAACGCGATCGCCTCGGTGCGCCACAAGCTGCCGTTGGAGATGCGCGAGCCGGTGCTGACGCGCATCGATCCGGCGCAGGAACCGGTGATGCAGTTGTCGCTGTCGTCGCGCACGCAGGGCCTCGACGCGCTCTCGCGGTTGGCGGAGGACGACCTTGCGGAGCGCTTCCGCGGCGTCAACGGCGTGGCGACCGTGGAGATCAACGGCGCGTTGCGGCGCGAACTTTCGGTGCTGCTGCGCTCCGGCAAGCTGCGCGAATACAACGTCTCGGTCGCGGAGGTCGTCAACGCGCTGCGGGGCCAGAACGCCACCGCCCCGGTGGGGCGGATCAAGGGCGCCCTGGACGAACAGAGCATCCGCCTGGTTGGCCGCATCGAATCACCGCGCGAGTTCGAGGACGTGGTCGTCAAGCGCCGCGGCGACGAGATCGTGCGATTGGGCCAGGTGGCGGTGGTCGAGGACGGGTTTGCCGAAGTCACCAGCCACTCGCTGCGCGACGGCAATCCCAACGTCGGCATCAACATCACACGCTCGCGCGAATCCAGCACGGTGGCCGTGGCCGCGGAGGTCAGGAAGGTCGTGGAGGAGATCCGCAAGGACCTGCCGGCCGGCACCGAGCTTGCCATCACGCAGGACGGCGGCGACGACGCCCAGACCAGCCTCGACAATGTCATCCATGCGCTGGTGTTCGGCGCCGGGCTCACGGTCTTCGTCGTCTACGTGTTCCTCAACTCCTGGCGTTCGACGATGATCACGGCGCTGTCCCTGCCCACCTCCACCATCGCCGCGTTCATCGCTGTGTGGCTGTGCGGCTTCACGCTCAACTTCATGACGCTGCTGGGCCTGTCGCTGGCCATCGGCGTGCTGATCGACGACGCCATCGTGGTGCGCGAGAACATCGTGCGCCACATGGAGCGTGGCGCGGACCGCATCACCGCGGCCCGCAATGGCACGGCGGAGATCGGCCTCGCCGTCACGGCCACGACGTTCTCGATCATGGCGGTGTTCGTGCCGGTCGCCTTCATGGGCGGCTCGGCCGGCGAATGGTTCCGGCCCTTTGCGCTCACCGTCACCACCTCGGTGCTGGTCAGCCTGTTCATCTCTTTCACGCTGGACCCGATGCTCTCGGCCTACTGGGGCGACCCTCCGGGCCACGCGCAGGCACCCAAGCGCGGACTGTCACTGTGGCTGGCCCGGTTCAACCACTGGTTCGACGGCCTCGCCGTGCGTTACGGACGGGTGATCGGCTGGGCACTGGGCCATCGTGTGTCGATGGCCCTGATCGCCGTAGCCTGCTTCGCCGCAGCGATCGGCCTGCAGGCACGCTATGGCGGCTCCGAGTTCGCCCCCAAAGCCGATTCCGGCTACGTCGCGGTCAGCGTGCGCACGCCGTCGTCGAGCAGCCTGGAATATTCCCGGCTCAAGGTGGAGCGTGCCGCGGAACTGGCCCGCGAGCTCCCCGAAACCCGCGAGACCAACACGCAGGTGAACGCCGGTGGCGGCCGCGTCTACGTCAACATCGGCCGCAGCGACACCCGCGACCGCAGTGCGGAGGAAATCGCCGTCGACCTGCGCAAGCGCATCGCACGGCTGGTCGGCGCCGAATACACGGTGCTCGACGACCTGAACATGGGTGCCCAGAAGCCGGTGCAGATCCAGTTCTACGGCCCGGATTCACGGCGCCTGCTGGAACTGGTCAGCGAATTCATGGAGCGGATGAAGCAGATCCCGGGCGCCGTCGACGTCGCCCTGTCGGAGCAACCACCCAAGGATGAATTGCGCATCGAGCTCGACCGGGGCCTCGCCAACCAGCTGGGCATCTCGGTCAACGACGCCGCCCAGGCATTGCGCGTGGCCTTCGCCGGCATCGAAGTGGGTGACTGGGTCGATCCGCAGGGCGAATCACGCGACGTCGCCGTGCGCCTGCACCCGGAGGACCGCGTTGACGTGGCCAACATCGAGCAGCTGCCGGTTGCCGTCGGCGGCAGTGACCTGCAGGTGCCGCTGGAACAGATCGCGAGGGTGACCATGGACAAGGGCCCGGCACAGATCCAGCACCGCGATGGCAAGCGCACGGTCTCGGTCAGCGCCAATGCACAGGGACGCTCGCCCGGCGAGGTCACGGCCGACGCACGCGAACTGGCGGCGTCCATGGACATGCCGGCCGGCTATGGCATGTCGCTGGGCGGTGCGTCGCAGGACCAGGAGGAGATCTTCGCGGAGATGTTCGCGGCACTGCTCATGGGCATCGCGACCATGTACCTGGTGCTGGTGATGCAGTTCGGCTCGTTCACCGCGCCACTGCCGGTGATGGTGTCGTTGCCGTTGTCGCTGATCGGTGTGGTGCTGGCACTGCTCGCCACCGGCGGCACGCTGAACCTCATGAGCCTGATCGGCGTGATCATGCTGATGGGTCTGGTGGCCAAGAACGCCATCCTGCTGCTGGACTGCGCCCGCAAGGAAGAGGCACGCGGCGTCGGCCGCGAGGAGGCCCTGATGCAGGCCGGCCAGCAGCGGCTGCGGCCGATCCTCATGACGACCTTCGCGCTGGTCGCCGGCATGATGCCCGTGGCCATCGGCGTCGGCTCCGGTGCCGAGTTCTACCGGCCGATGGCGGTGGCCATCATCGGTGGCACGATCACCTCCACCTTCCTGACCTTGCTGGTCGTCCCGACCTTCTACGACGCCATCGAGATTTCGCGGGAGCGGGCCGTCGCCAAGTACCAGCGCCGCAGCGCCCGCGGCAACGCGGGTCTTGCGGCCGTACAGACCCTGCTTGAGGCACTGCTGACCCTCATGGGTCTGCGGCTGTTGTGGCGGGTGGCCGCGCGGCTGGCGCGCGGCGGCAGCGTCAGGCTGCCATCTCCCGTGAGTCGCTGAACAGACTGCGGACGCGGTCGGCGACCGCGCGCCAAGGCGCCTGGCCGTACTCGGCGGCCAGCGCCTCGCGGATCCCGGCCATGTCCTGGCGGATCGTGCGCAGGCGGGCTCCCAGATCGACGTCGACGCCCTTGCCGGCGCGGCGGGCCTCCACCAGCGCCTGCACAGACACCAGCGCCACGTAGAGCGTGCGCATCCGCCCTTCCCAGATGCCCAGACCGGCTCCGAACGCGGATTCCAAGGCGTCCCGCTTCAGGCAGGCCGCAGCGTCCCACAAGGGTTCATCCGGGGATTCGTCGAAAGAGCGGCGCCGGCGGGCCTCGCGACCACGCTGGAACAGGGGCTCCAGCACTTCGAGGTTGTGGCGCAGTTCGCCGACGAACCTGCGCGCCACCGGTCCTGGCATCTTTGCCAGCACTGAGGGGTTCGGGGTGGCCATCGGTGAGCTCTCTCCAGTCATGGAGTGAACATATTCCTCGGTCCGAACCGCTGCTGCGATGCCGGTCACAGTTTCTGTCGGGGCCCCGACCTGCCTTACCCCCGGAGCGGCAGCGCGGGTATGCGCGCGGCGATGACATCGCGGCGTTTGCGGCTGATGCCGTAGATCACACGTTCGCCGCGCCGGCTGCGGTCCCAGGCCCAGCCCTGCCCCTCGAAGGGCACAGCGATCGTGCCCACATAGTCCATCGTTACACCCTGGCGCGGCAGACGCAGCACATGCAGCAGTGGCGCATCGTGTCCCGTCACGTACAGCAGCCCGTCGTCGCCCCAGTCGCCACCTGAACAGGAACTCTGTCCCCAGGTCGAGATCACCTCCTGGGGAAACAGCCATGACTGGAGCATCTGCCAACGGTCATCGAACTGCCCGACATGCGTCCAGCGCTGGTCGAAGCCGGGCGTCGTACCGGAATCGTTGTAGTTGGCAAAGCAGGCCCACCAGTAGCCCGCGCGGCGCACTGCCCAGGTCAGCGAGCCCAGCCGGATCCCGAAGCTGTGGCTCTCCAGAGGCGCGAGCGTCCGGGCATCATGGATCTCCAGCGAGCTCGCCATGGGCAGCAGCGGGAAGTTTGAGTGGGCAAGTACCAGGCGTCCTCGGTCCGCATAGCCTGAATTGAAGTGCACGATCGGCCCGCCGCGCGGGCTTTCCCACTGCGCCACGCGCTCGCCGTTGTCCTTGCGATGCTTGACGATCACTCGGTTGCCGATCCCGTAAAAGTGCGCGCCATCGGCCATGGCGGCCTGGTTGGCCTCCGCCACCGGCCAGCGCCCGAGTTCCTCGGCCACTGCCCCGGCGACGACAGGTTCACCGGAACCGCCCTCTGCTGCCGCGGCCTGTGTGATCACGACCGCGGCGCCCATGCCGGCCAGACCCATCAGGAGCTGACGTCGCTGCACGGCGTTCTCCCCTCAGAACTTGCGTGTGAACTCAAGCGACCAGGCGCGCCCCGCCAGCAGCGACTGATGCACGGCGGCATCGTAGCCGAAGCTCCCGGAGGCCAGCGGCGGCTCGACGTCGGTGACGTTGCTGACCGCCAGCCGCACGCGCGTGCCCCGCAGCCATGCTGCCTCGGCATCGTCGAAGCGGTAGCCCACCGACAGGTTGGCGCTGGCGACTGGGTCGATCACGAGACGGTAGACGGTACGGCCGGCAGTGAAATAGGGCTCGATGTACGAGGGCTTCCCGAGGCTCTCGTACACCGCCTGTGTGGTGGTGGCACCGGAATCATGGGTCTTGCCGACGTAATAGAGGGCCAACCCTGCATCCCAGTTGCCGCCGCGCCAGGAGAGATTGGTGGTGCTCCGCCATTTGGCCACGCCGTCGGCGTAGAGATTGTCGTTGACGGTGGGTGCCACGTTGGCTGGTGCCAGCACGGACCGTGACTTCCCGAGCCAGGCCCATTCACTGTCCAGGCGGAAGATGCCCATTGTGTCGGTGCGCAACACGTAACGCAGACCGAGGTCCACGCCCTGATGTTCGCTGGTCGACAGGTTCAGGAACGGCTGGTTGCGCGAGAAGATGCGTCCGGCAACGGCGGCTGGATTGCCTGGGTTCGCCGCATTGTAGGCGGCGAAGGCAGCGGCGTCCTCGGGCGTCACGGCATAGCGGGAAACATCAGGATCGCCCTTGTAATTCGCCGTGCCGCTGCCCAGATCGATCTGCGCCAGCGTGACCCCAGAGGCCAGTTGCGACTGCGTATAGGCCTGCAGCAGTGCCGCATCGCTGGCCATGATCTGCGCAGTGCTGCGCTGGCCCAGCAGGTTGCTGCGGTCGATGCGCCAGAAGTCCGCCGTGAGGCTCAGGCCATCAACACCCGGCACGTCCAGCACGAAGCCGAGGCTGTGGCCTTCCGACTCCTGCGGCTTGAGGTCCGGATTGCCGCCGAAGTAGGTGCGCATGACATACGCGCCCTCGGCGAGGTAGGGATTGCGGTAGGTATCCACGTCGCCTGCGCCGGCCGTTATGGTCCAGCGAGGGCTGGTGTACAGCGCTGCGAGGCTGGGGGCCATGAAGCCCTCGTTGTAGGAGCCACGCAGCATCAGCCACGACACCGGGCGCCAGTTGAGCCCCACCTTCGGCTTGGTCGTGGTACCGAAGTCGCTGTAATCCTCATGCCGCGCCGAGGCCGACAGTTCCAGGCTGTGGACCAGCGGCACAGCGCGCTCCACGCTGACCAAGGGCACGGCGAGCTCGGCGTACAGGCTGGTCACGTCGCGCTCCCCGAACACATCGGGACGCGGCGGGTGCAGCAGGAAGTCATTGTTGGTGGTGTCGAGCCCGGAGGACGCCGGGTTCTCGCCGCTGAACGGCGGACGCACATCGCGCAGGGTCTCGCGCCGATGTTCGGCGCCGACGGCTGCCATGACGTCGCTGCCCCAGAGGCTGAAGAGCCGGCCGTTGGCGCGCAGATCGACGCTGGCAATGCTGCTGCGTGCAGTACGGGCAAAGACGGCAGCGAAGCTGTCGACGATGCTCGCCGGGTTCGTGTACGGCGCATCAGCAACCACCGCGCCGTTTTGCACCTTGAACGTGTAGCCGAAAGGGTTGTAGGCCGAGGCGTCAGTGCGCGCGAACGCCGCCTGCAGCAGGCTCTCGCGGACGTCTGGATAGGCCTCGTCCTTGCCGTTCACTTCGTTGTAGAACAGCGAGCTTTCCCAGGACCAGCTGCTGCCCAGCTTGCCCTTGAGGCCCGCAGCAAGCCGGATCACGTCAGAGTTGGTCTCGATGGCCTCCGCCGCCAGGTCCTTGATCGTCATCTGCGTCAGGCTGATCGTGCGTGGCGCACCCGTCAGGCGCAGGCTGCCGTCCGCGTTCGGCGCGCCAGCCAAGTCGTAGAACCGCGAACCGTACGGGTTATAGGGGTTGTCGACCGACATGACCATGAGCTTGTCGGACGTGGGCGCGTTGAGCGCCAGCGGCTGGCGCCGCATGGTCGAGGTGGCGGCGTAGTAGCCGATATCAGCAAAGGCCGTGAGGTCGTCACGGATGTCGAACTCGGCAGACACAAAGGCGTTGCCGCGGCGCACGCGCGGCGCGGCCATGCCGTAGGCATTGAGGTCGAGGTAGAACTCAGGGTTCGCAGCACGCGTCGGCCCGGCGCTCGTCAGCGTCGGCGTTCCGTTCACAGGCCGGAAGTAGCTGCTCGCCGTTGAAGTGCCGATTCGGAAGGTCGGCCACAGGCCGCGCGTTGAGCGACCGTCGAACGGACCACCGAGCGCATTGAAGGGCGCCGGGGCACGCTCGTTGTTGAGTGCACTGCGACTGAAGTCCCGCTCCGCCAGCTCAATACTGTCGCGATAGAGCGATTCGACCGTGCCAAAGAAGCGGCCGCGTTCGCCAGCAAACCCGGTACCGAAGGTCAGGGCGGCCTGGAGACTCTCGCCGCCGCCGTGCTCCGGAGCTCCGGCACGCAGCATGGCCTCGACGCCCTCGAATTCGCGCTTGAGCACATAGTTGATGACACCACCTACTGCGTCCGAGCCGTAGATCGACGAGGCGCCATCGCGCAGCACCTCGATGCGCTCCACACCCTGCATCGGCAGCTGGTTGACGTTCACGGCCTGCGACAGGCCCGCCGTCATTGGATTGACTGCCATGCGGCGGCCATTCACGAGCACCAGGGTCGCGGTGGCGCCGAGGTTGCGCAAGTTGAGGTTGGCGTTGTCGCCACGGGCGCCAGAGGAACCCAGACGCGTCTCGTTCTCCGGCAGGTTTACCACCGAGGGCAGCGACGTCAGCAGCTCGGAAGGCAGCAGGGCACTGCGGACCTCCATGGTTTCCGGCGTGATCACCGTGATGGGAATGATCTTCTCAAGATCCGTGCGCTGGATGTTCGAGCCGGTCACGACGATGGTGTCCAGTTCGCCGGCGTCTTCCGGCATGGTGGCTTCGGCGGCAGCCGCAAGTCGGCTGGCTCCCCACAGGGCGACGGCAACGGCACAGGCCACATGGCCTCGGGGCCGCACAGGACGGGCAGTCATCAGAGACATCATGGCTCCAGGCAACTTGGTGATGTGACTGCTTGAACATGCAGGCCCGGCGTTGCGGCTTCTGTGCAAAGGAATGACCTGCGGGTGAACATATTGCTGCGGGTTTGTTTCGCGTTCAGCCCAGCAGTGCCAGACTTGCGGGAGCTTGGCGCAGGAGGCTTTGCTTGATCTCGACCCCCGTCATGCTGCTGGACATGGCCGGCACCTTCGCCTTTGCGCTCTCCGGTGCGCTGGTTGCGGTGCGGCGTCGGCTCGACCTGTTCGGCGTGCTCGTGCTGTCGTTTGCCGCG
>JBJOHO010000019.1:0-9775 GCA_046047615.1 Pseudomonadota bacterium
ACACTCCGGCTCGCCAGGCTGGCCGGCGCTACGCGACAGGGTGTCGCGCAAGGCAGTCCTGCAGTCGTTCATGGACCAGGACGACAGCTACACAGGCTACATCCAGCCCCGGTGGCCGCAACTGCGCTACCGGAACATGGCAACGCGCACCTGGGGCTACATGGCACGCGCCGCCACGCTGCCGGCAGACCGCCTGTATCTGGACGCCGCGTGGACGCGTGACAACGTGTCCCGGCAAGGGCCGCTGGGCGCGTTCTACCGCGTTTGGGGCGACGGCCGGCAGATGGTGAAGGACGACATCTTCGACTACTTCGGCTTCCGCGGACTCACGGCCGAGCAGCTCAAGTCACGTGGCTACATCGTCTGGGCGCCGATCGAGGCGCCGGGCAGCTGGATCTCCGAGGGGGACACGTCGACCTTCATGAACCTGATCGACAACGGCCTGCGCGCCCACGAGGACGTCCGCTTCGGCGGCTGGGGCGGGCGCCGGGAACCTGGCACCGGTCCGAACGAGATGGAAAAGGACGACTCTTCGGCGCGATTCTTCGCCGCCGCGCAGCGCGAATTCGCCGCCCGGCTGCGCTGGTCGGTGACGCCGCGCTTCAATGACGCGAACCACCCGCCGCGTCTGCAGGTCCAGGGTGCCTTGCAGCGCGAAGCCCGACCCGGAGAGCGGATCACGCTGGCCGCACGCGCGAGCGATCCGGACGGTGATCGCGTGCGCCTGCATTGGTGGCACTACCGCGAAGCGGGGACCTACACCGGCGCGGTCGTAATGGCCGATGCCGAGGTCGCCCGCGCCCACGTCACCGTGCCGGCCGATGCCGCGCCGGGCAGCACGATCCACCTGATCGCCGAAGCGACCGATGCCGGTGAACCCGCCCTGACGCGCTACCAGCGCGTGGTGGTGAAGGTGTTGCCACACAAGGGATTGCCGGCATATAGAAACTGATCTATCTTTCTATACATTGATATGGCACTGAGCATCAAAGACCCGGAAGCCGACCGTCTGGCGCGGCAGGTCTCCCGCCTGACGGGAGAGAGCCTTACGGCCGTTGTGGTCGAAGCCCTGCGTGAACGGCTGCTGCGCCTGCAGCGCCGCCGCGAGCCCGCGCTGGGCGCGGAATTGCTGGCGATCGGGCAGCGCTGCGCCAGCCTGCCTCTCGTTGACAGCCGCACGCCCGAGGCCCTGCTCGGTTACGACGAGAACGGCCTGCCGCGGTAAGCGCCAGCATGGTGATCGACACCTCCGCTCTGGTCGCGCTGCTGGGAATGGAGCCAGAGGCGGCTCGACTGGCTGCGGCCATCGCCGCCGATGACGTACGGGTCATCTCCGCGGCAACGCTGCTGGAGACGCGCATCGTCATTGAATCCCGCCATGGTGACGCCGGCGCCCGGGAACTGGAACTGTTGATCGCCAAGGCGGCCATCAGCATCGAGGCGATCACCGCGCAGCACGCTGACATCGCCCACGAGGCTTGGCGGCGCTTCGGCAAGGGGCGTCACCGCGCGGGTCTGAACTACGGTGATTGTTTCAGCTACGCTTTGGCGCGTGCGTGCGGCGAAGCCTTGCTGTTCAAGGGCGACGACTTCGCCCAGACGGACATTTCCGCTGCCGCTTACTGAGCCGGGTGCTCGCAAGACTGCGCCGGTCAGCGGGCGTAGCGGCGAACACAAACGGGACGATCGAGGCCAGAGAGACGACGCAGTCAGCGGAGCGTGCAAGACTGGACATGGTTTCGAACCCCCGCGATTTTACCGCGAGCTACCGTGTACGAGCCGATTCGTCTAGTCCTTGGCAAGGACCCAGCAGAGGATCGTGTCGACCACCACTTCGCGTCTCGCCGCGACGGCCTTGGTGGACGTCATGTCGCGCTCGAAGATGCGGGAAAACGTGTGCCGGTTCGACACGTTGTAGAAGCACAGTGCGCTGATGGACATGTGCAGGTCTACTGGGTCTATGTCGGCGTGGAAACGGCCCGCTTTCACGCCTCGGGACAGCACGCGTCGCAGCAACTCGACGATGGTCTGTCGACGGGACTTGATTCCGCTCAAAGCTCCGAGGTGCTCGCCCTGGTGGATGTTTTCGTTCATCACCAGGCGCACGAAGTCGGGATGCTTGTTGTGCCAGTCGAATGTGGCGCGCACGAGTTCGCGCAGTGCCACTTCAGGCGCGAGTCCCTCGACGTCAATGCCAGATTCGATCAGGCGGATCTGTTCATACACTTTCTCGAGCACGGCCCGGTAAAGGCCTTCCTTGCTCTCGAAATAGTAATAAATCATCCTCTTGCTGGTGTTGGTGCACTCCGCGATCTCATCGACGCGGGCCCCGGCCAGCCCTTTCTCCGAAAATTCGCGCGTGGCGATTTCCAGGATGTCCTTTCGCGCTCGTTCTTGCTGGCGTCCTGCCGGCTTGCTGTCTTCCTGCTTCGCAGAGGCGGTTCGCGACAAGGCCAAGACTCCGGAGAAGAACTGTCTGGCCGATTAATCCTGTGTCGGCAAGGCGCGACGCCCGTTGGAACGCCGCGCCTCCCGGATCGTTATTACAGTTCGGCAGTCAGGCCGAGATAGTACGACCGACCGACGATGTCATACAACTCGGAGTCCGTGTTGCCGGCCACTCCGCCAACGACGAGCGGGCCCTTGTCCATCAGGTTCAGGACGCCCGCGCGCAGCTTGTACTTGTTGCGGATCTTGACGTTACCGACCAGGTCGAACTTGTCGTACGAGCTCGCGCCCGGCGTCGTGCTCGCAGGATTCGCCACGACACTGAAGCTCTTCATCTTGTCGATGTGCTGCCAGCGCAGGGATGCCGACAGATCGCCCTTCTCCCAACCGAAGGAAGTCATCGTGCGCAACTTCGGGCGAGGTGCCGTGCCACCAATCGTGCCGGACCACTCCCTCAGCGGGTCGCCCTGCAACTGCAGGACCTTGTAGGCCTGCACGATGTTGACGGCTGTATCGACGCTCAGGCGGCCAAAGTTCGCGTCGAACTTGTAGTTCGCCTGAATATCGAAGCCTGAGGTCGCCAGCTTGCCAAGGTTGAGCGGCTGCAACGTGATCAGGTCCAGCTGGCCGGCACTGTCACGACGCAGGATGCGGCAGTAGACGTTGTCCGTCGCATAGCTCGAGTTGGATCCGTCGAGGTTGTAGCACTTATTGATGGCCAGGGAACCGCTGACGGTCGAGATGACGTTCGAGATATCGATCTTGTAGTAGTCGACGGACAGGAACAGCTGCGACTGTCCGCCGATCTCCGGCGTGAACACCGCACCGAAGGTGTAGGTGCTCGCCGTTTCCGGCTTGAGGTCCAGGTTGCCGGATGTGACAGACGCCGTCGCCGTGGTCGGGAAGGTATAGCTGTCGGCCAGGGCGGTGGGCACGCCCGTCGCAATACACAGGCCGCGTAGCTTGCCGCCGGTATCGTTCAGTCGTGCGTTCGTGCGGACATCGCAGGGGTCGCCGCCCTGCGGCGGGCTCAGCGGCGAATAGCTGACCTGACCGCCCGTGGCGGCGCTGTAGAGTTCGCCGATGTTCGGGGCGCGGATCGCGCGCTGGTAACCCCCACGGACCATCAGCAGGTCGAGGGGCCGCCATGTGGCGTCGATCTTGTACGTGCTTGTGCCGCCGGAGAGGTCGTAGTCCGAGTAACGGAACGCGGCACCCAGGTCCAGCTTGGCGAGAACTGGTATGGCGAACTCGGCCGCGATTTCCCCGACCTTCTGCTTGCCGCTCGAGGCCTGGGCAGCGATCACGGCCTCCACATCCTGTTCTGCCAGGGCCTTGTCCGGGCTGAACGAGTATTTGTCCTGGCGCGAACCGGCCGTGAAGGAAGCCTTCATCGGGCCGGCCGGCAGCTGCATCACCGTGCCCTGCACGTTCAGTTCGATGTTCTCGCGGATCACGCTCTCGACGCTGTGCGTCTGGCCGCTGATGTAATTCTGGCAGGCCGTCGACATGCTCATGGCATTGGCAAGGCCAAACGGGTTGAAGCCACCGGCGCAGATGGAATTGCCGCCATCAGCCGCATTGAATAGCGTCTGCACGCGCGACTTGAACACCGCGTAGTTCTGCTGCTGGTTGTGACGCGAATTGTCGTAATTGGCGTACAGGTCCCAAGTCCAGTCGCCGGCGCCGAGGTCACCCTTGAGTCCGCCCAAGTACTGTTGGGTCACGTAGTTCTCGTCCCAGTTCTTCGCCGGCACCATGACGTAGCGGCCGTTGTAGATGAACGAGGCGGTGGGTGCCGCGCGCGACGCGAGCAACGTAGCCAGGTCGGCCGGGATGAACGGGTTGGTGACCGGGATGGTCAGGTTCGCGCCGAACTGCGTCAGCGTACCGCCGGAATTCGTGTTGGCCGTATGGTCGGTCAGCAGGAACTGGCCGTAGGCCGTGACCGAGTCGGAAACCTTGAAGTCAAACTTCGCGAACACGTTGCGTCGTTCGACAGACGGCTTGGCCGTGCCCTGCACCAGCACGGGCATGCGAACGCCGCCACCGACGATCTGGTAAGCGAGGTCTATCGGGCCCTTGTAGTTGCGCGCGCCGCCATTCTGCGAGAACAGCGTGCCGTCATCGTTGAACCCGATGTTGCCCGAGCCGGGCCAGCCGGCCGTGCCGTACTTCGTCACGAACAGCGCGCTGAGCGCGGCCTCGCTGGGCTGGTTTGCGCCCATCACCATCGTGCCCTGGCCGATGTAGCTCGACGGCACGCCCAAGGCAAAGAATTCCGCACGATCCTTGCCCCATAGCGCGTCCTGCTTCGAGTAGCCGAGCGAAACCACGGCATAACCGGCGCCATCGGCGAAGTTGCCGCCCATCATGGCGGTCGCACTCCGGCCGGCGTAGTCGCCCTGCTCAGAGTTGCTGTACTGCAGGTCGGCACGGAGGCCCTGGAACCGGCGATTGGTAACGAAGTTCACCACACCCGAAATGGCGTCCGAACCATAGACGGCCGAGGCACCACCGGTAATCACTTCGACGTTCTGGATGATGCCGGTCGGGATGAGGTTGGTGTCGACGACGCCGGAAGAGCTCGAGATCGGCAGACGTCGCCCGTCGAGCAGCACGAGGTTGCGGTTGGCGCCGAGGCCGCGCAGGTCGAGCAGCGCCCGACCGCCAGTTCCCTGGCCGCCCGAGGAATCGCGCGTGAACTGGGGCATTTCGTTCATCGCGCCTTCGATGTTGATGTTGCCCGACTTCTCGATCGCCGCGGCGGTGACGGTGACAATCGGGCTCGGGGCATCCGCATCGCGCCGGGAAATGCGCGAACCCGTGATCACCAGTTCCTCGACACTGTCGCTGGCTGCAGCTTCAGCGGCGACCGCTGGTGCAGGTAGCTGAGAGAGCGTGGTCCCGGCCAGCGTCAGCGCGAGCAGATAGCGTTCACTCCCTGAGCGTTGCATATGATACGTCTCCCTCAATACTTGTAATTTGGTGTTCGCAAAAGGTTGCCTGGGCCGTTTGCAGACAGGCGCCCAGCAGGCTTCGCCGCCGAGTGTTAACGAACCAGTTCGTATTTGCAAATAGAATGGCTTTGCGGCGCTCCTCGGGGTTGCGGATTTCCCCGCCAACAGGACGGGGAAATCGGGCAGCCCGCCCTCTGTTACCGGCCGAGATGCCGGTCGAAGAAATTCGCTGCGATCTGGTAACCCTCGCGGGCTTCCGGGAAGTCCGGGTTCGTCATGAACCCGTGGTAGAGCCCCTCGAAGATCATCAGGTCCGAGGGCACGCCAACCTTCAGCAGCTTCCAATGGCTGTAGGCCGAACCGCTCATGGCGAAGTCGCGAGTTGCCGTGAAGAAGATCGTTGGCGGGAATTTCGCCAGCAGCTGTTCATCCAGCGTCGGGTTGACGATGAACCGGTTCATGTCGACGCCGGTGTAGTAATTGCGCGCGTTCTGGCCAGACACGGGAGTGGTGGCGGCCATGCGGACCGGTGCCGGAGGTGCTGCGGAAGCGGCCTGTATGTTGTTAACGGCAAGAGAGCCAAAGAACGCCGAATCCCCGGAGCCCGTTGCGCCGAGGCCCGCACAATAGACGCCGAGCGCCCCCGGTGTGGGCTTGCCTTGCTGGATCAGGATGGCCGTTGTCTGGGACACAAGCGAGCCGCCAGCCGAACAGCCGACCATGCCGATATTCTTCGCTGGGTACTGCTTTGAGTAGTGGTTCCAGACCTTCAGCAGGTCTTCGCTGGCCGCCGGGAACTGGTATTCGGGTCCCTGCCGGTACAGGATCGAAACGACCTTCACTCCCAGCGTCGCAGCGACCGGGATGCTGATCAGCAGTCCATTGCCGCGCACGCCAGTACGGAATCCACCACCGGGGCCATTCAGGATCAGCCGGTTCGCGTTGCGCGCCGGCACGCCACCCTTCGGCGTGATGATCGCGGCTTCGATGCCGTCGATCGTCGTTTCCTCGATATCGACCGGGAAGGCCTGGCGCATGTGGTCAACACGCGGCTTGAGGTTCTCGTTATAGACGCGACGCAGTTCGCGCATGTCCTTGATCTCTTCCGGCGTCGGCACGGGGGCGCCGGGGCCTTCCGTCGGCTGCGTTCGCCGCAGGACCTGTTTGCCGCCTTCGCTGAGAAGCGGCGAAAGGGGAACGGCGGCCTCTTTCACGACGACCGCACCGTCTGGACGCACCTGCAGCGTAGCCTGCTGAGCGATGGCGCGCGTGGCGGCAAACGCGACGGTCAGGGCCAAGGTGGCCCACAGTGGTTTGGACATGGCTTCCTCGCGAGACGTGTTTTCAGGGACGCGCCAGACAATGAACGGCCTGGTTCGTCCAAGTCAACTGCGTCAGCGGAGTCGCCGGACGGCCATCCGATCGGATTGGTAGGACCCGAGCCAGAGCTCATTACCGATGCGCAGGCCCGTCGAAACGCCGTTGAAACCCGGGTTCGGCACGTCGTACGCGACGACCCGCCAGGTCTGGGTTCGCGGGTCCAGCAGGGACACGGTGTAGCCGCGATGGCAGTTCATCGTTTCGGCCACGCCGGCGATGACCTTGCGCAGACCACCGCACGCGGGCTCGTCGTACTGCATACCCGCCGCTATCAGTTCCTTTCCATCCCAGTGGATGTTGTCCGGCATGAATGCGGGAGCCACGGCTTCGAAAACTTTTCTGGCCCGTGGCCCGCGCTCGAACCCGACGATGGCATGGCGACCGAAGGCCACGACGTAGAAATGGCGGTTGTCGGCGTCCGCCTCGATGCCATTGTTGCCAGGCAGTTCCGTGCCCGGGATGCTGCGGAATGCCGAAGCGCCCGGCACCCATTCGAGCACGACTCCGCTGTCGCGCCCGAGCACGTAGTCGGCCATGGTGTGGCCGGGAGTGGTAAGTACCGTGGCCAGTACCGTCCCATCGGGAAAACTCGACACGGAATTGGCCGGCATGCCGTCCGGAAGGGGCAGGCAGCCAATCCACGTGACGCGAGGAACGGCGCCATCCCGGGCCGTGACGCGAAAGACTTCGATGGCTTCGCGGCCGCCATGGTTGCTGGCAAGCAACCGGTGGCTGTCGGAGGCCATCGTGCGCAGGCTGAGCCCTTGCAGGTTAAGTGCGGCGCCGTCCGGTGGGCCCGGGCAGTGTGGATAGCGGCGCGTGTCGAATTCGATTTCGCCAGGCTGTCTGCCGGTCCAGCGATGCAGGTGTCGCCGAGTCGTGTCCAGCAGCTTCAGGCCGCCACCCGGTGAAAACCCGCTGACCAGCACCCAAGACGTATCGGGGATGTGGGCCAGATCCTCCGGCTGCGCGGCGTTGCAGATGAGTTCCAATTCACCGCTGGGCACACAAGGGGTCGATGTGGGCGAGGACTCGCTTTGCGGCAGTGCTTGCAGCGATAGCAGCGCGAGCCCGACAAGGCTTTTTACGGGGCGGCTCATCTCGGTCCTAGGGCCGCGCGGAACTGGCTGCGAGCACCGGCACGCCCACTTCGCGTTCCGCTGGCGTCGGCGTGCGGTTCGACTGCCGGTTGCCGGGTTTGTAGGGGTGCCACGGAAGGGCATTCTATAGCACGGTGGGCTCCGCCAATCCAAGCTCGTGGAGGATTCCCCAGACCGTTGTTGCCGACGGTTCGCTCCAGGGCAGGCGCTGTGTGGCCAGCGCGTGGGGGTGACCGTTTTGCGGCCCCATGGCTTGCCGCCGCCGGCAAACTGATCCATCTTTTCCCGCAACCATGCCGCCCGGACGAACATTCCGACGGCCGCTTACTGAGCCGGGGGGCTCACATGCCACAACACAAGACTTCGCGGGCCACGCCGGCCGTCGCTTCCCTCGTCGCGTCCTGCCTTCTCGGCGTTGCCGCCACCGCGCAGCAAGCCGCGCCCAGTGCGGGCCGGGGCGCACCGCTCGCGGTGGATCCGCGCGGCAACGTGGCGGCCTTCACGGTCGGCCCACAGCGCTTCCGCGCACCACCCGCGGGCGTGCAAGGCGCTACGGTCATTGCCGGCAACGGCCCCGTGCTGGAATTCGGTTCCGCGTGGAACGGTGACACTCCGCAAGGCGTGCAACCGCTGCCGGTCGACCTGTTCACCTCGAAGGACTTCTACGCGGACCGCGCACTGTGGAGCGACCCACGCTATTTCCGCTGCAACAGCCCGGTGGCACTGGAGTCGCAGCGCGGCGCTGTGGGCCCGCCCATCATGCAGAACAATGACCCGAAGACAGCGGCCTGGGGACATTGCGACCGCGACTTGCCGCGCCCGGCCCTGGTGAGCCCCTACACCTTCAAGACCGCACAGGCACACTACGAGTCGCTGCTCGCTGAAACCACGGCACGCGGTGGCCCGACGAAACACACGCAAGCCACGATGCCGGGGGACTGGAACGGCCGCTATGGGGTGGAGTTCCGCAACGGCGACTGGTACGCCAGCATGGGCTACAACCAGGTGCCGACCATCCTGTCGCTGTTGACGCCGCTGTACCAGCAGCGTTTCGTGCAAATGCTCTACCACGAAGCCGTGAGCAATGCCTCGCAGTGGCCCTCCCAATATTGCTGGCCCGAGGGCTTCATGCGCCGCTTCGATCCGGTGGCCACGCAACCGCCGATCAACCCGCACTTCGTGATGGTCACGCCGCAGGTGGTGCAGGTCAGCACCGGCGTGGCGCGCAACTTCATCACCAACATCAACATCGGCCGCAACTTCCGCATGGAGGGCGCCGTGCCACGGCTGGGTGCCGACGTGCCGCGCTGGTACGGCGAGACCATCGGCTTCTGGGATGGCGAAACGCTGATCACCTGGACGTCCAACATCCAGGGCTGGATGGTGCACGGCAAGTTCGAGTTCTCGAGCAAGCTGCAGACGGTCGAGGTCTATTCCGCGCAGCGTGATGCGACGGGCCAGATCACCGCGCTGGTGCACGAAACGGTGCTGTATGACCCGGACGCGCTGGTCGAGCCGGTGCGCATCCTGCGCCGCCTGCCGCGGCTGGGCGGCCTCGAGGAGGGCAACCCCTACACCTTCATCGAGTGCGTGCCGAACCATTACCCGATCAAGGGCCACGGCACGGCCGTGAACCCCGGGCAGACCATCGAGTTCGAGATCCCGGACCTCTACGGCCGGCCGTGGGCGCGCAACTGGGAGCGCTACTACGAGCAGGGAATGAAGCGCCCCGACGAAGACGAGGCGCTGTTCGAGTTCAAGTAGGACGGATCGGCCGGCTGATCGCGGCGCAACCCAGCGTCGCGACGGCCGTCGCCGCGGCGAACAGGATGAAGAAGGCGACCGCGCCGCCGAGGTCCAGTGCCCAGGGGCCCGCCCAGGCGCTGG
>JBJOHO010000020.1:0-131851 GCA_046047615.1 Pseudomonadota bacterium
AGGAGCTGTTCGACATCCAGCAGATCGAAGTGCTCAAGGGGCCGCAAGGCGCCCTTTACGGCCGCAACGCCATCGGCGGCGCCATCCTGGTCACGACCAAGATGCCGGGCGATGAGTTCGAAGCCAAGCTCAAGACGGGCATCGAGAACGGTCCGGGCTATTCCCTGCAGGGCGTGATGGGCGGACCGCTGGCCGAGGGCATCAAGTACCGGCTGTCGGCCTCGGTGGTGGATCACGACGGCCTGCTCGAAAACACCTACCTCAAGGAGGAGGCGGACCCGTACAAGGACGTCGCGCTGCGCGGCCGCCTGGTGTGGGACGGCAGCGAGGCCTTCAAGGGTGACCTGCGCTTCTCGTACGCGAAGCTGCAGACCCAGGCGCTGTACTTCAACATCGTCGGCGATGCCAACGACGTCAGCCTGCCGATCCGCGTCAACAACCGCGGCGACAACGACCGCACGCTGCTGACCGGCTCGGCCAAGTTCGACTGGCAGATCGGTGGCGGCACGCTGACCTCGGTCACCGCCTTCGACACCACGCGCGAAATCCTGACCGGCGATGCGTTCAACTTCCTGCCGATCGACGAGTCGCTGTTCAAGCTGATCTTCGGCTTCGACATGAACCAGAGCCAGTACCTGAACGTGAAGTACCGCAGCCAGGAACTGCGCTTCACCTCGGATGCCAGTGGCCCGCTGCGCTGGATCGCCGGTGCCTATGCGGTGGAGACCGACCGCTACATCTCCACCGGCAACATGGTCGACACCGGCGCCGGCGTGTTCCCGGTGTACCGCAAGCCCAGCACCAACCCGCTGAACCCGCAGGCCACCTTCCTGGCGGACTCGCAGGACAACTTCGCCTGGGCGCTGTTCGCGGACGTGGTCTACCAGTTCAGCGACAGCCTCGAAGGCAACGTCGCGATGCGCTATGACAACGACAAGCGCCGCAACACCACCGAGACGCCGACCGCCTTCCTGCCCAACGTGCCGGGCTTCACGCAGGGCTTCACCGGGCAGGTGCGCGAGAACACCTGGTCCGAGCTGCAGCCGAAGTTCACGCTGCGCTACAAGGCCAGCGACAACACCAGCCTGTACGGCGGCTGGAGCCGCGGCTTCCGCAGCGGCGGCTTCAACCAGACGGGCGTGGGCGGCGTGGCAGCGGCCAACGGCATCCGCGGCGTGAACGACCTGTTCGACGCCGAAGTCGCCGACACCGCCGAGGTGGGCCTGAAGGGCCGCTACCTCGACGGCCGGCTGAGCGTCAACGCGGCGCTGTTCAACACGGATGCCGAGGGTTCGTACTTCTTCGTGTTCCTTGCTGCCAACTCGACGCAGAACCTGGGCAACCTGAGCAAGGTGCGCTACCAGGGCGGCGAAATCGACCTGGCGTTCCGCGCGACCGACCATCTGGACCTGTTCGCCGGCTTCGCGGTCACCGACAGCGAGATCCGCGAGTCCGCGGCTGCCTCGCAGGTCGGCAACCAGGCGCCGCTGGTGTCGCGCAACACGGTGAACCTGGGTGCGCAGTACTCGCAGCCGGTGGCCGAGGGCGATTTCACGGCGCGCGTCGACTGGCGCCGCACGGGCCGCACCTGGTGGGAGCCGGACAACACCACCTCGCGCGATCCGGTGAGCCTGCTCGATGCCCGGCTGTCGTATGACACCGGCGTGTGGTCGGCGACGCTGTGGGGCAAGAACCTGACGGACGAGCGCTACAACGCGGAATTCTCGCCCGGCGGATTCGTGTTCAAGGCCAAGCCCCGCCGCTACGGGTTTGAGCTAGGCTACAAGTTCTAAGGGCCACCGGGCCATCAACCGCGAGGGGAAGAACGTCATGGGAAGCAACAAGAAACTGCCGTCACGCTTGCACCACACCGCCTACACGACCAAGGACATGGAGGCGACGCGCAAGTTCTACGAGGATGTCATCGGCCTGCCGCTGGTGGCGACCTGGTCGGAGTCGGACGAACTGTTCGGCGCGATGCGCACCTATTGCCACTGCTTCTTCGGCCTGGGCGACGGCAGTGCCCTGGCGTTCTTCCAGTTCGCCGACAAGGGCGACGAGAAGCTGTTCAGCCCGCCGATCCCGGAATCGCCGTTCCACCACATCGCCCTCAACGTCGATGCGGAAACGCAGGCCGGGATCGAGGCGCGCATCGCCGCCGCCGGCATCCAGCCGCCGGACACCTACGTGCTCGAGCACGGCTACTGCCGCAGCGTGTACGTGAAGGACCCGAACGGCATGGTGCTGGAGTTCACGCTCGATGCGCCCAGTGCCGACGCCATCAACGCCACGCGCCTCTCGAAGGCGCATGACGAACTGAAGGCCTGGCTGGGCGGCGACTACACGTCGAACAACACCTACCGCTGACCGGAACCTGCCGGGGTTCCACGAAGCCGCCTCCCGCAAGGGGGGCGGCTTTTTTGTGTGCGGCCGAGCCCCAGCAACGCCCATAAAAAACCCCGGTGGATTGCTCCACCGGGGCTCTTGATGCAGCGACCGGTCCGGGCTCCTGACGAAGCCCGGCGCGGCCTGCGGTCAGCTCAGAACAGGCCTTCGATCTGGCCTGCGGCGTTGAGCTTGATCGAGTTGGCCGACGGGACCTTCGGCAGGCCCGGCATCGTCATGATCTCGCCGCAGATGACCACGATGAACTCGGCGCCGGCCGACAGGCGGACGTCGCGCACGTTCAGGGTGTGGCCGGTCGGGGCGCCCTTGGCGTTCGGGTCGGTCGAGAAGCTGTACTGCGTCTTGGCAATGCAGACCGGATAGTGGCCGAAGCCGCCGTCCTGGAACTCCTTGAACAGGTCCTTCACCTTGGCATCCATGCTGATGTCGTCGGCGCGGTAGATCTCGCGGGCGATCGTGCGCACCTTCTCGACCAGCGGCAGCTCGTCGGCATAGAGGGGCTTGTACTTGGCAACGCCGCTCTCGGCGATGCGCACCACTTCATGCGCCAGCTCGATCGTGCCCTTGCTGCCGTCGGCCCAGTGCGAGCACAGGATGGCCTTGGAGCCCACGCCGGCGCAGAGCTCCTTGATGAGGTCGTGCTCGGCCTGGGTGTCGGCGATGAACTTGTTGATGGCCACCACCGCCGGCACGCCGAACTTGGCGATGTTCTGCAGATGGCGCTCGAGGTTGGCAAAGCCCTTGCGCAGCGCGGCCAGGTCTTCCTTGCCGAGCTGGTCCTTGGCGACGCCGCCGTGCATCTTCAGCGCGCGGACGGTGGCGACGATGACCACGGCATCCGGGGCCAGGCCGGCCTTGCGGCACTTGATATCGAGGAACTTCTCGGCGCCCAGGTCGGCACCGAAGCCGGCCTCGGTCACCGTGTAGTCGCCCAGGCGCAGGCCGGTCTGGGTGGCCATGACGGTGTTGCAGCCGTGCGCGATGTTGGCGAACGGGCCGCCGTGCACGAAGGCCGGGTTGCCCTCGAGCGTCTGCACCAGGTTGGGCATGAGCGCGTCCTTGAGCAGGACGGTCATGGCGCCATCGGCGCACAGGTCGCGGGCGCGGATGGGCTTCTTGTCGCGCGTGCGCGCCACGATGATGTTGCCGAGGCGGCGGGCCAGGTCGTCCAGGTCCGTCGCCAGGCAGAAGATCGCCATGACTTCGGAAGCGACGACGATGTCGAAGCCGTCTTCGCGCGGATAGCCGTTGCCCGGGCCACCCAGCGAGTTGGTGATCTGGCGCAGCGCACGGTCGTTCATGTCGACGACGCGCTTCCAGGACACGCGGCGCACATCGATGCCGAGCTCGTTGCCCCAGTAGATGTGGTTGTCGACCATCGCGGCCAGCAGGTTGTTGGCCGCGGCAATGGCGTGGAAGTCACCCGTGAAGTGCAGGTTGATGTCTTCCATCGGCACGATCTGCGCGTAGCCGCCGCCGGCCGCGCCGCCCTTCACGCCGAAGCAGGGGCCCAGCGAGGGCTCGCGCAGGCAGATGATGGCCTTCTTGCCGATGGCATTGAGGCCGTCGCCCAGGCCGACGGTGGTCGTGGTCTTGCCCTCGCCGGCCGGCGTCGGGTTGATGGCGGTGACCAGGATGAGCTTGCCCGGCTTGCGGGTGCCGATGTCCTTGACCGCTTCGAGGGAGAGCTTGGCCTTGTAGGGGCCGTACTGCAGCAGCTGGTCGCGGGAGATGCCGATCTTGGCGGCGACCTCCTCGATGGGGCGCATCTTGGCTTCGCGCGCGATCTCGATGTCACTCAAAGGCATGGGAAAAACCCCGTTTTCAGGATGGTGGGACCGAACCGGCGGATTCTCCCCCAGCGGCGTCGCGGGCGCCAGCCCGTTGGGACGGGGCGGCACCGGAACGGGACCGGACGCACATCCGGGTTATGATCCGGGCCCCGTCCACCAGGCAGGCAGGGCCCCATGGGTCGCATATTCGAAGTCCGCAAGCACACGATGTTCGCGCGCTGGAACCGCATGGCGAAGCAGTTCGCGCGTATCGGCAAGGACATCACCATCGCGGTGAAGTCCGGCGGCAGCGATCCCAGCAGCAACCCGGCGCTGCGCCGCGTGATCCAGAACGCGCGCGCCATCAACATGCCCAAGGACAAGGTCGAGGCCGCCATCAAGCGGGCCTCGGGGCGCGACGCCGCCAACTACACCGAGATCATCTACGAAGGCTATGCGCCGCACGGCATCGCGGTGCTGGTCGAGGCGGCCACCGACAACCCGACGCGTACCGTGGCCGGCGTGCGCAACGTGTTCTCCAAGCACGGTGGCAACCTGGCGGCCAACGGCAGCGTGGCCTTCCAGTTCCGCAAGATGGGCGTGTTCCGCTTGAACCCGGAGGGCCTGGTGCAGGACGACCTCGAGCTCCACCTGATGGACCACGGTCTCGACGAAATGGGCGAGAGCACCGGCGAGAACGGCGAGCCGCAGCTGGTGGTGCGCTGCGCCTTCGAGGATTTCGGCCAGGTGCAGAAGGCCCTGGAAGAGCGCGGCATCACGCCGCTGTCGGCCGAGCACGAGTACATCCCGCAGAACGCGGTGGAACTCGGCGAAGAACAGGCGGCCGAAGTCATGACCCTGCTCGACAAGATGGAGCAGGACGACGACGTGCAGAAGGTCTACCACAACATGGCCTGAGGCCCGGGAGCCTGGCATGCGCAAGCGTCTCTGGTTGTCGACCACCCTGCCCCTGGCCCTGCTCGGACTCCTGTCCGCCTGCGGCAGCGAGCCGCCGGGCCCCCCGCAGCTGCAGGAGCGCGGGCTCGACGCCTTCCATTCCATCGATCTGCGCGGCGTCGGCACCGTGGACGTGCTGGTCGGGCCGCGGCAGACCGTGGTGCTGAATGCGCCGGCCAAGGTGCTCGAGGCGGTGACCACCACCGTGGTCAACGGCAACCTGGTCATCGACACCGAGGGCCTGCGCGGCTGGTCGACCGGCCAGTCCGCAGGCAGCCTTGAACTGCGCATCACGATGCCGGAGCTGAAGTCGCTGGCGGTGAACGGTGCCGGCCGCGTGAGCCTCTCGGGGCTGCGGGGCGGAGCCGTCACGATGGTGGTGTCCGGCGCCGGCGACGTCGAAGCCGGTGGCACGCTCGACACGGTCACGGCACGCCTCAACGGCGCCGGCCGCATGGACCTGTCGCGGCTGGTGGCGGGCGTGGCCGAGGTGCAGGTCAACGGCGCCGGGAAAATGGACGTGCACGCCACGCGCCGCCTGGAGGCGACGCTCAACGGCGTCGGCAGCATCGACTACGCAGGCTCGCCGCAGGAGCTGCTGACCACCCTGAACGGCCTGGGCCGCATCACTCCGGTGGCAGGCGCCAGTCCAGCGCCATGAACAGCGTCCGGCCGCGGCCCGGGAAGTAGCGGTAGGTGCCGAAAGCATAGTCGGCACGGTCGGCATAGGCCGTGTCGGCGAGGTTGTCGACGCGCAGCGTGCCGCGCCAGGCCGGCGCGAATTGCCAGCTGCCACGCAGGTCGAGCACGTCGTGCCCACCGTAAGCGTTGGCATTGCCTGCATCCACGAAATAGCGGCCGACGTGCTGCCATTCCAGCTCGAAGGACAGCGGCGCCAGCGGCTGCCAGGCCATGCGCGCGTTGTGCACGCGGCGCGGCGCGGTGTCGATGTCGCGGCCGCTGACGATCACCTCGCCACCCTCGATGCGCTGGTCGAAGTCGTACTTGTGCTGCGCGAGCGTGCCATCGACCGACACCGTGAGTGATTCCCACGGCCGCCAGCTGAATTCGTATTCGAGGCCGCGGTGGGTGGTGCGGCCGTTGCTGATGTTGAAACCGCCGGAGTCGCGCAGGATCACGTTGTCCTTGCGCATGGCGAACAGGCCGAGCACGTAGCGCAGGCGGCCGGCGTTGCCGCGCAGCCCGAGCTCGAGGTTGTCGAGGCGCTCGGCGTCGAGGTCGGCGATGGACTGCTGGCGCTGCAGGCGGTAGAGCTCGCTGGTGTCCGGGGCGCGGTAGCCGCGCGCCACGCTGGCATAGAGCAGCTGCGAGGGCAGCAGCTGCCAGGACAGCGTGGCCTTGGGCGTGAGGCCGAGGAAATCGTCGTGCCGGTCTGCCGGCCGGCTGTAGAGGCAGCCCGTGGCGCCGCAGGTCGTGCCGTCGTCACGCGTGTTGCCGGCCAGCATGCGGTTGTCGTAGCGGTATTCCACGAACTCGCCGCGCAGGCCCAGCGTGGCCTTGAAGCGCTCGCCGAGGGGCTGCTCGGTATGCGCGTACAGTGCGCCGACGCGGCTGTCCACGGTGTAGTCGTAGTGCAGGCCCTGCGGGCGGATCGCATTGGCGGCGGGCGCGCCGTCGGTGGCGACGTTGGCCTGGAACTCGCGCAGGCTCATGCGCGCGGCTTCGAGGTCGACGCCCAGCGTGGTGCTGCGGCCACCCTCGCCGTCATGGCGCACCGCCAGCAGCAGGCCACCGGAATCCTGGCCGTTGTTCTCCAGCGGCTTGCCGATCAGGAAGTGCTGCAGGAATTCCATGCGCGAGCTGCGCAGGTAGGGGCGCAGGTCGAGCGACCAGCCGTTCTGCAGCGGCTTGGCGTAGCCCGCGGTCAGCCGCAGCGCGTGCGCATCGCGGAAGGCCTCGGGGTTGGCGTTGCTGCGGGCGATGGCCGGGTCCCTGTAGGCCTCGAAGCCGGTGATGAAACCGGCGGTTTCCTGGTCAAGGCGCGTGTAGGACAGCATGAGGCTGGCGGTGGCCTCGCCCAGCGGCTGTGCCAGCTGCGCGACGACTTTCTGCTGGCGCGTGGTGGACTGCTCGCGCCAGCCGCCGTCGTATTCGGCCATGGCCGTGATGCCGAGCTGGCGTTCGCCCTGCTGGAGGCTGCCCGTGGCTCGCAGGCGCGTGTAGTCGGCCGCACCGCGCTCCAGACGCAGCGCAGCCGCCGGCAGCGCGTCCGGTGCAGCCTGCAGCACGTTCACGGCGCCGTGCATGGCGCTGGACCCATAGAGCGCGCCCATCGGCCCGCGGCCGATCTCGACGCCGGCGAGCTCGCCGAGATCGACCTCGAACAGCTGGTTGACGTTGCAGAAGCCCGCAGGCCGGACCGGCACGCCGTTCTCGAGGAACAGGAAGGTGCCGCAGGAACCGGGGCCGGTCAGCACGGGCGAACGGATGGCGGTGAGGCTTTCCTGGCCGCTGTTGCGCTGGAACAGCACGCCGGGCGCACGGTTGAGCAGCTCGGCGTGGTGGCCGGCGCCGACAGCGGCAACGTCATCGGCCGTGACGAGCGACAGGCTGCCGGGGAACTGCTGCAGCGGCTCGGCGCGGCGGGTCGCAGTGACCACGACCTCGTCGAGCGAGGCAGCGTCGGCGGCCAGGGCGGACAGGGGCAGCGCAGCCATGGCGGCTGCCGCCACGCGCGGGAACAGGAGAGCGGGCATCGGCGGAGACCTCGGGGCAGACGGCGCGTCGGCGCGCCCGGATTCTAGGGGAGCAGACTCCCCCAGCGCATCCGCAGTTCCGTCGGATTGCCCGCATGCACGGCCGGATCGACCGGCAGGGTGAGGACGCCGGCAGCGCGATCCTCCGCCACCGGCAGCAGCAGACGCTGGCTGCCGCTGAGCTCGAGGGTGCCGAAGCGGCCTGCCTCGACGCGCAGCGCCAGGCGGACCGGCCAGCGGCCGGCCAGCGGCCGCAGGCGCAGCTCCCCCGACGCTGGCAGGTCGCGCAGGTCGAGGACCAGCGTGTTGCGCTCCAGCAGTTGCAGCACCACCAGCGGCGGGGCGCCGGGCGGCGCATCGGGCGGTGGCAGCACTTCGAGCTCGCGCAGGGCCTGCACGGCGGGCGGCGGCGCATCGCGCCAGGGCAAGCGCTCGCCCAGGCCGGCGCAGGCCCCGAGGCCCGCCAGCGCCAGCACCACAAGACATCCGCGAACCGCCCGGGTTTCCATGGCCCCGACGATACGGCACGTCCGGCAGACCCGTGAACCGCCGCCATGTGGCGACAGTGGGTAGAATCCCGCCATGCACAGTTCCCTGCCCCTGCGCCCGGGCCGCCTGCCGGCCCCCTTCGACTTCCGCGGCTGGATCGACGCCAACCGCCACCTGCTCAAGCCGCCGGTGGGCAACAAGCTGGTGTTCCGCGACAGCGAGTTCATCATCATGGTGGTCGGCGGGCCGAACGCCCGCAGCGACTTCCACGTGGACCCGGGCGAGGAGTTCTTCTACCAACTCGAGGGCGACATGCTGCTGCGCACGGTGCAGGACGGCCATCTGGTCGATGTGCCGATCCGCCAGGGAGAAATCTTCCTGCTGCCGCCGATGGTGCCGCATTCGCCGCAGCGCTTTCCGGACACGGTGGGCCTGGTGATCGAACGGCAGCGCCGGCCGGGCGAGCAGGATGCGCTGCAGTGGTATTGCGACCACTGCGAGGCGCTGCTGTTCGAGCGCGTGTTCGAGCTCAGGAACATCGAGACGCAGTTTCCGCCCGTGTTCGCGGAGTTCTACGGCAGCGTGGCGCACCGGACCTGCGCCCGCTGCGGCACGGTCGCGCCGGTGCCGGCGCCGCGCACGGCGTGAACGGCACCGCAATACCGTTACAGCGCTGGCAGGCGGATTTCGCCGCCGCGGTCAGTCTCGCCATCGAACTGGATTTCGAGGGTCCGCAGCCCTGCCACTTTGGTGCGCCGCGGGCGCGCAGCGCGCCCTTGGTGGTGGGCGACTTCAGCGGCGAGGTCGCGCAGGGAGCCAGTTGCAACTGCCGGCAGATCACGTTGGTGCCGCACTGCAACGGCACGCACACCGAGGGCGTCGGCCATCTGGTCGCGGGGCCGACATTGCCACTGCACCGCGTGGTGCCGGCCGGGCCGATGCCCGCACTGCTGCTGAGCGTGACGCCCGTGCAGGTGCCCGCTGCCGCGCGCCGCACGGCCTGTGGCGACGACACGGACCCGCCGCCGCGACCTGGCGACCGTCTGGTCACCAGCGCGCTGCTGCGGGCGGCCTGGCCGCGAACGCTGGCCGTGGCGCCGCTGGCGCTCATCCTGCGCACGCTGCCCAACGACGAGGCCCGTCGCCGCCGCGACCACAGTGGCGGCAACCCGCCCTATCTGTCGCGCCAGGCGGTGCAGTGGCTGGTGGAACGCGGCATCGAGCACCTGGTGCTGGACCTGCCGTCGCTGGACCGCAGCGACGACGCGGGCCGGCTCACCGGACACCGGCTGTTCTTCGGGCTGCCACCCGGCGCCACACAGGCCACGCTGGCCACGCGTCCGGCGGCAACCATTACCGAGTTCGCCTTCATCCCGCCGGAAGTGGCCGATGGCCCCTGCGCGCTGCAGTTGCAGCTGCCCGCCTTCACGGGCGACGCCGTCCCTTCCAGGCCCCTGCTGCTGCCCTTGAGGGAGGCCTGAGATGTCACGGGCACCGGTAGCGGAATCGTGGCTGCGTGCCGTGCGTGAAGCGACGGCGGCCGATGCCGCGGACCCGCTGGCGTCGCTGCGCAAGCGCTTCGAGATGCCCTTCGGCGACAACGGCGTCGAGCGCGTGTACCTCTGCGGCCACTCGCTGGGCCTGCTGCCGCGCGACGCCCGCCGGCTGATCGCCGAAGAGCTGGACGACTGGGCACGCCTGGGCGTCGAAGGTCACCACCGCGCCAGGCGGCCGTGGATCGACTACGCGGAACTGCTGCGCGACGACCTTGCCCTGCTGGCCGGCGCACGGCCTGCGGAGGTCGTGGCGATGAACTCGCTGACCGTGAACCTGCACCTGCTGATGGCGAGCTTCTACCGCCCTGAGGGTCGGCGCCGGCTGATCGTCATCGAATCCGGAGCCTTCTCCTCGGACCGGCATGCCGTCGTCTCGCAACTGCAGTGGCACGGGCTGACCGAAGCCGACGCCCTGCTCGAAGTCGCCCCGGCGGCGGGCGAGGACCTCATCGACCTCGCACAGCTCGAGGCCGTGCTGCGCGAGCGCAGTGACGAGGTCGCCCTGGTGCTGTGGCCGGGCGTGCAATACCGCACCGGCCAGGCCTTCGACCTGGCGCGCGTGGCGCAGGCCGCCCATGCGGCCGGGGCCTGCTGCGGCTTCGACCTGGCACACGCGATGGGCAACACCCCGCTGTCGCTGCATGACGCAGGCGCGGACTTTGCCGTCTGGTGCGGCTACAAGTACCTCAACGGCGGCCCGGGTGCGCTGGCAGGCGCTTTCGTGCATGCGCACCACGATCGCGCCGCCCTGCCCCGCCTCGCCGGCTGGTGGGGCCATGACCCGGATACGCGCTTCCGCATGGAGCCGGGATTCGTGCCTGCGCCGGGCGCGGCGGGCTGGCAACTGAGCAACCCGCCGATCCTGGCTGCCGCGCCGCTGCTGGCGTCGCTGGCACTGTTCCGCGAGGCGGGCCTGGCGAACCTGCAGGCCAAGGCCCAGAGCCTGGGCACCATGCTGGAGCGCGGGCTGCAGGCGCTGTCCACGGACCTCGAGATCGTCACGCCGCTGGCGCCGGGGTCGCGGGGCTGCCAGCTGTCAGTGCGCGTGCGCGCAGGCCGCGAGGCCGGGCGGCGCCTGTTTGCGGCGCTGGAGGCGCAGGGCATCGTGGCCGACTGGCGTGAGCCGGACATCCTGCGCTTCGCGGCAGTGCCGCTCTACAACACGCACGGCGACGTGGCCCTGCTGCTGCGGGCCCTGGGCGACAGCCTGGCCTCGGCAGCAGCCGCTGCCGGATCCGGCACATGAACGCCGGCTTCGCCGTCATCGGCGGTGGCCCCGCCGGCCTGATGATGGCGCTGCTGCTGGCGCGGCGCGGCCACCGGGTGACGGTGCACGAGCGGCGCGCCGATCCGCGTCGCGTGGCGGCCGAGGCCGGCCGCTCGATCAACCTGGCGCTGGCGGCACGCGGATTGCGGGCGCTGGAGTGCGCGGGCGTGCTGCCACGGCTCGCGGGCCTGCTGGTGCCGATGCGCGGCCGGCAATTGCATGGCATGGACGGCAGCGGGCCGTTCCTGCCCTACGGGCAGCGACCTGAGGAACACATCCACGCGGTGTCGCGCGCGGAGCTGACACGGCGGCTCACCGAACTGGCCGGCGAAATGCCCGGCATCACGCTGCACTTCGGCCAGCGTTGCACGGGCCTGGATGCGCAGGGGCGGCCGCTGCTGCATGACGAGGTCCTTGGCACGACCACGGTGCTGCAGGCGGCACGCGTGATCGGCGCCGAAGGGGCAGGCTCGCCATTGCGCCACGCCCTCGCGGCGCGCGGTGTGCTGCGCTGGCATGAGGCGCCGCTGGCCGACGACTACAAGGAACTGCACATCGCCCCCGCACAGGCGCAGGGCATGGTGCGCGAGGCGCTGCACATCTGGCCGCGCGGCCGGCACATGCTCATCGCGCTGCCCAATGCGGATGGCAGCTTCACCGCGACGCTGTTCATGCTGCGTGAGGGCGCCGACAGCTTCGCCAGCCTGCCGGACGCAGCCGCGGCGCGGGCCTTCTTTGAACGCGAATTCCCGGATGCGCTGGCACGTCTGCCGGACTTCGACGCGCAGTTCACCGCGCACCCGCAGGGACGGCTGGGCACGGTCTACACGGACCGCTGGCACGACGGTGAACGGCTGGTGCTGCTGGGCGATGCGGCGCACGCCATCGTGCCCTTCCACGGCCAAGGCATGAACTGCGCCTTCGAGGACTGCATCGTGCTCGACGAACTGCTGGCGGCAGATCCGGCGGGCGATGCTTTTGCACGCTTCAGCGCGCTGCGCAAGCCGGACGCCGACGCCATCGCGCAGATGGCGCTGGAAAACCACGCGGAGATGAGCGACACGGTGCGCGATCCGCGCTTCCAGCGGCAGAAGGCCGTGGCGCTGGCGCTCGAGCGGCGTTTCCCGGCGCTGTTCGTGCCGCGCTATACGATGGTGATGTTCCGCCCGGAGATCCGCTACAGCGAAGCGCTGGACCGCGGCCGTGTGCAGCAGGAAATCCTCGACCGGCTGTTGCCCGCCGGTGCGCCGCTGCCCGGGGACCGCGACGGCGAGCCGGACATCGACTGGAGCGCTGCCGCGACGCTGGTCAGGGAACGGCTGGCGCCACCCGGCGCAGCGTGACGAAGCTCATCGCGCAGGCGTTGCGCGCGTCGGCCTCGCGCCGCTCGCGCGACAGCTCCTGCCATTGGTCCGCCGGCAAGGGCGGAAAAAAAGCATCGCCGTCGGTCGTGAAGTGCAGGCGTGTCAGGTGCACGGTGGTGGTCATCGGCAAGGTCTGGGCGTAAAGCGTCGCGCCACCGATCACCATGAGTTCGGGCGCGTCAGCCACGCGCTGCAGGGCCTCGTCGAGGGTGGCCACGGCCTCGACGCCCGCAGGGGGCGTCCAGCCGCCGCGCGTCAGCACCAGGTTGCGCCGTCCCGGCAGCGGGCGGCCGATGGCCTCGAAAGTGCGGCGGCCCATCAGGACCGGCTTGCCCAGCGTGAGCGCCTTGAAGTGCGCGAGGTCTGCAGGCAGGTGCCAGGGCATGCCGTTGTCACGGCCGATCACGTCGTTCTCGGTCGCCGCCACCACCGCGGTCAGGGCGGTGGCCATCAGATCTCCACCTGGGTCGCGAGCGTGATCACGCGGCGCGCCGGCATGCGGAAGAACTCCGAGGCCTGGGTGCTGCGGCGCTGCATCCAGGCAAAGAATCGGCGCCGCAGGCCGGCATAGCCCGGCCGGAACCGCGGCCGAACGAGGTGCCAGCCGACGAAGAAGGAGCAGTCGTCCACGAACAGGCGCAGGCCGCGCGTCCGCGCCTGCTTCATGGCCTCGGCGACGTCGGGCGTTTCCATGAAGCCGAAGCGTGCGTTGAGCAGGGTGACACCCGGCACCAACTCGTCGATGCGCACGCGGTCCGCGGGGTCCTGGCGCGGCGAGCGCACGAACTCCAGGTGCATGATCACCACGTGTTCGTGGATCACATGGTTGTGCTCGAGGTTGCGCAGCAACGCGGTGGGGATGTAGTTCGAGGAACTGGTGAGGAAGACAGCGGTGCCCGGCACGCGCTGCGCTTTTTCCATCAGCGGCGGCAGGCGCTCCAGGGGAACCGCCTCGGCCTGCAGCGCCTTGCGCAGGTCGATGCGGCCATTGCGCCAGATCATGAACACGACAAACAGGATCGCCGACAGCGTGATCGGCACCCAGGCGCCGTCCCAGATCTTGGCGACGTTGCCGCTGACGAACACCAGGTCGAGCAGGGCCAGCGGACCGAACACCAGCACCAGGCGCCACCGTGGCCACTGCCAGGCGGTGGCGGCCAGGATTGCGGCCAGCGTGGTCGTGATCAGCATGGTGCCGGCCACGGCGGCGCCGTAGGCCCCGGCCAGTGCTTCGGAGGAGCCGAAGCCGATGACGAAGACGGCCACGGCCACCATCAGCACGGTGTTGACGACGGGCACGTAGATCTGCCCGGCCTCCGTTTCGGACGTCTGCAGCACGCGCATGCGCGGCAGGAAATCGAGCTGCACGGCCTGGCGCGTCATGCTGAAGGCGCTGGTGATGACCGCCTGGGAGGCGATCACGGTGGCACAGGTGGCGAGGATGACCAAGGCAGGCAGCCAGGCTTCGGGCACCAACTGGAACAGCAGCTTCTGCGGCGGCCCCGGGTTGGCCAGCAGGTGGGCACCTTGGCCAAAGTAGTTGAGCAGCAGCGCCGGCCAGACGATGCCCAGCCAGGCCACGCGCACGGGGATGCGGCCGAAGTGGCCCATGTCGGCGTAGAGGCCTTCGCCGCCGGTCAGCGCCAGGAACATGGCGCCGACGATGGCCAGCGCCACGAAGGGGTGCGTGGCCAGCAGTTCGACGGCCCAGACCGGGTTGACGGCGACCAGCACCTGCGGATGCTCGCGCAGGGCCATGAGGCCCGTCACGGCCAGCGTGGTGAACCACAGCAGCATGACCGGGCCGAACAGGCTGCCGACCCGTGCCGTGCCATAACGCTGGATGGAAAACAGCAGCACCAGCACCACCAGCGTGACCGGCACCACGGACTGCTCCATCGCCGGGTCCAGCAGTGCCAGGCCCTCGACGGCACTGAGCACGGAGATGGCCGGGGTGATCAGCGCGTCGCAGTAGTACAGCGCCGCGCCCAGCACGGCCAGCACGATGATGGTCTTGCGCAGCCGCCCGGCGATGCTGGACTGCCGTTGCACCAGCGCGAACAGCGACAGGATGCCGCCCTCGCCCTGGTTGTCGGCACGCAGCATGAGCGTGATGTACTTGCCCGTGATGACCACGAGCAGGCTCCAGAACACCAGCGACAGCACGCCCAGCACCACGGCAGGGTCGTGCACGCCGGGCGAGGCGACGTCCACCGCCGTGCTGAAGGCGTACAGCGGACTGGTGCCGATGTCGCCGTAGACAATGCCCAAGGCCCCCAAGGTGGCGGCGCCGGAAAACCGTGCGCCGCCCTCGCCCATCGTGCTGCTCATGCCCTTGCCGCGCCGGCTCAACGCCGGGCGGTCTTCCCCGCGGTCTTGCGCGCGGACTTCTTCTTGGCGGCCTTCCTGGCAACCTTCTTCCCGGCAACCGTCTTCTTCGCGGCCTTCTTCGCCAGCTTCTTGCCGCGCTTCAGCGCCGTGCCCTTGGACTTGGCGGCCGCGCTGCGCTTCTTCTTGCGCGGCTTGGGACGCTTGGGCGGCCACAGCATGGTGCCGCGGCACTTGGGCGAGCCGCAGCGGCAGGCGTAGATCTCGTCGACGTTCGGCGGGTCGCTCTTGTCGCGGCCGATCTGGTAGTCGTAGCCGAGCTCCTCGCCCTTCTTGATGTCGCGGGCCGCGTCGATGAACACGCGCTTGGCCTCGACCGTGGAGGTGCAGTTCTCGTCGCAGGAGTGGTTGATGTACTTGGCGTCGTTGCCGCCCACGCCACCGTCGATCACCGTCTTCTTGTCGACGATGAACAGGAAGGTGTGGTTGTCGTTGACGTCGAAGCCTTCGTAGCGCTTGTCGGCCTGGTCCCAGGTGATGCGGTCACCGACGTACTCGGCGATGCGCGTGCCCTTGGGGATCGCCTTGCGGGCGAAGCAGCCGCTGCCATGCACCTTCGACTTGCGCACGACGTACCAGGGATTGGGCAGCGTCGGATCCGGCGCCGGCTTGGTGGGTTCTTCCTTCTTGCGTGCCTTGGCCATGTCAGACCGCCACCGGCGCCTTGATGGCCGGGTGATGCTGGTAGTTCATGAACTCGAAGTCCTCCGCGTGGTAGTCGAACAGGCTGGGCGGCCGGCGCCGGATCTGCAATCGCGGCAACGGATAGGGTTGGCGGGCGAGCTGCAGCCCGGCCTGCGCGAGGTGGTTGAGGTAGAGGTGGCAGTCGCCGCCGCTCCAGACGAACTCGCCGGGCAGCAGGTCGCACTGCTGCGCCACCATGTGGGTGAGCAGCGCGTAGGACGCGATGTTGAACGGCAGGCCAAGGAACAGGTCTGCGCTGCGCTGATAGAGCTGGCAGGACAGGTGCCCCGCGGCAACGTGGAACTGGAACAGCACGTGGCAGGGCTGCAACGCCATCTGCTCGAGCTCGCCCACGTTCCAGGCACTGACCAGCAGGCGGCGCGAGTCCGGATCGCGGCGGATCGTGTCGACCAGCTGCTGCATCTGGTCGATGACGCGGCCATCGGCACAGCGCCAGGCGCGCCACTGGCGGCCGTAGACCGGACCGAGCTCGCCGTCGGCATCGGCCCACTCATCCCAGAGGGTCACGTTGTGCTCGCGCAGATAGCGCGTATTGGTCTCGCCGCGCAGGAACCACAGCAGCTCATGCACCAGCGACGGGATGTGCACGCGCTTGGTGGTGACCAGCGGGAACCCGGCGCGCAGGTCGAAGCGCAGCTGCCGCCCGAACACCGACAGCGTGCCGGTGCCGGTGCGGTCCGCCTTGCGCAGGCCGCCCTCCTTCACCTCACGCAGCAGGGCCAGGTACGCGTCCATCAGGCCGCGCGCAGGTTGCCCGTGGGGACCGGCGCGCTGTGGCCGCGCCACAGCAGCCACAGGCCGGCGAGCACCATCGGCAGCGTGAGCAGCATGCCCTGCGTGACCCAGCCACCGGCCAGGTAGCCGATGTGCGCATCCGGCAGGCGCACGAATTCCACCGCGATGCGGCCGGCGCCGTACCACACCAGGCCCAGGCCGAGCACCATGCCGCGGGCACGGGGCCGCGCGGAGTACCACCACAGCAGCAGGAACAGGCCCAGGCCCTCAAGCAGGCCTTCGTAGAGCTGCGAGGCGTGGCGCACCACCGTCTCACCCGTGTAGGGGTCTGTCAGGCGCACGCCCCAGGGCAGCGTGGTCGGCGCGCCCCACAACTCGCCGTTGATGAAGTTGCCGAAGCGGCCGGCGAGGATGCCCAGGCCCGGCAGCACGGCGGTGAAGTCCATGACATCGAGGAAGTGCCGCTTGCGCTGGCGCGAGAACCAGGCCAGCGCCAGGAACACGCCCAGCAGCGCGCCGTGGAAGGACATGCCCCCGCCCTGCACGCGCAGCGGGTACCAGGGGTCGACGCGCCAGAAGTCCATGCCGTAGAACAGCACGTAGCCGATGCGGCCACCGGCGATGACGCCGACCATGGCCCAGAACACCAGGTCATCGACCTCGGTCGGCGTCCAGGTGCTCTGCGGCAAGGCAGCGCGGCGACGGGCCAGCCACCAGGCGATGCCGAAGCCGATGACGTACATGATCCCGTACCAGTGGACCTTGAGCGGACCGAGCTGGAGGGCGACGGGGTCGATCTGCGGGTAATCGATCATGGCGCGATGATAGCCGTTGCCGGTGCAGCCGATCAGTCCGCGCGCGTGGCGCGCGCGAACACGGCCTTGAGATAACGGGTTTCGGGGATGGCCGGATGCACGGGATGGTCCGGCCCCTGGCCGCCGAAGGCCAGCACTTGCAGGTCGCGCCCGGCGGCCCGCGCCGCGGACTGCAACAGGGTCGGCAGGCTGTCGGCCGGCAGGTGGAAGGAGCAGGAGCAGCTGACCAGCAGACCATCATCGCCGAGCAGCCGCAGGGCCAGCAGGTTCAGCTTGCGGTAGGCCGCCTCGCCCTGCGGCAGGTCCTTGCGGCGCTTGATGAAGGCCGGCGGATCCACCACCACCACGTCATAGCGTTCACCGGCCGACTGCAGCGCGGCCAGCACGTCGAAGGCATCGCCGCGATGCAGGCCCACGTCGAAGCCGTTCGCCTGCGCGTTGGCGCGCGCGGCGTCCAGCGCCGGCTGCGAGGCATCGACGCAGTCGGCGGCCGCGGCACCACGGGCGAGTGCGACACAGGCCCAGCCGCCCACATAGCTGCAGACATCCAGCACGCGGGCGCCGCGCGGCATGAGCCGTGCCAGCATCCCGCGGTTGGCGGCCTGGTCATAGAACCAGCCGGTCTTCTGGCCACCGGCCAAGGGTGCCGCGAGGCGCAGCCCCTGCTCGACCACCTCGACCTGCGCCGGCGCCTCGCCCCAGGCCACTTCGACGCCACGCGGCAACTGTTCCAGGTCGCGGGCCGAGGTGTCGTTCTTCCAGACCAGGCACTGCGGGTCGAGGACCTCGCGCAGGGCGGCCTCGATGACCGGTCGCAGGCGCTCCATGCCGGCGGTGGCCAACTGTCCGACCACGACGCTGCCGAAGCGGTCGAGGACCAGCCCCGGCAGGCCATCGGCTTCACCGAACACCAGCCGGTAGCAGCGGTCCGTGTACAGCCGCTCGCGCAGCGCCAGCGCGCGCCGCAGGCGGCCGGCAAAGAAGGCGGCATCCGGCAGCAGCGCGGCGTCGCGCGACAGCAGGCGGCCGCAGATCAGCGTGTGCGGATTCAGGGTCGCAATGCCCAGCGGCTGGCCGCGCGAGCATTCGACGCGCACCAGGTCTCCCGCGCTGAAGGCGGTCAGCGCAGTGGCCGTGGTATCGACCTCGTTGGAGTAGATCCAGAGGTGGCCGGCGCGCAGGCGCTTGTCTTCATGGCGCCTCAGCCGGAGCACGGGCAGTGCCGCGGCACTCGTTGCAGTCATGTTTGCGGGCCGGAGGGTTGCGTATAGTGCCGCGCAGTGTACTGGGATCGGCATTGAATGACGCGGCTTGACGATGGCAGTGGCGGCGCGCCCTTCGACTGGCAGCGCTGGGAACCCGAGGTGCTCGCACGGGCTGCGCGCTGCGGGCGCACACTGCTGCTGCTCATCGGCGACCCGGCCAATCCCGGTGCGCGCGACATGGCGCGGCAACTGCACGCGGACAGCGCCCTGGCCGGTTTCGTGCAGGAACATTACCTGCCGGTGCGCGTGGACCGCCACGAGCAACCCGACCTCGACCACTTCTGCCAGGTCGCCCACCAACTGCTCACGCGCGAGCCCGGCGGCTGGCCGCTGCTGTTGTGCGTGGACCCGGACTCGCGGCTGCCATGGTTCAGCGGCGGCTACTTCCCGGCCCAGGCAGCGGGTGGCTTGCCCGCCCTTGGCACGGTGCTGCACAAGGCGGCGCAGTTCGCGCGCGAACAGGCCCGCCTGCGCCAGTCGCAGGACGCCATGCTGCGCGAGGCGCTGCACCATGTGGAAGGCGCAGGACCTGCGGCAGTCCTGAGGCTGGACCGCCTTCCGCTCGACGGCGCACGTCGCCAGCTCGAGGCCACGACGGACGCGCTGCACGGGGGTTGGGCTGGCTCGCCGCGTTTCGCACAGCCGCAGCGCATCGATTTCCTGTTGCGGCACTGGCACGACAGTGCCGCAACGCCTGAGCCGGACCTGCCGGCGCTCTACCTCGCCAGCCTCGCGCTCACCCGGATGGCCGGCAGCGGCCTGCAGCAGGACAACGGCGGCTTCGCGCATTGCGCCCTCGGCCCCGGCTGGTCCGCCCCGCAGGGCGGTCTGCTGCTCGCCGACAATGCGGCGCTGTTGGCGCTGTACACGCGGGCCTGGCAGGCCACTGGCGAGGCGCGTTTCGCGGACGTTGCCGGGGGCGTGGCGGATTTCCTGCTGCAGACGCTGCGGCGCGACGATGGCGGCTTCCGTGTCGGCCTCGGTGAGCTGCCGCAATGCCAGGACGGGCGCTGTGCAACGGCCGGCAATGCGCTGGCGGTGGAGGCGCTGGCCAGCGCAGCGCGCGCGCTGGACCGCGACGACTGCGCGGTCGCGGCGGATGCCGCCTTTGCGCGTCTGCGGCGCGAGCACTGGCTGACGGACCGCCTGCTGGCCTTCAGTGTCGCGGACGGTGGTGGCCGCGTCATCGACGCCAGTCTCGACGACCACGCCGCGCTGATCCATGCCAGCCTGGCGCTGTGTGCCCTGCGCCCCGGCCGCGACGACCTCGCCTGGGCCGGCCAGCTTGCGGACCAGATGCTGGCGCGCTTCGAAGACACGGCGCGCGGCGGCTTCTTCACCGGCGTTGCGGGCCCGGCCGCGCCAGCACTGCGCCTGCGGCGCATGGCCGACGAACCGCAGCCCGGCGGCAATGCGCTGGCGGCCAGTGCGCTGCTGCAACTGGGCAGCCTGCGCCAGCAGCCGCGCTGGCTGCAGGCCGCGGAACGCACGGTGCTGGCGGCCTGGCCCGCCCTGCTCGCACAGCCGGCACAGCACACCGGCCTGCTGGCCGTGCTGCGCGGCCTGCTCGACCCGCCGACGCTGGTGCCGCTGGTCGAGGGCGATGCGGCTGCGGTCACGCTGGCCCGGCAGCTGCGACGCCCTTATGCACCGCGGCTGCTGGTCGCCTGGCTGGGGGCCGGGGACGTCTAGGCCGGCTGGTCCAGCGCGCGGCGCACCGCCTGCAGCAGCGCGGCATCCGCCGTGGCATCAAAGCGTGGCGCGGCGGCCCAGTCATACATCCAGGGATGGGCCGTGGCCAGCGCCGGAGGCTCGTCCGCGTAGCGCGGCACGACGTGCGCGTGCAGCGCCGGCTCGACATTGCCGAACATCGCGTAGTTGATGCGCAGCGCGCCGGTGGCCTGCAGCACGGCATCGCCGAGGCGGGCCATGTCGGCAAGAAAAGCGGTGCGCGCCGCGCCAGCAAGCTCGTTCAGCGTGCCCACGACCGGATCCGGCAGCAGCAGCGCATAGCCGCGCAGGAACTGCTGCTCGCCGAACACGGCCCAGCCGCCCGGCAGGCGCGCGATGCAGCTGGGGTCTGTGCCGGCGCGCAGCGCGGCGACGCGGCGATGGATGGCAGTGGTCACGCGGGACTCCTGATCGTCAAGATGTTGGAAAGCACCAGCAGGCCGACCGTGAGCGATACGGTGCCCGGGGTGCCGGCGAGCAGGTTTGCCATCGGCGCAGCATAGCCGCATCCGCTAGACTGCTGCGCCATGCAACGTCCGCACGCACGCCTGCTGCTTGTCCTGCTGGTTCCGCTGCTGCTCGCCCTGTGGGCCTGGCAGGGTCGGCCGGTCGATCTGGTCGATGCGCCCGACGGGCGCTTCCAATGTGCCTCGTACACGCCACCACGCGACGAGCCGATGCGCGCCGACACGCGCATCCCGCGGGAGCAGATCCGCCGCGAGCTGGCAGTGCTGGCGCCGCGCTTCGGCTGCGTGCGCACCTATTCGGTCAACAACGGCATGGACGCGGTGCCGGAGGTGGCGCGGGAGCTGGGGCTGCGGGTGCTGCTGGGCCTGTGGATCGGCAGCGACCCGCTGCACAACCAGCGTGAGATCGAGCGGGGGCTGGCGGTGGCGGCGGCGGCCGGCGATGTCATCGACGGCATCATCGTCGGCAATGAAGTGCTGCTGCGGCGCGAGCTCACCGCCGCACAGCTCGAACCGCTGTTGCGGCAAGTGAACGACGCCACCGACCTGCCGGTGACCTACGCGGACGTCTGGGATTTCTGGCGCACCAACCCGCAGCTGCAGCATGCGGTGGACTACCTCACGATCCACCTGCTGCCCTACTGGGAAAACGAACCCAGCGGCATCGACGCTGCCCTGCGGCATACCGCAGAGATGTGGGGCGAGGCACGCGTGACCTTCCCGGACAAGCGGCTGTTCATCGGCGAGACCGGCTGGCCCAGCGCCGGACGCCAGCGCGAGGACGCCGTGCCGGGGACGCTCAACCAGGCGCGTTTCCTGCGCGAGTTCACCGACTGGGCCCGCCGCGAGGGTGCGCCCTACAACCTCATCGAGGCCTTCGACCAGGCCTGGAAGCGCGGCCAGGAAGGCACCGTCGGCGGACACTGGGGCCTCTACACCGCCGATCTCACGCCGAAGTTCCCGTTGCAGGGCCTGGTCACCGCCGACACCCGCTGGTGGCGTGGTCCCGCGGCGGGGGTGGCTGGCGCCCTGCTGCTGCTGGCGTTGGCGCGCGGGTCGCGCTGGCGCGGCGCAACGACGTTGCCGGTGGCCGCGCTGGGCGGCGCGGCGCTGGGCCTGCTGCTGCCCTGGCAATGGGACTACGCCCTGGCCGCCAGCCGCAGCACGGTGGAAGCGGGCGTGCTCGCCCTGCTCTGGCTGGCTGGCAGCCTGCTGTTCGCCAAGACCGTCCTGCGCTGGCAGGAACCGGCCGCGCCGGCGGGCGTCGGCAGTCTGCTGGCCAGCCTGGACCGGCGCCGGCCGCTCGACGGCAGCCGCCTGCCGCAGCACCGGCTGGCGGGCCTGCTGCGCTTCATCGTGCTGGCCGGGGCCGCCCACGTGGCGCTGGGCCTGGCGCTCGACGGGCGCTACCGCGGCTTCCCGGTGGTCTTCTACGTCTTGCCGGCGATCGCATTGCTGCAGCGTGCCGCCGCGCGAACACCAACGGACACCGCCATGGCGGGCTGGCGTGGGCAGGCCGAAGAGGCGGTGCTGGCCTGGGTGGTGGCGCTGGGCAGCCTGGTGTTCATGGCCCTCGAGGGCCCGCTGAACCTGCAGTCGCTGGCGATGGGCGCCTCAGGCCTGCTGCTGGCCTTTGCGGTGCTGTGGCCGCTGCACGGCCGCCGCGTTGCGGGCGACGACCAGCAAGGCCAGTAGCACGCCGACCACGGCCGCGTCGAAACGGTACAGCAACATGCTGGCGAGGCCGCAGCACAGCGCGGCAAACGCCAGCAACGACGACCGCGTGAACGTCGCCAGCAGGCCGAGCAGCGTCGCTGCGGTGCCGGCGAGGTTCTTCACGAACAGCATGACCACGGCATGGCGCAAGGCACAGGCCAGTGCGGGGCCGCCGCCGGCCTCGCAGGCCGCGGCGACGGCCTGCGGTTCCACCAGTTGGTACTTGGCCAGCAGGGTCAGGCCACCCGTCGCCAGCACCGCGGCGATGCCGGCCAGCAGTCCGGGGCTCCAGGGGGAAGGCAGCGGAGTGGTCGCGGTGTTCATTCGTAGCGCAGGGCCTCGATGGGGTTGAGCTGCGAGGCGCGGCGCGCGGGCATGTAGCCGAACAGGATGCCGACGCCGGCCGACGCCGCGATGGCCACCAGCACGATGGCCGGGCTGATGTATACCGACCAGCCGATGAGCCAGGACACCGCCAGCGCGATGCCCACGCCCAGCACCAGGCCCAGCAGCCCCCCGGCCATGCACAGCAGCACGGCCTCGGTGAGGAACTGGCCGAGGATGTCGCCCGGCCGCGCGCCGATGGCCATGCGCAGGCCGATCTCGCGGGTGCGCTCGGTGACCGACACCAGCATGATGTTCATGATGCCGATGCCACCCACCAGCAGCGAGATCGCGGCGGTGGAGGCCAGCAGCAGGCCCAGCGTCTGCTGGGTGGCGCTGGCGGTGGCCAGGAACTCGGCGAAGTTGCGCACCATGAAGTTGTCCGGCTGGTCGGCGCCGATGCGCCGCCGCTGGCGCAACACACGCTCGATGTCGGCCTGCACCTCGGCGAGGTCGTAGCCGTCGTCGACGCGCACCAGCAGCTGGCCCACCTCGTCCGGAACGCGGACGCGGCCCATCAGGCGCGAGCGCGCCGTGGACAGCGGCACCAGCACCACGTCGTCCTGGTCGCGGCCACCGGCCTGGCCCTTGGTGGACAGCACACCGATGATGTCGAAGGGCACGTTGTTCAGGCGGATGGTGGTGCCGACCGGATCGGCGGCGCCGAACAGCTCGCGCGCGACGGTGGAACCGATCAAGGCCACCTTGCGGCGCCCCTGCTCCTCCACGGCGTCGAAGTAGCGCCCGGCGGCCACCGGCCAGTCGCGCACTTCCTGGATGTCGGACGTGGCGCCATTGACCTGCGTCACCCAGTTGCTGTTGCCCACCACCACCGTGGCCGAGTTGTTCATGTTGCCGGCGACGGCCTTGATGCCGGGCACGGTCTCGCGCAGTGCGCGCAGGTCTTTCTCGGTGAGCGGTGGCGCGGAACCCATGCCACCGCGGCGGCCACCCACGTTCATCGCACCGGGGAAGATCGTCAGCTGGTTGGTGCCGAGGCTGGCGATCTGCTTCTCGATCTCGCGGCTGGCGCCGCTGCCGATGGCGGACATGACGATGACGCTGCCGACGCCGATGATGATGCCCAGCGTGGTGAGCACGCTGCGCATGACGTTGCGGCGCAGGGCGATGACGGCCGTGCCGATGAACTCTGCCAGCGTCATGCGGCATGCTCCAGGCGTGGTGGCGGCCCGTCCTCGACGATGCGGCCGTCCTTCACGCGCAGCAGGCGGCGCGCGTGGGCCGCCACGTCCAGTTCGTGGGTCACCATGATGATGGTCATGCCCTGGCGGTTGAGTTCCTCGAAGAGCTGCAGGATCTCGAGCGACGTGGCGCTGTCGAGCGCACCGGTGGGCTCGTCGGCGAGGATGAGGCTGGGCGAGTTGACCAGCGCCCGGGCGATGGCGACGCGCTGCTGCTGGCCGCCGGACAGGCGCGAGGGCACGTGGTCCATGCGGCTGGCCAGCCCGACCTGTTCGAGGCAGCGCCGCGCCAGCGCGTCCGGGTCCGCCGGCCGCGGCTCGGCGTAGGTCAGCGGCAGCTTCACGTTGTCGAGCGCGCTGGTGCGCGCCAGCAGGTTGAACTGCTGGAACACGAAGCCGATCGTCTTGTTGCGCAGGCGGGCCAGCTCGTCGCGCGACAGCGTGCCGATGTCGGTGCCATCGATCAGCAGCTGGCCGCGGCTGGGCACGTCCAGCGCACCGATCATGTTCATCAGTGTCGACTTGCCGGAACCGGACGGGCCCATGATGGCGACGAATTCGCCGTGCTGGATCTCGAAGCTCACGTCGCGCAGCGCGTGCACCTGCTGCTCGCCGAGGTCATAGACCTTGCCGAGACCGCGCGCGGCGACGACCGGCGCGGCCACGGTCGTCATTTGCGGACCTCGGTGCGCGAGCGCACCACCACGAGGTCGCCTTCCTTCAGGTCGCCGGCGTCGACCAGCTCCGTGTAGCGGTCGTCGGCCAGGCCCAGGCGCACGTCGTGCGGCTTCGGGATGTCGCGATCCAGCGTGTGCAGGGTGCCGGGCCGGCTGCGGTTGCCGCCGCCGTTGCCGCGCTGGCTGCGCATCGCCTCCCACTTCGTCATCTGCTCGGGCGTGAGCACGCTGCGCATGAGGTTGTCAAAGCGGGCACGCATGGCCTGGCCCTGCTGGGGGTTGAAGAAGGCGCCGGGCCCGCCGGCACCGCCGCCGAGGCCACCCCCCTGGTTCTGTGCCCGCATCTGCTCGAACAGTTGCCGGCGGCCCTCGTCGAGCTTCTCCTGCTGCTCGGGCGTCAGGCCCAGCTCCTTGGCCATCTGCGCGTTCTGCGCGGCGAAGCCACCGTTGCCGCCGCCAGGTCCGCCACCGCCGAAACCACCAGCGCCCGGCGCGCCGGCCGCCGCACCGCGGGCACCGCCGGGCTGGAAGCGGGCCGCATCGTTGGCCACGCGCAGCACGTTCTCGCGCCGGTCGGTGACGATGCGCACGTTGGCGGTCATGCCCGGCAGCAGCATCTGCCGCGGGTTCATCGCCTGCACCATCACGCTGTAGGTGACCACGTTCTGCACGGTGTTGGCCGCCATGCGCACCTGGGCGACGCGGCCCTGGAAGGTCTGGTCGGGGAAGGCATCGACCGTGAAGGTGGCCGTGTCCTCCGGCTTGATGGCGCCGATGTCGGCCTCGTCCACCTTGGCCTCGATCTGGATCCGCGAGAGATCCTGCGCGATCTGGAACAGCACCGGCGCCTGCAGGCTGGCGGCCACGGTCTGGCCGCGGTCGATGGCGCGCTTGATGACCACGCCATCGATGGGGGAGCGGATCTCGGTGCGCGACAGGTCGATGCGCGCCTGGTCGAGCTGGGCACGGCGCGTGCGCAACGCGGCCTCGGCGTTCTTGACCTGCGCCTGCGCGATGTCGAGGTCGCTGCGGGCGAGCTCGACCGTCTTCAGGCCGGTCTCCACCTGGCTGGCCGACACCAGCGAGCGCTCGGCCAGCTGCTGCTGGCGCTGGTAGTCCCGCTCGGCCTGCGCCAGCGTGGTCTGCGCCTTGCGCAGGTTCGCCTGCTGCGATCCGACATTGGCCGTGGCCACGGCGAGCTCGGCCTCGGCCGAGGCGACACGGCTGCGGTAGGTCTGCGCGTCGATGACGGCGAGCAGGTCGCCCTTCTTCACCGGGCTGTTGAAGTCGGCCTGCAGCTCGGCGATCTGGCCGGAGATCTGCGAACCGACGTCGACGGTGACCAGCGCGGCGACCGAGCCTGAGGAGCTGATCGCCTTTTCGACCGCGCCGCGTTCGATGGGCGCGGTCTCGTAGGTGATGTCGGGTCCCTTGTCCCGCCCGAACCAGGCCCAGGCGCCATAGGCCAACACGGCGGCCAGGACCGCCCACGTCATACGCCGGATGACCGGCTTGGCGAAAAAGTTCTGCATGGGGAGCTAGGACAGTCCGTCCGTGGAGGAGTTCAGAACACGAGCTTGAAACCGACGATGCCCAGCACCGTTGCGATCGCGATGCGCAGCGCCGTCTCAGGCAGCTTGCCGCCAAAATGCGCGCCGATCCAGACGCCCGGTATCGAGCCGACCAGCAATTGGCCGAGCAGGGCGAAGTCGACGTTGCCAAGGAAGATGTGGCCCGCGCCGGCCACCAGCGCCAGCGGGATGGCATGCGCCAGGTCCGTACCCACCAGCCGCGCCGCCGGAAGCCGGATGGGAAACAGCAGCAGCATCATCACCACACCCAGCGAACCTGCGCCGATCGAGGTGAAGGTGACCAGGAAACCGAGCACCGAACCGCCGAGGATGGCGAGGCTCGGCAGCCAGGGGCTGTCACCAGGCAGGCCCACATAGCGCCAGCGGGCACGCGGACCGGACAGCCAGCGTAGCGCGACGATGGCCACCGCCGTGAGCATGAGCACGACACCCAGCATGGTGATGAGCAATCCGGGCGACGGCCCGCCCGTACCCGCCTGATGCAACCAGGCCAGGGTGGCAGCCGCGGTGGGCAGGCTGCCCAGCGCCAGCCAGCGCACCACCTGCCAGTCCACGCGTCCCTGCAGGCTGTGCGTGCCGGCCCCGAACAGCTTGGTGATGGAGGCGTAGAGCAGGTCGGTGCCGACCGCGGTGGTCGGCGCCACGCCCAGCACCAGCACCAGCAGCGGCGTCATGACGGCACCGCCACCGACGCCGGTGGCGCCCACCATGATGCCGACCAGCAGGCCGGCCAGCGGGAATTCAGGATTCACGTTCCCGTCCGTTCAGGTGGCGGCGCGCGCGCGGCGTGCCGCCTCGATGCCGGACTGGGCCGCCTCGAGCAGGCCTTTCTCCTGCAGCCAGGTCTGGTCATAGAGACGCTGCGCATACTTGGCGCCACCGTCGCAGAGGATGGTGACGATGGTGTGTCCCGGCCCCAGTTCGCGTGCCAGGCGCACGGCGGCCGCGACGTTGATGCCGCAGGTGCTGCCGAGGAACAGGCCCTCCTCGTGCAGCAACCGGTACACATGGTGGACCGTCTCGGCATCCTCGACGTGCAGCGCGCGGTCCACCGGCGCGTCCTTGAAATTGGCGGTGACGCGGGCGATGCCGATACCCTCGGTGATGGAGCCCTTGCCGGTGGCCTTCACCTCGCCGTGGGTGACGAACTCGTAGAGGCTGCTGCCCGGCGGATCGGCCAGCACCGTCAGCACGCCGGCCTTGCGCGACTTCAGGTACTCCGCCGTGCCGGCGAGCGTGCCGCCGGTGCCGCAGGCCGCGACGAAGGCATCGACGCGTCCCTCGGTCTGGGCCCAGATCTCCGGCCCGGTGGACTCGAAATGCGCGCGGCGGTTGGCGGTGTTGTCGAACTGGTTGGACCACACCGCGTTGGGCAGTTCCTGCGCCAGCCGGCCGGCCTGGTGCTGGTATTGCATCGGGTTGCTGTAGGGCACCACAGGCACCTTGCGCACTTCGGCCCCGAGCGACTCGATGAGGCGGTATTTCTCGGGCGACTGGTTGTCCGGCATGTAGATGATGCAGCTGTAGCCCCGCGCCAGGCACAGGTGCGCGAGGCCGATGCCGGTGTTGCCGGCGGTGCCCTCGACCACCGTGCCGCCCGGACGCAGCAGGCCGCGCCGCTCGGCATCGAGGATGATCCACTTGGCCGCGCGGTCCTTCACCGAACCGCCGGGGTTCATGAACTCGGCCTTGCCGAGGATCTCGCAGCCGGTCTCCCGGCTCAGGCCGGCCAGCCGCAGCAGCGGCGTGTTGCCTACGGCATCCACGAAGCCTTCACGGATCGACATTGCTCTCACCCCTTGCTTGTCCGTTGTCACTGTGCGGCTGCCGCGTGACCTCGCCGACGACCAGCAGCGTCGGCGACCGCAGGCCCCCTGCCGCCGTGGCCACTGTTTCGAGGCTGCCGAGCGTCGCCTGCAGCCGCCGCTGGCCCGGCCGGGTGGCCTGCTCGACGAGTGCGGCCGGGTGCTGCGGCGACAGGCCATGGGCACGCAGGCGCTCGACGATGTGTCCCAGTTGCAGTGCGCTCATGTAGAACACGACGGTCTGCCCGGGCTGGGCCAGGGCACGCCAGTCCAGCGTGCCGGCATTGGCGCCGGTGGCGGTCACGAAGGTCACCGACTGCGACAGCCCGCGGTGCGTCAGCGGAATGCCGCAGGCCGAGGCCGCGCCCAAGGCCGCGGTGATGCCCGGCACGACCGTGACGGGAATGCCCGCGGCCTGCAACACGGCCAGCTCTTCACCGCCGCGGCCGAACACGAAAGGATCGCCACCCTTCACGCGTGCCACGCGCAGCCCGCGCCGCGCGTAGTCCAGCAGCAGTTCGTTGATGCGCGCCTGGGTGACGGCGTGGCTGCCGACGACCTTGCCGACGTCGACGCGTTCGGCGTCGCGCCGCGCGCGGTCGAGGATCGCCTGCGGCACCAGCCGGTCATGCAACAGCACGTCGGCGCGCTGCAGGCACTGCTGCGCCCGGATCGTCAGCAGGTCCGGATCGCCGGGACCGACGCCGACGAGGAACACCTCGCCGCGGCCCAACTGCTCTCCGGCGGCAACAGAGGCCACAGCGCCCTCGAGCGCCGCTTCCGCCTCGGCCTCCGCGGCCTGGCCGGCGAGCAGCCGCGCCGCCGCCGGGCTGTCGAGAAAGGCCTCCCAGAAGGCGAGCCGTTGCGGCAGCCCGGGCAGGGCCTGCTTCACACGGCCGCGCCAGCGCGCGGCCAGCGCGGCCAGCAGGCCCAGGCGTGCCGGCAGCAGGTTTTCGATCTGCGCGCGCACGCGGCGCGCCAGCGAGGGCGAGCTGCCCGCCGTGCCCACGGCGACGATGAGCGGCGAGCGGTCGATGATCGCCGGGAAGATGAACTGCGAGCGGGCCACATCGTCGACGACGTTGACCCAGAGGTTGCGGGCGCGGGCCGCCTGGGAGACCGCCTCGTTGACGGCTTCGTCGTCGGTGGCGCCGATGACCAGCCGCGCACCCTCCAGCGTCGCGGGCGTGAAGGCCTGCGGCAGATGCCCGACGCGCCCGGCGGCGACCCAGTCCTGCAGCGCGGAGGTGAGCTGCGGCGCCACCAGCGTCACGCGCGCGCCGGCCTCCAGCAGGTGGCCGGCCTTGCGCTGGGCGACGACACCGCCGCCGACGACCGTCACCGGCACGTCGCGCAGGTCAAAGAAGAGCGGAAGATAGTCCATGCCCGCGCGAGGAAGGATGCAGGCCGCATTCCTTGTTGCCGGTGTTTTCCCACCACCAGCGGCCGGCGCGGCTGTCCTCGCCGGGCTCGATGGCGCGGGTGCAGGGCGCGCAGCCGATGCTCGGGTAGCCGCGGTCGTGCAGCGGGTTGTAGGGCAGCTTGCGCAGCCGGATGTAGGCCCAGACGTCCTGGTGCGTCCACTCCAGCAGCGGACTGACCTTGTGCAGGCCGTTGCCGGCATCGAACTCGACCGTGACGGCCTGCGCGCGCGTGGCGGACTGCTCGCGGCGCACGCCGGTGATCCAGGCGCCGAAGCCGGCGACGGCACGGCGGAAGGGCAGCACCTTGCGCACGTGGCAGCAACCGCGGCGCGCCTCGACGCTGTTCACGAAGCCGTTGATGCCGTTGGCCGCCACCCAGGCCTCGACATCCTCGGCCGCCGGGAACACCAGGCGCAGGCGGCGGCCGTAGCGCGCCTCGAGGCGCTCCACCAGTTCGTAGGTCTGCGCCGGCAGGCGGCCGGTGTCGAGGCTGAAGATGTCCACGTCGTCCAGGAAGCCCCAGAGCAGGTCCGTGAGGACCATGGACTCGGCGCCCAGGCTGTTGGAGTAGGTCAGGCGGCCGTGCGCCTGCTGCGCCGCACGCAGCACGGCGAGAGAGTCCCGGGCCTTGGTGGCGAGCGCCTCGGGGAGGTCGGCAAAGGCTTCAGCGGTCGACATGGGTGTGCATTCTCCGGCCGGACTTCATAACATTGCGGCATATCGACAAGCGCGCCCCCGGGCGCGGCCCGGAGCCCCACCCATGAGCCGAATCACCCTGCGGCGCCTGCGCCAGGACCCGCACATCCGCGCCTTGACGCGCGAGTTCCGCCCCGTGCCGGAACAGTTCATCCAGCCGCTGTTCGTGGTGGAAGGGCTGGCCGCGCGCGAGGAGGTGCCGGGACTCACCGGCGTGTACCGCGACACACCCGACAGCCTGCTGCGGCAGATCGAGTCGGACCTGGCCGCCGGCGTCAGCAAGTTCCTGCTGTTCGGCGTGCCGCAAGGCAAGGGCCAGTGCAACATCGACTGGTCCTTCGATGCCGGCCAGATCGCGCGCATCAAGCAGCGCTTCGGCAAGGACGTCTGGCTGGCTGTGGACGTGTGCCTGTGCTCCTCCACGGTACACGGCCATTGCGGCGTGCTGAACCCGGAGGGCGACCATCTCGACAACCACGCCAGCGTGCAGGAACTGGCTGCCGCGGCCACCGCCTATGCGCAGGCCGGCGCCGACTGCGTCGCGCCCAGCGACATGATGGATGGCCGCATCGGCGCCATCCGCGACTCGCTGGCCGCCGCCGGCCTGGACCGCACGGTGCTCATGAGCTACGCCGCCAAGTTCCATTCAAATTTCTACGGTCCGTTCCGCGTCGCTGCAGACTCGGCACCCAAGCAGGCCAGCAGCCTGACCGACCGCTCCAGCTACCAGATCGATCCGGCGCGGCCGGGCGATGCCCTGCTGTCGGTGGAACGCGATGTGGCCGAAGGGGCAGACATCCTGATGGTGAAGCCCGGCATGCCCTACCTGGACATCCTGGCCGACCTGTCGCGGCAGTTCCCGCAGCCCTGGGCGGTCTATGAAGTCAGCGGCGAATACGCCGGCATCGAGTTGCTGGCGCAGGCCGGCCTGTGCAACCGCGTCGCCGCGCACCGCGAGGCCTGGACGGCCCTGGTGCGCGCCGGCGCCTCCATGATCATCAGCTACGGCGCGCGGCATGCGCGCGAATGGTTGTCCGCATGAGCACTTCCAGCACTCTTTTCGACCGTGCCAAGCGCGTCTCCCCCGGTGGCGTGCACTCCCCGGTCCGCGCCTTCAAGGGCGTGGGCGGCGTGCCGCGCTTCATGACCGGCGGCAGCGGCGCGCACATCACCGACGTCGATGGCCGCAATTACGTCGACTACTGCATGGCCTTCGGGCCGCTGATCCTGGGCCACGGCAATGGCCGCGTGCGCGATGCCGCGATCGAGGCCATCGGCCGCGGCTGGAGCCTGGGCACCTGCGAGCCCTACTCGCTGGAACTCGCGGAATTCATCACACGGCGCATCCCCTGGGTGGAGTCGGTGCGCTTCGTGAACTCCGGCACCGAGGCGGTGATGTCAGCCCTGCGCGTGGCACGTGGTGCCACCGGCCGCGACAAGATCCTCAAGTTCGACGGCTGCTACCACGGCCATACCGACTCGATGCTGATCAAGTCCGGCTCGGGCCTGGCCGAGGCCAGCGCACCGGACAGCGCCGGCCTGGACCGCGCCACGCTGACGGGCACGGTGGTCGCGAAGCTCGACGACGAGGCCACGCTGGAGGCCGCCTTCGCCCAGCATGGCAGCGAGATCGCCGCCGCCATCATCGAACCGGTGCCGGCCAACTACGGTCTGCTGCCGCAGCGGCGCGAATACCTCCTGCGCCTCACCGAACTGTGCCGCCAGCACGGCGCGCTGCTGATCTTCGACGAGGTGATCAGCGGCTTCCGTGTCGGCTTCCAGGGCGCGGCCGGGCTGCTGGGCATCGAACCGGACCTGGTCACCTACGGCAAGGTCATTGGTGGCGGCTTCCCGGTCGGCGCCTATGGTGGCCGCCGGCAGTACATGGAGCTGGTGGCACCGGTGGGCCCGGTCTACCAGGCCGGCACGCTGAGCGCGAACCCCGTGGCCATGTGCGCGGGCCTGGCCACGCTCAAGCAGCTGGAGGACGGCACGCTGTACGCACGGCTGGAGCAGCTGGGGCAGCGGCTTGAGGCGGGGATGGCCACGGTGCCCGGCGTGCTGCTGCAGCGCGTGGGCTCGCTGTTCTGGCTGTACCTGGCGCCGCCGTCGGTGGGGCCGATCCGCTCGCTGGCCGACATGCAGAAGCACCCCGGAGCCGCCTTCGGGCCGGTGTTCCACCATGCGCTGGAACAGGGCATCTACCTGGCGCCGAGTGCCTATGAAGTGGGCTTCCTGTCGGCATCGCACTCCGCCGCGCACGTCGACCAGCTGGTGGCGGTCATCCGCGACGCGACGCAACTGCTGCCGCGCTGAGCGCGGCAGCCGCTCCGGCGCGACCGCAGGCGGCGGTCAGCCGCCGTAGCGGCGGCGCGGCTGCGTCAAGCCATCGGCACAGGGCTGGTAGGCCACGCTGAAGCGCTGCAACTCGGCCAGCAGGGCCGCAGGTTTCTCGCCCGGTGCCGGCACGAAACTGTCGAAACCGCAGCGCGCCAGGTGGTAGACCAGGTCGACACGCACCGCGCCGCTGGCACGCAACTCACCGGCATAGCCCAGACGCTCCCGGAGCAGGCGGGCCTGCGTGTAGCCGCGCCCTTCCTTGAATTCCGGGAACTCCACGACCACCAGCGGCAGGCCATCCACCCGCCCCTGCAGGGCCAGCGCATCGTCGGCTGGCTGCAGCGACACCGCAACCCGTGCCAGATCGGCAGCCGCCGGCGCGCCTGCACGCCATGCGAGGTAATCGGCCAGCGGCAGCACGAGTGGCGCGCCGGTAGCCAGGTCCGCGACCGTGCCTGCAACCCAGGGACTGTCGACGATCGCGCCGTTCTTGAGGATTTCAGCCATACACCCGCTCGCGGAAAGGCTGCACGCCGACACGGCGCACGGTGTCCAGGAAGGTCTCGTCCTCGGTGCGCTGGCCCTGGTAGACCTCCAGCAGCGCGGCGATGGTGCTGGCCACCTCGCCCTTGGCGACCGAGGGACCGATGACGGTACCCAGCGAACTGGTGCCGCTGGCCGAACCGCCGATGGTGATCTGGTACCACTCCTCGCCATGCTTGTCGACGCCGAGGATGCCGATGTGGCCCACGTGATGATGGCCGCAGGCATTCATGCAGCCGGACATCTTGATCTCGATGTGGCCCAGGTCGTAGAGATGGTCCAGGTCGTCGAAGCGCTGCTGGATCTGCTTGGCGATGCCGATCGAGCCGGCATTGGCGAGGCTGCAGAAATCCAGGCCCGGGCAGCAGATCATGTCGGTCAGCGTGCCGATGTTGGGCGTGGCGAGGTCCAGTGAACCCAGCGCCTGCCAGCACTCATGCAGATCCTGCTGGCGCACTTCGCCCAGCACCAGGTTCTGGTCGTGGGTGGAACGGACCTGGCCGGAACTGAGGCGGTCCGCCACCTCGGCGAGCGCATCCATCTGGTCGGCAGTGATGTCGCCAGGTGCCTCGCCGTGCTTCTTCAGCGACACCAGCACGATGCGGTAGCCCGGCACCTTGTGTGGCCGCGTGTTGTGGCGGTACCAGGCCACGAAGGCCGCGTCGCGGCCGGCCGTGGCGTCGATGTCCGGCAGCGTCTCGTAGGGCAGCGGCGCGAAGAAGGCGCGCATGCGCTCGATCTCCGCGTCGTCGAGCTTGAGCGAGCTGTCGCGCAACTGCGCCCACTCGGCCTCGACGGCCGCGCGGAAGGCCTCTTCGCCCTTGGCCTTCACCAGGATCTTGATGCGGGCCTTGTACAGGTTGTCGCGACGGCCTTCCTGGTTGTAGATGCGCAGGATGGCTTCGAGGTAGGACAGCAGGTGCTGGCGCGGCAGGAAGTCGCGGATCACCTTGCCGATGATCGGCGTGCGGCCCAGGCCACCGCCGACCAGGACCTCGAAGCCGACCTGCCCGTCCGGACCGCGCTTGAGGTGCAGGCCGATGTCGTGGACCTCGGAGGCGGCGCGGTCCGCCGGGGAACCGGTCACGGCGATCTTGAACTTGCGCGGCAGGAAGTTGAACTCGGGGTGCAGCGTCGACCACTGGCGGATGATTTCGCAGTAAGGCCGCGGATCATCGATCTCGTCCGGAGAGATGCCGGCGAAGTGGTCGGCGGTAACGTTGCGGATGCAGTTGCCGCTGGTCTGGATGGCGTGCATCTCGACCGTGGCCAGGTCCGCGAGCATGTCCGGCACATCCTCGAGCTTCGGCCAGTTGTACTGGATGTTCTGCCGCGTGGTGAAGTGGCCGTAGCCCCTGTCATAGCGGCGCGCGAGGTGCGCGAGCATGCGCAGCTGGCGCGTGGACAGCAGGCCGTAAGGGATGGCCACGCGCAGCATCGGCGCGTGGCGCTGGATGTACAGGCCATTGCGCAGGCGCAGCTGGCGGAACTCGTCCTCGCCCAACTCGCCGGCGAGGAACCGCTGCGTCTGGTCGCGGAACTGGGCCACCCGCTCGTTGACGAGCGTCTGGTCGAGGGTATCGTAGCGGTACACGGTGCAGGCTCTCCAAGGCAGCAGCGCATTGTGCCGCCGTGGCGCGGGGGCGGCTAGGCTGTGGCGGGCAACAGGTTATTCCACCGGAAGTGGTTGGCAGCATGTTTGCAGTGATCTTCCGGGCGCAGGTGCGCGCCCTCGACGACGACTATTTCCGCACCGCGCAGCACCTGCGGGAACTGGCGCGCCGCGACTGCGGCTGCCTGGGCTTCCAGGCCGTCACCGAAGGGGACCTGGAAACAGCGATCTCCTATTGGCCGGACCCGGCGAGCATTGCCGCCTGGCGCGACCACCCGGAGCATGCGCGGGCCCGCCAGGTGGGCCGCGAACGCTGGTACGCCTCCTTCTCGACCGAGGTCATCGAGTTGCCGGATGCCAGCCGCTGCACGTCGCGGCTGATGCTGGGAGTGCCGACCGCGGCCGACGCCCCCTTCCTGTTCGAGCTGATGACCGAGCCCGGCTACCTGCAGCACATCGGCGACCGCGGCATCCATGCCGTGGCGGACGCCGCGGCTTACCTGCAAGCGGGTCCCGTGGCGCACTTTGCACGGCACGGCTTCGGGCTGTTCCGCGTGGCCCTGCGCGAGGGTGATGTCCCCATTGGCCTGTGCGGGCTGATCCAGCGTGATTACCTGCCGGACGTGGACCTGGGCTTCGCCTTCCTGCCCGCCTGGCGTGGCCAGGGGCTGGCGTACGAGGCTGCAACGGCGGTGCTGCATCATGCGCGGGAAGACCTGGGGCTGCGGCGCCTCGCGGCCATCGTCTCGCCGGCCAACACGCCGTCGCGGCGGCTGCTGGAAAGGCTGGGGTTTGCCCACGAAGGTGACCTCGCCTTGCCCGGCGAGGACAAGCGCGTGGAGGTGTACGGCCTCAGCCTGTCGTCTGCAGTCCGGCAGCGATCCCGCTGACGCTGGCCAGCAGCGCCTTGAACAGGTCCTCGTCCTCGCGTCCGGTGCCACGCCAGCGGCGCAGCAGGTCGACCTGCATCAGGTGCATGGGGTCCACGTAGGGATTGCGCAGCAGGATCGCGCGCTGCAGCGTGCGGTCCGTGTCGAGCAGTTCGCCGGCCTGCTTGATCGCCAGCACCTGGGCCACGCTGCGTTCGTACTCATCGCGCAGCGCGGGCACGAAACGCTGCAGCGGCGCACTGGCCAAGGCCTCGTAGTGGGCGGCGATACGCAGGTCAGCGCGCGCCAGCAGCACTTCGAGATCGTCGATGAGGGTGGTGAAGAACGGCCAGGCGGCATAGGCCTCGGTCAGCACCGCAAGCCCGTGCTGGGCCGCGGCGGCTTCGAGCCCGGTGCCAGCGCCGAACCAGCCAGGCAGCATGTGGCGCGACTGCGACCAGGCGAACACCCAAGGCGTTGAACGCACGGCCTGCACCGTGCCCGGCCGCTCGGCATCGCCTTCCCAGACCTCGCGCGAGCCGATCTGCATGCGTTCGATCACGTCGAAAGGGGTGACCGCGCGGAAGAAGTCGTGGAAGCCGGTGTCGTCGATCACGGTGCGGCGCCAGCGCTCGCGCGAGACGCGTGCCGCCACGTCGATGCTGGCCCGGCAGGCCGCCGACTCGACCACGACACGGCCCGCGTCGCAGGTTGCCGTGGCCAGTGCGAGGGCGCCGAAGGCCCGCTCCAGGGTCCGCATGGCATTGGGCTGCAGGCCGTAATTCTGCGACACCGTCTCGCCCTGCTCGGTGAGGCGCAGCGCGCCCCGCACGGTGTCCGGTGGGGCCGAACGCAGCACCTGGTCGATGCGCATGCCGCCGCGGGAGAGACTGCCGCCGCGCGCATGCACGAGCGAGAGCTGCTCGTCGGCCGACTCGACGGTGGCGGCAAGCGAACGCTGTGCGTCGTAGGTGGACAGCCGCGAGGCCAGCAGCCCGCTGTCGCGGCTGCCGTGGGTGTAACCGACCAGCACACACTGGCGCTTGCCGCGCGCGTCCAGGTGCCGGCGGTACTGCGGGTCCGCCAGCAACTCGCGCATCACGGCGCCGCACCGGGCCAAGGCATCGTGCGACTCGAACATCGGCGCCACGTCCAGCGCCACCTCGCCGCTGCGCTTGTCGTAAGCCCCGGCCCAGCGGGCCAGCACCAGCGGTGCCAGCACGTCATCCGGCGCGCGCGCACCGCTGACGACATACAGGCCGACCGCATCGTGGCCACCGCGATGCCGTCCCTGGACAATGGCGTCGAAGACGCCGAGCGTGCGCCGCCCCACGGTATCGAAACGGCCCGTCGGGCCGCGATCCGTCGCGAGGATGCCCAGCAGCAAGGACTGGCGTTCGGCCGGACTGCGCCGCAGCCACTGCGGATCGTCCAAACCCTGGGCCAGTACCCGGTGGTGGACGTCGGCGTGCTGGCGCAGGTCGAGCGTGGCCAGATGGAAGCCGAAGGTGCGCGCCCGCATGGCAAGGCGCCGCACCTGGGCGTAGCCGGCGTGGACACCGCGGTTGGCACGCAGGCTGTCGCTGGCCAGGTCGAGGTCGGCGCGGAACTGCGCCACGTCCTCGTAGCGGCCGGCGCGCCCTTCGTAGGTCAGTTGCAGCCGCGCGGACACCTGGGCGAAGAAGCTGCGGTAGGGCATGACGTCATGGCGTGCCGGCGCGACGGCCTGGGCGCCCGGCAGCATGGCGCGGTATTCCTCGATGCGGCGCGCCAGCGCAGGGCTGATGCCGACGCGGCTGGCGCTCTGCGAGAGCTGTTGTGAGAGCTCCTGGCAATCTGCGTGGTAGGCGTTGACGATGACCTGCTGGTGGCGCAGCAAAGTCTCGCGGATGCTCTTGGCGTGGACCTCGGGGGCGCCTTCCATGTCGCCGCCGACCCAGCTGCCGAAGCGCAGGATGGTGGGCGGGGCAAGGTCCGCGACGCTGCTGCCGTAGAGCTTCTCCAGTGCCGCCGCGATCTCTTCGTAGAACGCAGGCACGATCGGGTAGAGCACTTCGGCCAGATGGAAGATGGCGTGCTCACGCTCATCCGCCACCATCAGCCGCTGCCGCGGATGTTCCTCGGTCTGCCAGCCGGTGGTGAGTTCGGTGCGCATCTGCTGCCAGAGGCGCCGGCGCTCCTGTGGCTCAAGGCCAGGATCCAGACGGTCGAGCAGCACGTTGGCCATGCGTTGGTTGCGGCGCAGCAGCGTGCGGCGTGCGGATTCGGTGGGATGGGCGACCAGCACCGGTTCGATGCGCAGCCGGCCCAGCAAGTCCAGCACCTCCGGCAGCGGCATGCCCTGCTGGTGCAGGGCCGTCAGCGCCGCCTCCACGCCGCCAGGCTGCACGCGCGCGTCGTCGGCCCGGAAGTACTCGCGGCGGCGGCGGATGCGGTGCACGCGCTCGGCCAGGTTGACGGCCTGGAACCACGTGGAGAACGCGCGCACGAGGTCGCGCGCCACGGCCGGTGGACGGCCCGCCACGCGCAACTGCAGGTCACGGTCCGGATCCCCATGCACCCGCCGGCGGATCGCCGTGACGCGGTCACCCTCGACCAGGTCGTACAGCGCATCGTCGCCCTGCTCGCGCAGGATCTCGCCCACGAGGGCGCCCAACTGGTGGACGTCCTCGCGCAGGGCCAGGTGGCGGGGTGGAAATTCGATCTGGTCGCGCAGCACGGGACGCGATTCTAGCTCCCCTTGGCGGCCGTGGCCCGCCAGATCTCCAGCGCCTCGCGACGCTCCGCGACACTCCAGCGCGATCCGGCCAGCCCAGGATCCTGCCCGGCCAGCGCGTTCTCGATGCGCGCGTCGATGTAGTCGCGCGCGTACCGGGGCAGTTGCCGGTAAGCCGCGGACTGCACCATGTAGCTCAGTGGTCGGCGGAACAGCCGCGACTGCAGGTCCAGGTCACGCAGCGACCGGCCGCGGGGATCCAGCGGGCCCTCCCGGGCGAAACGCTGCTGGAAGCCCGAGGTGCCGCTGAGGGGCTCGCTGAACTCGATCGCCTCGGCAAACAGCAGCGCCCTGACGACCGGCTCGAACATCGGCTTGAGCAGGGCCTGGGTGCGTGGCGGCAGATCCGTCCACGGGCGGCTGTCCGCCGCGGGCTGGCGTTCCAGCCGGTGCAGCAGGGCCCGCGACTTGTAAGCCGCCCGCGTCAGGAGGTTGTGCACCTGCGTCTGGTGCTCCAGCACCATCAGCGCCACGACATCGCTGAAGGGCGTGATGTAGGGCCGGGTGTCGATGACCTGCTCGAGCGAGCGCAGGTTGCTGCGCAGCGCATCGTCGAGCGCCGCGAGGGTGGGGTCGCCGTCGATGCTGCGGTTGCCCAGGTGCGTCTGGCGCCCGGTCAGGCCGGTGACATACCAGCCGCCCCACCGCTCTGCGAGGGGCGTGCGGTCCAGCGTGGGCTCGCTGGTCTCGCGGCCCGGCGGGTTGCCGGGGCCATCGACGACGGCCGACAGCACCACCACCTGCGGCACGCCGCCGCCCATCATCGAATAGGTGTCGTGGCAGGTCAGGCAACGGCCGGCCTCGCGGTCGAACTGCGGTGCCTTGTCCTGCCGGTTCACCAGCGCATAGAACACCAGGCCCTTGCGATCGTCATGGGCCGCCAGTTCGATGAGCGGCGCGCCCTGCACATAGCCGACGTACACCTCGTCATTGAAATAGACGGCGCGCGGCCGCGAGGGCTCGATGAGGTCGATCTGCAGGCTGGTCTTGGAATAGACCATGACCTGGGAGTCCGGATGGATGTCCATCGCCTGCAACAGCGCATCGAGGTAACCCCGCTGCGGATGCCAGGCCAGCTTGACCTCGCCGCGGTCGAGCCGCGACTGCAAGCGGGCGAAGGCGTTGTGCAGGGCAACGTCGGAGTAGCCCAGCGTGGGGTAGTCGGTGTCGTAGCGGGTGGTGCTGACCGGGTGGTCAGGCGTCTGCGCAGGCAGTTGCGTGGAGCACAGGCTGGCCGCCAGGGCCAGCACCGCGCCCAGGAGAGGGACAAGCGTCTGCTGCATTTTCGAAATGCTCCGATCGCGGGCCAAGGTCGGTAGACCTATAGCATAGGCCCGCATCCGGTCTGACGGCACCGTCCGGGTGCCCTCGGCCGCCTCAAGCGACAGCCTGGGATTCCGGGTGACGCGGCTGGGGGAGCGCCGCGATGCCTCGCACCGGCGTGCCACTGCGGCGCTGCGATTCCACCGCCTGGACGGTATAGCGCAACATCATCGAGTCCAGCAGGCGCGCCTGCTCGGCCATGGCCTGCGAGGCCGCCGACGCCTCCTCCACCAGTGCCGCATTCTGCTGCGTCAACTCGTCCAGTTGCATCACGGCCTTGTTGACCTGCTCGATGCCCGCGCTCTGTTCCTGGCTTGCCGCCGCGATCTCCGCAACGATGTTGGTCACCTTCTTCACCGCGACGACGATCTGCTCGAGCGTCGCGCCGGACTGCGTGACCAGGCTCGAGCCTTCATCCACCTTGTGCACCGTATCCTGGATCAGCGCCTTGATCTGCTTCGCCGCCGTCGCGGAGCGCCCCGCGAGGTTGCGAACCTCGCTCGCCACCACCGCAAATCCGCGTCCCTGCTCGCCGGCGCGCGCCGCCTCAACCGCCGCGTTGAGCGCCAGCAGGTTCGTCTGGAAGGCAATCTCGTCGATGACGCCAATGATGTCGGCGATGCGCCGGGAGGCGTCGTTGATCTCGCTCATCGCCCTGACAGCGCGTGCCACGACGACACCACCCTTCTCGGCCTGGTCGCGCGCGGCGACAGCCAAGTGGTTGGCCTGGCCGGCGTTGTCCGCGTTCTGGCGCACCGTGCTGGTCATCTCTTCCATCGACGACGCCGTCTCCTCCAGCGAGGAGGCCTGCTGCTCCGTGCGTTGCGAGAGGTTCGAGTTGCCCTGGCTGAGCTCGTCGGCACCCCGGCTGACCGCGCCGGCCGCCTGCTGCACCTGCGCAAGCACGCTGCCCAGGTTCGCCAGAAGGCTGTTCATGCCGGCCGCAAGCGCGTGGAAGAAGCCCTCCTTGCCGGCGTCCTGCAGCCGTACCGTCAGGTCTCCCGCAGTCGCGCGGGACACCGCGGCTTTCACCTCTTCCTCGGCCATCACCTCGTCGGTCCGGTCGATCCATTGCAGCACCGTGCCGAGCCGCTTGCCGTTGGCATCGACGACGGGACTGGCCACGACGCGCAGGTGCACACCGCCGAGCGCGAACTCCGAGGTGTCGGTCCCGGTCAGCGCTGCCAGGCGCTGCCGCCCGAGCGCGTCAACGCCTTCGAAGATCTCAAGCGCGGCACCCTCGAGCGCTGCCGCGGTGAAACGCGGGAGGACTCGCTGCAGCGCAGCGGCCCGGCGCTGGAACATCGCACGCGCACAGTCATTCAGGTACGCGACGCGGCCCTCCAGTCCGATCACCATCGCTGCCGCGCCGACACGATCGAGCGACACGCGGATGCGGCTGTTCTCCTCCGCGGCGATACGGGCGCGCTCGGCGGCTGCCCGGATCTCCTCGGCGGCCAAGCGCTCGCGCTCGGCGAGCGCGCGCTGGGCTTCCATGTTCGCGGTCAGCTCGGCGCTGACGGCACGCTCGCGTGCCGCGGTCTTCCTCAGTTCGATGCGCATGCGCTCCATGGAACTGGCGAGGCTGTCGGGTGCCGCGCCGGTCGTCGTGATCTGCGCGTCGAGGTTGCCGTCGGCCAGCGCGGCAGAGGCGAGGGAGAGTTCGGCCGGATCGCCGCCTGTCGCGACAATCTCGGCGCGCAGGCGCACCGCCATCAGCGCGAGCAGCGCCGTCTCGAAGACGACATAGCCGGCGTGCAGCAGCACGATGCCCAGCCCCCCTTGGGAGGCAAACACCCAGACCGGCATGCCGGCGCGCTGGAGCAGGTCGAAGCCGAAGTGGTGCACGGCGATCACCGCAGCGCCGACGAGGATCGGTATCCAGTCGCGGTAATAGAGGATGAACGCCAGCAGCACGAAGACCGAGAAATGCGCTTCGATCATCCCGTGGGCCTGATGGATCTGCAGGCCGGAGAAGACCATCAGGGCCGCCGCAATCGCACAGCGCGTGACCAGCTGGCCACCGTGTGCGCGCACGAGCCAGGCGCAAACGAGCCAGGCCGGCACGCCGATCGCAAGCACCTCGGTCCAGGTGTCGTGCAGCGGCGCAATGAGGAAGGACAACAGCAGCAGCACGGAGATCACACCGGACAGCAGGCGGTCACCGGCAAGATAAAGCCGGGAGAAGTAGGCGTTCTCGGAGTTCACGAGGGTCGATCCTCCACAGTGTGCGACGTCAACCCGCAGGAGCAGCCGCGGGCATAGATGGATTGAGGCTGCGGGCTCCGCCCCTGCAGCAAGCCTTCCAGGACAGCCTCGACGAACCCGGCCTCCGTGCCGCACCACGCCGAGTCACTGTAGGGACCGGCGTAAGCCAACTTGCCGTTGGCGTCATAGACGAGTGCCGCCGGCATGGCAGCCAGCCACCCGGGCACTGTTGCGGGAGGGCCTTCCAGTGCCTCCAGCGCGATGAAGCGCACCCCACGCGCCTCGAACCGCTCGCGGATCCGCAGGACATGCAGATGCGCCGCTTCATTGCACACGCATCCGGGCTGCGAGACGTGGATCCAGGTCGCAGTTCCGGGTGCCCCCGGCACGCCTGCCAGCCGGAGGCGGTTCGCCTCGAACCACTGTTCCGCGGCGACGACCGGTGGGTCCCAGACCCTCAGGCGCGATCCCGCAGCCGCATCGGCCTGTATTCCCCGCTCCCGGAACCACATGAAGGCCAACGCAGTGCCTGCCAGCCAGACGACAACGACCAGCCAGGCGATCCAGCGTGCCGGGGGCTGCTGTGCGGGCGACGCTGCAGGGAAGGCATGCCCGACCCTGTCGTCGACGCGTCCACGCTTCATGTGCGTCGATCCTCCGCGGGAGGCGCTGATCCAAGGCTCATTGCATACCCTTCCCGGTGGCAGGGCATGAATCCAGGTCTCAGTTCCCGGCGGCACCGGGAAGCCGCCGGGCGGATCAGCCGGTCAGCAGGACGGCCTCGGCATGTTCGAGCTCCTCCGGCAGGCCGAGGATGACCAGCGCATCACCCTCGCGGAGCATGGTGTCCGCGTCCGGATCGCGCCCGGTGATACCGTCACGGCGCAGTGCCGTGAGCCGCACCCGGGCACCATGAGCCAGCACGTCGGACCAGCGCAGGCCGACCGCCCACGCCTGGGGCGGCAGCACCACGGTGGCCACGGCTTCGGCGGGTACGGCATCCTCGTCAGTGGCGTCTCCGCCGGCCTCGCTGGGGATCACTGCACGCAGGCTGGCGTAGCGCCTGCTGCGGATCTCGCCGACCGTGCGCACCACGCGCGATACCGGCACCCGCAACAGCATCAGCACGTGCGTGGCGAGCATGAGACTCGCTTCGAAAGTCTCCGGCACCACCTCCGTGGCGCCGGCCCGTGTCAGCGACTCGACGCCGGTGTCGTCGGCGGTACGCACCAGCACCGGCACATCGCCGCGCAGGCGACGTACTGCCGAGACGATGCCCACGGCGATGGCCGGATCGGCGAAGGACACAACCACTGCACTGGCCTGGTCGAGGCCGCAACCGACCAGCACGTCCTCGTCGGAACTGTCGCCGTAGACCACCGGCTCACCGGCCTGCCGCGCCGGCCGCACGCGCCCGAGGTCAAGGTCGATGGCGATGTACTCGAAGCCCTGCGATTGCAGCACCCGGGCGATGTTCTGGCCGACGCGGCCGAAACCGCAGAGGATGACGTGCTCGCGCCGCGCCACATCCACCGTGGCGGCATCGCCGACGTCGATGCGCGGCCCCGGCGGGCCGCGCTCGCGCAACAGGAAGCGCGCCACGTTGCGGTTGTAGCGGATCCCCAGCGGCGTGAGCAGCATGCTGGTGACCAGCGCCACCAGCAGCGGTTGCCCGATCTCCGCCGGCAGGACCTGCGCCGGCAGCATCAGCGTCAGCAGGGCGACGCCGAACTCGCCACCACCGCCCAGCACCAGGCCGGTGCGCAATGCCTTGAAAGGCGTGGCCACGAAACGGCGCGCCGCAATGGCCGCCATGGCGACCTTGCCGACGATCAGCGCCGCGACCATCGCCGAGATGAACCAGAACTGCGCCAGCAGCACGCCGAGATCGAGCAGCATGCCGACAGAGATGAAGAACAGCCCCAGCAGCAGCTCGCGGAAAGGCCGGATGACCGCCTCGACCTGGTGACGGTATTCGGTCTCGGCCAGCAACATCCCGGCGAGAAATCCTCCCAGCGCCATCGACAGCCCCGCGACCTCGGTGACGTAGCCCAGGCCCAGCACCACCAGCAGCACCGCCAGCGTGAACAACTCGCGCAGCCGGCTGCGGGCAATTTCCACGAACAGCGGACGCAGCGCCCAGCGACCCAGGGCCAGCACCAGCACCAGCGCGATGCCACCCACCGCCAGCGCCCGCAGCACGCCGGCCGCATCGAGGGCATGGTCGAGCGAGCCCTCGGCCAGCGCCGTGGCCAGCGCCAGCAAGGGCACGAAGGCCAGATCCTGGAACAGCAGCACGGCCAGCGACAGGCGGCCATGCGTGCGGTTGACCTCGGACTGCTCGGTGAGCTGCCGCATGACGATGGCGGTGGAGGCCATGGCCAAGGCGCCGCCCAGCACGGTGGCGGGCAACCAGCCGATGCCCGCCAGGCGGGCGACCACGGTGAACAGCCCACCAGTCAACAGGACCTGCAGGGCGCCGAGCCCGAACACCTCGCGGCGCATGGCCACCATGCGCGGCCAGGAAAACTCCAGACCGAGCGTGAACAGCAGGAACACCACGCCGATCTCGGCCAGGTGCCGTGTGAGTTCGGTCTGCTCCACCCAGCCGAGCGCAAACGGCCCCAGACCCAGACCGACGAAGACATAGCCCAACAGCGGCGGCAGGCCCAGGCGCCGTGCCGCGGTGACCACCACGATGGAGGCCACCAGCAGCAGCAGCACCTGCAGGAAGGGTTGTCCGGTCATGCCCGCTACGCTACGGACAGCCGCCGCCCCCTGCAATCAGGACAACACCGCCAGGCCGGCGCGCTCAGGCCGGGAAGAACTCGATCGGCTTGGTGGTGGTCATCACCGCCACGTCCTTGTCTTCGAAACGTATCTGCCGCACGCGCGCCACGATCTTGCGCTCCAGTTCGGCATCGCCCAGCTCGGAGGACAGGACGCGACAGGCGGTGACCTCGCCGGAGGGCGCGATGGTGAACTCCAGCACCAGCTTGCCCTGCAGTTCCGGACGCTCGCGCAGGGCACGGCTGTAGAGCGCGTGGATGGCGCCTTTGTGGCGGTCGAAGACCTGCTCGATCTCCTCCGGGCTGCGCGCGGCCTTGCCACTGCTGCCCTGCCGCGACACCGCCGGACGCGCCGCGGCGTTGGCCAGCGCGGAGCCGACCGTCGTCGCCTCATGGTCCTTCAGCGACCCGGCGCCGGCACCGAAGCCGCGACTGGCCGGGGCCGTGGCAACACCCGCACTGCCACTGCCGGCGCGCGCGGCGATCAGCGAACGCTCGGCCCGCGGCGTGCCGTTGACGGTACCGCTCAGCTGCCGGGTCGGCGCGGCGGGGGCCGCGTCGATCGACTGGCGCAGGTCGGCGAAGGCCTCGGCGTACTGGTTGATGGCACGTTCGGCACTGCGGCGGGCCTCGACCTTGCGGTCCGGCTGCGGACGCGGCGCGGGGCGTGCCTGCGGCGCGGGCACCGGTTCGACCTCGACCTCCACCGGCGGCGCTGGGGGTGGCGGCCTGGGGGGCGCGGATTGCATCAACTGCACCAGGCGCTCGGGCACGGCCTCGGCCGGAGCCTGTTCGGGGCGTGGCAGTTCGATCCACGGGATGACGAGACCGGCCAGCAGCACGGCCAGCAAGGCCGCGCCCACATGGCGGCGGAAACGGCGTTCCCCGGCCTCGTCGACGTCCCAAGGCAGCTCGTAGCTGCGATATGCGGCGGCAACCACAGTGTGCTCCGGTGTCACAGAGGCGTGAAGGTGGCAGGATCCAGCGTCTTGTCCTTCTGGACGAGCGCCAGCGAAACGCGGCCATAGCCTGCCGCGGTACAGGTGTGCATCACCTTCCTGAGAACTTCGTAGGCGATGCGCTTGTCACCCATGATCGTGATCTCCTGGTCCTGTGGTGCCAACCGCGGCCGCTGCAACACGCGCTGCAGCGCAGCCAGCTGCGGGCCCTCCTCACGGCGCACCTCGTCGAGCGAGGCAATGCGCTCGCCCTGCACGAACAGCGCCTCGGGCGTCAGCGTCACCACCACCGTCTCGCGGGGCCGCGACTCGCTGACCGATTCGGGGATCTGGATGCCCTGCGTGTTCTGCACGACCTCCACTTCCGTGGAATAGACGAGCAGGAAGGCCACCAGCACGCTGAGGATGTCGATCATCGGGATCAGGTTGATCTCGGCGTCGGTGCGGTTGCGCAGGTGGTGCACCAGCATGCGCCGGGCACGTGCGGACATCTTCATCGGCGGCCTCCCTTGCCCATGGCGGCCACGGGCGGTGCGTCCCCCATCGAGATGGACGGGAACAGCTCGCCCTGCACGAGGCGGCCCTCGATCCGCTGCTCGACCACGCGCACCGTGTCCATCACCTGCACGATCTCATCGTACGGCGTCTGCGGCTCGGCCAGCAGCAAGGCCTCGGTCTTGCGCGGGAAGCGTGCCTTCAGCTGCTGCAGATAGGCTGACAGCGCGGCCAGGTCCTGCGTGCCTGCGGCGTTGCGCGGAAAGCTGGCCAGCGGCCCCGTGACGCGATCGGCCACCTGCAACTGGTCACGCCTCAGGATGACCTCCAGCTGCAGGTCCTCCGGCAAGGCCAAGGCCGGACCGCCGGCGGCCGGCACCTGCAACTCGAGGATCACGGTGCGCGAGAACACCGCTGTCATCAGCAGGAAGGTCACCAGCACGGTGAAGATGTCGATCATCGGCACCAGCAGCAGTTCGCCGGGCTTGCGCTGCCGGCGCAGCAGCTTGCGCAGCGTCTGGTTGCGCGTCATGCGCGGCGCTCGGTGATCGCGTTGAGGAACTTCACCGAGACCATTTCGAGGCTGTCGATCACCTCGGTGGTGCGCGTCTGCAGGTAGCTGTGGACCAGCAACAGCGGCACCGCCGTCATCAGGCCGAAGGCCGTGCAGTTCATGGCCACCGAGATGCTGGCCGACAGCAGGTTGGCCTTCTCGGCGGGGTTGACGGTGGCAACGGCGCCGAAGGCGCTGATCAGGCCCATCACGGTGCCCAGCAGGCCCAGCAGCGTCGCCAGGTTGGCGAAGGTGGCCAGGTAATGCGTCCGGCGCTCCAGGCGCGGCACGATTTCCATCAAGCTCTCCTCCATGGCCTTCTCGATGTCGTCGCGGCGTCGCGCGCTGCCGACGCGGGCGAGGCCGTAGGAGAGGATCTGGCCGATGGCCGCGTCGGAATCGCCCGCCGCGCGCGTGGCCGCCTCGAAGTCGCCCTTCTCGATCAGCGGCGCCACCTGCGTCCACAGCGCCTTGTTGCGGGCCGTGGTGCGCAGCAGGAAGACATAGCGCTCGAGGGCAATGGCCGTGGCCACCACCAGCACCACGGCGATGGGATACATGAAGTGGCCACCGGCCTGGAAGAATCCGACGATCAGGTTGAAAAGGTCCATGGTTGAGCTCCGTGCGGGGGTTCGGGTCAGGGGATCAGGGGGTCCGGGCTGCTGCCGCCGGACGGGGCTGCAGCGCGTTGAAGTAGCGCAATTGGCGCTGGAACACGTCGCGGTCCAGCGGCTGCAGGGCCTCTTCAAGCAGGCTGCTGGACGGCCGGCCCGAGAGGTCTCCCGGTGTCGCGGCCTTCCAAGGCACGACGTAGAGCACGCGCGGCAGTTCGCGGTTGCCGGTCACGACGGTGGTGCCAAGGTCGACGCGGTCGACGGTCTTGTCGGCGGTCTTGTCGGCGGCCGGCTCGGCCGCGCCGGCTGCCCACACGGCACACAGCAACAGCAGCGGAGTCCGGCGACCGACGAGAGGCGGGAAGAGACAGATCATGTGCGGGGTTCCTCGACAGCATCGGCGGCAGAAGAAGTGGCAGGCTTGGCCTGCAGTTCGGCGAGCCAGGCCCGTACGGGCAGCTCATCCGGGCTCACCGCATGCAGGCGCTGCAGCAACGCCACGCCGGCCACACTGTCCTGGCGGTGTTTCAGGGCCAGCACGGCCGCATTGCGCAGTGCCGGCGCGAAGGCGGGATCCTGCTGGAGCACGGCGTCGAGGGCCGTGGCCGCAGCAGCGGTGTCTCCGGCGGTGAGCAAGGCCAAAGCAGCCTCGTACTGGGCTGCGAAGGCGGCACGCGGATCCTCCGGCGGCAGCTGGCGCAGGGGATTGGTGCGCTGCTCCTGCAGCACGTAACGTCCCGGCACAAGTTCTTTCAGCGCGGCAAGGCTGGCCTGGACGCCATCGTTGAACAGGCCATCGCGCAGCCGGCCAAGATTCGCCTCGTGCAGCGAGATGGCCTGTTCCTCGAAAGGAATCGCCTGCTCCTCCAGCAACAGGTCGTACTGCTCGCGTGCGTCGGCCGACAGGCGCGGCGGCCGCTCTGAAGCCAGCAGGTCCTGCGCCAGCCGACGGTACAACTCCGCGATCTGGTGGTCGGCCTGCGTGGTCACGTCAGCCACGCCATAGGCGCTGGCCTCGCGCAGCGCGGACAAGGCGGCATCGAGCCCCTTGCGCTTGGCGGCCAGGCTGCGGTTCAACGGGTTCTTCAGCGGCAGGGCGGCGAAGGCTGCGCGCGCCGGCTGGGCCAGCGCGAGGCGGGCGCGGGCCGCGAGCAGGCGCGTGCGGTCGCTGCGTGCCGGTCCCGCCGCAGCGTCGGCTGCCACCAGCGCCTCGCGCCAGCGCCGCATGGCCTGCGCGTCGCCGCTGGCCAGCGCCAGTTCCAGCAGCTGCTGCCGGTCCTCGATGCGCTGGGCCACGTTGCCGGGGTACTGCTGCAGCAGGCGTTGCAGCAGGCTGGCCTGGCGGGCGGCGTCGGCAGCCTTGCCGGCGTTTTCGGCGGCCAGCGCCAGCGCCTCTTCCCGCACCGCCGCTGTCTCGGCCGCGCGGTCGGCGATGCGCTCGTACTCGCGCGAGCTTGCCGCGTGGCGACCGTCCGCCGCATAGGCGACAGCCAGCTTCTGCGTCACCTCCGGCTGCAACGCGTGTTGCGGATGGTCGTTGCGGAAGGCCTCGAGCACATCGATGGCCTGGCTCCAGGACCCGGCCGCGAGCAGGACTGCCGCCGCGTCATAGCGGGCCGTCACTGCCACCGGGGAGGCGGGTGCCACCGCGGCGACTCGCAGGAAACCGGCCGCGGCCGCAGCGCTGTCGCCTGCTGCACGACGCACCTCCGCCTGGCGGTAGACCGCGACTGCCAAGCGCTCCTGCAGATCGCGATGTTCCGCGCTGCCGGGCTCGGCCTGGGCAAGCGCACCGGTCCATGCGAGCTCGGCGGCCGCGTGGTCACCTTGATCGAAGGCGACTTGACCCATCACACCCTGTGCGATCCGCTGGCGCTCGCGGGTGGGCGCCGGCTGGCGGGCCAGCAACTGCTGCGCCGCCGTGACGGCGCGCGCGCCGTCGCCGGAAGCGTGCAGTGCCTCGACGGCACGCACCAGCACGCCCTCGGCGTCCTCGTGCGACGGGAAGCGCGTGGCAAAGCGCAATGCCGACTCCAGTCCCTGCTGTCGCCAGGCCGCACGCTGTGGCTCCGCCAGGGTGGTCTCGGCGCGGGCGTAGGCCCCCAGCGCGGCGTAACCGGCGCGTGCTGCGTCCGCATCCTGCGCACCCTCGTAAGCGCGCGTCTCGAACTCGGCCACCGACTCGGCGTGGCGCCCGCTGGAAAACAACGCCTCGGCAAGGAGCAGCCGCGTACGATCGCGCTGGCTGTCGTCCGGGAACTGCTGCAGCTGCAGCCTGTGGTAGCGGATGGCCTGCTGCCACTCGGCGTCACCACCGCCGCCCTGGGCCGCAGCGTGGTGCCACTGGGCAACGTCGGCGACATGGCTGCGCAGCTCAGCCGCCACCGCCGGGAACTGCGCGCGTTCACGGCCTGCCCAGAACGGCGCGTTGAAGTTGTATGCGTCGATGAAGGCGCGTTTGGCCGCAAGCACCTGCGACACGAAGCCGCCCTGGCGCAGGGCCTCGATGGCACGGCTGGCCAGCAGCGGTGCCTGCACATGCCCGGGCTGCGCGCGGCCGAAGGCAGCCAGTGCCGCAGCCGCGTCCTGGAAGCGCTGCTTTTCGATGTACAGCTCGCCCAGCCGGCCGTGCAGCAACACGGCATGCGGCGGCGTGCCCGAAGCCTGCACGAAGCGTTCGAGCATGGCGGTGCCGTCGCCATCGGCGAAGGTGATCGCCATCACGCGCAGCGTGTCATCGACCAACTCCCTGTCCGCACGCGGGAGGCCTGAGAGCGGCCGCAGACCCTCTGGTGCCCGCGGGTCCTGCAGGCGCAGGGCCAGCAAGCGGTCAAAGGCTGCCAGACCTTCCTCGGCGCGGCCAGACTTGTACTGTGACCAGCCCAGCTTGTAGAGACTCTGCTGATGGAAGGCGGAGCGCACGCCCAGTGCCACCACCGCAGCATAGGCAGCTTCGGCCTCTGCATATCGGCCCGCCGAAAACAGCAGTTCGCCGCGACGGAACTGCACCTCTGCCAGCTCGCCCTGCGGATGCAGCCGGACGATGTCGTCCAGCACCTGCAAGGCCGCTTCCGGCTGGCCCGCGGCCTCATGGGCACGCGCCATCTGGTAGCGGACCTGGTCGTTGCGCGGATAGTCCGGGTAGGCCGCCAGCAGGGTCTGGTAGAGCGTGATGGCCTCCACCGCCGCCAGGTCGACGCGGCCGACGTCGCCAGCCATCTGCTCCAGGCCGCTGCCCTCCAGCGACAGGTCCGCCAGCCGGCGCATCGCCTCGGCACGGCGCAGCGGATCGGCGTTGCGCATCTCGAGGAAACGACGGTACTGGTCCATCGCGCGCTGCGCGTTGGCCGGCGGCGCTGTATCGATGCGCAGCACGGGAGGGCGTTGGCGCAGGTCCTGCAGCGTGCTTGGCGCCTGTCCCGCGTGCGCTGCGGCCATCGCCGCCAACAGTGCAGCGCAGTGCAGCGTGGTGCGCAGGCGCGGCGAAGTGCTCATGGCGCTGCTCCGGGTGCAGCTGCAGGGGTGGTCGCGGGCGCGGAGGTGGCGCGATCCTGCAGCGACGCCAGTTCGAAGCGTGCCTGGATGCGGTATTCCTCCAGCCGTTGCTGCTGGGCCTGCAGGCCCTGCAGGGCCGCAGCCGTCAGCTGCCCTTCCTGAAGCCGTGCAAGCGCCTGCAGGCGCTGCTGCAGCTGCGCGAGGCGCGACTGCAGCACGCGCAGCCGCGCGTCGAAACCGGCCGTCCGCCCCGGGGCCTCCGCATGGGCGCGCAACACCCGCTGCACGCGCTGGCCTGCCTCGGCCAGGCCGCGCTGCACGAACTGGCTTTCGCGCTGCTGCAGGTACTGGCGCAGGCGCAGCTCGCGCTGCATGTCCCACAACAGCACGCCACGCATGAGGCGCAGTTTTTCCTGCAGCGTGTCACGCACCTGCCCCGGCGGCAGTCCGGCAACGCGCAACCCGAGCCGGCGGAGCTGTTCCCACTGGGCCTGCTGCGCTGCCGGCGACAGCGCAAGCGCGGACTCCTCCGCAGACATGGCGCCGAGACGCCGGACCAGCGCTGCGTTGCGACCCAGGAGCGGTTCGACCGGATCGGCGATGGCCAGCGTCGCCACACGCGCGTCCAACGTGGCCAGCGCCTGGCCGCGCGCCGCGATCATGTCATCGAAGGCGACGATGTCCGTGCGCCAGCGCTGCAGTCCGGCGTCCATACGGGAGAGATCGCGCAGGTTCTGCAGTCCCTGCTGGAAGACGTCGGCCGCCAGCAGCGGCGCCAGATAGCGCGCCTCGGGCGCTTGCGGCATCTGCTGCAGGCGCCATAGCCAACCGCGATCCGCAGGGGCTGCGGACTCAAGGCCACCGACGCCTTCGAACAAGCTGCCGGCCTGGAGACGCGCGGCCGCGTCGGCCAGTGCAGCGGACTCCGTGTCGAAGCCTTGCAGGGCACGCTCATAGGCCTCGACAGCCTGGCCGGCTGCGCCCGCCCGGGCGTAGGCGTAGGGCACGGCCAGCCACGCCTCCTGGACGGCGGCATCAAGCAGTGGCCGCTGCGCAAGCTCGAGCCACGGCACCAGTGCCTCAGCAGGCTGGTCCAATGCGGCATGGGCCCAGCCCAAACCCAGCAGCGCCGTGTTGGCAGCCGGGCCATCAAGACGCGTGCGCAGCAATGGCGTCATGGCTTCCTGCGGGCGACGCGCCTGCAGCAGCGCAAGACCAAGTGCGAGATTGGCGCGGTCGCGAAGTGCGAGCCGCTCGGCGGTGGGGGCGGCAGCCGTACCGACGCCCTCGAGCCAGCGGCGGGCTTCTTCAAGCCGGCCATCGCGTATCAGCGCGACGCCGAGGTTGTAGTGGGCGTAGGCCGACCAGTCATCGCGACCCTGCCCCGCGGCCAGACGGCGTGCCGCTTCATCGAAGCGGCCGAGCCGCATCAGGGTGTTGGCATGCAGGGCCACACGCTGAGGCTGCAAGGTCGGTGACAGGTCGCCCTGGATGCGCTCCAGCGCCTGCAAGGCATCAGCATGCAGACCACGCTGGTAGCGCAGCTGTGCGAGGTGGTACCACGCACGGTCGGCAACCGGCACCGGCACCGGTGCCTTGAGCACGGCATCGAAGCGGCGCGCCGCGGCGCCGTGGGCGCCGAGCGACAGATGGAGCCCGCCACTCAGCAGCGCGGCCTCGCGGCCTTGGCGTGGCAGGCGCTGCCAGGCCTCGTAGGCCTCCAGGCGCACCAGTGCCGCGAAATCATCATCGAGGTAGTAATGGAACAGGGCTTCGCCATAGTGAAGGTCCTGCACCTGACGCACCGGCAGTGCATCCGTGCGGAGCGGCTGCAGGCGCGGCCCTGCAGCGCGCAGCGGAACGGCCGCGACGGCGGCCGCCATGACTCCGGCAATGAGGACGTGACGCCGCAAGCCCTACTCCCAGTCCTTGATTTCGAACTCGGGCTGCTGGGTCCGCTGGCGGTCGGAGATGCGCAGCTCGAGGTACTTCGCACCGAGCGTCTTGTCGAACTCAAGGGTCGCGCCGCGGCTGTGGTCACCACCGTTGGGACCCTTGCCGTTGAAATAGGCCACGAGCTGGTGCTTGCCGAGCTTGAGGTTCCCCAGATGCAGGCGATGGACGCCGCCCTTGAGCAGGGCCTCGGCCTCGCGAGGCGTGTAAAGATGGTTGGCCACCTCCTTGTCATCGATGCGCAGCTGGATGCTGTCGATGGCGAAGAAGGTGCCGACATCCATCGACACGAACACGGCCACCTGCGTGTTGGCCGGAAACAGCAACTCTTCCTCAAGCATGAACAGGTCGCGGTTGAGGGCCACGATGTCCTCCTTGAGGTCGCTGATCTGCGTCTCCAGCGGTGCCTCGGGCACTGCGGACGCAGCGGGCTGCCCGGGCGGCTCCGGCGTCTGGGCACCGGCCGGTGCGAAGTGCGGGACCAGCATGGCCAGCAGGGGCAAGATCGGCTTGAAGTTGCGCATCATTCGTCCAGCAGTGGTTTGAGTCGTGCGAGGTAGGCCATCTGGTCTGCCTCACGGAAATCCTCGAAGACCGCGCGGAGGGTGCCGCGGCGGTCCAGCAGCAGCAGCGTCGGCTCGCGGCGCACGCGATAGCGCCGCGCGACTTCACCGCCGGCATCGCGCAGCACGGTGACGCCCGGCAACGCGGGCCGGACCTCGACGGCATCGTCGATCACCCACACGGCCAGGCCGGCGGTGGCGTAGGTCGACTGCAGCCTGGCCAGCACGACCTGCTGCTCCCGGCAACGGCCACAGCCGCTGCCGCCGAAGGCCAGCATGACGACATCGCCGTGCAACTCCGACAGCCGGCGCGTCGTGCCGTCGAGGCCGCGCAACGCGAAATCCGGTGCGCTGGCCATCACTGACGCCGACAGCAGCGGCACCAAGCCCAGCAGCGGCCGGAGCCGTGCGGTCATGACACGACACCGGTCACGACCGGGGCAAACGCGGTGAGCGCGTCGCGCTGTGCCGGGCCACCGAGTCCCTGCCCGGGGAAGCGGGTCGAGAACAGCCCCTCTTCACCATGCAACGCCATGTAATTGAGCACGACCAGCTCCGCCAGCAGGTTGACGGCGTTGGCTGCAGGGCTGGAGGTGGTGACCACCGCGCCATCAGCGCTGTACCAGCCGATCTGCTGGCGATCCGGGGCGCGCAGCACCGGCCGGCCGCGCGGGTTGTAGACGAGGAAGAAGCCGGCGGCAGTGGACTGGTTGTCGCCGGTCCACACACCCTTGCCACGACCCTCGACGGACATGTCGAGCGTGCCATCGGAGGACAGCGAGCCATCGCTGAAGACATACAGCATCAAGGGACGGCCGACGCGTGCCGCGTATTCGAGACAGGCCCCCATGCATTGCCCGGCACGCAGGTCGCGGCGCTCGCCAGTCGCACGCTCCCCCGTGTGGTAGTCGAAGCCACCCATCTGGATGGTCCCGGCACCGGCATTGCCGTCGATCACCATCTTCATGACCGCCGCGGTCTTGCGGAACTCGGCGTCAGCGTCATAGTCGGCCTGCGTGAAGATGCCGCCAGGTCCGACGATGCGCGGGTCACGCGAAGGATCGAGTGCGGCCGGTGAGTTGAACCGCTCCGCAAGATAGGCGGACTTGACGAGACTGCACTGCACGCCTTTCTTCAGGGCGGCATCGCGCGCCGCGATACCCGTGGACATCACGCGCAGGCGCTGGTCCGTGAGCACCGCCATCGACTCAAGCACCGCCACGGCGTCACGCGGATCGGTGAAGAGCGTGCCCAGTTCTCCGGTATCGACCAGCCCCGTGACGTCCGAGGCGCGATCCACCTTCGTCGGCCGTACCGACAGGTCGAGCATCGACGCCGGCGCCACGGAGTTGCCCCCGGAATCCGAACTCACCGAACCGATCAGCGTCAGCAGCTCGCCATCCGCGCCGGCGCGCCACACGCCATACATGGGATTGTGGGGGTTGTTGGCGGTGTCGTTCTCCGACCGTGCCGCGATGACCACGCCGTTGGTCGACGCCAGCGTCGCCGGAGACACAGCGCGCGCGGTGATGCCGCGCAGGAAGGCACTGTCGGCGTGGAAGGCGAGCCCCATGCGCGTGTCCACCTGACCGGCCTGGGCCGGCGTCAGTTCACCCGGCAAGCCCAGACGCGAATAGCCGGCCGTGGAGAGCAGGTCGAGTTGCCCTCCCCGTCCGCCCACCAGCACGTTGGAGCCCGCGATGTTCGCGCCTCCCGACAGATCGAAGCAGATGAAGGGAATCTTGCCGGCACCCCCATTGATGCCGCAGCCCGAGGCCGCGAGCCCTGCCGCATCAAGGTTGGCGATGACATCGGCCTTCGCCTCGGGGCGCAGCAGGCCGGCCAGCAGCCCCGGCGCCATGACGCGCGCCACGCCCCCCACCAGCCCGGCGGAGAGGAAATCGCGGCGCGTGACTGGCCGCGCGTGATCAGGATGCCGCAGTGGCGCATCGAGGGGCAGCGGGCGGGGCAACTTGCGCAGGTATCGCATGTGTGGCTCCTCGTTCAATGCAGGCTGAGCACGCCGCTGCCCAGCACCGCTGCACAACTGGCCTTGGTCAATGTCGTGGTGTCGGTGCCTCGCGCCAGGAGGCGCTGCGCCAATGCATCCAGCTCGGCCCGCAGCGTTGCTGCAGTGGGCTGGTCCGGCAGCCCGGTGCCCGCGGCCCGCGCCAGCAGGGGATCAAAGACCTGGCTGCGACCCGTCGGCGTCCCGAACTGCGTCGCTGCGGGCATCGCCGGATTGAAGCCGGTGCCGAAGAACGCGGCGCGTGCCGTCGGGTCATCCACCAGCGCCGCGCAGTACTGGATCGCCAGCTGGGCGATGCCGGTCTGGTGGGCCGCGAGGAAGGCTTCGAGGTCCGCCGTGGGCGGCAACTGCTGCCGCACGCGTTCGAAAGTGGCAGCCACCGCCGGATGCGTGACGGGAATGCCGGTGACCTGCGCTAAGCTGTGGTTCACCGGATCGAAGCTGCGCACGCCGATGCGTGGGCTGGCCGGCCGGTCCACCGGTGGCGCGACCACGACCGGTCCCTCGACCACGACGTTGCTGCGGCTGCCCAGCCTTTCGAAGGCGAGGAAGAACTGGTCGGCCACAGCGCCCTTCTGCAGCGCCAGCACGGTGCCACGGTCCGACAGCAGCTGGCCGCTGCCACTGACGTGGTCGGCGCGGCGCAAGGTCGCCTGCAGGGTCGCGAATCCCTGCCCCGCCTCCGGCAGGCTGCCATTGATCCCGATGCGCAGCCCTTGCAGCGGCACGCCATCCGGCAGCGCGGCGTCATCCAGGCCCACGAAGGCGGGCCGCGTGAACAGGTAGGCATGGCTGTCGTACTGGCTGGCCTCCAGCATCACGTAGGCCTTCGGCACACCCAGCAGATGGGACACATTGAACAGCAGCAGATAACGTTCGCCGACGCCAGCGGCGAAATTCTGCTGCACTTGTGCCGCATCCAGGGCCCGGTCGTGAACGGCGGCGAAACGCAACACGCCCTGCCACTGCCGCTGTCCGGAAGTCTCGTTGCCCAGCACGAGCGCGAAGCTGTCGTCCCAATCGGCGAGCGCGCCGCCGCTGCGCGGATCGACATCACCTGTGTCGTTGCCGTTCACATACAGGCGCCGGCCGCGGAGCGGATCGTAGGTGAGCACCAAGTGCTGCAGGCTGGCCTGCGCATCGCGGTCTGCATCGCGGGTCTGCAGCGCGGGCGTGCCGTTGGCGCCGGTGCCGGCGGCGCGGCCCAGGGCTTCATACTGGTAGGCGCGCTGCGCCAGCGTGACGTTGCGCGAGCTGTTGCTGCCGGAGTAGCTGAGCAGCCAGGCGTCTTCCTGCACGACATTGGCAGGGACCGCCCACAGCTCGATGCTGTACTCGCCCGTGGCCTTGATGCGCGTGGCCAGCTTGCGGCTGGCCGTGGTGCTGCCTTGCGCGCGGCTGCCGGCCTTGAACTCGACGCCCCAGCCGCCGACCCAGGCGGTGTTGCCGCTGAGGTTGAGGTCCAGGGCCGGTTCCACGCCGCTGGTGTCGTAAGCCGTGGCGCCACTGCCGGTCTTGAATTCATAGCGTGCGACAACATGGGCATCGATGCGGTTGCCGCCGGAGGCGACAATGCCATCGACCATGCGCAGGGCCTTGCTGGTGACCCATTGCGGATCCACGGGGGTGACCGGAATCCCGGCGACAAAGCCCTGCACCGCCGCGAGCATCGCCGTGGCATCCGCGGCGCAGCTGCCGGACCAGCAGTTGTGGAATTCGTCGCGCAGGCGCACCACCAGGCGCGACGCCGCCGGGTCGTCGAGGTTGATGCGCGAGCGGGCCGCCGCATAGGCCTCCTCGATGTCGGCACTGGCGATGAACGGGGCCTGCGGCGTCGCCGCAGCGGCCGAATGGCAGCGTGCACAATTGCCGCGCGCCGGCGACGCCAGCAGCGGATGGACTGTCGCGGCAAACAGGGCGGCGCTGTCGGGGAAGCTGCGGCTGGCACCCACTTCCTGGTCGATGGGTGCCACCAGGGAGATGCGCGTGCCACCGGCGCCCGGCAGGTTGCCGGCCCAGTTGCGGATCCAGGTACTGAGGATGTCGGCACAGGCCTGGTTGCTCGCCAGCCAGCAGTTGTGGCCTCCGGCCACCTTGCTGACCAGCCGCGACAGCTCGGGCTGCGCAAGATCCACCACCGGATTCGCATCCGCATAGGCAAGGTTGACGTCGTCGTTGCGGGCAAAGCGGGGCTGCTGGCCGGCGGCGTGATGGCAATTGCCGCAGCGGTCGTTGGCCTTGATGTTCTCCCACAGGTTCAGGCGGAAAGCCTGCACGTCGGCGGTGGCTGGCGCAGGTCCGGCATAGGCCGTCACCACAGGCCCCTGCGGCAGCGGATTGGTCGTCGTTGGCGCGCCTCCGCTGCAGGCCGCGAGCAGCACCAATGGCAACACGACCAGGACGATACTGCGGGAACTCATGTGAAGCACTCCCTCATTCGCCCATGCAATGCACGGCGGTGGACGCGAAGACATCCTTCATGCGGTGGCCGCCGGCACGGAACTGCGCGGTGATGCTGTCCACCGCCAGCCGGTCTGCGGAATCGGCCGGTTCACGCAGGCAGGTGGTGCGGAAGGCCTTCTCGACCTGGCAGCGCGCGAAGCGCTGGCTGGCGGCCAGCTCCTGGCCCAACGACTTGGCGCCGTTCCCGGCACCCGGCAAGGCAGTGCTCCAGCCCAGTGCGCGGTTGCGGCCCTTGCGCCAGTAGTTGGTCCAGCTGTCGTCCGGGGTCACAAAGCCAGGGCGGAAGTTGTCGGCGTTGATCAGGTACTTCGGCTGCACCTGGGCTGCGGTGTAGCGGATGCGCCCGGTGGCGGCGTCGTGGTCGTAATGGGCGAAAGCCTGCGCCAGCGGATCCATGCCGTTGTGGCAACCCACGCAATTGTTGAGGAACAGCCGGCTGTCCCCGCCGGGCGAACGGCTGACGTCCTGGCGTATCCGGTCTGGCGGCAGGGCGGTGTCATGCAGGGACTCGAGGTCCTCGCACAGGTGGTTCACGAGCGTGAAACGCAACATCGCGCGGTTGGTGCCTGCGGCGAAGAAGGCCTCGGACGCAGCCCGTGTTGTCATGACACCGGCTGTTGCCGCAGCGGGCAGGCCGTTGGCAGAAGACTGCGTCGCACGCACAAGCACCGCCGGATCAGACAGGTCGGCGTTGCGGCGCTCCATGTCCGCATAGAGGATGTTGTCGGCCGGCGAGTAGGCGGGCCAACCGGCCCCGCCCACATACAGGATGTCTGCAGACAGCACCGTGTCGAAGGGCAGGTCGTCACGCACCATGCCGATGACCGTGGCCGTGTAATCGTTGAACGGGGTGAACAGGCTGCGTTCGCGCGTGGTCCATGGCGTGGCCCAGTTGCGCAGCGTGACCGAATAGAACGTGGGTGCCTGCATGGCGATGCGGGCAGCACCGATGGCATCTCCGGCGGCAACGCGGCCGGCCATCCGGTCGAGCGTCGCGGCATCCGGCGGCACGCCGGCCAGCCGGTCATGAAGGCGTCGCGCCTGCGTGCGCACATCGGCCTGTGCCACCACTGCGCACAGCGATGCCACGACTGCGAGGAGCGTCCTGCCCAACCTGCGTCCTGTGTCCACACCTGAGTGCATGGGATTCTCCGTGCCGTGTGCCGACGCTATGCCGGCACGCGCGCGGTGCGCGACTGTCTCGGTTTGCAGACGTCTCCCGATGACGACAAACACGCTTCCAGCACGCGACGGGTGAAGCTGTGAGGGCAGTCTGCGAACTGCATCACGGCGGCCGGATGCCGCCACCGTTCCACTGGAAGAAGGCAGCGAGGGAGGAAGTCATGGCACGCGGACCACTGCGCAGCACTTTCGGCGCCTCGCTGCTGTTGCTGGGCGCGTGCAGCAGTGGCGGCAGCCTCGACATCGGCGGCAGCCAGGCGCCGGACCCGGCCACGGTCGATTTCCCGGTGGCCTACATCAAGCGCAGCCTGCCGACCAACGGCGATGATCTCAGGCAGCTGCGCGACGCCGTGGGTGATGCGGACCTGTGGATGCGCGAGCGCGCGTCACCCGCGGCGATCGAGCGCAACATCACGCAGCGCATCACCGCGGACGGCGAGTATGACCTGCGCGACCTCGACATCTCGCCCGATGGCACGCGGTTGCTGTTCGCATTGCGCGGACCGCTGCGTGCAGGCGCCGACGAACGTGATGCGCCGCTGTGGGCGCTGTGGGAATACAACATCGCCGCGGACAGCCTGCGGCGCGTGGTCCTCTCTGACACGGTGGCCGCCGAAGGCCAGGACCGCGGCGGCCGCTACCTGCCGGATGGCCGCATCCTGTTCCTGTCGACGCGGCAGCGGCAGGCCCAGGCCGTGCTGCGTGACGAAGGCAAGGCCGGCTTCGAGGCGCAGACGGAAGATCGCGACGAGAGTGCTTTCGTGCTGCACGTGATGAACGCCGACGGCAGCGGCATCCAGCAGTTGTCCTTCAACCCGAGCCACGACAGCGACCCCAGCGTCCTGGCAGACGGACGCCTCATGTGGAGCCGCTGGGACCATGCGCCGGGACGCAGCGGACTGCACCTTTACACGGCCAATCCCGATGGCACGCAGCTGCAACTGCTCTATGGGGCAGACAGCCACCAGACCGGCACGCAGGACAGCCGCGTCGAGTTCGTGCGCGCGCGTGAGTTGCAGGACGGTCGTGTCGCCGCGCTGCTGCGACCCATGAGCACGCCACACTTCGGCGGTGCGCTGGCCTTCATCGACGTGCGCAACTTCGTCGAGAACTTCCAGCCGGTGGGCACCGCTTCCGGCAGCAGCGGTCCAGCGCAGCGGCCGGCAACGCCGCTCGACATCAACACCTTGCCAGGTCCGTCGGCGGGGGGCCGCTTCCACAGCGTCTTCCCCCTGTGGGATGGCAGCGGGCGCCTGCTCGCGACCTGGTCACCCTGCCGCCTGCGCGAATCGGGCCGGATCGTGGCCTGCACCGCGGAGCGCCTGGCCACGAGCGGTGCCGAGGAGGGTCCACTGCTCTACAGCCCCTGGCTGCTGGATCCGGCGAACAACACGTTCCGGCCCTTGTTCGAACCCGTCGAGGGCGAGATGGTGACGGAGATCGTCGCGGCACAACCGCGCCCACTGCCTGCAGTACGACCGGATGGCAGCAGTCAGGGCCATGACCGGCAGCTGGAGGCCGAGGGCTACGGCATCCTCGACATCCGCAGTGTCTACGACTTCGATGGCGTGGACCGCGCCATCGGCGGCATTGCTGCGGCGGCGGATCCCGCCCGCACATTGGCGTGGCAGCGCTGGGCCCGGTTCATCCGCATCGAGAAGCCGGTGTCACTGCCGGACCGCCGCGTACTGGCCTTCGACGCTGCGGCCTTCGGCACGGTCCCCTACATGCGCGAGATCCTCGGCTATGCGCCGATCGAACCCGATGGTTCGGTCCGCATCAAGGTGCCGGCGAACGTCGCCTTCCAGCTGTCGATCACCGACGCCGATGGTCGCCGCCTCGATGCGGCCTCCTCGCCGCTGCACCGCGCCTGGCTGCAGCTGCGGCCCGGCGAGGAGCGGCGCTGCAACGGCTGCCACACACCGGCGGCGGGTCGCTCGCACGGGCGCGACGGCCTCGGTGCCAGCGTCTGGGCGGGCGCCAGCAGCGACGGCCTGCCCTTCCCCGCCACGCAGGCCCGGTTGGCAGCGCTGGCGGGCGAGACCATGGCGCAGGCCCGCGTGCGCTGGAGCTGCGCGAACGACGGCTGCCGCGCGCTGAAGCTGTCGCCGGATGTGGTCTACACGGATGAGTGGACCGACCCTGCCACGGCAGGCCGCGCCCCGGACGCCGCGTTCTCGCTGCGCTATGCGGGCAGTGCCGGCCTCGGCACGCCGGCACCCGCCAGCCCGGGCTGTCTGGCCTCGTGGACGGTCGCCTGCCGCAGCGTGATCCATTATGTCCAGCACATCCACCCGCTGTGGACGCTGCCGCGCGTCACGCTGGCCGCGGATGGTGTGACCGTCCTTGCCGACAACACCTGCACGCGCTGCCACAGTCCCACCGACGCCGCGGGCGCGCTCCGCGTGCCTGCCGGGCAGCTGGACCTGGGGGACGGCGACGCGGTGGAACAGCCCCTGCACAAGAAGGCCTACAGGGAGCTGTTCTTCACCGACACCGAGCAGGCACTGCTGGGCGGCGTGCTGCAGGACGCCTTCGATGTCTCCATCGATCCCCGGACCGGCGACGAGATCCGCACGCCGCGCAGCGTCGCGCCCTCGCTGTCGGCGGGCTCCGCGCTGGCCTCGCGCCGCTTCTTCGCCCGCTTCGATGCCGGCGGCAGCCACATGGGCTGGTTGACCCCTGCCGAACGCCGGCTGCTCGCCGAGTGGGTGGACATCGGCGGCCAGTACTACAACGATCCCTTCCATCCGGCGGTGCCGCGTGACTGAGCGCGCCCCGCATCCGCGCCACCGCAGCCTGGCGCTGTCGCTGTGCCTGCTGCTGTCCTTGTTTGCGGCAGCGGCCACGCAGGCGCGTGAACTGCTGCAACTGTTCGTCACCGCACCGTACCTCGAGCTGCGCCCCGGACCGGGACGCGGCTATCCCGTCACACAGGTGATCCGGCGCGGCGAGTCGCTGGAGGTGCTCTACAGCCGCACCGACTGGTACAAGCTGCGCAGCGAACGCGGCGTGGAGGGCTGGGCACCCGTACAGGCCCTGGCACAGACCAGGCTGGCCGATGGCAGCCCGTTCTCGCCACCCCGCGCAGGCCGCGACGGCTTTGCCGTCCACGACTGGGAACTGGGCGTGCTCGCCGGCGACTTCGGCGGCGCCACGGTGATCGGCGTCCAGGGCGCCCGGTCGCTCACCGACCAACTCGCCGTGGAGGTGGCGGCCTCGCAGTTCCTGGGCACGGCCTCCAACGGCCATCGCCTGGAGGCGGGACTCGCGCATGTCTTCGAACCCCGCTGGCGCCTCTCGCCGATCGCGACCCTCGGCGCCGGACTGCTGCACGTGTCGCCCAAGGCGACCCTGGTCGAACAACCCGACCGCAATGAACAGACCGCCTATGTCGGCGCCGGTGCGCGGTTGCATCTGGCACGCCGGCTGTTCGTGCGTGGCGAATACCGCCACCACACCGTGTTCGCCCGCCGCGATGCCAACGAGAGGATCGACGAATGGAGACTGGGATTCGCATTCTTCTACTGAGTCTCGCCTGTCTGTCGGCCAGCGGCTGCGCGTCGCTGAGTTGGCCGTGGCAGTCCGCCGGCATGCAGGCCGAGGCTGAGGCTGAGGCAGGCGCAGCCGACGATGGCGGCGAGCCCGTCGAGCCGGGACCCAGGGTGATCGACCCGCAGGTGGGGCGGCGCGTCGTGGAGGTGCCCTCCATCGACGCCAAGGACGTCGAGATCGGGCTGCTGGGCGGGGCGCTGTCGATCGAGGATTTCGGCACGGGCAGCCTCACCGGCAGCCGCGCCGCCTACCACCTCACCGAGGATCTGTTCATCGAGGGACGCTACGCCCGCTCCAACGCGGGCAAGACGAGTTTCGAGACGCTCAGCGGCACCTTGGAACTGCTGACGCCGGCGGAACGCCGCCTCAGCCACTACAACCTCTCGCTGGGCTACAACTTCCTGCCGGGACAGGTCTATCTGGGCCGCGGACGTGCGCTCAACAGCACGCTCTACCTGGTCGGCGGCATGGGCGCGACGAAGTTCGCCGGCGACCAGCACTTCACGCTCAATTTCGGCGGCGGCTACCGCGTCCTGCCGACCGACTGGCTGTCGCTCTATATCGACGTGCAGGATCTCGTCTACGAGAGCGACCTGCTCGGCAAGCGCAAGCTGACCAACAACCTCGGCGCGCACCTTGGCGTCAGCGTGTATTTCTGAGGGCCACTGCCATGCGCCGCCACACCATCGCGTCCGTCATCGCCCTGGCCGGCATGCTGTGGGCAAGTCCGCCTGCGCAGTCCATGCCGGCCAGTGGCACCCCGGCTCCGGCCTTCGAGCTGCCGACCCTGCAAGGACACCCCCTGGCGCTGGCTTCGCTGCGCGGGCAGGTCGTCCTCGTCAACTTCTGGGCAACCTGGTGCGGTCCCTGCCGCCAGGAGATGCCGCTGCTGGAGCAGATGCACCGCAAGTACCAGCCTCTGGGCGTCACGGTCCTTGGCGTGAACGTCGAGCCGGACAGCGCCACGGCCCTGCAGTGGCTGCAGACGCGGCCGGTGAGTTTCCCGGTGGTATCCGACAAGGACGGCGCAGTCAGCCGCCTCTACGGGGTCCCCGGCATGCCCGGCACCGTGATCCTCGACCGCAAGGGCGTGGTGCGTTTCGCGCATGCGGGTTACCGGGCCGGCGACGAGACGCTCTACCTCGACCAGCTCCGCAAGCTGGCGCGCGAGCCATGAGCCGCAGCGCGCCGGACAGTCCGCGGCGGCTGGCAGGACTGTCGTGCCTCGCTGCGGCTTTGGCGCTGCAGGCCTGCACCTCGATAGAGCCGTGGGTGAAGCCCTATGAGCGCGAGCGGCTGGCCGATCCGCTGATGGCGCTGGACCGTGATGCCGTGAGCAGCGCGTACCGCGACCACGTGCACGAGGTGCGCGAGGCCGCGCGTGGCGCGACCGGTGGTGCAGGCGGCGGATGCGGGTGCAATTGATGATGTGTACACCACCGGAACGTCGCAGGCCGGCACCCTGGCCCATGAGGTGGCTGTGGCTGTGGCTGCTGCCCGCAGCCACGCTGGCCACCGCAGGCACGCTGCCCGAGGAGCGCGCCGACCTGCTCTACCACCGTTACAGCGGCGGTGGCGTCACGGTCGACGGCCCGTCGATGCTGGTGCGCAAGCAGTTCGGCGAGAGCGTTTCCGTCAGCGCGAACTACTACGTCGACCTCATCTCCAGTGCATCCGTCGATGTCGTCACGACTGCCAGCCCCTACACCGAGGAACGGGAGCAGAAGAGCCTGGCAGTGGATTACCTTCGCGGCCAGTCGACGTATTCAGCCGGCGTCGTCAACAGCAGCGAGAGCGACTACGTCGCCGACACCGCATGGGTCTCGGTCGCCCATGAGATGTTCGGCGACATGACCACCGTGACCTTGGGCTATTCCCAGGGGCGTGACGAGATCGGCAAGCGCGGCGACCCGCTGTTCCGCGAACAGCTTGACCGCCGCAACTACCGCTTCGGCCTGACGCAGGTGCTGACGCGCGAACTGCTGGCGGGCGTGAACCTGGAAACCATCACCGAGCAGGGCTACCTGCAGAGTCCCTACCGCTCGCTGCGCTACCTCACACCCCAGCCGGGTCTCTGGGCCTATGGCCCCGAGCAATATCCGGGCACGCGCACCAGCACCGCCGCGGCCGCGCGGCTGAAAGGCTACTTGCCGTGGCGCGCCAGCGCCGAGCTGCACTACCGCTACTTCACCGACACCTGGGGCGTGCGTGCACACACGGCGGGGCTGGAATACCTGCACCCGGTGGGCGACCGCTGGACCTTGAGCGGCCGCTACCGGCACTACAGGCAGGGCGCGGCGGATTTCTACGCGGACCTGTTCCCGCGCGCCGATGCGCAGAACTTCATGGGCCGCGACAAGGAATATTCGACCTTCCGCAGCCATGCGCTCGGCCTGGGGGCCAGTTACCGCCTCCCTTGGCAAGGTCCACGCTGGCTGGCGCGCAGCGCGGTGACGCTGCAACTGGACCGCAGCAGCACGCGCTACCAGGATTTCCGCAACCTTGTCGGACGTCCGCCGGGCTCCGGGACCACGCCGGGCACCGAGCCGCTCTATGCGCTCGATGCCACGGTGGTGCAGGTGTACCTGTCGGCCTGGTACTGAGGCGTCGCCGTCAGCCGAGGTGACGCCGCAGGAAGCGGCCGGCGGCCTGCAGGGCTTCGCGGCCTTCCGGCAGCATGAACGAGAAGAAGTGCCAGACGTGCACCATGTCCGGCCAGACCTCCAGCGTGACGGGCACGTCGGCATGCGCTGCCACGCCGGCCAGGCGCGTGGCATCGTCGAGCAGGATCTCCGCGCTGCCGACCTGCAGCAGCAGGGGCGGCAGGCCCCGCAGGTCGGCGTGCAGGGGCGAAGCCAGCGGATGGGTGGCCGATTGGCCCTGCAGATACTGCCCGGCCATGTACAGCAGGCCCTCCCGGGCGAGCGACGGATCCACTGCCGCCTTCGACACGGCCGAGGCGCCTGTGCAGGCCAGATCCACCCACGGCGAGATGCACAGCGCAGCGGCGGGAAGTGGCAGGCCGGCGTCACGCGCGGCCACGAGCAGCGAGACCACGAGGCCACCGCCGGCGGAATCACCCGCCAGCACGATGTCCCGCGCCGCCATGCCCTGCGCGAGCAAAGCCTTGTAGGCCGCCAAGGCCGTATCAACGGCCGCCGGGAATGGCTGCTCCGGCGCGAGCGCATAGTCGACGGAGATCGCACGCAGGTTCGCGGCGCGCCCCAACTCGGCGCTGAGCGTGCGGTAATCCTGCGCACTGCCCACCACAAAAGCACCGCCATGCAGGTAGACCAGCGCCTGGTCCGTGCGCGCACCGGGACTGGTCGAGGCCAGTGCCGGCACGCCGCCGAGTTCGATGCGTTCAAAATGGAGATCAGGGGCGACAGGCGCCGCTGCCACCATCGCCGAGAAGCTGGCGCGGGCCTCTGGCGGTGGCGCCGACAGGTCCGGCCCTCCGGCGCGCAATCCTGCGACCAGTTGCTGCAATGCCTCGCTCGTCATGCTGCCCCCAGACTGCGCGCACGACATGTGCGGCAACAGGGCCGGAGTATCAGCCGCTCAGCGCACTGCTGGCAACGCGGGCGGCGCGAGGCCTGCCGAGTAGTGCACCTTGCCCGCGGCATCGATGACGACCGCGTCCGCGTCAGGTTGCGCGTTGATGAAACGCAGGCCCGCCTCGGCGCCGAGGATGAACACCGTCTTGGACAGGCCGTCGGTGCGTGTGGCGTTGGAGGCGATGATGGTGACGCTGCGCAGGGCATGCGGGGAGCGCCCGGTCCGCGGGTTGATGATGTGGTGATGGCGCTCGCCGCCTTCGTCGAAGTAGCGCTCGTAGTCCCCGGAGGTGGAGAACGCGGCGTCCTGCAGCGGCACGCGCAGCACGACGCGGTCGCTGCGGTCCGGATCGCGGATGCCCACCATCCAGGGCTTGCCGAAGCGGTCGCCCGCCACGCGCGTGTCGCCACCGGCATTGACCATCGCCCGCCCGAAACCATGCTGGCGCAGGATGGCGATGCCGCGGTCCACGGCGTGGCCCTTGGCGATGCCGCCGAGGTCGATGCGCATGCCCGGTCGGCCGAAGGCGATGGTGCGCGCCACCGGATCGAGCTTGAGCTGGCGGTAATCGACGCCCGGCAGCGCAGCCGCGATCGCGGCGTCATCGGGCCGCTGGCGCTGCCGGTAGTCGTAGAGGTAGCCGACGCTGGCGTAGGTGATGTCGAAAGCACCCTGGGACAGCGCCGAATACTGCTGGGCCGTGGCGACGAGGTCGTACAACTCCTGCGACACCGGCACAGGGCGGGTCGCGGCCTCGGCGTTGACGCGGGAGAGTTCCGAGTCAGGCCGGTAGGTAGACATCAAACGGTCGATGCGCCGCATGTCGGCAAACACGGCCTCGATGGCTTGTTCGCCGCGGGCAGCCTCCGCGGCCCAGACTTCCACCGCGCAGCGGGTGCCCATGATGGCCGCCTCGCGGTACAGCCACTCCGCCTGCGCGGCAGGCGCGCACAGGATCAGCAGGAGTGCGGCAAGTCGAGTCGCCATGGGCCGACATTATGACCGCGCAGGCGGCTCGGGTAAGCTTGTCGCCATTCAACGCCACACCCCTGTGAGGTCCGCACATGGCCTGGAACCTGTGTCGCGCGGCGCTGCTGCCGCTGTTCTGCCTGGCTGCGCTGATGGCCACCGGTGTCGCCCGGGCCCAGGCGCGCGAGGAATCGCGCGTGCTGATCGCCACCGAGGTCCTGGAGGAACTGCGCGGGCAGCGCGACAACTTCATCCCCGACCGGATCCTGCAGCGTGCCTACGGCATCGCCGTGATCCCGGACGTGAAGAAGGCGGCCTTCGTCGTCGGCGTGCGCCACGGCAACGGCGTGCTGATGGTCCGCGATGCCCGCGGCCGCTTCAGCCAGCCCGTGTTCGTTTCCCTGGCCGGCGGCAGCTTCGGCTGGCAGATCGGCGCCCAGGCCACCGACATCGTGCTGGTGTTCACCACACGGCGCGGCGTGGAAGGTCTGGCCGACGGCAAGCTGACCTTGGGCGCCGGGGCCTCGGTGGCGGCAGGGCCGATGGGGCGCAGCGGCGAAGCCGCTGCCGGCGTCGACGCCGAAGTCTTCAGCTATTCGCGCAGCCGCGGGCTGTTCGCCGGACTCGCCCTCGACGGTACCTCCCTCAGCATCGACAACAAGGCCAACGGCATCTTCTATGGCCGTCCCGGCGTGCTGGCCTCCGACATCATGTCCGGCGCGGTCACCAAGGACAGCCCGTCGGTGCGCCGGCTGCTGGCCGCCATCGCCTCGAGCACCAACGAGACCGCAGCCCAGTCGCCGCCACCGCCGGCCACCCCTGCAGCGCCCGCGGCACCGGCCGCGCCCGCGCAACCCGCAGGTGGCCCGGCACAAAGCTTCCCGCTGGAAGACAGGTCCCCGGGGTCCTCGCCGCACTGAACCAGCGCAGCACCCCTCCGCCGCGCGCGGGGTTCAGGTCCCGGCGGGCGCCAGCCACCACAGCGCCAGCGGCACGTAGGCCAGGCCCAGCAGCACGGACAAGGAAGCGGCGCTGGCCGCCGCCTCGCGGTCGAGATTCTCGCGGTTGGCCACCGCCAGCACGGTGAAGCCGATCGGGGCGGCGCAGGCGAGCAGCAGCACCGAGGCCGTCGCCCCCGACAGGCCGAACGCTGTCACCACGGCGGCCCCCACGGCCGCTCCCAAACCGATGCGGATCACCACCGGCCAGAGCACGCGCGCCGCGCGCAGCAGCTTCAGGTCGAACATCACGCCCATGGCCAGAACCACCAGCAACAGGATGAGGCGCCCGGTCCAGCCCAGGACTGCGCCCACCTCGGGCCACCAGGCCCAGCCCGCCAGGTTCATCGCCAGCGCAGCGAGCACGGCCCACAGCGGCGGGAAGCCCAGCACACGCCGGGCCAGGGACCCGGCATCGGTGGCGTGACCGCCATGCAGCGCGCCCACCACATACAGCACGCTGCCCTGCATCAGTGAATTGCCGATGTCGAAGAGGGCCAGCCGGGCGACGGCCTCCGGGCCCCAGGCGGCAATGACGAACGGGAACAGGAAGCCGGCGTTGATCGACATGCTGCAGATGATGAAGGCGCCCCGCGAGGCGGTCGGCAGCCCGAGTTGCCGCCCCAGCCACCAGGCCACGCCCAACTGCAACGCCATCAGGCTGGCCGCGGTGAGCGGCAACAGTGCCAGGTCCGCCCGCAGCGGCACCTTGCTGACGTCGGCGAGCAGCAGTGCCGGCAGGCCCACGTAGATCACCAGCTGCAGCAGCCGGCCGGCCTGTGGCGGCCCCAGCCAGCCGCGCCGGCGCGCCAGCATGCCGGCGGCAAACAGAAGCAGGAGGCAGGCAACCTGGATCTGGACGGGCATGTGCGCTTCTCCACGGGCCGGACGTTGGCGCCGGGTATAATGCCGCATTTGACACGATGCACCGGCCAATTCCGGCCGGCCACAAGGACCGACCGATGAGCGATGCCAAGATCATCTACACCCTGACCGACGAGGCCCCGGCGCTGGCCACCTACTCCCTGCTGCCGGTCATCCAGGCCTACACGCGCGCTGCGGGCATCTCGGTGGAAACGCGCGACATCTCGCTCGCCGGGCGCATCCTCGCCAACTTCCCGGACGCGCTGCAGCCGGCGCAGCGCTGCAACGACGACCTGGCGGAACTGGGCGAGCTGGCCAAGACGCCGGCGGCCAACATCATCAAGCTGCCCAACATCTCGGCCTCGGTGCCGCAGCTCAATGCTGCCATCAAGGAACTGCAGGCGCAGGGCTACGCCGTGCCGGCCTATCCGCAGGATGCTGCGGATGAAGCGCAGAAGGCCACCAAGGCCCGCTACGCCAAGGTGCTGGGCAGCGCCGTCAACCCGGTGCTGCGCGAAGGCAACTCGGACCGCCGCGTCGCCAAGGCGGTGAAGCAGTACGCACGCAAGCACCCGCACTCGATGGGCAAGTGGACCCGCGACAGCCGCACGCGGGTCGCACACATGGACGGTGGTGACTTCTACGCCAACGAGCAGGCTGCGCTGCTGCCGCAGGCCGGTACCCTGCGCATCGAACACACGGATGCCGGTGGCAAGGTCAGCGTGCTGAAGGACGGCATCAAGGTCAGGGACGGCGAAGTCATCAGCGCCACCTTCCTGTCGCGCGCCGCGCTGCGCGATTTCTATGCGCGCGCCATCGCCGCGGCCAAGGCCGACGGGCTGCTGCTGTCGCTGCACCTGAAGGCGACCATGATGAAGGTCTCCGACCCCATCCTGTTCGGCCATGCCGTCAGCGTGTTCTTCGACGAGGTGTTCACGAAGCACGCCGCCACGCTGGCGAAGCTGGGCGCCAACCCGAACAACGGCTGGGGCGACGTGCTCGGCCGCATCGCCACGCTGCCGGAGGCGGACCGCCAGGCGATCGAGGCCGACATCGCCGCGACACTGGCCGCGCGACCGCCGCTGGCGATGGTCGATTCGGACAAGGGCATCACGAACCTGCACGTGCCCAGCGACGTCATCATCGACGCGTCGATGCCCGCCGCCATCCGCGCCTCCGGCCGCATGTGGGGCCCGGATGGCCAGCTGCACGACATGGTGGCGATGATTCCGGACCGCTGCTACGCCGGCGTGTACCAGGCCGTCATCGACGACTGCCGTGCCAATGGCGCGTACGACGTGCCCACCATGGGCAACGTCAGCAATGTGGGCCTGATGGCGCAGGCGGCCGAGGAGTACGGCTCGCACGACAAGACCTTCGAGATCGCCGCCGCCGGCGTGGTGCGCGTGCTGACGGCCGAAGGCCGGGAGCTCACGCGCCACGAAGTGGCCGTGGGCGACGTCTGGCGCATGCAGCAGACCAAGGACGTGGCGATCGCCGATTGGGTGAAGCTGGCGGTGAACCGCGCCCGCGCCACCGGCGCGGCCGCGATCTTCTGGCTGGATCCGGCGCGGGCCTACGACCGCGAAATCATCGCCAGGGCCGAACGCTGCCTGAAGGACCACGACACCGCGGGCCTGGACATCCGCATCCTGTCGCCGGTCGAGGCCACCACGGCCTCGCTGCAGCGGCTGCGTGCCGGCCAGGACACGATCTCCGTCACCGGCAACGTGCTGCGCGACTACCTCACCGACCTGTTCCCCATCCTCGAACTGGGCACCAGCGCCAAGATGCTGTCCATCGTGCCGCTGCTGGCGGGTGGCGGGATGTACGAGACCGGCGCCGGCGGCTCGGCGCCCAAGCACGTGCAGCAGTTCCTCGAGGAAGGCCATCTGCGCTGGGATTCACTGGGCGAGTTCCTGGCGCTGCAGGTTTCCATCGAGGACATGGCGCGCAAGACCGGCAACGCCCGTGCGGCGGTGGTGGCCGAAGCGCTGGACGTGGCCAACGGCCGCTTCCTCGAGAACGACAAGTCACCCTCGCGCAAGGTGGGCGAACTCGACATCCGCGGCAGCCATTTCTACCTCGCCCTGTACTGGGCCCAGGCACTGGCGGCCCAGGACCAGGACGAACCGCTGCAGGCGCTGTTCGCGCCGGTGGCCGCGCGCCTGGAGGAGGAGGAAACCCGCATCGTCGCCGAGCTCAACGCCGCCCAGGGCGAGCCGGTGGACATCGGCGGCTACTATCACCCGGACCCGGCGCGCTGCGCCGCGGCGATGCGGCCGAGCGAGACCTTCAACGCGATCCTGGCCGCCCTCGACTGAGGGCGGCGGTGACCGTCAGGCGCCCGCCGCCGTTCCTGGCGGGTAGCTGATGCCGCAACCGCCGATGCCGCAGTAGCCATCAGGGTTCTTGTGCAGGTACTGCTGGTGGTAGTCCTCGGCGTAATAGAACGTCGGGGCGTCCTCGATCGCCGTGGTGATGGGGCCGCGACCGCCGGCTGTCAGCGCCTGCTGGTAGGCCGCGCGGGCGGATTCGGCCGCAGCGCGCTGCGCCGCATCGTGCACGTGGATCACGGAACGGTACTGCGTGCCGACGTCATTGCCCTGGCGCATGCCCTGGGTCGGGTCGTGCGCTTCCCAGAACGTGCGCAGCAAGGCCTCGTAGCTGATCACGCTGGGATCGTGGACGACCAGCACCACCTCGGCGTGGCCCGTCATGCCGCTGCACACTTCCTTGTAGGTGGGATTGGGGGTGTGGCCACCGGCGTAGCCGACGGCCGTGACATGCACGCCGGGCAGGCGCCAGAACAGGCGCTCCGCGCCCCAGAAACAGCCCATGCCGAACACCGCGCGCTGCAGCGGCGGCGCAAACGGCGGCTTCATGCTGTGGCCGCTGACGGCGTGGACCGGATCCAGTGGCAGGGATTGGGAACGGCCGGCAAGGGCCTCGCTGGGGTCCGGCAACCGGCCGGGACGGTGGAAAATGCTCATGGCGGGCAAGATCGCCGCAACGCCACGCCAATGCAAGCCGGCGCGGGTATCATCCGCGCATGGCCATCCAATCCCTCCACAACCTCCGCCAGGCGCCCGCAACGCTGCGTCCGTACGGCGTGCGCGTCAGCCTCAATGCCAATGATCCCTTCCGCAAGCTGCTGGGCCCGGACTGGCAGCGCGAGCACTGGTACGCCACGGCCACCGAGCGTGACGCGGCCCTTGAGGAGATGGGCCGGCGGCACGACTACTCGCGTCCGCTGGACCGTCCGGCGCTGGTGTTCACGCGCATCGAGAAGCTCGCCGACAGCCGCCTGCGCTGATCGTTCGTCGCTGCGGGCAGGGCCCGCGCGTCAGAACCCGCGCCCCAGGAACAGATAGAAGGCGCTGCGGCCCCGGTCGTCATAGCCTGCCGCCAGGTAGGCGGGTCCCAGCAGCGTGTCCATGCCGAAGAACAGGCTGGCGTCCTTGCGCAGGCTGTCAAATCGCAAGGCCTCGCCGCGCTGCCAGGCGTTGCCCATTTCCACCGAGCCGCCGAAATACAGCGGCAGGTTGAACAGCCCATCGCCAGCATCGCCCACACGGCGGACCACGGCCAGACGGGCGATGCCGAAGTGCGGTGCCGTCAAGGCATCGGGCGTGAGTCCTGACAGGTTCAGGAAGCCACCCAGCGTGAAGTAGCTGCGCGGGTCGGCGCGCTCCGGTTGCAGCAGCGTGCCGCCGGAGGCGGAGACGATGAAGCTGGTGCGGCCCCGGGAGCGCACGTGCCGCCAATCCAGCCGCAGCAGGTCCGAGTCCCGGTCGCCACCGGAAGACCCGATCTGGCGCCGCCATTCCAGCGTGAACAGGTCCCCGTGGCGCGGGAAGGAAGCGCGGTCGATGCTGTCGAAGCTGTAGCGGGCGAAGCCCTCCGTGGCGCTGTACTCCACGGCTGGATCATCGACCTCGCCCTCGGCGCCGAGCCGCAGCCGCGTGCTGCCCCACTGGCGTTCCAGGCCGAGCCTGAACTCGGCTTCCGTGCCCAGCTCGCGGCCCAGGTCCAGGCCCGCCACCGTGCGCGACACGCGGTATTCGCCCACTTTCTCCTCATCGACGATGCGCGGCAGGTTGCGCTGGTCCACCGCGGCACGTGGCATCAGGAAGAAGCGCTGCTGGTGCGAGAACGGCAGGAACACTTCGCTGGCGATCCCCGGGTTGGCGCCGACGCGCAGGTCGCTGGTCCACTCGGCGCCGTACGTCGACAGGCCGGTCATCACGAAGCGCAGCGCGGCTTCGTAGGTCGAATTGCCGCTGAAGTCGTCCTGCAGCCGCAAGCCGAAGCGCAGGTAGTTGGGCCCCCAGGAGCGCGCCCGCGCCGTGAATTCCAGCCCGACGGGCGATGCCGGATCTGCCGGATCCGCAGGCACCAGCCGGTATTCGAGCGTCTCGAGCGTGCCGCGGCCGTAAAGGCGTGCCAGGCGCCGGGCGAGCCGCTCCGGGTCGAGCGGCTGGCCCTGCTGGTCACCGAACAGCGCCTGCACCGCACCGGCATGTGCCTCGGAACCCGGGGCGACGCGCACGAAGTCGATCCGCGGCGCCGCGACTGCCAGCGCAGCGGCAGGCCCGGCAGCCTCTGCCCTCCGCGGAGGATCGGCCAAGGCCTGCAGGCGTCCGCGCTGCGCTGCCGCCGCCGCCTCGCCCAGCGCCAGCAACTGCGGCAGCCGCGTGAAGTCGAACGATGAGGCGTCGCCCAGCGCAGGGTCGATCAGCAGGTCCCGGGGTCCCAGACTTGCCCGGGCGCGATCCACATCGCGCCGCATGAGGATGGCGAGCATCTGGTTGGACACGCTGGTGACCGTGTCCAGGTCCTCGCGCCGCGCCAGTGGCGAGGTGACATCCACGACGATGAGCTGGTCGACGCCCAGTTGACGCGCGACATCGACCGGCAGGTTGCCGGCGATGCCGCCGTCCACCAGCAGGCGGCCATCGCGCTCCACCGGGGTGAAGATGCCGGGTGCCGAGAGGCTGGCGCGCAAGGCCGTCACCAGGTCGCCGCGGCCCATCACGACCGCCTCGCCGCTTTCCAGGTCCGTCGCCACGGCCCGGAAACGCCGTGGCAAGCGGTCGAAATCGTCCTGCAGCGCAACGTGCAGCGTCATCTCCCGCAGCAGCCGCGACAGCTTCTGGCCCTGCACCAAGCCGCGGGGGAGCATGAAGCGCCCGTTGCGCAGGCCCAGCGGCAGTTGCACCAGGAAGGCCTCGTCGTCGCGCTTGCGGCGGATGCCCAGCTCGCTGCGCGGCGGCCGGTCGCGGAAGGCGTCCTGCCAATCCACGCGCTGCATCAGGGTCTCGATCTCGCGACCGGACAGGCCGCTGGCATAGAGCCCTCCGACCACCGCCCCCATGCTGGTGCCGACCACCACGTCGACCGGCACCTGCAGATCGTCCAAAGTCTTGAGCACGCCCACGTGCGCCGCGCCGCGCGCACCGCCACCGGACAGCACCAGGCCGATGCGCGGACGGGCCGGCGCGGCCTCCTGGGCCTGCGTCCGGCCACCCGCTGCCCCGAGCACGGCCAGGCCCAAGGCCAGGGCCACCGGCAGCCAGCGGTATGCGGCGCGACTCATGCCGTCAAGGATACCGTCTGGGCCGTGACGGCTCATGGGGGGACCGGTAAGCTGCAGCCATGCCTGTGTCCCTCGCCGTCCTCTCCCTGGTCCTCCAGGCCGCCCTCATCGTCCACTGCATCAAGACCGGCCGGAACCAGATCTGGATCTGGGTGCTGGCGCTGCTGTCGTTCGCAGGCGTCATCGCCTATGTGGCCGCTGAACTCATCCCCGGCCTGCTGCGCAGCCGCACCACCGCGCGCACCGTCAAGGGCGTGAAGCAGGCGCTGGACCCCGAGGCAACGCTGCGCAAGCTCGAGGCCGACATGCGCGCCACCGGCGGCGTGGCCACCCGCCAGCGCTACGCGGAAGAACTGCTGCGCCGCGGACGCGCCGGCGAGGCCGTCGGCATCTACCGCGAGGCGCTGACCGGCCTCTACGAGCACGACCCGGAACTGATGCTGGGTCTGGCCCGTGCGCAGTTCGAGGCCGGCGAACCGGCCGCGGCGCGCGGCACGCTCGACGCCCTCATCCAGGCCACTCCGCAGTTCAAGTCGCCGGCAGGCCACCTGCTCTATGCGCGGGCGCTGGAGGCGGAGGGCAACGCCGGGCAGGCGCTCTCCGAATATGCCGTGCTGGCGGGCTACTACCCGGGAGCCGAGGCCACCGTGCGCTACGCCCAGCTGCTGGTCGCGCAGTCGCGGCGCGACGAGGCGCGCGGCGTGCTGCAGGAGCTCACGGACCGGGCCCGCGTGGCGCCGGAACACTACCGGCGCACGCAGCAGGACTGGCTCAAGCGCGCCGCGCAGGTGCTTGCCGGGTTGTGACAGCCGGGATCTGCTGGGTGATGCAGTGGATGTTGCCGCCGCCCAGCAGGATCTCGCGGGCCGGCACGCCGACAACCTCGCGATCGCGGAACAGCTTGCGCAGCAGGGCCAGCGCGGCCTCGTCGGTACGCGGATCCAGCAGCGGCACCACGACGCCACCATTGGCGATGTAGAAGTTCGCGTAGGACCCCGCCAGCCGCGCGCCACCGCGACGCGGCTTGGCACGATCCCGCGCCAGCACGCCGGCCGCCTCGCCTGCAGTCATCACCAGCGGCCCCGGCTGCGGCAGCTTGTGCACCTTGAAACGCCGGCCACGGGCGTCACGCGCGTCCATGAGGCGCTCGTAGGCGTCCTGGGACACGCGCCACTGCGGATCGCGGCGGTTGTCGGTCCAGGTCAGGCAGACCTCGCCGGGCCGCACGAAACAGGCGAGATTGTCGATGTGGCCATCGGTCTCGTCTTCCACCACGCCGGCCCCCAGCCAGACGACGCTGCTTACGCCCAGGTACGCGCGCAGCTGCGCCTCGACCTGTTCGCGGGACAGCGCCGGATTGCGGTTGCGGTTCAGCAGGCATTCCTCCGTGACCAGCACGGTGCCCTGCCCGTCCACATGGATTGATCCGCCTTCCAGCACCAGCGGCGCCCGATAGCGGTCGCAGGCCTCGATCTCCAACACCTTGCGCGCGACCAGGTCATCCTGGTCCCAGGGGAAATACAGGCCGCCCTCCAGGCCACCCCAGGCGTTGAACTGCCAGTCCACGCCGCGCACTTCACCCGAGTCGTCGACGACGCAGGTCGGGCCGGTGTCGCGCATCCAGGCGTCGTTGCTCGACATCTCGACCACGCGCACGGCCTCGGGCAGGGCCGCACGCGCGTATTCGTACTGGGCCGCCGAGGCGCCGACGGTCACCGGCTCGAAATGGGCGATCGCCGTGGCGACCTGCGCGAACGCGCGTTGCGCAGGTCCCGCGCCCTCGCGCCAGTTGTCCAGCCGCTCGGGCCAGAGCATCCAGGTGCCCGCATGGGGTTCGAATTCGGCCGGCATCCAGAAGCCGTCGGCCGCGGGCGTGGACTGCAGCGTGCGTGACATGGCGGCGAGTCTAGCAGCGCGTCCGTGTCAGCAGGCCTGCAGCGCCTGCGCGAGATCCGCGAGCAGGTCGCCGATGTCCTCCAGGCCGATCGACAGGCGCACGGTGCCCGGCACGATACCGCACAGCGGCTCGAACGACGACGGCAGGTCGAGGGGGCCGCGCGTGCCCGGCGGCATCACCAGCGACTCGGGCGAGCCCATGCTCGCGGCGATGGCGAACAGCTCGAGGTGGTCGGCCAGCCGGTCGCCCGCCGCGGCCCCGCCTGCCATGTCGAAGCTGACGACGGCGCCGAAGTCCTGCATCTGCGCGCGGGCCAGTGCATGGCGTTCATGGGTCGCCAGCCCCGGGTAGTGCACGCGGGCCACCTGCGGCTGGCGCGCGAGGAACTCCGCGACCTGCTGCGCGGCCGCCGATTGCGCACGGTAGCGCAACAGGCAGGTCTTGAGGCCGCGCTGCAACAGGAAGGCTGCGTGCGGATCGAGGGTGCCGCCCCCGACGATGAACTCCGGCCGCAGGCGGCGGATCAGCTCGCGGTTGCCGATGACGGCGCCGCCCATGACATCGCCGTGCCCGGAAACGTACTTGGTGAGGCTGTGCAGGTAGAGGTCGATGTCCTGGTCGCCATGCTGGTGCGGGCCCGCCAGCGTGTTGTCCAGCAGCGTGAGCGCACCGGCGCGGCGCGCGCAGCGCGTGATGTGGGCGATGTCCGCGATGCGCAGCACCGGGTTGGTGGGACTCTCGAGGATCACCAGCCGCGTGGGCGTCGTGGCCAGCACGCGTTCGATGCCGGCGTCGTCGTGGATCGACAGCATGGTGTGGCTGACGCCATAGCGTGCCAGCTGCCGGCGGATGAAGCCGCGCGTCGGTCCGTAGGTCTCGGCGAAGCACAGCACATGGTCGCCCTGTTGCAGCAGGCCGAACAGCGTCTGGCTGATGACACCCACACCGCTCGCACAAACAATGGCGTCATCGCGCCCCTGCAGACGGGCCAGCGACAGCTCGAGTTGGCGGCAGGTCGGGTTGCCGACGCGCGAGTAGTGCCAGGCGGCCGCCTGTGCCTCCTGCACCGTGGCGGCCGTGAACTTCACGCTCTGGTAGAGCGGCGCCACGAGTGGCGGATTGCCCTCGGGCACAGGTACTTCTGGCAGGTGGACGAGATCTGTCGCCGGCCGGCGGGGCGTGCTCATCGGGCGAAGTCCAGCATGCGTTCGGCCCCGGCCGCGAGGGTTTCGGGACGCTTGGCGAAACACAGGCGCAGCAGCCGCAGTCCCTGCGGCGGGCGGGCAAAAAAGGGCGACAGGGGAATGGTGGCGACGCCGCCCTCTTCCAGCAGGCACTGCGCGGCCGCCGCATCGTCCAGGGCCGACAGGCGCGGCACGGCGGAGTAATCGACCAGCTGGAAGAAACTGCCCTCGGAACGGATGACCCGCCATGCCGACCGGGCGAGTGCGTCAGCCTGCAGGTCACGCCGTGCGCGGAAGAACTCCGCCAGACCCTCGAAGACACCGGGAGTGTCGAGTGTGTAGCGGGCGATGGCCTGCTGCAGCGGCGTGGCGATGGTGAAGGTGTTGAACTGGTGCACCTTGCGCAGCTCGGTGGTGAGCAGCGGGGGCGCCACGGCATAACCGACGCGCAGGCCTGTGGCATGCAGCGCCTTGCCGAAGGAGTACACGGCCACCGCACGCCCGCGCAGGACAGGGTGCGACAGCACGCTGTGGTGCCGCGCCGGCGCGAACACGACGTGTTCGTAAACCTCGTCGGACAGCACGGTGATGTCGCGTCCCTCGACGAGCCGCGCCAGCTCGTCAAGATCGCCCGGCTGCAGCACGCTACAGCCGGGATTGTGCGGACTGTTGATCAGCAGCAGGCGCGTGGCCGGCGTGATCGCCGCGCGCACGCGATCCCAGTCGATGCGGAAGTGCGGCGCGTCCAGCGGCACGTGGACCGGACGGGCGCCTGCAAGGCGTACCGCCGGGTCGTAGGAATCGTAGGCCGGGTCGAACATGAGCACATCGTCGCCCGGACCCGCCAGCGCCTGGATCGCCGAATAGAGGGCCTCGGTGGCACCCAGGGTGATGGTGATGCAGGCGTCCGGATCAAAGTGGTAGCCGTAACGCGCCTGCAGACGCACCGCGATGGACTGGCGCAACAGGGGCAGCCCCGGCATCGGCGCGTACTGCGTGAAACCCTCGCGCATGGCCTCGGCCACGAGGTCGCCAAGGCGCGGGTCAGGGTCGTAGTCAGGGAACCCCTGGCCGAGGTTCACGGCCCCCAGCTCGGCGGCACGCCGCGACATCACCGTGAAGATGGTGGTGCCGACGTCCGGCAGCTTGCTCGGCCGCATGGGCATCAGCCCCGGGTCAGGGATGCCGCCAGCGCGGCGCCCACGATCCCCGACTGGCCGGCGAACCGTGCCGCGCGGATCGGCGCTGGCGACTGCAGCAGCGGCGCGAAGTGCTCATAGTTCTCGGTCACGGCACCGCCAAGGATGAACAGGTCCGGCCAGAACAGCCCATGCATGCGCGCGAGGTAGGCGTTGACGCGTGCGGCCCAGGCGGGCCAATCCAGCTGCTGCGCCGTGCGCACGCGTGCCGACGCATAGTGCTCGGCCTCGCCACCAAGCATCTCGAGGTGGCCGAACTCCGTGTTGGGCAGCAGCACGCCGTCGTTGAAGATCGCCGAGCCGATGCCCGTGCCGAACGTGAGCACGATGACCACGCCCCGCGTGCCCTGCCCTGCACCCCAGCGTACTTCGGCCAGACCGGCGGCATCGGCATCGTTGAGCACGGTGACGGGCCGGCCCAGGCGCTCCTGCAGCGCGGCGCGGCAATCGAAGTCGATCCAGCCCTTGTCGATGTTGGCGGCGGTGCGGGTCACGCCGTGCTGCACGACGCAGGGCAGCGCCAGTCCCAGCGGACCCTCGCCACCCAGCTGGCGATCCAGCTGCACGAAAGCCTCCAGCAGGTTCGACGGCGTGGAGGGCCGCGGCGTCAGCACGTAGCCCACGTCGCTCACGGTGTTGCCCGAGGCCACATCCACCAAAGCGGCCTTGATCGAGGAACCCCCGACATCGATGCCCAGTACCGGCTTGTGCATGTCCTGCCTGTCTCCGTGTGTTCGTCAGTCGGCCGCGGCCTGCCGCGCCTCGCGCTCCCGGCGCCGCTCCTGCCGCTGCAGCAGCAGCGCCGACGCCACCACGCCGATGGCCACCACCAGCACCATGAGCGTGGCGAGTGCATTGACGTCCGGCGTCACGCCGAGCCGCACTTTCGAGAAGATGACCATCGGCAGCGTCGTGGATTCCGGGCCCGCGACGAACTGCGAGATGACCAGATCGTCCCAGGACAGCGTGAAGGCCAGCAGCCAACCGGACAGGATGGCGGGAAAGATCAGCGGCAAGGTGATGCGCCGGAACACGCGCAGCGGCCGCGCGCCCAGATCCATGGCCGCTTCCTCCAGCGACTGGTCGAAGCCCGCCAGGCGCGACTGCACGATCACCGCCACGTAGGCCATGGAGAAGGTCATGTGCGCGATGGTGAGCGTGGTGAGGCCCCGGCCGGCAGGCCAGCCGATGGCCTGCTCGAGCGCCACGAACAGCAGCAGCAGCGACAGTCCGGTGATGACCTCGGGCATGACCAGCGGCGCGGCGATGAGCGCCGAGTAGAGCGTGCGGCCACGGAAGCGCCGGAAGCGCACCAGCACGATGCCGGCCAGCGTCCCCAGCACTGCGGCACCAGTCGCGTTCATGGCGGCAACCCGCAGCGACACCCAGGCGGCGCCAAGGATCTGGTCGTTCTGCAACAACGCGGCATACCACTTGAGGGTCGGCGAGTTGGCCGTGTCCCACACCGTGACCAGCCGCGAATTGTTGAACGAGAACACGATCATCGACAGGATCGGCACGTACAGGAACGCGAAGCCGAAGGCCAGCACGCTGGGCACCAGGATGCTGCGCGGCGCGCGCATCAGGCCTGCGCCTCGCGCCGGTCCTGCAGGCGGCGGAACAGCATGATGGGCACGAGCAGCAGCAGCAGCATGATGACGGCGACGGCGCTGGCCACCGGCCAGTCGCGGTTGGCATAGAACTCGTCGGACAGCACGCGGCCGATCATCAACTGGTCCGGCCGGCCCATCAGCGAGGGGATCACGTACTCGCCGACCACCGGGATGAACACCAGCAGGCTGCCGGCGGCGATGCCGGGCCAGGACAGCGGCAGGGTGACGCGCAGGAAGGCGCGTGCCGGCGTCGCGCCCAGGTCGGCAGCCGCCTCCAGCAACGTGCGGTCATGCTTCTCGAGGTTGGCGTAGAGCGGCAGGATCATGAAAGGCAGGTAGGAGTACACGATGCCGATGTAGATGCTGTAGTCGGTCTGCAGCATCTGGATCGGCTCATCGATCCAGCCGGCGGCCAGCAGCAGGTTGTTGATCACGCCATTGTTGCGCAGCAGGCCGATCCACGCGTAGACCCGCAGCAGGAAGGAGGTCCAGAACGGCAGGATGACCAGCATGAGCAGCAGGTTGCGCCGTGCCGGGGGCGAGCGCGCGATGCCCAGCGCCATCGGGTAGCCCAGCAGCAGGCACAGCACCGTGGACACCAGCGCCACCTTCAGCGAGTACAGGTAGGTGTCGAGGTACAGGCTGTCGGTGAACAGGAAGGCGTAGTTCTGCAGGCTGACATTGACGCGCAGCCACTGCTGCTCGCCCCACTCCAGCAGCGGCGTATAGGGTGGGATGCCCAGGCGGATCTCCGCGAAGGAGATCTTCAGGTCGAGCAGGAAGGGCGCCAGGAAGAACAGCAGCAGCCAGCCGAAGGGCACGGCGACCAGCAGGCGGCGTCCCCAGCCACTGCGTCCCACGGCGTCGGCCCAGCGCGGCGGACCCGACCGGTACCAGCGCATCCAGAACGGCAGCAGCCGTTCGCCCGCAAAACCCGCTGATCCGTCGCCGCCCGGCGCCGCCGTGGACATCGGATCAGCCGGTACCGACCACCGGGCTGGTGGCATCCCAGCCCAGGTAGACCCTGTCGTCCCAGGTGAAGCCCTCGCCCGACTTGCGTGCGAAATTGGCACGCGTGCAGCGCAGTTCGCGCCCCGAATCCAGCTGCACGATGAAATGCGACACATCGCCCATGTAGGCGATCTCCTTGATGCGGCCCCGCGCCCAGTTGTCCGCGGTGCCGGGCGGCTCGGCCATCATCTGGATCTTTTCCGGACGGATCGCCACCCACAGCTGCGCGTCGGGCGCGGCAGACACCCCGTGGTCGACGTAGACCGGCGCGGGCAGTTCCGGGCACTGCACCCGCACATGGTCCGGTTCGTCCTCGACCAGCTGCCCCTCGAACAGGTTGACGCTGCCGATGAAATCCGCGACGAAGCGGGTGGCCGGGTATTCGTAGATCTCCCGCGGCGTGCCCTTCTGCACGATCTGGCCGCGGTCCATGACACCGATGCGGCTGGCCAGCGTCATGGCCTCCTCCTGGTCATGGGTGACCACGACGAAGGTGACGCCCAGGCGCTCCTGGATGTTGATCAGCTCGAACTGGGTGCGCTCGCGCAGCTTGCGGTCCAGTGCACCGAGCGGCTCGTCGAGCAGCAGCAGCTTGGGCCGCTTCACCAGCGCCCGCGCCAGGGCCACGCGCTGCCGCTGCCCGCCCGAGAGCTGGTGCGGCTTGCGCTGCGCGTACTCGCGCATGCGCACGATGTCGAGGATGGCATCGACGCGCTCGCGGATTTCACCCTTGCCGAGGCGCTCCTGTTCCAGGCCGAAGGCGACGTTGCCGTACACGCTCATGTGCGGGAACAGCGCGTAGGACTGGAACATCATGTTCACGGGCCGCTCGTAGGGCGGAATGCCCGCCATGTCCTGGCCGTCGATGAGGATGCGGCCTGCCGTGGGCTCCTCGAATCCGGCCAGCATGCGCAGCAGCGTGGTCTTGCCGCAGCCGGACCCCCCAAGCAGGCAGAAGATCTCGCCCTGGTGGATGTCGAGCGAGACCTTGTCCACGGCCGTGAAATCGCCGAAGCGCTTGGTGACGGACTCGATGCGCACGTATGGCGGACGTGCGGCATCGAGCCAGGGTTCGGCACCCGGACGGGCCGTGGCCGTCATGGGGCTACTTGGCGGTCTTGAAGGTCTGCCACATGCGCGTGAGCTTGCGGGTGAACTCTTCGGAGCGTGCAGCGTTGGCGTACATGCGGGCGCGCACCTCGGCCGGCGGGTAGATGTTCGGATCGCCGGTCAGCTCCTTGCTGATGGCGTCGAAGGCCGCGAGGTTGGGCGAGGCGTAGGTGACGAAGTCCGTGTTGCGCGCGGCGACGTCCTTGCGCATCAGGAAGTCGATGAAGGCGTGCGCGTTCTTCGGGTGCTTGGCATCGGCCGGGATGGCCATGGTGTCGAAGAACATGATCGCGCCCTCCTTGGGAATGGAGTATTCGACCGTGATGCCGTTGCCGGCCTCCCCGGCGCGGGTGGCGGCCATGCCCACGTCACCGCTCCAGCCCATCGACAGGCAGGTGGCACCGTTGGCCAGGTCGTCGAGGTAGCCCGAGGACTTGATCTCGCGCACGTAGGGACGGATCGCCATCAGCACCTTGCTGGCGGCCTCCAGGTCCTCGTCCTTCTCGCTCATCGGCTCGCGGCCCAGATACAGCAGCACCGTGGCCACGACCTCGTCAGGGGCATCCAGGATGGTGACGCCGCACTTCTGGAAGCGGCTGATGACCTTCGGGTCGTAGAACATGGCGAAGCTGTTGACCGGCGCGTTGGGCATGGCCTTGTTGACCATGTCGACGTTGTAGCCGACGCCCGAGGTGCCCCAGAAGTAGACCACCGAATGCGCGTTGTCCGGGTCGTGCTTGGCCGCGGCTGCGGTGATGGCCGGGTCGAGGTTGACCAGGTTGGGCAGCAGCGTCTTGTCGAGCTTCTGGTAGATGCCGGCCTTGATCTGCTTCTCGAGGAAGGACGCGGAGGGCACGACGATGTCGTAGCCGCTGCTGCCGGCCGAGAGCGTGGTCTGCAGGGCCTCGTTGGAGTCGTAGACACTGTAGTTGACCTTGATGCCGGTCTCGGTCTCGAACTCCTTGAGGAGCGCTTCGTCGATGTAATCGGCCCAGTTGTAGACGTTGAGGACCTTCTCTTCGGCGGCCGGCGCGGCATCCTCCGGCTTGCTGCCGCAGGCGGCAAGCAGCAGGGCGGCAGCGGCAGCAAGACTCAGGCGGCGCAGGCTGGCGTTCATCAGGGCTCCCTGGGGGTGACTGGCATGGACGCAGGACAGCGCCCTGCGGGCGTTATATACCAGTCAGGCGGGAGGTAAAAGGCACCGTCAGTCCAGCAGGCCGTCCTGCTCCAGTCCGGTGCGCGTGCGCTCCAAGGTGGCCCAGGCCTTGTCGGCCAATTCGTCGATCTGCGCCGGCGTGATCACCAGCGGCGGGGCGATCAGCATCGTGTCGCGCGTGGCGCGCATGACCAGCCCCTCGAGGATGGCATTGTCGCGGCAGCGCTCGCCGACCTTGCCGCGCGGCTCGAACCAGGTCCGGGGCGCCTTGTGGCGCACCAGTTCGAGGGCTCCGATGAGTCCCGTACAGCGCGCCTCGCCCACCAGCGGGTGCGCCGCGAGCGCCTGCCAGCGGCGCGCGAAGTGCGGCGCGGCCACCTCCCGCACGTGTTCCAGCACCCGCTCGCGCTGCAGGATGCGCAGGTTCTCCAGCGCCACGGCGGCGCAGACCGGGTGGCCGGAGTAGGTGAAGCCGTGGGCGAACTCGCCGCCCTCGCGGCTGAGCAGGTCGGCCACGCGGTCGCCCACCAGCACCGCGCCGATGGGCAGGTAGCCGGACGACAGCGCCTTGGCCGTGGTCATGAGGTCCGGCCGGAAGCCGAAGCGCTGGCAGCCGAACCACTCGCCGGTACGGCCGAAGCCGCAGATGACCTCGTCCGATACCAGCAGCACACCGTACTGGTCGCAGATGCGCTGGATCTCCGGCCAGTAGGTCGCGGGCGGGATGATGACGCCCCCGGCGCCCTGGATGGGTTCGCCGACGAAGGCGGCAACGCGTTCCGCCCCGAGCGCGAGGATGCGCTCCTCGAGCTCGCGCGCCGCCTGCCGGCCGAAGGCCTCGGGCGACAGGTCGCCGCCGCGCTCGAAATGGTAGGGCTGGCCGATGTGCTCGATGCCGGGCTGCGGCAGCAGCCCCTGCTCGTGCATCCAGGCCATGCCGCCCAGGCTGGCACCGGCGATCGTGCTGCCGTGGTAGCCGTTGACCCGGCCGATGATGATGTTGCGCTCCGGCTGCCCACGCAGCTGCCAGTAGCGGCGCACCAGGCGGATGGCGGTGTCGATGGACTCGGAGCCGGAACCCGTGAAGAACACGCGGCTGAACCCTGGCGGGGCGAGCCGGGCGATTTCCGCCGCCAGCTCCACGGCCGGTGGCGTGGTGCACTGGAAAAAGCTGTTGTAGTAAGGCAGCTGGTTCATCTGCCGGGCCGCCGCCTCGGCGAGTTCGCGGCGGCCATAGCCCAGCGCCACGCACCACAGGCCGGACATGCCGTCGAGCAGCTGCCGGCCCTCGCCATCGATCAGGTAGATGCCGTCGGCCGCGACGATGAGGCGGGTGCCGCGCGCGGCCAGCTGCCCGCTGTCGGTGAACGGGTGCAGGAAGTGTGCGGCGTCCAGCGCGCGCAGTTCGGCGGCGTCGGCCATGGTGTCAGACGTTGAGCAGCAGGTGCTCGCGCTCCCAGGAACTGATCACCTCGAGGTAGACCTCGTACTCGGCCTCCTTTACGACCGAGAAGGCCGACACGAAAGCCTCGCCGAGCACCTCGACCAGCGGCTTGCTGTCCTTGAGCAGCAGCAGCGCCTCGCCCAGCGAGCGCGGCAGGCCGAACGGCAGGTCGTGGGCGCTGCCCGGGACCGGCTCGGTGGGTTGCAGCTTCTCGACCATGCCCAGGTAGCCACAGGCGAGCGAGGCGGCGATGGCGAGGTAGGGGTTGGCGTCGGCGCCGCCGACGCGGTTCTCGACACGGCGCGCCACCGGCTTGGAATTGGGCACGCGCAGGCCGGCCGTGCGGTTGTCGTAGCCCCACTGCACGTTGATGGGCGCCAGCTGCAGGCGGCTCAGGCGGCGGTAGGAATTGACGTTGGGCGCGAACAGCGGCATGGCCGAGGGCAGGTATTTCTGCAGGCCCGCGATGTGGGCGAAGAACAGCGCCGTGGGATTGCCATCCGGGCCGCTGAAGACGTTCTCGCCCGTCTTGCGGTCGATGATGCTCTGGTGGATGTGCATGGCGCTGCCCGGCTCCTTGGCGTGGGGCTTGGCCATGAAGGTCGCATACATCTTGTGGCGCAGGGCGGCCTCGCGCGCGGTGCGCTTGAACAGGAAGGCCTGGTCGGCGAGGTCCAGCGCGTTGCCGTGCAGGAGGTTGATCTCCATCTGCGCCGGCCCGTCCTCGTGGATCAGCGTGTCGATCTCGATGTCCTGCGCCTCGCAGAAGGCGTAGATCTCCTCGAACAGCGGATCGAACTCGTTGACTGCGGCGATGCTGTAGCTCTGGCGGCCCGACTCCGCGCGGCCGGAACGGCCGACGGGCGGCTTGAGCGGGTAGTCCGCATCGATGTTCGGCTCGACCAGGTAGAACTCGAGTTCCGGCGCCACGACGGGCTCCCAGCCACGCTGGGCGTAGAGGTCGAGGACGTGCTGCAGCACCTGGCGCGGCGCCATGCTGACCTTGCGGCCGTCGGCGTAGTAGCAGTCATGGATGACCTGGGCCGTGGGCTCCGGTGCCCAGGGCACCAGCCTCACCGTGCGAGGATCGGCCTTGAGCACGATGTCGATCTCGGCCGGGCTCATCGCGGCCGGGGCCTCCGGCGGGTAATCGCCGGTCACCGTCTGCAGGAAGATGCTCTCCGGCAGGCGCATGCCCTCGTCAACGGCGAACTTCTCGGCGGGCATGATCTTGCCGCGCGCGATGCCGGCCATGTCCGGGATGATCGCCTCGACTTCGGATATGCGCTTGTCGCGGAAAAACTCGTTGATCTCGGTCGACATGGTTCACCTGCCTGGGCGTGCTGCGGCACGGGCCTGCGCCGCCACCCCGAACGCGCCGAACAGGGCGCGCGAGAACGGATTGTCCACCGCCTTCCATTCCGGATGCCACTGCACGGCCAGCGCAAAGTGCGCCGCGTCACGGACACGGAAGGCCTCGACCAGGCCATCGGGGGCGGTGGCCTCGACCACGAGACCCGGCGCCAGGCGATCCACGCCCTGGTGGTGCAGGGAATTGACCTCGACCACGTCGCGACGGGCATAGCCGCGCAGCCAGCCGCCAGCGGCGAGGTGCACGGCATGGCTGGGGGCGTACTGCTCCTCCAGCGGCGCGTCGGGGTCCTCATGGTGGACTGCCAGGCCCGGCACCTCGCGGACCCGCTGGTGCAGCGTGCCGCCCAGTGCGACGTTCATCTCCTGGAAACCGCGGCAGATGCCGAGCACCGGCACCCCCTGCTGCAGGGCCAGCGGGATCAGCGGCAGCGTGGTGGCATCGCGGTGCGGATCATGCGGGCCACTGTCCTCGCCCGGCTCACCGCCGTAATGGTGCGGCTCGACGTTGGACGGACTGCCAGGGAACAGCAGGCCGTCCAGGCGCTGCAGCAGGCGCTGCTGGTCCAGCGCATCGCCCAACGACGGGATGAGCAGCGGCAGCGCGCCGGCGCAGTGGAGCACCGCGGTGATGTACTTCTCGCCGACCACATGGAACGGGTGGTGGCCCAACTGGCGCCGGTCGGCCGGGATGCCAATGAGCGGACGGGGACTGGACATAGCCACCGTGATTAGACCACAGACGCCGCCGCCTGCCGCGCGTATCCTGCCATGCCATGGACCCCAGCGATTTCCTGCGCGAGCGTCCCGGGCTGCGCTTCATCGACCTGCTGCTGCACGACATGAACGGTGTGGACCGTGGCAAGCGCATCGACGCCGCCGCGGCCCCGTCGACCTTCCGTGAGGGCCTGCTGCTGCCGGCCTCGATGTTCGCGATCGACGTGCAGGGCCACACCATCCAGTCCACGGGCCTGGGGTTTGATGACGGCGACGGCGACCGCCTCTGCCTGCCCCTCCCCGGCACCCTGTTCGACGTGCCTTGGCTGGACCATGGCGTGGCCCAGGTGCAACTGACGATGCACGAGGCGGATGGGCGGCCGTTCTTCGGCGATCCGCGGCACCAATTGGCGGCCCTGCTCGCGCACTTCCGCTCGGCCGGCCTGACGCCGGTGATCGCCGTGGAACTGGAGTTCTATCTGGTGGACCGGGAACGCACCGCAGACGGCCGTCCGCAGCCGCCGCGCGGCCTGCTGACCGGCCGGCGCGAGCACCGCACGCAGATCAACTCGATGACCGACCTGGACGAGTTCTCGGCGGTGCTGGCCGACATCGATGCGGCCTGCCTGGCGCAAGGCGTCCCGTCCACCTCGTCGCTGGCCGAGTACGGGCCCGGCCAATATGAGGTGAATCTCGCGCATGGGCCGGACGCGCTGCGCGCCTGCGACCAGGCCGTGCGCTTCCGCCGCATCGTCAAGGCCATCGCCCGGCGGCACGGGCTCGATGCCACCTTCCTCGCCAAGCCCTACCGCGACATGGCCGGCAGCGGCCTGCACCTGCATGTCAGCGTGCTGGACGCGGACGGCCGCAACATCTTCGCCGACGACCGTCCCGGTGGACCCGAGGCGCTGCGGCAGGCAGTCGGCGGGATGCTGGCCACGATGGCCGATGGCATGGCGCTGTTCGCGCCCAACGCCAACAGCTGGCGGCGCCTGCAACCCTCGGCCTACGTGCCCTTGCAGGCCAACTGGTCGACCAACAACCGGGGTACCGCGCTGCGTATCCCGGTCAGCGATGCCGCCAACCGGCGCATCGAGCATCGCGTGGCCGGCGCCGAGGCCAATGTCTACCTGGTCACGGCCTGGGTGCTGGCCGGGCTTTGGCGGGGTCTGACGCGGCGTCTCGAGCCGCCGCCGCCATTGCAGGGCAATGCCTACGGTGCCGCCGCCGCAGGACCCGCAGGCGGCGAGCCGCTGCCGCGGCACTGGGCGCTGGCGATCGAACGCTTTGCCACCAGCACACAGGCCGCGGAGGTCTTCGGCAGCCGCTTCCGCGACCTGTTCGCAACGCTCAAGCGCGGCGAGCTGGCGGATTTCGACAGCCATGTCACACCGCTCGAGTGCGACTGGTACCTGGGGCCGCTGTGAGGGGACCAAGTATCGACACCCGCCCTTGGTACTGGACCCACGGCACCACGCCCGGCCTGCGACCGCTCCTGCAGGGCCGCGTCGATGCCGATGTCTGCATTGTCGGTGGCGGCATTGCCGGCTGCTCGGCGGCGCTGCACCTTGCCGAGGCGGGCCGCAACGTGGTGCTGCTGGAGGCCGAGCAGATCGGCTGGGGCGCCAGTGGCCGCAGCGGCGCGCAGGCGATCTTCGGTACCGCCGCGCCGCACGAGAAGCTCGAGGCGCTGGTCGGCGCGACCGACGCACGGGCGATCTGGGACATCAGCCTCGAGGGCCTGACGCTGATCCGCGAGCTGTGCCGGCGGCACGACATCGACTGCGACTGGGTACCGGGACAATTGCACGTGGCCGTGAAGCCGCGGCAGGTGGCGGAACTGGCGCAGTGGCACGCCCAGCTGCACCGGGTGCTGGGCTACCGTTCGCCGCAGCTGCTGGACCGGCAGGGCGTGAACCAGCAGGTGGCCAGCGCGCGCTACCTGGCGGGCATGCTCGACATGAACTGCGGCCACCTCGACCCGCTGAAGTACGTGCGCGGCCTGGCCGCCGCCGCCGAGCGCGCCGGCGCCGGGATCTTCGAGGGCACGCGTGCCGGCAGCTTCGGCCAGACCTCGCAGGGCATCGTGGTGCGGACGGCGGCGGGCGAGGTGCGGTGCCGGCAGTTGCTGCTGGCGGGCAACGCCTGGCTGGGCAGCACCGCGCCGTCACTGGCACGGCGCATCATGGGCGTGGGCACCTACATCGTGGCCACTGAACCGCTCGGCGAGGCCCGTGCGCGGTCGCTGCTGCCGCAGGACGCGGCAGTGACAGACCTGAACTGGGTGCTCGACTATTTCCGCCTCAGCCGCGACCACCGGCTGCTGTTCGGCGGTCGCGTCAGCTATTCGGGCCTTGATCCTTTCAACACGGCCGAGGCGACGCGGCGGCGCATGCTGGCGGTCTTCCCGCAACTCGGTGACGTGGCGCTCAGCCATGCCTGGGGCGGCTACGTGGACATCACGCTGAACCGGGCGCCGGACTTTGGCCGGCTGGCGCAGGACGTGTATTACCTGCAGGGATTCTCCGGCCACGGGATCGCCCTGACGGGCATTGCCGGAAAGCTGGTGGCGGAAGCGATGACCGCCACCAGCGGACGTTTCGACGTCTTCACCCGGATACCGCACCGCCGGTTCCCGGGCGGGACGCTGTTGCGGCGTCCCGCCCTGGTGCTGGCGATGCTGTATTACCGGTTGCGCGACCTGCTTTAGACCGAGAAGCCTTCCTTGGTGATCGGCAGCGTGCGCACGCGGTGCCCGGTGGCCGCGTAGATCGCGTTGCAGATCGCCGGCACTGCCGGCGGGAAGGCCGGCTCGCCCAGGCCGGTCGGCGGGAAGTCGCTCTGCACGAAGTGCACGTCGACCCTCGGCGACACGGGCATGCGCGGCAGCGGGTACTTGTCGTAGTTCGACTGCTGCGCGGCGCCGTTTTCCATGGTGATCTCCAGGCCCATCGTGCCGATGGCATCGACGACGCAGCCCTGGCACTGGTTCTCGGCACCGGACAGGTTGACCACCGGGCCCACGTCGGCGGCCACGGTCACCTTGTGCACGGTGACCTTCTTGTTGGCGTCGACGCTGACCTCGGCGACCTCGGCCACATGGCCCTGGTGGCTGAAGAAGAACGCGATGCCGAGGTGATGGCCCTTGGGCAGTGGCTTGCCCCAGCCCGCCTTCTCGGCGGCCAGCTTGATGACGCCGATGGCGCGGTCCGGGTTCAGGCCGGCCTGGCGTGGCATGCCGGGCATCTGGTCGGCGGTGTCCTGGCCCTTGCCGGCCTTGCGGCCATAGAGCTCAAGCAGGAACTCGACGTGGTCGCGCTTGGCGGCCGCCGAGACCTCGTTGAGGAAGGACTGCTGCACCCAGCTCATCGTGTTGGAGCCTGGCGCGCGCCACGGACCCACGGGCATCGACAGCGGCATCAGCGACTGCGAGGCACGGTAGTCGTCGACGTAGGTGACCGGGAACTCGTTCGGCGAGATGCCGCTGGCCGTCGCGGTGTTGCCCGAGGCGGTGTCGCGGAAACCGATCATGTGCGCATTCCAGGCCGTGAGCTTGCCTTGGCCGTCGAGCGCCGCCTTGTAGGCCATGAAGCCGCCAACGCGGTACGCGTCGTGGCGCATGTCGTCCTCGCGGGTCCACATCAGCTTGACCGGCTGGCCGCCGATCGTCTTGGACAGGTAGGCCGCCTCGATGACGAAATCGTTGAGGAGCCGCCGCCCGAAGCCGCCGCCGACACGCATCTGGTGCAGGGTGACATCGGTCGGCTTGAGGCCGACCGCGCCGGCCACCAGCGCCTGGTTGGGCAACTGCGTGGGGGCCCAGCACTCGAGCGTGTCGCCCGCCGCGTCCTTGCGGTACCAGGCCACGGTGTTCTGCGGCTCGAGCTGCGCATGCGAGATGAAGGCGAACTGGTAGAACGCCTCGACGGTCTTGCCGCCGGACAGCGCCTTGTCGACGTCGCCGGTGGCCTTCACCACCTGCTCGCCCTGCACCTTCGACGACAGCGCCTTGGCCTGCTTGACGTAGTCGGTCCAGCTGTCCTTCGACGCGGTGGAATGATCCCACTCGATCTTCAGCTTGTTGCGGGCCGAGAACACGGCCCAGGTGTTCTTGCCGATGACGGCCACGCCCGGCAGCGCGCCGGTCTGCATGACGTTCTTGGTCGGCGTGGTGCCGTCGACGATGAAGGCGTCGATGACGCCCGGCAGCTTCTTGATCTCATCGGCGTTGAAGCTCTTGGCCTTGCCACCGACCGACGGGCACTTCTCGAGGATGGCGTAGACCATGCCCGGCAACTGCACGTCGAGGGCGAACAGCGGCTGGCCGGTGACCAGCTTGTCGTTGTCGACGCCGGTCCAGCGCTTGCCGATGAGCTTGTAGTCCTTGCGGGCCTTGAGCTTCAGGGCCTTCGGATCCGGCGCCGGCAGCGCGGCGGCCGCGGTGGCCAGCGACCCGTAGGACGCCGAGCGGCCGCTGGCCGCGTGCACCACCATGCTGTCGGCCGTGGAGAGCTCAGCCTCGGGCACGCCCCACTGCTTCGCCGCGGCGGCGACCAGCATGGCGCGGGCACCGGCACCGGCCTGGCGCAGGGTGTCCCAGTTCATGGGGATGGACAGCGAGCCGCCAGCGAACTGCGCGCCGTACACGGCCGGGTTGATCGCCGACTGCTCGATGGTCACATCGGACCACTTCGCATCGAGCTCCTCGGCGAGGATCACGCCGAAGGCGGTCTTGATGCCCTGGCCGATTTCCGGGTTCTTGCTGTAGAGCGTGATGCGGCCATCGGTGCCGATGCGCACATAGGCGCCCGGGTTGAACGGCGGTCCCGGCGGCGGGCCGCCCTGGGCCGCGGCCTGCTCAGGCAGGCCGACCGACAGGGCCAGCACCAGGCCACCGCCGATGCCGCCGGCGACCTTCATGAAGCTGCGCCGGCTGACCGCCTGCGTGCTGACCTCGCGCTCGAAGGCGCGCAGGCTGTCGAGGAAGCTCTTCTCGATGTCGGACAGGGCGTTCATCAGGCGTTCCCCTTGCTGGCCTTGGCGGCGTCGTGGATGGCCTTGCGGATGCGCACGTAGGTGCCACAGCGGCAGAGGTTGCCGGCCATGTAGGCGTCGATGTCGGCATCCGACGGGTTCGGGTTCTGCTTCAGCAGCGCCGCGGCCGACATGATCTGGCCGGACTGGCAGTAGCCGCACTGCGGCACGTCGTTGTCGATCCAGGCCTGCTGCAGCGCATGCAGCTTGCTGCCCTCGGCCAGGCCCTCGATCGTGGTGACCTTCTGGCCGGCGACGGCACTGACCGGCACCGAACAGGCGCGGACGGGCGAGCCGTTGAGGTGGACGGTGCAGGCGCCGCACTGGGCGATGCCGCAGCCGAACTTGGTGCCGACCAGCTTGAGCTCGTCGCGCAGTACCCAGAGCAGCGGCGTGTCATCCGCCACGCCGTCGAGGGTGTGTTCCTTGCCGTTGACGTTCAGTCGCAACATGGGTGGATCCCGTGGTGTGTGTGAGTGGTGGCCGGCCCCCCGGCGCTGGCCGTAGGCTATGCCAAAGCCCCGGGCCACGCCAGCCATCGCCACGTTGAGACCGTGACACGCTGCCTCAGTTCGCGCGGATCTCGTAGCAGACGTGGATGCGCGGGTTGCGCTGGAAGTCGAAGGGAATGGTGGCGGCACTGATGTCCGCCACCGTGGCTTCCGCCGCCAGCGCCGGATCGAGCCGGAAGCGTTGCGCGTTGTTGGAGAACAGCAGCACCCCGCCGGGCGCCAGCAGCCGCAGGCAGTCGCGCACCAGGCGCAGGTGGTCGCGCTGGATGTCGAGCACGCCCTGCATGCGGGCCGAGTTGGAGAAGGTCGGCGGATCGAGGAAGACCAGATCGTAGCGGCCCTGCCCCGGGGGGGTCCGTGCCGCGGCCTCGGCCAGCCAGGCCAGGCAATCGGCATGGACGAACTCATGCGCCGGACCCGCCAGGCCATTGAGCTCGAGGTTGCGCCGTGCCCAGTCCAGGTAGGTGCGCGAGAGGTCGATGCTGGTGCTGGCCACGGCACCCCCGGCGACCGCATGCACGGTCACGCTGCCGGTGTAGCAGAACAGGTTCAGTACCCGGCGCCCGGCCGCGGCCGCGCGTACCCGCTGCCGTGTCAGCCGGTGGTCGAGGAACAGGCCGGTGTCGAGGTAGTCCTCGAAATTCACCAGGAACTGCAGCCCCCCCTCGCTGACCACGTGGGTGCGGCCACGCGCGGCCAGCTTGTCGTACTGGGCCGTGCCTTTCTGCCGCCGCCGGGTGCGCAGGTGGATGTGGTCGAAGGGTATGCCGGTGGCCTCCGGCAGCACCGCCAGGGCTTCCTCGCGGCGCCGGCGCGCCTTGTCCGGGTCGATGCTGGCCGGCGGCGCATATTCCTGCACGAACAGCCAGGCCTGGCCGGCATCGGCTCCGGCGCCCTCGTAGCGGTCGATGGCCAGGGCGTACTCGGGCATGTCGGCGTCGTAGAGCCGCCAGCAGCCGACCTGCTCGCGGCGGGCACTGCGCCCGAGGTGCTGCAGGTTCTTGCGCAGCCGGTTGGCGAACATGCGGGCGCCCTCGCCCTGCGCCAGCGCCGGATCGTCGATGACGATGCCGGTCGGCGCCTCGCGGCGGCCGCGCCGCTCGCCGGGCGCGAAGCGCAGCAGCCGGCATTCGATGGCGCCGTTCCAGACCGTGTGCACGCGTGCGGCTTCCACGCCCAGGCGTTGCCCCAGGGCCGGCTCCCCGGTGAGCACGGCCGCACGCCAGCCCGCGAAGGGACCGCGCAGCAGGGCACCGATCGCCTCGTGCGCCAGACCCGCGTCCTCGCCCTGGCCGATGCGCTGGCCGTAGGGCGGGTTGACGCACAGCAGGCCGGGCGCGTCATGGCCCTCGACGGGCTGCAGCGCCCCGGCTTCGCCCTGCGTGAAGCTCACGGCATCGGCGATACCGGCCCGCCGTGCATTGCCGCGCGCGGTCGCCACGGCCGCGGCACTGCGGTCGTTGCCGCGCAGGAGCACCCCCGGCTGCGGACGGATGCGGGCCACCGCCTCCGCCTTCAGTTGCGCCCACAGCGCGGCGTCGTGGCCACGCCAGCCGTCGAAGCCCCAGTAATCCCGCAGCAGGCCCGGCGCGCGGCCGGTGGCGATGAGCGCCGCCTCGATGGCCAAGGTGCCGGAACCGCACATCGGGTCGAGGAAGTCGCCGCCCGCCGCGAGCACCTCGGGCCAGCCGGCACGCAGCAGCACGCCGGCGGCCACGTTCTCGCGCAGCGGCGCCTCGCCGCCGGCCAACCGGTAGCCGCGCCGGCTGAGTGTCTCGCCCGCCAGGTCGATGTAGAGCGTCACCTGGTCGCGGGTGAGGTGCACGTGCACGTGCAGGTCCGGCCGCTCGGTGCGCACGTCCGGCCGCAGGCCGGTGGCGTCGCGGAACTGGTCGCAGATCGCGTCCTTGACCTTCAGCGCGGCGAAGTGCGTGTTGGCCAGGGCCGGGTGGCTGCCGGTGGCCTCGCAGGCCAGCGTGCCGCGGGGCGCCAGGTGCAGCGACCAGTCGACCGCACGCACGGCGTCGTACAGCGACTGCGCGTCACGCAGCGACGCATTGCCGACCTGCAGCAGCACGCGGCTGGCCAGCCGCGACTCCAGGCAGGCGCGATAGCCGGTGCGCAGGTCGCCGCGGAAGGACACGCCCGCCGTCCGCTCGACGACGTCGGCAGCGCCCAGGGCGCGCAACTCGCCGGCCAGCAGGTCCGCAAAGCCGCGCGGCACCAGGCAGAAGAACCGCAGCTCGCTCAAGACAGGTCGATCCAGGTGGTCTTGAGTTCCGTGTACTTGTCGAAGGCATGCAGCGACTTGTCGCGGCCGATGCCCGACTGCCGGAAACCGCCAAAGGGCACGGTGATGTCGTCGGCGTCGTAGCAGTTCACGTAGACCATGCCGCTGCGCAGGCCGCGGGCCATGCGGTGCGCGGTCTTGAGGTCGCGCGTCCATACGGCGGCGGCAAGCCCATAGCTGCTGTCGTTGGCGATGGCCAGCGCCTCGGCCGCGTCACGGAAGGCCAGCACCGACAGCACCGGCCCGAAGATCTCCTCGCGGGCAATGCGCATGCCGGGCGTCACGGCATCGAACACGGTCGGCTCGATGTAGCAGCCACCGCTGGCTTCGCGGCAGCGGCGCCCGCCCAGCGCCAACCGGGCGCCATCGGCGCAACCGGCGTCGATATAGTCCAGCACGCGCCGCGTCTGCGCCTCATCGACGATCGCACCCAGTTTGGTGGCCGGGTCCAGGGGATCCCCGGGCGTCATCTCCCGGGCCACGGCCGCCAGCTGCTCCAGGAAGGGTTCGCGCAGCGATTCATGGACCAGCAGGCGCGAACCGGCCGAGCACATCTCGCCCTGGTTGAAGAAGATGGCATAGGCGGCGGTGCGCGCCGCACGCGGCAGGTCATCCCAGTCCGCGAGGATGATGTTGGGCGACTTGCCGCCACATTCGAGCGACACCCGCTTGAGATTGCTTTGCGCAGCACAGGCCATCACCCGCTTGCCGGTGGCGGTCGAGCCCGTGAAGGCGATGCCGTCCACGTCCGGGTGCAGCGCCAGCGCCTCGCCGGCGGTATGGCCGAAGCCCGGCACCACGTTGAACACGCCCGGCGGCAGGCCGGCCTCCAGCGCCAGCTCGGCCAGGCGCAGCGCGGTCAGCGGCGACTTCTCGGAGGGCTTGAGCACCAGCGAGTTGCCCGCGGCCAGCACCGGGCCGATCTTCCAGGCGGCCATGATCATCGGGAAATTCCACGGCACGATGGCGCCGACCACGCCCAGCGGCTCGCGCGTGACCAGGGCCAGGCTGTCGTGGCCGACCGGCGCGACCTCGTCGTAGATCTTGTCGATGGCCTCGGCGTACCACTGCAGGCAGTTGGCGGTGGACGGCACATCGACCGCGAGGCTGTCGCCGATCGGCTTGCCCACATCCAGCGTCTCGGTGAGCGCGAGCTCCTCGTGGTGCTGGCGCAGCAGTTCGGCGAAGCGCAGCAGCACGCGCTTGCGGTGGCGCGGCGCGGCCCGCGACCAGTCGCCATGGTCGAAGGCGCGCCGCGCGGCGGCCACGGCGTGGTCGATGTCGGCGGCTTCACCCGCCGCGACGGTGGCGAGGCGCCGGCCGTCGATGGGGCTGAGGCAGTCGAAAGTGCCGCCGGCGGCGGCCGGACGCCAGCCCCCGTCGATGAACAACTGCGAACGGGGCGCCAGGGCCGCGGCGCGCGCGTGCCAGTCGATGGGGGAACTCATGGTGGTATTTGCGGATTACGCACGGCGGCTGTCAACTTTCCTATCATCCGCACGACGCTGACGGAGAAACCATGAACGCCGCACCCGAATCCCCTGCCCCGCGCGCCCTCACCCGCGAGGACCTGGAGGCGCACTGGATGCCCTTCACCGCCAACCGGCAATTCAAGGCCGCGCCGCGCCTCATCGCGCGTGCCGAAGGCATGCATTACTGGACGCAGGACGGCCGGCGCGTCCTCGATGGCGTGGCGGGACTGTGGTGCGTCAATGCCGGCCACGGCCGCCGCGAGATCACCGAGGCAGTGCGTGCCTCGCTGGAGCACCTGGACTTTGCGCCGCCGTTCCAGATGGGGCACGCCAGATCCTTCGCGCTGGCCAATGAACTGGTGAAGATCGCGCCCCCGGGCATGGACCATGTGTTCTTCGTGAACTCCGGCTCCGAAGCCGTCGACACCGCGCTGAAGATCGCCGTGCATTACCACCGCATGCGTGGCGAGGGCACGCGCACCCGGCTGATCGGCCGCGAGCGCGGCTATCACGGGGTGAACTTCGGCGGCATGGCCGTCGGCGGCATGGTGGCCAACCGCAAGGCCTTCTCGCCCCTCATGGCGCCCGGCGTCGACCACCTGCCGCACACGCTCGACCTGGCCCGCAATGCCTTCAGCCGCGGCCTGCCTGAACACGGCATGGAACTGGCGGACGACCTGGAACGGCTGGTCGCTCTGCACGACGCCAGCAACATCGCCGCCGTCATCGTCGAGCCGATCGCCGGCTCGACAGGCGTGCTGCCACCCCCGAAGGGCTATCTGCAGCGGCTGCGCGAGATCTGCACGAAGCACGGCATCCTGCTGATCTTCGACGAGGTCATCACCGGCTTCGGACGCACCGGCGCAGCCTTCGCAGCCCAGGGCTTCGGCGTGACGCCGGACATCATCACCATGGCCAAGGGCCTGACCAACGGCACGGTGCCAATGGGCGCGGTGCTGGTCGGCCGGCACGTGCACGAGGCGTTCATGTCGGGCCCCGAAGGCGCGATAGAACTGTTCCACGGCTACACCTATTCCGGGCATCCGACCGCCTGCGCGGCCGCGCTCGCCTCGCTGGCGATCTACCGCGACGAAGACCTGTTCAGGCGTGTGCGCGAGCTTGCGCCGTACTGGGAAGCGGCGCTGCACAGCCTCAAGGACCTGCCGCACGTCATCGACGTGCGCAACTACGGACTGGTGGGTGCGATCGAATACGCGCCGGTGGCCGGACGTCCCGGCGCGCGCGGTTTCGATGTGTTCCTGAAGGCCTTCGAGGCCGGCCTGCTGGTGCGCGGAGCGGGCGACCTCACCGCGCTGTCGCCACCGCTGATCATCAGCCGCGCACAGATTGACGAACTGGTGGACCGGTTGGCCGGCGCCATCAAGGCATCGGCGGCGGGGCTGCTGTAGCGCAGCCCCTCACCGGCCAGGCCCGTCGCGGGTGCGACGGGCCTGCTGCGGTGAACCGCTGCCGGGGCCTTACTCGGCGCCCCAGGGCAGGGTCGTGGAGATCGACGCCCAGATCTTGCCGTCGGTGGAGAACACCTTCGACGGGCCGCTCGGCAGGTCGCTGCCATCCACGTACTTCAGCGCGACGTCGAAGTTGCCGAAGCTGCGCGACACACCGACCGAGTAGTCGAAGTAGCCGCCGCCATTGGCGTTGTCCCAGTAGCTGCCACCGCTGTAGCCGACGTGGGCCAGCAGGCTGAAGTCGGACGGCAGGCCCCAGGTGCCGTTGGTCTCGACGTAGTAGGCCGAGTCGCCCACGCCGCCGAAGTCCCACGAGTACCACAGCTTGCCGGCGAACCAGCCCTTGCTGATGCCCGCGTAGATCTCGGGCGTATTGGCCTCCGAGAGACCCTGGTAGGTGTAGTACACGGCGCCGATGTCGTAGCCGAAGCTCTCTTCGGCGTCACCGCCGCTGAAGCCGGCGAAGGCATCGATCTCGATGCTCGGGTCGCCAGGCCCGAATTCCACGTTGCTGCCCCACAGGCCGGCGTAGAAGCCGCTGTCGTGCGCGTAGTTGAGGGACAGGCTGAAGGCCGGGTCCTCGGCGGTCTGGGTGATGCCGCGGAAATCGTAATCCGAGGTCAGGGCGGCGGTCACGGAGACCTCCGCGCTGGCGGCACCGGCAAAGGCCAGCAGGGCGCCGGCGAGCAGAATCTTCGACTGGGTCATGACATAACTCCTTGAGGTCGGCTGTTGCGAAAGTCCCACGGACTTGCTCTGCAAGGCCCGTACCAACCGGCCCGGAGAGACTCTCACCAGCCGGGCGCAATACGCGGGCCGCGACTGTGACGCCGCGGTGCAAGCAGCGTCAAGCTGAAAAGGCATGTTACGCTTGGAAAAAGCCTGCCCTGCACTGGCAGCGTGCACCGGAGCGGGGGTGCCGGCGCCCGGCGCCCCATGTTGGCGCACAACGGCCGACTGATCGACTGTCGTTGCAGAGACGCAACATGGGTCTCGCGACCGGGCGGCGCCCCAGGCCGGTGCAGCGCCACGCCGGCACGCCCCAGCCCGGTACGCCCCAGCCCGGTACGGCGATCCGCACCGCGTGCTCAGTGCAGCAGGCCGTCCCAGTCGCCGGCGGCGCGGGCCAGTGCGGCCCGGGCCCGCCAGTAGTCGCGCAGGTGGCCGATCGCCTCGGCTTCGAGCAGCAGCCGTCCCTGCGCCAGACGCAGGGCGCCCAGGCCCGCCGGATCAGCCACCGCGGCCTCGCCCACAAGCGTCTGCAAGGGGGCGCCCTGCAGTTCGCCCCGGTAACGGACCAGCAACTGGCGGGTGGTCGCCATTTCCGCCTGGTGGGTGCGGATCTCGGTCCGCGCTGCGAGGGCACGGGACTCCAGCTGCCGGCGCGCGGCACGCCAGCCGGCATCGCCGGCCAGCAGGGCGGCCTGCCGCTGGTCCAGCAGCGGCAGTTCGATGACCAGGTTCGGACCGGCATAGTGGATGCCGCCGCTGCTGCCATCGCGGAAGGCGCCGAGCTCGATGCCGCCGAGCCAGCGGAAGCGGCGCTGCTGGCGCAACGTCTCCAGGCGCGCGACCACGGCCTGGCGCGCCTCGCGCAAGTCGAGCCGCTGCCGCAGGGCCTCCTCTTCCAGGCCCAAGGCGTCTGGATCCGTTGCAGGCAGGGCCGGCAGGGGGCCGGCACTGTGCCAACCGTCATGACGCCCCGCCAGGCCAAGCCGCTGCCCCAGCCGGGCGCGCAGGCTGTCGACGTCGAGTTTGGCGCGCAACACCTGCGCCTCGGCCTGCAGCACTGACTGCCGCTCCAGCGCCACATCCAGGGCCGTCGCGCCGCTGCCGTTGGCGGCCATCACCACCAGGCTGTCGTGGACACGGCGGGCCACGGTGAGGCTGCGTTCGCGGACGGCGAGGATCTGCAGGGCGGCGGCATGCTCCAGCCAGGCCTCGTGCACCTCGGCGGCCAGTCCCACCAGGCGATCGGCGGTCTGCAGACCCTGCCGCGCCAGCTCCTCCCGGGCCATCCGCCGTTGCCCCGGGCCCTTCAGCAACGCCGAGACGTTCTGCAGGAGCCCCAGGCTGAGGCTGCGTTCGGGGAAGAAGGGCGCCAGCCGCCCGCCCACGCTGCGCTGGCCAACGATGGCGACGGGATTGGGCAGCGTGTAGGCGGCGACGAGGTCGGCGCGCCCCAGTTCCAGCTGCTCGAGCCACCACTGCAGGTCGGGACTGGCCAGGAAGGCCAGCAGCACCGCCTCGTCCGGCCCGATACCGTCCTCCAGCAAGGGCAGGATCGCGCGGTCCAGCGCCTCGTCGGCAGCGGCGTCGCGGCGCCACTGCAGTGGCGCCGCGGTCTGGCCAGCCACCAGCCGGGCGGTCTCTTCGAAAGTCTGGCGGGAGCCCGGCACCGTGCAGCCGGCCAGCAGGCCAAGCGCCAGCCCGGCCAGGCACGCCACAGCCGCCGGCCGCGGCGCCGGCGCCGGACCACTGCGGAAGACAGGTTCTGGCATCCGGCCACTATAACAAGCTGCGCTGGCGCGCTTGACGCGCGCGGCAGGCAGGCCGGAGCATGCCGCGCGTCGCGGCAACGTCGGCATGCGGCGGGGGAAACCATGAACGAGATCGTCCAGCAACACCGGGTCCACGGCGGGCGCCTGCACTTCTGCCGCCACGTCAGCGAAGCCACGGGCACCGCGATGCGCTACTCGCTGTTCCTGCCGCCCGGCGACGGGCCGTTTCCGCTGCTGGTCTGGCTTTCAGGCCTCACCTGCACCGAGGAGAATTTCACGACCAAGGCCGGCGCCTACGGGCCGGCCGCCGCGGCCGGTCTGGCAGTGCTGGCGCCGGACACCAGCCCGCGCGGCGAAGGCGTGGCCGATGATGCCGCCTACGACCTGGGCCAGGGCGCCGGCTTCTATGTCGATGCCACGAACGCGCCTTGGGCGCCGCACTTCCGCATGGAGACCTACATCACCGCGGAGCTGCCGCGCGTCGTGGCGGCAGCGTTTCCCGTGGATCTGCAGCGCTGCGGCCTCAGCGGCCACTCGATGGGCGGCCACGGCGCGCTCACCCTGGCGCTGCGCCATCCGACGCGCTACCGCAGCGTCTCCGCGTTCTCGCCGATCGTCTCGCCCACGCGCTGCCCCTGGGGCGAGAAGGCCTTCGGCGCCTACCTCGGCGCGGACCGCTCCACCTGGGAAGGCCACGATGCCTGCAGGCTGATCGAGGCGGGGGCGGCCGGCGACCACTTCGACGACATCCTGGTCGACCAGGGCCTGGCGGACAGCTTCCTCGAGGCGCAGCTGAAGCCGGACCTGCTGGAAGCAGCCTGCGCCACGGCGGGCCAGAAGCTCACGCTGCGGCGCCAGCCCGGCTATGACCACTCGTACTATTTCATCCAGACCTTCATCGCCGACCACCTGCGCTGGCATGCCGCGCGGCTCGGCACCCGCAACTGAGGAACACCACGCACCATGGCGAAGATCCTGCTGACCCGCCGCTGGACCCCTGAGGTCGAGCAGTACCTGTCGCAGCGGCACGAGGTCACGCTCAACACCGACGACGTGCCGATGGACGCCGCCGCCCTCGCCGCCGCAATGACCACGCACGACGTGATCTGTCCCACCGTGACCGACCGCCTCGACGCAGCCGTGATCCGCACGCCCGGCGCGCGCGTGAAGCTCATCGGCAATTTCGGCGTGGGCTACAACCACATCGACGTCGCCGCGGCCCGTGCCGCCGGCATCACCGTCAGCAACACGCCGGACGTGCTCACCGATGCGACCGCCGACATCGCGCTGCTGCTGATCCTGATGGCCACCCGCCGCGCCGGTGAAGGCGAGCGCGAATTGCGCGCGGGTCGCTGGACCGGCTGGCGACCGACCCACCTGATGGGCCTGGGGCTGGCGGGCAAGACGCTGGGCCTGGTCGGCTTCGGACGCATCGCGCAGGCCACTGCCCAGCGCGCGCGCGCCTTCGGCCTGAACATCGCCTACCACGGCCGCCGCCGCGCCACACCCGATGCCGAGGCCAGCTGCAACGCGCGCTATGTCGCCTCGCTCGATGAGCTGGTCGCCAGCTGCGACATCCTGTCGCTGCACTGCCCGGGCGGCGCCGAGACCCACCACCTGATCAACCGTGAGCGGCTGGCGATGCTCAAGCCGACGGCGGTGCTGGTGAACACCGCGCGCGGCACCGTGGTCGACGAGGCTGCCCTGGCCGAGGCGCTGGCCACGCGGCGCATCGCGGCCGCGGGCCTGGACGTGTACGAGCGCGAACCGGTGGTCCACCCGGACCTGCTGGGCCTGGAGAACGTCGCCCTGCTGCCGCACCTGGGCAGCGCCACCCAGGAGACGCGTACCGCCATGGGCATGCGCGTGGTGAGCAACATCGAGCGGTTCCTCGCCGGCCAGCCGGTGCTGGATCCGGTGGGCTGAGCGCCGCTTGGCCACCGCGCCGCCGGACTGGCTCGACGGCTACCTGCGGCGTGAGCAGCTGCCGGAAGGCTTCCGCCTGCTGGTGCAACAGGTGCATGCGCCCATCGCCCGGCGCGTGGCCGCTGCGGCGCGCGCGCACGGCCCCGGCTTCGTGCTGGGCATCTGTGGCGCGCAGGGCAGCGGCAAGTCCACGCTCACCGGCGTGCTCCAGGGGCTGCTGGCGGCCGAAGGTCTGCCAACGGCCGTGCTGTCGATCGACGATCTCTACCTGACGCATGCCGCGCGCCAGCAGCTGGGCGCGACCGTGCATCCACTGCTGTGCACACGCGGTGTCCCGGGGACCCACGACCTGGCGCTCGGCGAGGCGACGCTGGACGCCTTGGCCAGCCACGGCACGGTGGCCCTGCCCCGCTTCGACAAGCGCAGCGACGACCGGCTGCCCGCCGACGTGTGGCCGCACTTCCAAGCGCCGGCCGCCGTGGTGATCCTGGAAGGCTGGTGCGTGGGCGCACGCCCCGAGGCCGAGGCCACGCTGGCCGTGCCGGTGAACACGCTGGAGCGCGACGAAGACGCGGACATCCGCTGGCGGCGCCACGTCAATGATGCTTTGCAGGGGCCGTATGCGCGGTTCTTCGACCGCATCGACCTGCTGCTGATGCTGCAGGCGCCGTCATTCGATGTGGTGCACGGCTGGCGGCTGGAACAGGAGCGCAAGCTGCGCGAGCGCGTGCGCAGCGAAGGCGGCGACCTGGCGCGCGTGATGGATGATGGCCAGATCCACCGCTTCATCAGCCACTACGAGCGCGTGACGCGCAACCTGCTGGCGGAAATGCCGGCACGCGCCGACATCCTGCTGCGGCTCGACGCGGAGCGCGCCGCGCTGGAGCTGCGCGGCGCCTGAGCACATCCCGGGGCGGTTCAGCGCTGCGGCTACTTCCCGGCCTTCGCCGCGCGGTCGATGGCATCGCTGATGAGCGCCTTGGCCGCCTCTGCATCGCCCCAGCCCAGCACCTTCACCCACTTGCCGGACTCCAGATCCTTGTAGTGCTCGAAGAAGTGCTGGATCTGCATGCGCGTGATGTCGGGCAGGTCGGTGTGGTTGCGCACGCTCTCATAGCGGCGCGTCAACTTGCTGACCGGCACGGCGACGATCTTCTCGTCGCCACCGGCCTCGTCCTGCATGCGCAGCACGCCCACCGGCCGTACCGAGATGATGGCGCCCGGAATGATGCCGCGGTGGTTGGCGATCAGCACGTCGCACGGATCGCCATCGTCGGACAGCGTGTGGGGAATGAAGCCGTAATTGCCGGGGTAGCGCATCGGCGTGTAGAGGAAGCGGTCGACCACCAAGGCGCCGGAAGCCTTGTCCATCTCGTACTTGATCGGCTCGCCACCTACGGGCACCTCGACCACGACGTTGACTTCCTCGGGCGGGTTGGCGCCGATGGCGATGGCTTCAAGACGCATGCAAGCTCCAGTGGTGACGTTGACGCGGCGCGACTATAGCCGCGGCAACATGAAGCCCGGCTTACCGCCATCACAACACGGGTAGAATGCGTGCATGACGCAGCGCACTGCAGGGCCCCGGCCCGGCCGCCGGGAAGTGGCCGCCCTTGGCTTGCTGCTGGCCGGCCTGCTGTGCAACGGCTACGTGCTGCAGATCCCCAGTTTCGCCGGACCCTCGCTCGTGGCCGATTGGCAGGTGGACCGTGCCGCCCTCAGCCCGGTGTTCAGCGCCACGCTGCTGGGCATCGTGGCCGGTGCCGCGCTGTTCGGCTGGGCCGGCGACCGCTGGGGCCGGCGGCGCATGGTGCTCATCGCCACCGCGTGGCAAGCGGCCACGGTCCTCGCCTGCGCCTGGGCCAGCGACCCCGGGCAACTCACCCTGCTGCGCCTGCTCTGCGGCATCGGTCTCGGTGGCGCAGTGCCCAACAGCGTGGCGCTGGCGCAGGAACTCTCCCACGGTCCATGGCAGCTGCGGTTTTCCGCGGTCGTGCTGCTGGGCCTGCCCGGCGGCAGCGCCCTGCCCGCGCCGGTGGCCGCATGGCTGCTGCCGGTCACCGGCTGGCCGTCGATGTTCGTGCTCGGCGCCATGGTCACGACGCTGGTGGTGCTGGCGATGCTGCGCTGGCTGCCGGAGTCCACGGCCTACCTCGCCAGCCGCCGGGCGGCGGGAACGTCCGCTGCGGCACCTGCGGCCGGCAGCGGCTGGGCGGCGCTGTTCCGGGGTCCGCTGGCCTTCACCACGCCCTGCCTGTGGCTGATGATGGCCGGCTCGATGATGGCACTGCACGTGCTCACCAGCTGGTTGCCATTGCTGCTGGCCGATGTGGGCGTGCTTCCCGCCGATGCCGCGGGGATGACGGGTGCCGTGCATCTGGGCGGCACGCTGGCGACCTTGGCCTCGATCGGCCTGCTGGGCCGCTTCGGGCTGGGCTGGGTGGCACTGCTGTTCGGCTGCGGCGCGGCCGGCATCCTGCTCGCTGCACTGGGAGATTTCTCCACCACACTGCTGTGGCCCGCGGTGCTGCTGGCCGGCTTCGGCATCGTCGGCTCGCAGGGGGCCTTGGGTACGCTGGCGGCGCAACGTTATCCGTCGTCCTGCCGCCCCACCGGCGTGGGCCTGGCCATCGCCGTAGGCCGTCTGGGGGCCGTGGTCGGGCCGCTGCTGGGGGGTGCGATGCATGCCGCCGGCTTCTCGACCCGCGGCCTGTTCTCGCTCTCGTTGTGGCCGATCAGCGTGGGGCTGGCCTGCACGGGCCTGCTGGCCCTGGTTGAATCAGCGCGGCGACAGGCGCCATAGCGCCAGGCGCACGGCGCGCTCGCCCGGGGCACGGCGCACACGGGCGTCGTCCCAGGCCCACTGCGCGCGCAGCACGCCGTGGCCACGCGCCAGATCCCTCAGCACGAGAAACTCGGACCAGGCGGTGAGCCCGGCCAGTTGCAGGCCCGGCGTCGCCGCCAACCGCGGTGCCAGCTGCGCAGCCCAGTCGGCCTGCAGGTCGGCACCGAAGGCCAGCCAGGCGTGGCCCGCCGCCGCCTGCTGGCGCGCCAGGCGCAGCGACTGCGGATAGCGCGGGTCCGCCAGCCACAACACGGAGCTGCCGGCATGCGCGCCCGCCGGCGTGGCAACAGCCGCAACGGGCAACAGTCCCACCACGGTGGAGGCCGAGGCCAGCCACTGCCGGCGGTTCACGGCCGCGATCCTGGCCGCGTCAGCCACACGGCGATGGCATCCAGCTCCGCGTCCGGGAGTTCAACGGGCGTGAAGCGTGGCATGGCGCGCAGGCCGAAGCGGGCAACGTAACGGATGTAGGCAGGCTGCAGGTCGCTGCGGCGTGCCAGCAACGACTGTTCCTTGCCCAGGCGCCGCTCCAGCATCCAGGTGCCGCCGCCACCGGCGAGGTGGCAGACGCCGCAACGCGCGTTGAACAGCGCTTCCGGGTCCGTGGCTGCGGCGGCCTGCACCGCCGGCGCAGCGAGCAGCGCAACGGCGGCGATGCCGCCCAGCGCCGCGTGGTGCCGTGGCTGCCGGCTCATGGCTTGCCCCGCAGGTGGCGCCAGGCCTTGGGCCAGACACCGTTGCGGCCCGGTGCGAGGATGCCGTTGGGATCCAGGCTGTCCTTCACCTGCTCGTTCAGCCGCCGCAAGGCATGGTTGTTGAAATCGAAGGTGTCGGCCACGGCATCCATGTAGTCGATGTGCGTGCGGTATTCGCCATAACCCATCTCGCGCGCGTCCTTCACCAGCGCGCGGAACAGCCGGTCCGCACGGTCCACCATGTCGGCATCGTCCATGTCGGCGAAGATCAGGTTGATGTTGGCGACCGCCCGGCCACCGTTGTACCAGGTCGAGGCATAGTCGATGCCGAACTCCTGGTAGCGCCGCCGCGTGCGCTGGAACTGCTCGACGATCTTGCGGCCCACCGCCGGCACGACCGGCGAGAAGCTCAAGTGCCCGCCGCGCCCGCCGTACCAGTTCACGGTCGACAGCGGATTGAGGCTGGGCCCCGGCACGGGCCGCTCGTGGCTGTGGAAGCGCGTGACCGGAAACTCCTGGCGCGTGTGCCTGGCGAGGGCATCAAGCACGACCTTCAGGTGGGCCTCGTTGGCCTCACGGTAGCCGGAGAGCCGCAGCGTGCCGTTCCACCATCCCAGCCCGTAGCGGTCGCGCAATTGCGCATAGACCGGATCAGGCAGCGAATCGCGGCCCTGGTACCACTCGCTGCGCTGGGTCTGCGCGGCAACGATGTTCATGATCGTGGTCACGGCCACGTGGCCATCGACGACGTTGCGCAGGCGCAGCGGCCGCACGGCGTCGATGTACCAGCCGAGGTCTTCCGGCTTGTCGAGCGCCACGCCGATCTGGATCTGGTGCTCCGGCGTCGGGTGCAGCCACAGGCCCATCTTGGTCACCACACCCAGGTTGGAGTGGATGAACATCTGGTCCCAGGACGGGCCGAAGCCATGGCGGAAGCTCGCCCAGCTGTCGCTGCCACTCATCGCGCCCATGCCGGTGCGCACGAGCTCGCCCGTGCCCAACAGCACCTCGAGCCCGCAGACACTGCTGCTGTGGTCGCCACGCCAGCTGAAGCCGCGCTCCAGCGCGTTGCCGAGCACGCTGCCCCAGCCATTGCCGGGGATGGCCGCCTCGAGGCCCGTGTGCTCGCGCTGCAGGTACTCGTGCAGTTCGAAGAAGGTGACGCCGGGCTCGACGATGCAGTAGCCCAGCTCGACGTTGACCTCGATGATGCGTTTCATGCGGCCGAGGTCGAGGATCACCGACCCGGCCAACACCGGCTGCGCACCGCCGTAGCCGAGGTTCTTGCCGCGCGACACCGGCCACAGCGGCAGGCGTGCCTCGTTGGCGATGCGCAGCGCCGCCTGCAACTGCGCCATGTCGGCCGGCGCGATGATGGCCGACGGCGCGTGCGCGCTGCCGTCCCCCTTCGCGTAGGGGTCGATGTAGCTGGCCCGGTCCTCGTCGGTGTCGAAGACCCAGGCCTCGCCCAGCTCGCGGCGCCACGCGGCCACGGCCGCCTCGAAGCGGCCACGGCCCACGCCCGGCGGCAGGATGCGCTTCACCGGCGGCTCAGTAGGTGGCCTGCTCGAGCGACGAGCCGGCGGCAATCTGCCGGCCATCGGCGAACTTCACCGACTTGGCGTTGATGAGCGGCGTGCCATCGCGCGCCTCGAAGCCCTCGACCGTCACCTGGTCTCCGGCCTTCATCGTGTTGCGGTTCCAGCCATAGCGCATGAGCTTGTTGGTGCTGCCCATCTCGACGGCGAAGTTGACGACCTTGCCATCAGCGCCCTTCACGTCGACATAGAAGTGTGCGTGCGGGTTGGTCCACTCCACCTTGGTGACGCTGCCGGAAATCATCTTCGGCTTGGCCGGGTCGTACTGGGCCACGAAGGAGTGGTGGGCCACGGCCAGCGTGGCGCTGCCAGCCAGCAGGCTGGCCAGGGCGAGAGTGCGGATCAGGTTCATGAGGTGTCTCCGGAGAATGGGGCTGGTTTCAGGGGCGGTGCTGCCAAGGGGCACGCTGCGAGGCGTGCGATTGGACGCCCTCGGCACAGACGTACTCGACGATCTCGGTGCCCTCGACCAGGCCGATGTCGAACACGCGCTTCAGGGGCCGAGTGAAGGCGTCCTCGTCCATGATCGTGAGTTCCATGCGCATGCGGCCACGCGACAGCCGCGTGTAGCGCTCGACGAGATGCAGTTTTTCGGTGTGGATGCCGAAGCCTGGTGTCTTCTCGTTGAAGCCCTGCGTGTCGACCACCAGGGTGTCGCCCTCCCACCAGCCGATGGAGTGGCCGAACCACGACGGGTTCCACTCGTCAGCGGAAGGATGCTTGCGGCCATCCATGTGGATCTGGCGGTAGCCGGGGACGATGTCCTCCATCATCTGCACGATGACCTGCGGCGTCTGCACCAGCTTGTAGGGGTAGTTGGCCAGCGACATGAGGCCGGTCTGCGGCAGGCAGTAGGCCCCTGGGTTGTCCTGCTTGACCTGGCGCCACTTGTCGAACAGTTCCTGCGCCCAGGGCTGCAGTGGCATCGCCGGTGGCGTGATGGCGTCGCCGATGTTGATCCAGATGCCGGTCAGGTCGGGCTTGCCCTCGGCCGTGCGCGGCACCGGGCCGTCGACGTCCTTGGTTTTCGACCGCAGGTCCGCGGCCTGCAGCAGCGGATCGTCACCGATGGTGCCCAGGTTCATGCCCCAGTCCACCTGCAGGTCGAGGGTGGCCGCCTGGCCCGACGCCACGGCCACGTTGGCCCGCTGGTAACGCTCGTACAGCCGCGAAGGGATGGCGAGGTCGAGGTCGTAGCTGCCAGCGGGCACGTCGGCGATGCGGTACCGGCCCTCACGGTCCATGCGGCCCGCGAACTTGGCACCGGTGGCCGGATTGGTCAGCGTGATGTCCGCCTCGAGACGCACCACCGGCTTGCCGTCAGGATCGCTGATGCGCCCGGACAGGCTGCCGCCGGCGCCCTGCGCCGCGACTGCGAGTGATGCACACAGGGCGGCGATGCCGGCCCAGAGGGTTCGTGTCATGTCGTCCTCCACAAAACGCTGGAATGTGCCGGTATCAGGAGGCAGCCCGGCCCCTCCGGCAGAGGCACCAGAGTGTAGGCACGCCGCAGGCGGCCGTTTTGCCGCGAGCGAAGCCCGGCTTGTCCCACGATGAAAACGCGCTGCTCAGCCACGCGTGGCGCTCGGTGGAATGCCGAAGCGCGCGCGGAAAGCGCGGCTGAAATGCGAGGGATTGCTGAACCCCCAGGACAGCGCGATGTCGGTTACCGACCGCTCGCGCATGGCCGGGTTGCCCAGGTCTGCGCGGCAGCGCTCCAGCCGGCGCGCCCAGATGTGGTCATTCAGTGTCTGCTCGCCGGTGGAGAACACCATGTGCAGGTAGCGCTTGGTGCAGTGCAGGTCGGCGGCGATGCGGTCGAGCGACAGCCGCGGATCCTGGAGGTGGCTCTCGACGTAGCTGAGGATGCGGTCGCGCAGGTCCGCGTGCTGGCTCTGCGGTTGCGCCTTGCCCAGCTTCTCGTAGAGGGCCAGCTGGACCAGCCGTGACACCACATCCCCAAGGTCCTCGGCCCGATCGCGTGCCAGTGTCGGCAGCTCCTCGAACACCGAGGTGATGGACTGGTAGACGAGCCGGCCGATGCCGGTGCTGCCGCTGAACACACGCGCAGAAACCTGGCTGATGTCGATGTCGCCGGGCAGGTCGTCCGCGGGGATGAGGACCGCCAGCTGCTCGACCGGCTCAGGGTTGGTGACGATGTAGGGCCGCGAGGTGTCGTAGGCACTCCACTGGCCCGGCAGCAGGGTGATCAGCCGGCCATGTTGCTGGTAGGTGCTGCAGCCCTTGAGCTGCAACGCGAGCTTCAGGTAGCGGCCAACCGAATCCGCCATCGCCTTGGGCTGGCGGATCACGCGGTGCCGGCTGGCGCGGATGCGCGCGATCTTCATGCGCCCGATGTCGGCGTAATCGAGGCTGCCATCGAAAGCGACGTCGCCGAAGGCGTCGGACTGCAGCTTGCCGATATGGCGCCAGACGTAGTCCCCCCACATGGGCAGGCGGTCCCGCGGCGGCACGACCCGCGTGCAGACGGTGCTCAGCAGTGGCGCGGCAACTTGCGGCATGTTCAACCCCCGTTTGGCGGCATGACCGTGATTCACCCGGCCATTCAAGACCCTGCGTCTTGTACGCTCGTACAAACAATTACACCCGGGTTCGCTCTGGGTCAATCCCCCACCCTGCCGGACAAGACGCCGCGCCGCGCCCGGCGGACACTGGGCCGATACAAAAAGGGGGGGCCCGCATGAGCACGTCACCATCGACGCACGACCGCCGTTACGAGTGGCAGATCGTGCTGCTGCTGAGCCTGGGCTTCGGCCTGGTCGGCCTGGACCGCTGGATCATCGCGCCGCTGTTCCCCGCCATGGCGAAGGACCTCGGGCTGGGCTACGAAGCGCTGGGGCTGGCCAGCGGCGCGCTGGGCATCGCCTGGGGACTGTGCAGCACGGTGTTCGGTCCGCTGGCCGACCGGCGTGGCCGGCGCGTCATCCTGCTGCCGGCCTTGGTGGTGTTCTCGCTGATGGCGGGCTTCACCGGCGCGGTGAACGGCCTGCTGTTCCTGCTGGTGCTGCGCACGGTCATGGGCGCCGCCGAAGGCGCCTTCCTCGCCAGCAGCGTCGCCGCCGTGGCCGATGCCTCCGCACCACAGCGCCGCGGCCTGAACCAAGGGCTGCAGCTGAGCGCCTTTCCGCTGCTGGGCTTCGGCCTGGGATCGGTGATCGCGACGCAACTGCTGACCGTGCTGCCTTCGTGGCGCTGGGTGTTCGTCATCGTTGCGGTGCCCGGCCTGCTGCTGGCCGCGATCCTGTGGCGCGTGCTGCGTGAGCCCGCCCATCTGGCCGGCGCAGCGCCCACGGCCGGCACCGCAACGCCTGCCAAGGCGCCGGTGCCGTGGTCCACCGTGCTGGCCTCGCGCAACGTGCGCCTGGCCATGCTGTCGCTGGTCTGCGCGATGAGCGGCATCTTCGTGCTGGGCTCGATGGTGCCCAGCTATCTCGTGGACCACCTCGGCCTGCCACCCGCGCAGATGGGCCTGATCATGTCGGCCCTCGGTGTCGGCGGCTTCATCGGCGACGCGGCGGTCGGCGCGGCCTCGGACCGGCTGGGCCGCAAGCCGGTGTCCATCGGCTGCTTCGTGCTGGCGGTGGCGAGCCTGGTGCTGTTCACGCGCACTGGCGCCAACCCGCTGCAGCTGTACGTCACGCTGACGTTGGTGAGCCTGTTCTGCTTCGGCCTGCTGTCGATCATGACCGGCCCGGTCGCCACGGAGGCGGTACCCCCGGCGCTGGTGGCCTCGGCCATCGGCCTCGTGTCGGGCGCCGGCGAGATCATCGGTGGTGGTCTGGTTCCGGTGGCTGCCGGCTTCGTTGCCGGCGCCCACGGCATCCAGAACGTGTTCTGGGTGTCCTTCGTCGGCCTGGGGCTGGGCGTGCTCGTCAGCCTGTTCCTGGTCGAAACGGCGCCCCGGCGGACTGCCCCCCGCGCAGGCTAGACTTCCGGCCACACGGGGCCACGGTGGCCCCGCTGGAGGACCCCGGGCCATGAAGATCCTGCACACGATGTTGCGCGTCGGCGACCTGCAGCGCGCCATCGATTTCTACACGCAAGCGCTGGGGATGAACCTCATCCGCATGGCCGACCGGCCGGAGCAGCAGTACACGCTGGCCTTCGTCGGTTATGGCCGTGGCAACGACGACGGCCACGCCGAGATCGAGCTCACCTACAACTACGGCGTGTCGAACTATGAGGCGGGCACGGCCTTCGGCCACATCGCCCTGGCCTTCGACGACGTCGCCGCAGCCTGCGAGCGGGTGCGTGCCGCGGGCGGCAAGGTGGTGCGCGAGGCCGGCCCGATCAAGGGGGGCACGCGGGTCATCGCCTTCGTGCAGGACCCCGACGGCTACAAGATCGAGTTCATCGAGGGCCAGGTCGGCTGACGGCGCGGCCCGCCCCGCGATCAACGACCCGGCAACGCCGTCGACTGCGCCGACGGACAAGAGCCTTCGCGGAGGACACGCGGACGCTGCGACAGCAGCGCCGAGGGATGGTGGCTAGGGACGGAATCGAACCGTCGACCCCGGGGTTATGAATCCCGTGCTCTAACCGTCTGAGCTACCTAGCCGGTTTCGGGGCGCGGATTGTCCGGGGGCTGGCGGCCGGGTGTCAAGCCGGCCGCCCTGCGGGCTCATTCGCCGAGTGCGGCCCGCAGGCTGGCCACTTCTGCCGCGGTGTCGGCGAGGATGCGCTCGGCATCCTGCTGGTCGAGGCCCATCCGCCTGAAGGCCGTGACGCCCTGCATGTTCAATTCGATGTCCCCGGGGTGGTCCACGAAGGCGGCCATGAGGTTGGCGACGGTCAGCACGTCGCCGAGGTCGTTGGGGCCGATGTGCTGGCGCCGCAGGTCCTCGAACTGGCCGATGGCATTCACGATGCCCTCGCCCACATCCCAGTTTTCCAGGATCGCCCTGGCAATCGGGCCGTGCCAGTCACGGACGATGCGCCGGTACGCCACAGGATCGGCGAACAATCCAGGATGCCGCCGCGCCCGCGTGAGCACGTAGAGCTTGCCGACGCCATGCAGCAGGCCGGCCAGCAAGGCGGTGTCGGGATTCTCGGGGCTGTGGCCGCGCGCCACCACATAGCTCAGCGCCGCGACCTGCACGCTGCGATTCCACAACTCGGCCAGCGGTTCGCGCAGGGTGCGCAGGTCGGGGGCCTGGCGCATCTGGCGCATGGCGAAGGCCAGTGCCACGTTGCGGACCATGTTCAGGCCGACGCGCGTGATCGCGCTCTTGAGGTCGGCAATGCGCGGTCCGGAAGGATTGAAGGCCACGGAGTTGGCCATCGTGATCAGTTGTGCGGCAAGAGCCGGCTCGACGCTGATCACCCGCTCGATCTGCCGGGAGCTGGCGAACTCGTCAGCGAGCAGCTGGCGCAGCCGCACCACCACATCGGGGAAGGCGGGCAGCTCCAGGCGGCCGTTGGACAGCTCGCCGGCAAGTTCGCGCACGAAGGCAAAGGCGACGGGATCGGGATGCGGCGCAGCGGCAGGGGACGGCGGCGGATCGGCCATTCGGTGCATCAAGCGGTCTTGCGGGGTGCATGCAGTCTGACGAGCAGTTCAGCCTCGCGGCGTGTCACACCGCTGGTTTCCGCAATTTCCTCGGGCGCTGTGCCGGAGCGCGCCAGGCGCAGCGCAAGGTCATAGCCGCGCGGCTCGCGGACCGTCGTGGCGCCCAGCGTACCGCAGGCCTCGAGTTTCTCCTCCAGCCCCAGCACCCGGTGCACCAGGGCTTCCGTAGCGGTGGCCAGCGCGCCAGTGTCGCGGCGCGCCTGGGCCAGTTCCTCGAGCACACGTTGCATGTCGCGTTCGGCGGCTTGGCGCCACCGGCGGAACGTGACCGCGAAAACAAGGAAGGCCGCCACCAGCAGCAGTGCGCGACCGAAGAAGAACAGCATGTCGTCCGGCGCCGTCATGAATTGCATCGCATCCTCTCCCTGGGCATGGCCTTGGCCTGACCCGGCGCTGACGGATTCCCGTCACCGTGCGGGGGGCGCGGCCTCGACCAGAACGGAAGCAGGATCCGTGCCAGCGGGTTCGGGATCGCGGATGAGCAGAACCACACGCCGGTTGGCGCCGCGGCCTTCGGTCGTGTCGTTGGGACGGATGGGACGGTACTCGCTGAACGCGCTGACACCCAGCCGTGCGGGATCGACACCGTTGTCGACCAGCAGGTGCACCACGCTCGCCGCGCGCGCCGCCGACAGCTCCCAGTTGGACGGGAACTGCGCGGTGCTGATGGGCTGGTTGTCGGTATGGCCCTCGATGAGCACGGCCTTGTCGAAACGCCGCAGCGTTGTGGCAACCTTGGCCATCACAGGCGCGGCACTGGGCGACAGTGTGGCCACGCCGCTGGCGAACAGCACGTCGGTGCCGATGTCGATCTCCATGTGCCGTTCGTGGCGGCGGATGGTCACTTGCCGCGACTGCACCAGCTCGCCCAGAGCCACCTCGAGCTCGTCGGCCAGCTGCTGCATCTGCGAGGCGTCGGCGACCGGTACGGCTGGCGGCACGGCCAGCGGGACGGCCATCCGTGCATCGCCGGTCTGCACCGGCAGGGGCGCGGTGGGGGTGCCGCGGAATGCCGCGTTCAGCGACTCGGAAAGCACGCGGTACTTGCCCTCGTTGACGGTCGAGAGGGCGTACATGACCACGAAGAAGGCCAGCAGCAGGGTCACCAGGTCGCCATAGGGGATGGCCCAGGCTTCGTGGTTGATGTGGTCCTCGTGCGGTGTGCGGCGTCTGCGAACAGCCATGGCGCGGCTCAGTCGAGGTAACCCGACAGGCGAGTCTCGATGATGCGCGGATTCTCGCCCTGGGCGATCGCCACCAGACCCTCGATGACCATCTCGCGGATCTGGCTCTGCGCCTGTGCGACCGTCTTGAGCTTGGCCGCCATCGGCAACAGGAACAGGTTGGCGAGGCCGATGCCATAGACCGTTGCGGTGAAGGCCGCGGCGATCCCCGGCCCCAGCTTCGCGGGATCGGAGAGGTTCTGCATCACCGCCATCAGGCCCAGCACCGCGCCGATGATGCCCAGCGTCGGCGAATAGATGCCCATGCCCTCGAAGACACGCGCCGCGCGCAGATCGGCGGCCTCACGGGTCTCCAGGTCCACCGCCAAGGTGCTGCGGATGGTCTCCGGCTCGTTGCCATCGACAACCATCTGCAGGCCCTTGCGCACGAACCCGTCCGGCTGCGCGTCGATCAATCGCTCCAGGCCCAGCAGCCCCTGCTTGCGGGAGATCTGGCTCCACTCGACCATGTCAGCGAGCAGCTTGCGCCCCCCGTGCGCCGGAGGGCGGAACACCCACGGGAAAATGGCCAGCGCACGGCGCATGACATGCTGCGGCGTCTGTACCAGGATTGCGGCCACCGTCCCCACCACAACGATCATGAAGGCGGCGGCGGACAGCAGCGCATGCAGCCCGGCACCCTTGAGCACCGCACCCACCATCACGGCGGCGATGGCCAGCAGCACACCGGACAGGCTCAGGCGATCCATCACGTCAGTCCTTGCCCAGCCACTCGCCCAGTCGCGCCCGCAGCCGCACCAGCGCCTGGCCATGCAACTGGCAGACGCGCGATTCGGTGACCTTGAGCACGGCGCCGATTTCCTTGAGGTTCAGCTCCTGGTCGTAATACAGCGACATCACCAGGCGCTCGCGCGCCGGCAGCCCCTCGATGGCCGCCGCCAACGCGCCACGGAAGGCCGCCTGCTGGGTCTCGCCCAGCGGATCGGCACTGCGGTCGGCGACATCCTGTGCGGCCGGGATTTCTTCGAGGCTCGCAACGTGGCAGCTGGCCGCGTCGTGCATCAGCCGGTGGTACTCCTCGATCGGCAGGCCAAGGCGCTCAGCAACCTCGGCATCGCGGGCCTCGCGCTGGTGCTCGGCCTCGATCTCGCGGATGGCCGCCGCGGCATCACGCGCACGGCGATGCACCGAACGCGGTGTCCAGTCGAGCTGGCGCAGCGCGTCGAGCATGGCGCCACGGATGCGGATGCCGGCATAGGTCTCGAAGCTCGCCCCGCGCTCGGAACTGTAGTGGGCTGCTGCCTCGATCAAGCCGATCATGCCGGCCTGGATCAGATCCTCGACCTCGACCGTCGGCGGCAGCCGCCCTGCCAAGTGGTAGGCAATGCGCTTGACGAGTTCGGCGTGCCGCAACACGAGCAGGTCGTTGTCACGGCGCGCCAAGGTGGCGCTGTAGGCGCCGACGGCATTCACGGCGCCGGCACCGCACGCGGCGCGGCAACCAGCCGCTCGACGAAGAACTCGAGGTTGCCGCGCGGCCGCGTGGCCGCAGGCCAGGAGAGCGCCGTCTTGGCCAGCCGCCGGAATGCGACTGCAGCCGGACTGGCCGGGTAGGCATCCAGCACGCTGCGCTGCTCCTTCACGGACTGTCGCACCAAGGGGTCCTCGGGGATTTCTCCCGAGTATTCGACCACGACGTCGAGGAAACGCGCGGTGACACGCTCCAGTTTCCTGAACAATGTCTCACCGTCACCCGGATGCTGGGTCATGTTCGCCAGGATCCTGAAGCGGGTGAGACCGTGGTCACGGCGCAGCACCTTGATCAGTGCGTAGGCATCGGTCAGCGACGTGGGCTCGTCGCGCAACACAACCAGCACTTCCTGGGCCGCCTGGCAGAACTGGCGGACGCCGTCGGCGATGCCGGCCGCCGTGTCGACGATCAGCACGTCGATCTCGGTGGTGAGGTTGCTGAAGGCCTGCACGATGCCCAGATGCTCGCGCGTGCCAAGCTCGGCGAGCCGCGCCACACCGGAGGCCGCCGGGATGATGCGGAAGCCTTGCTTCGTGGCGACAATGGCTTCGTCCAGCGTGCACTGCCCGCTGATGACATGCTCGAGCGTGTAGCGCGGCGTGATGCCGAGGAGCACGTCGACGTTCGCCAGCCCCAGGTCGCCATCCAGCACCAGCACGCGCTTGCCGGAGGCCGCCAGCGCCGTTGCAAGATTCACGCTCACGCAGGTCTTGCCGACGCCACCCTTGCCGCCACTGACGGCGATCACCTGTACCGGCTGCGGATGGGCGGCCGCGCGCATGCCGGCAGCCTGCCGGGTCGTGAACTCACGCGAAGACATGGGCCACTCCTCCAAAATTGCGGGTCAACAGCTCTTCACTGGCGGTGGCGCCGTGCTCACGGGCCAGCGCGACGGCGCGGTCCACCAGCGCGGCGGCGCGCGCCGGCACCATGTCCTCGGGAATGTGCTGGCCATCACAGAGGTAGGTCAGCGGCAGGCCGCTGCCGGCCACCAGTGCCAGCACGGCACCGAGGCTGGTGGCCTCATCCAGCTTGGTCAGCAGCAGCGCCGTCGGCTCGAAGACCGCAAAGCGCTGGAACGCCTGCTGCAAGGCACCGGCCTGCGCCGCCGCCGACAGCACCAGGCAGACCTGCAAGTCCTGCGTGGCCTGCACCAGGTCCTGCGCGTGCAGCAATGCATCGTCGCGCGGACCCAGCCCGGCCGTGTCGATCAGCACGAAGCGCCGCCGTGACAGGCGCGCCAGCAGCTCCGGCAGGCGTTCGACCTCCTCCGGCACGAACGTCTCCACCCCCAGCAGCCGCCCCAGCACGCGCAGCTGTTCTTCGGCGCCGAAGCGCTGCGTGTCGAGCGATACGATGGCGATATCCCGTGGTCCGTGGCGCATGACCCAGCGGGCCGCCAGGCGTGCGATGGCCGTGGTCTTGCCGACGCCGGTGGGACCGATGAACGCGATTCGGCCGCCGTGCTCCAGCCAGGCATCACCGGTGACCTGCAGCCGCGTGGCGAGCTCGCCCAGCGCCCGGCGCAAGGCGTCTTCATGACCGAGACCACCAGGTTGTGCAGCGACCAGTGCGCCGGCCAGGGACTGCGGCAAGCCGATCTCCGTCAGCGTCTGCAACAGGGCCGCCTGCGCCGGTGCGCGCCGTGTCAGGTCGTTCCATGCCAGGCGCGCCATCTGCTGCTCGAGGATCTGTCGCAGGTGGCGCAGTTCCTCGCCAACCTCCGGTGCGATGCCCGCCACCGGCGGCACCGGTGCCACCCGGACGTGCTGCACAGGCGGCACTGCCGCGGGCGCGACGGCGACCACCGGCTCCGGATCGACCGCGGCGGACACCTCCACGCCCCCGGCCACCTGGCGGGACGAGAGGATCACCGCATCCGGTCCCTGCTCCTCGCGGATCTGCCGCAGTGCGCTGCGCATGTCGCGCGCCATGTAGGTCCTGATCTTCATCTCGCTGTCCTCGCGATGCGATCAACGGCCCACGGCCGTGACCAGTCGCACCTTGCGGTTGTCCGGTATCTCGTTCCAGGCCAGCACCTGCAACCCGGGCACGCTGGCGCGCACGAAGCGCGCGATGGCATGGCGGATGGCTGGCGGCACCAGCAGCACGGCCGGCTCTCCCATCAGCTCCTGCCGCTGCGCGGTTTCCGCGAGGCGCTGTTGCAGGCGCTCGGCCAAGCCCGGCTCCAGCCCCGGGCCGCCCGCGCCACCACCCACCACCGACGCCTGCAGCAGCTGCTCCAGGTCCGGCTCGAAAGTGATGACCGGCAGCTCGTCCTTGAGGCCGGCGATGTCCTGCACGATCTGCCGGCCCAGCGCGACGCGCACCGCCGCCTGCAATTGCAGCGGGTCCTGGGTGCGGGGCGCGTGTTCTGCCAGGGTCTCGATGATGGTGCGCAGGTTGCGCACCGGTACGCGTTCAGCGAGCAGTCCCTGCAGCACGCGCACCAGCACGCTGGTCGGCAGCAGCTTGGGCACCAGATCCTCGACCAGCTTCGGCGCCGTCTTCGCCAGCGTGTTCAGCAACTGCTGCGTCTCTTCATGGCCGAGCAGTTCGTGCGCATGGGTCTGGATGACATGGCTCAGATGCGTGGCCATCACCGTGCCCGGATCAACGACCGTGTAGCCCATCGACTGCGCATGCTCGCGCTGCGCGGGATCGATCCACACGGCCTCCATGCCAAACGCCGGATCGCGCGTCTCGATGCCACTGACCTTGCCGAACACGTTGCCCGGGTTGATCGCCAGCTCGCGGTCGGGATGGATCACGCCCTCCCCCACCGGCACGCCGGACAGGCAGATCCGGTAACTCCCCGGCGCAAACTCGAGGTTGTCGCGGATCCTCACGGCAGGCACGAGGAAGCCCAGCTCCTGCGTCAGCTTGCGGCGCACGCCCTTGATGCGCGCCAGCAGATCACCACCCTGCCCGGCGTCGACGAGCGGCACCAGGCGGTAGCCCACCTCGATGCCCAGCAGGTCCACTGGCCGCACGTCGTCCCAGCTGAGCTCGCGGTTCTCGGCCTCCGGAGCAGCCCCCTGGGCTGCCGCAACCGCAGCAGCGTCGGCATCCTGGCGCAACTGCGATTTGCGTGCCGCCTGCTGCAGCAGCCAGCCCGCCCCGGCGCACAGCAGCGCCACGCCGAGGAAGGCCACGTTTGGCATGCCGGGAATGATGCCCATGGCGGCGATGACCGCCGCGGCAACGTACAGCGCCTTGGGCTGTCCCAACTGCCGGCCGATCTCGCCGCCCATGTCCTGCGCACCGGACATGCGCGTGACGATGATCGCCACGGCGGTGGACAGCAGCAGCGCCGGGATCTGCGCCACCAGGCCATCGCCGATGGTCAGCAGCGTGTAGGTGCGGGCCGCATCACCGAACGCCATGTCGTGGGCCATCACGCCCAACGCCAGGCCGCCCAGGATGTTGATCACCAGGATGAGGATGCCCGCCGTGGCATCGCCGCGCACGAACTTGCTGGCGCCGTCCATTGAGCCGTAGAAATCCGCCTCGGCACGCACCTCGGCGCGGCGCTCGCGCGCCTGGTCCTGCGTGATGAGGCCGGCGTTGAGGTCCGCATCGATCGCCATCTGCTTGCCGGGCATGGCATCGAGGGTGAAGCGGGCCGTCACTTCGGAGATGCGTCCGGCGCCCTTGGTGACCACCACGAAATTGATGATGGTGAGGATGATGAAGACCACGACACCGACCGCGTAGTTGCCACCGACCACGAAGTTGCCGAAGGCGTCGATGACATGGCCTGCGGCGCCAGGCCCTGTGTGGCCGTGCAACAGCACCACCCGCGTGGAGGCGACGTTGAGCGCGAGGCGCAGCAAGGTGGCCAGCAGCAGCACGCTCGGGAAAACGCCGAACTCCAGCGGTCGCGCCACGTAGAACACCGCCATGAGCACGACCAGGGACAGGGCGATGTTGAACGTGAACAGCACGTCAAGGGCCAGCGCCGGCAGCGGCAGGATGACCATGGCCAGCACCGCCAGGACGCCGACGGGCACGCCGATGCCGCTGCGCAGCAGCATGCCGAGATCCAGGCCGTGGGTACGTTCCATGCGGTGCTCAATCCGTGAAGTCGATCACAGGCAACGGCGGCGGACTGCGGCGGTCCCGGCGTGCGGTACGCAACTGGAAGACGTAGGTCAGCACTTGCGCAACGGCCACGTACAGGGATGACGGAATCTCGTCACCGATCTCCACGGTACGATGCAAGGCGCGGGCCAACGGCGGGGCCTCGAAGATCGGCACGTTGTGCTCCCCGGCCACCTCGCGGATGCGGGCGGCCATGTAGTCCACGCCCTTTGCGAGGACCACCGGCGCGCGGTCGCGGCCCTCGTCGTAGCGCAGGGCCACGGCGTAGTGGGTCGGGTTGACGATGATCACGTCGGCCTTGGGAACGTCGGCCATCATGCGCCGCTCGGCACGTTCGCGCTGCAGGCGGCGGATCTGCGCCTTCACTTCCGGCGAACCTTCGGATTCCTTGTTCTCCTGCTTGATTTCCTCGCGCGTCATGCGCAGTTCGCGCTGGTGCTGCCAGAGCTGGAACGGCACGTCGATGCCGGCGATGACCACCAGCGCCGCACACAGCGCGATGAGCGCCTGCCCGGTGAGCGAGGCGGCATGGCCGATCGCCGCGGCCATCGGCTCGCTGCCCAGCTGCATCAGCTCGGGAAGCTGCATGCGCAGCACCAGCAGGCCGGCGGTGGCGACCAGCGCGAACTTGCCCAGCGACTTCGCCAATTCGACCCAGGCGCGCAGCGCGAACATGCGCCCCACGCCAGCCAGCGGATCGAGGCGCTCGAACTTCGGTGTCAACGCGGTACTGCTGAATGACCAGCCACCGATCAACAACGGTGCCGCCAGGGCAGCCACCAGCGTCAAGCCGAGGATGGGCGCAATGGCCAGCGCCGCCTGCAGGGCAGCCTCGCCCAGTGCCGGCACCATGTGACCGGCATCCAGCGCCTCGGCGGGCGTGATCTCCAGGGCGCCTTTCATCAGCTGCGCCATCTGCCCGCCCAGCAGCCCGCCCATGCCCTGCAGGGCGAGGCCGGCGACCAGCATCACTGCCGCGGCGGAGAGATCGCGCGACCGCGGGACCTGGCCCTCCTTGCGCGCCTCATCCAGCCGCTTTTGTGTCGGCTTTTCTGTGCGGTCTTCCAGCTCGGTCTCGGCCACGGCTCAGGGCCCGCCCGCCAGCCGCTGCAGGAAGGCGAAGGTCTCGCGCAGCAGCACGGTGAAACTGTCGCCGACGGCCGGCAATCCAGCCATCACCACCAGCAGGCCACAGACGAGCGTGACCGGGAAGCCGACCGCAAACAGGTTCAGCGACGGGGCCGCCCGGCTCACCACACCAAAGGCCAGGTTCACCACCAGCAGGGCCGTCACTCCCGGCAGCGATACCGCGAGTGCGCCCTGGAACAGCCTGCTGCCCCACAGCACCAGGGCCCACAGGCCTTCGCGCCCCAGACCCGTCGTGCCGATCGGGATGCTGCGGAAGGAGTCGACCAGCGTCTCCAGGAGCGCGAGGTGGCCGTCGAGAGCGAGGAAGACCAGCGTCACCAGCACCAGGTAGAACTGGCCCAGCACTGGCGTGCTGGCGCCGCGCTGCGGGTCGACGTTGAAGGCGAAGGACAGGCCCATGCTGTTGGCCAGCAGCTGTCCGCCGAGCGCCATGGCATCGAAGACCAGTTGCAGCGCGAACCCCATGCCCACACCCACCAGCAGCTGCTGCGCGATGATCACCACGCCCTGGCCCGAGAACGGCCCGGCCTCAGGCATCGGCAGCAAGGGCGCCACCAGCAGCGTCACCGCGCCGGCGAGGACCAGGCGCGCCCGGGCCGGCACGAAGCCGGCGCCAAAGACCGGCGCCACCATCAGGCAGCCGGCGATGCGCACGAACGGCCAGAGGTAGAGCGCCACCCAGGCTTCGAGCTGGCCGGTGGTGAGCGTGATCACGGCGGCGTCAGCCGATGAGCATCGGAATGCTCTCGAACAGCTCCCGCGTGTAGGCGACCATCAGCTTCAGCATCCATGGCCCGGTCACCACCAGCGTCGCCGCCATGGCGACGAGCTTGGGGATGAAGGACAAGGTCATCTCGTTGATCTGTGTCGCGGCCTGGAAAATGCCGACCAGCAGGCCCACCAGCAGCGCGGCCAGCAGCAATGGCGCACCCAGGAGCATCGTCATCTCGAGGGCACGTGTGCCGAGGGTCATCACCATTTCAGGAGTCATGGGGCACCTAGGTCTGGAAGCTGGCAGCGAGCGTGCCCATCATCAGCGCCCAACCATCCACCAGCACGAACAGCATCAGCTTGAAGGGCAGCGAGATCAGGACCGGCGACAGCATCATCATGCCCATCGACATCAACACGCTGGCGACGACCAGGTCGATGATGATGAAGGGGATGAACACCAGGAAGCCGATCTGGAAGGCGGTCTTGAGTTCGCTGGTGGCGAAGGCCGGCACCAGGATCGACAGCGGCACATCCTCGGGCGTTTCGAAGCCCTGGCCGCCGGAGATGCGCACGAAGGTCGCAATGTCGCTCTCGCGCGTCTGCCGCAGCATGAAGGTCTTCAGCGGCGCGATGCCCTTGTCGAGCGCTTCAGTGGCGGCGATCCGGCCTTCCATGTAGGGCTGCACGGCCTGGGTGTTGATCTGCTCCACCACCGGCGCCATCACGAACAGCGTCAGGAACAGTGCCAGCCCGACCAGCACCTGGTTCGGCGGCGACTGGCCGGCACCGATGGCCTGGCGCAGGATCGCCAGCACGATGATGATGCGGGTGAACGCGGTCATCATCAGCAGGATCGACGGCAACAGCGTGATCGCCGTCATCAGCAGCAGCAGCTGCAAGGTCAGCGAATATTGTTCGCCACCGGCCGTGGGCTCGATGGTGAGGGCGGGTATGCCTTGCGCCGCGGCAGCTGCCATGGCGGGCAGCACGCTGGCAGCGATGGCCAGCGCCAGGGTGATGAGTGCGCGGCGCGTCACTGGCCGAGCCCCTTGCGCAACAGGGCGGCGAAGCTGGGCGGCAAGGCCGAACCGGCGCCGCCCTCCGGCGTGGCCGCTTCGGTGCCGCCGATGGCCCCTTCTGGCAAGGTCTGCAGCAGGGACACCTGCCCCTGGGCCACTCCCAGCAGCAGGTGCTGCGTACCGACGCGCAGGACGACGGCACGTTCGCGCTGGCCCAGGGCCACCTGCGAGACGACCTCCAGTTGCGCAGCACCGCGCCCGGGCGCGGCGCGAAGCCGGCGCAGCAGCCACGCGGCGACGAAGATGGCCGCCAGCACCAGCAGCAGCGAGAACATCACCTGCCCGATGCCACCTGCCCCGCTCTCGGGAAGGCTGGTGGCCGCCTGCGGCGCAGCGAACAGGGCCTTTGCCGTCGTGTTTGCCGGATCCGCCACAGCTCACCTCAGGCGGCGGATGCGTTCGGCCGGGCTGATCACATCCGTCAGCCGGATGCCGAATTTCTCGTTGACCACGACGACCTCGCCGTGCGCCACCAAGGTGCCGTTGACGAACACGTCGAGCGGCTCGCCTGCGGCACGGTCCAGCTCCACCACGGAGCCTTGGTTCAGCTGCAGCAGGCTGCGGATCGGCAGCCGCGTGCGTCCCACCTCCAGCGACAGGTTGACCGGGACGTCGAGGATGACATCCAGCCGCACATCGCCCTTGGGCAGTTCGCTGTCGGAGGTGCTGTCCTCGCCAATGTCCCGCAGGGCCGGGATCAGGGAGGTGCTGTCGTTGTCGGTCGGGGGTGTGCTCATGGCAGTCACTGTGTGACGAAGCTGGTGAAGTACAAGGCCTCGACGGCCTCGCCTTTGCCGCCCTCCGCCGCGATGATCTTGCGCACCACATCAAGGGCCTGCAGGCGCAGCGCCTCCTTGCCCTCGCGCGTGGAGATGACGTCCAGCTGCGGATTGCCCAGCAGCAGCAGCAGGTCGTTGCGGATGGCCGGGTTGTGCGCCTTGACCATCTCGGCCACGGCCGGATCACGCGTCATCAGTTGCACTGCCACCTGCAGGAAGCGCGCGCCACTGCCGGCCTCGAAGTTGACGACAAAGGGTGGATCCAGCGGTACGTACACCGCGGGCAGCCGTTCGGGTTCCGGCGGAGCCTCGGCGTGTGCGGCATCGCCGGGGCGGATCAGCATGAAATAGGCGGCTGCAGCGCCGCCGCCCAGCAGCAGCGCGGCAGCCCCAATGATCAGCGGCAGCTTGCTGCCCGACTTGGCGGCATCCGCCGCAGGTTCGCCCTTGGACATCTTGCGTTCACCTCACCCTGGGGCCTGCAACAGGCCGCGGTATCCAAGGCTGAGCAAACGCCGTGCCAATGCGGCCGACGGAAATCCGTCACCGGACCGTGATCCTCAAGCCCAGGCGTCGAGCAGGCCGCGCTCCAGACGCAGCGCGCGCACGTGGGTGGCACCCGCGGCCGGGCCCTCACCCAGCCCCGCGCCAGCGCGAACCGCGCGCGCCACGGTCTCCGCCGCACGTTCCCGTCGCGGCGAGTGCTGCGACACGCCGGCATCCAGCTGCGGCAATCCGGCCTGGGCGAACAACTCGCGCAGCCGCGGCAGGCTGTCCTGCAACGCTTGTCGTGTCTCCGGGTGCTGCGCCGCGAACTGCACGCCGACGCGGTCCTCTCCCAGCGTGAGCGCGACCTCTACCGGTCCCAACTCCTCCGGCGACAAACGCAAGGTCGCGCGCTGCGTGCCCTCGGCAGCAAGTACAGCCAGGCGGTCGCCCAGAGCCTCACCCCAGGCGCTCGTCCCCACCTCACCGGGGACCGTGACGGGCACTGCGGACGGCAGCGTGGCGGCGGTCGCAATGTCCGCGGACAGGAACGTCGCGGGCATGAAGGCACTGGCCGGGAGGCTTTCGGGACCCCCGGCACCGCCGTGGCCCGTCGCGGCAGCGCCGGCCGGCACCAGTGTCCAGCGCTGTGCCACTGACGCTTCCGGCAAAGCCTGCGCTGCCGCCTCCGCCATCGCAGGCAGCGCCGCCAACAAGGACGCGGGCTCCGGCTCCGGCACTGGCGGCACCTGCTGCGGCAGCCAGGCGCCGGCGACGAGCGCATCCACGGGATCACCGGACTTGCGGGCGGCGAGCAACTTCTGGAAAAGACCCGCCGCGGGTGCGTGGTCCGTTGCAGCGTCCCAGGAGCGGTCCATCGGGGCCGCCATGGCGGAGGGATCCAACAATGACAGTTCCATGTCTTTCATGCGTCCCGTGTTCAGCCATCATGGCGGGTGCGCGTTGCACGCAGCGCCCGCTCGTCGGTGTCGTGCTGCTCCCGCCGCTCGACCACACGCCGTTCTTCGACACGCCAGCGCTCGACCACCGTGTCCAGCGCCTTGGCGCGCTGCGCGGCCTGCTGCCATTCACGCGTCACCGCCCCCAATTCGGCCTGCAAGCCCGCAACCACGCCGGCCTGCTGCGCCACGGCCGACTGCAGGCGCGTGAGGAACACCTGATAGTCGCGCAGCATGGTGCCTGCCAGCCCACGCCTGCTGCGTTCGCTCAGCCCGTTGACATACTCGGCCAGATAGCCCCGCAACTGCGCCAGGCGGGACTCGCCCTCGGCAACACGCTGGCGCGCAGCGGCAAGACGTCCCGCGTGGCTGCGTTCCGTGTCCTGCATCACGCGCTGTACCGGCACCATGCGTTCCGCCCGCGTCATTCACGACCTCCGAACAGGCTTTCCAGCTGCACCACGCTGTCGGCCAGCGTCACGCTCTCGTGCATGCCCTGCTGCAGGAAGCCCTGCAGCTGCGGCCAGCGCGAGATCGACATGTCGATGCGCGGATCACTGCCGCGCTGGTAGGCACCGATCGCGACCAGGTCGCGGTTGTGCTGGTAGGTGGACAGCATCTGCTTGAACTGCCGTGCCGCCTCCAGCTGCGATCCGGGCACGATGTCGTGCATCACGCGGCTGATCGAGGCCTCGATGTCGATGGCCGGGTAATGGCCGGATTCGGCGATGCGCCGCGACAGCACCACGTGCCCATCGAGGATCGCGCGTGCGGCGTCGGCGATCGGATCGTTCTGGTCATCGCCCTCGGCCAGCACCGTGTAGAACGCCGTGATCGAACCACCGCCCACGGCACCATTGCCGGCGCGCTCCACCAGCTGCGGCAAGCGGGCGAACACCGACGGCGGGTAGCCCTTGGTGGCTGGCGCCTCGCCGATGGCGAGACCGATCTCACGTTGGGCCTGCGCGAAGCGGGTGAGCGAATCCATGATCAGGAGGACGTTATGTCCCTGGTCACGGAAATATTCCGCGACGGACGTCGCAAGCCAGGCGCCGTGCAGGCGCAGCAGGGGGGTGTTGTCCGCCGGGGCGGCGACGACCACCGAGCGGCGCAGACCCTCCTCGCCGAGGATCTTCTCGATGAACTCCTTCACCTCGCGGCCGCGCTCGCCGATCAGGCCGACCACGATCACATCGGCCGCCGCGTAGCGGGCCATCATGCCCAGCAACACGCTCTTCCCGACGCCTGAACCGGCGAACAGGCCGATGCGCTGGCCGCGCCCCACGGTCAGCAGGCCGTTGATGGCGCGCACGCCGACATCCAGCGGCCGCGTGATCGGCGCGCGCGCCAGGGGATTGATCGCCGCGCCCGCAAGGCGCGTGCGCGTCCCGCAGTGCAGCGGCCCCTTGCCGTCCAGCGGCTGGCCCGAGGCGTCGATGACGCGGCCCAGCAACTGTGGACCGACCGGCACGCTGCCGGCACCCTCCAGCGGCAGCACGCGCGCGTTGGGCTGCAGCCCATGCAGGTCGCCGGTCGGCATCAGGTACAGGCGGTCTCCGGCGAAGCCCACCACCTCGGCCTCGACCCGCATGCCATCGCCACCGATCACTTCGCAGCGGTCGCCGATGGCGGCGCGGCAGCCCTGGGCCTCGAGCGTCAAGCCGACCATGCGCGTCAGTTGGCCCTCCAGCGGCAGCGGTGCAACAGCGCGGACCCGAGCCGCGGCAGAGGCCAGTTGGTCCCGCCAGGCCTGCGCATGACGCGCGGCGAGAGGCGGCGTCACGCGCCCTCCACACTGCGGGCAGCGCCGCGGTCAGTGCCCAGTACAGCAGCCAGTGCCGCGTTCAGGCGTGTCTCGACTCGGGCATCGACCTGCGTCGCCCCGGCCTGGATGCGGCAGCCGCCGCGTGTCAGCACCGGATCCTCCGCGATCTGCCAGGCGGGCCCACCCTCCGTCGGTGCCAGCCGTTCGCGCAGCAACCGGGCATCCTCGGGATGCAGGTGCACGATCACCTCACGCGTGGCGACCGGCAACAGGCCGACGGTCTCGCGCACCAGGCCGATCACCTGGGCAGGATCGGTGCGCAACTCATGGCGCAGCACCTGCCGCGCGACGGCGATGGCCAATGCCGAGAGCTGGGCCACGACTTCGTCATCCATCAGCCGCAGGGGTTCGGCGAGCGCCTCCAGGCCTTCACGCAACAGGCGGGCCGTTTCGTCGAGGCGTGCGAGCCGCGCCTGTGCCTGCGCCTGTCCTTCCGCCAGACCCTGCGCCAGACCCGTGGCATAGCCTTCTGCGTGGGCCTGTTCTCGCGCCTCGCGCTCCATCGCCTCGATCTCGGCCACCGGCCGGAAGCGCACCGGCGTACCCGCCTCGGCGGAACGGGACACAACCGCGGCAGCTACCGCATCCATGTCCGGCGCCTGCCACAACCGCAGCTCGCCTGCCTGTGCCGCCGTGATGACACGGGGTTCAGGCTGTTTCATGACTTTCCCCGTCAGTCATCGGCCTGTACCCAGTCCTTGACGAGCTGCGCGACACGCGAGGGATCCTTGTTCACCATGCCCCGCGCAGCGGCGACCTGGTCCTCGAAGCTCAACGGCGCAGCGGCGGCAGCCGCAACCGCATCGCCTGCCGCGCCTGCACCTGCAGCCCCATCAACTGCGACTGCAACTGCGGCGCCTGCAACCTCCGGCCCAACGCCGGCGCTGACCTCGTCGACAGCACCGGACATGCCACGTTTGCCCTGGGGCGCAGCGCCACCGGTCAGGTTGCGGATCAAAGGCCGGACCACGAACAGCAGCAGCAGCACCAGGATGACCAACCCGGACAGCAGCCGGGCGAGGTTCTGCGCCCAAGGCTGCTCCCAGACCGGCAAGGGCTCGATGTCGGGGACCATCGGCAGCGTGTCGGGATGGAAGGCCTGGTTGACCACCGACACGGTGTCGCCACGCTGCGCGTCAAAGCCCACGGCATCCTTCACCAGCGCGGTGATCTGTTCCAGCTGCGCCGGCTCGATGGCCTTCCCGCTGGACTTGCCCTGGGCGTCGGTCGTCCGCAGGTTGTCGATCAGGACCGCGACGGACAGCCGCGTCAGCCGTCCTGCAGGCTGCCGCGTATAGGCCACCGTGCGGTCGATCTCGAAATTGCGCGAGGCCTGGCGCGCCTCGCTGTCCGGCAGCGGCAGCGCCGGCGGATCCGGCGTGACGGCCGTCCCTGCGGCGCCTTGCCGCGTGGCGGCCTGAACCGGTGCCGGCGCTGGCACGGCGCCCGCCTGCGGCGGCTGGTTGCTCAGCGCACCCGGGACACCGCCGATGCCCTGTCCATTGCGGTTGATCTCCTCGCTGGTCTGCTCGCTGCGCACGATCTGGCTGTCGGGCCGATACTGCTCACGGGCTTCCTCGGTGGCCCCCATGTCGATCTGCGCCACGACCTGTGCGCGTACACGGCCGCTTCCCAGCAGCGGTTCGAGCAGCGACTCGATCCGGTGGGTGTAGTCCTCCTCCATGCGCCGGGCGATTTCCAGCTGCTCTTCGCGCACCGCGAACTCACCCTGGCCCTGTGGCGAGGACAACAGGCGCCCCTGGCTGTCGATCACCGTCACCTGCGCGGTGGCAAGGCCCGGCACGCTGGAGGCCACCAGGTTCACGATTGCCGTCACCTGCTCGCGCTCCAGACGCCGGCCGGTGGCGAGTTTCAGGAACACCGAGGCGCTGGCCGGACGGCGGTCACGCACGAAGGTCGACTGTTGCGGCAGGGCCAGATGGACGCGCGCGGCCTCCACCGGCTTCAGGCCCGTGATCGTGCGCGCCAGCTCCGTCTCGACGGCATGCTGGTAGCGGGCGCCCTCCATGAACTGCGACACGCCGAAGCCCGCGTTCTCCTGCATCAGCGAGAAGCCACCGGGCTCCGGAATGCCCTCGGACGCCAGCCGCATGCGGGCGCTGGACACCTGGTCCGCGGGGACCAGCACCGCGCCAGTGCCCTCCTCGAGCTTGTATGGGATCTGTCCCTGCTGCAGCGACGCGACCACTTCCGCCTTGTCGGCATCCGACAGGTTGCCGAACAGCAGGTCGTACCGTGGCTCCTGCGACCACAGCACGACGCCGACGCCAGCGGCCACCGCCGCAGCAACGCCAACCAACAACAGCACCGGCTTGAGCCCCGCTGCGATGCGCGGCAAGGAGGCCTGGACCGTGGCAGCTTCTGCACTCATTTCACTGCCTCACGCATCAGATCGGCATGTTCATGATTTCCTGGTACGCAGTGACCAGGCGGTTGCGGACTTCGACGGCGGCGCGGAACTGCACGCTCGCCTTCTGCGACTCGAGCATGACCTGCGCCAGCTCCACACCTGGCACACCACGCTCGAAGGCGTCGGCCATGCGGTTGGCGCGCGACTGCGCGGCATTGACCCCGTCAAGGCCACCCTTGAGCACCTGCGCGAAACTCACGGGCTGTCCGGCAGGCGCCGCGCCCAGCCCATTGGCACCGGCGACCGCTGCCGGCGATGCTGGACCGCCCTCCTGTGCCGGCCCGGCGATGCGCGTCTGCTGCTGCAGTGAACGGATCTGCGCGAGGACGCTGTTGATCTGCATCGTGCTCATGGTTCAGCACACCTCAGGCGGCAGGGACGTCGATGCCGGCCGCCCGCAGCTGTGCCAGCTTGTGGCGGAGGGTCCGCGGGCTGATCCCCAGCAGACTCGCCGCCGCATGGCGCGAGCCCCCGGCATCCAGCGCCTCGAGGATGAGGTCGCGCTCGGCGGCACGCAGCGTGCCGCGAAGTTCTGCGCCACCGGAGGCCTGGGACTGCCGGCTGGGCATGGCAACGGGTATGGCCGGTGCGATGGCGGAGGCCTTCACAGCGGCCGCGGCCGTGGCGGGCGTCGTCAGTGGCGCGGCAAACGGCATCAGGCTGCCCTCGAAGCAGAGGTGCTCCGGCTCAAGCAGCGGCCCAGCAGACAGGATCATCGCGCGCTGCAGAAGGTTGTCGAGCTCGCGCACGTTGCCGGGCCACAGGTGGGTCAGCAGCAACTGCGCTGCTTCAGCGCTGATGGCCGGCACCACCGCACCCGGGCGGCTGCGCAGTGCCAGCAGCTGCGTGGCCAGCGGCAGGATGTCATCGCGGCGCTGGCGCAGCGGCGCCAGGCTCAGTGGAAACACGCACAGCCGGTAATAGAGGTCCTCGCGGAAACGCCCGGCGATCACCTCGCCACGCAGCAGCCGGTTGGTGGTGGCGACCACGCGCACGTCCAGTGGCAACGGCGCCCTGCCGCCGAGTCTTTCGACTTCACGCTCCTGCAGCACGCGCAGCAGCTTGGCTTGCAGGGCCAGGGGCATTTCGGTGACTTCATCCAGCAGCAAGGTGCCGCCCTGGGCCTGCTCGAATTTCCCGGCATGGACGCTGTGCGCGCCCGTGAACGCGCCCTTCTCGTACCCGAAGAGCATCGCCTCCAGCATGTTGTCCGGGATCGCAGCACAATTGACCGCCACGAAAGGGCCATGGCTGCGAGGCGATCGGCGGTGGATGTAGCGCGCCAGCACCTCCTTTCCGGTGCCGGACTCGCCGGAGATCATCACCGTGCAGTCGGTGCTTGCGACCCGCCTTGCCAGCTCATAGAGCGATCGCGACTTGTTGTCGACGACGACGGGTTCGTGATCGTGTGGGTCAGGGCTCATGCCGGGCTCCGCTGCAGACGTATTGCCTGTGATGCGGAGGCAGGAGCAAGAACCATGCCGGCAGTGCCTTGCCGCCCCCGTGAACGGCGTCACACTTCAGGCGCAACCTGAGTCAATCTTCCGTCGCTTCCTCACCGGTGCTGAAGCCGTATTTGCGCAACTTCTCAACCAAGGTCGTGCGCCGCAAACCCAGCAGGCGGGCCGCCTGGGCGACGACGCCGGAGCTGCGCTCCAGGGCTTGCCGGATCAGGTTCTCCTCGATCACTGCCATGTGCGCCTTGAGGTCCAGCCCGTCCACGGGCAGCAGGTCGAGCCGCACGCTGTCCTGCAAGGGCTCGGCCGGTGCCAGCAGCGCGGCCCGCTCATCAAGACTGACGACGTCCTCATCCGCGGTCTCGACTGCAGGCGGCGCGGAGGGCCACACCAGCGGCTGCGGCGGTGAGGGCCGCAGCTCCGGCTCCGGCTCCACGGCGCTGTCCTGCCAGTCCACAGGGCGGTAACGTGGCGGCAGGTCTTCCGCACGAACCACGCGGTTGCCGTGCAGGATCGACAACCGTTCAATGAGATTTCCCAGCTCGCGCACATTGCCGGGCCAGGGGTAACGCATCAGGCAGTCCAGCGCCGCCGCCGACAGCTGCACGCGACCACGGCCCGCCGCCATGTTCCCGGCGGCGAAGTCTTCGACCAGCCGTGGCAGGTCGTCCAGGCGCTGGCGCAGCGGCGGCATGTCGATCGGGAACACGCAGAGGCGGTAGAACAGGTCCTCGCGGAAACTGCCGCGCTGGATGGCCTCTTCGAGGTTGCGGTGCGTGGCTGCGATGATGCGCACGTTGCTGCGGCTGGTGACCATGCTGCCCACGCGCTCATACACACGTTCCTGCAGCACGCGCAGCAGCTTCACCTGCATGGGCAGGCTCATGTCGCCGATCTCGTCGAGGAACAGCGTGCCGCCGTCGGCGAGCTCGAAGCGCCCCTTGCGGGTGGAAACCGCGCCGGTGAACGCGCCCTTCTCATGGCCGAACAGCTCGCTCTCGAGCAGGTCCGCGGGGATCGCGCCGCAATTGACCGCCACGAAGGGCCGGTGCCGGCGCGGGCTGGATTCATGGATCGCGC
>JBJOHO010000021.1:0-99363 GCA_046047615.1 Pseudomonadota bacterium
GAACGCCTCGAGCGCGTCACGGCTGCCACCGCGTGACAGGATGCTGTCGACGAACCGCTTCGCGGTGGCGGCGTCGAACACCCCGGCCTCCTCGAAGGCCGCGAAGGCGTCTGCGGCCAGCACCTCCGCCCACTTGTAGCTGTAGTAGCCGGCTGCATAACCACCGGCGAAGATGTGGCCGAAGTTGTTGGGGAAGCGGTTCCACTCCGGTGGCTGCACCACCGCGACCTCCGCGCGCACCTCGTTCAGGATCTCGTAGACACGGCCACCGCGGGCCGGGTCGTACTCGGCGTGCAGGCGGAAATCGAACAGTGCGAACTCGACCTGCCGCAGCGTGGCCAGGCCGGCCTGGAAGCTGCGCGTGCGCAGCAGCTGGGCAATGCGGTCTTCCGGCAGCGGCGCGCCAGTGTCGACGTGCGCGGTGATCTGCCGCAGCACCTGCGGCTCCCAGGCGTAGTTCTCGAGGAACTGGCTGGGCAGCTCGACGGCATCCCAGGCCACGCCATTGATGCCGGCCACGCTGGGGTAGGCCACCCGCGTCAGCATGTGGTGCAGGCCATGCCCGAACTCATGGAACAGCGTCACCACATCGTCGTGGGTCAGCAGCGCGGGGCGGCCCTCGGCGCCCGGCAGCGCGTTGCAGACCAGATAGGCGACGGGCAACGCCTTGCCGGCACGCGTGGCCTTGCGGCCCACGCAGTCGTCCATCCAGGCGCCGCTGCGCTTGTTCTGGCGGGCATACAGGTCGAGGTAGAAGCCACCCACCTGCTGGCCCTGCGCATCGAGCAGGTCGTAGTAGCGCGCATCGGCGTGCCACAGGGCGACGTCCGTGCGCTGGCGGATCTGCACGCCAAACAGCCGGGTGATGACGCCGAACAGGCCGTCCAGCACGCGTGGCAAGGGGAAGTACGCGCGCAGTTCTTCCTGCGAGATGCTGTAGCGCTCTTCCTGCAGCCGCTCGCTGTAATAGGTGATGTCCCAGGCGTCGAGCCTGCGACCGGCAAAGGCCTCCAGCTCCGCCAGTTCGCGCCCGGCGGCCGGGCGTGCCGCAGCCGCGATGCGGCGCAGGAAGGCCAGCACTTCGTCCACCGACTTGGCCATGCGCGTGGCCAGCGCATAGGCCGCGTAGTTGGGGAAGCCCAGCAGCCCGGCCGCTTCGTGGCGCAGCCGCAGCAGGTCCTCGATGACCGCGGCATTGTCGAGCGCCGAGCGCTCCACCGCCTTGGCCGCCGCGGCAGGCGCCGGGTGGACGTCCGCATCGCCTCCGATGGCCGCAGCACGCGTGGTCCAGGCGCGATAGAAGATGCGCCGCAGGGTCGGCGAGCGCGCATCCGTGACCACCGCGACATAGGTTGGCTGGTCCAGACCCAGCACCCAACCCTCGAGGCCAGCCGCTGTGGCGCGGGCACGCGCCTGCGCCACGATGGTGGGGTTGAGGCCGTCGAGCTCACGTTCATCGGTCACGTGGTGCGTGAAGGCATCGGTGCTGTCGAGCACGTTCTCCTCGAACTTCGCGCCCAGGCGCGACAGCTCCAGCATCACGGTCTTGAAGCGCTCCTTGCGGGGGCCGTCCAACGCCACACCTGCCAGCCGGAAATCGCGCAGCGTGTGCTCGACGACGGCACGCTGCTCGGCGTCGAGCACGGCGCCCTCGCGCTCCAGCACGGCCAGGTGGGCGCGGTACAGCGGCTCGCTCTGCGCCATGTCCGTGCCATAGGCCGACAGCAGTGGCAGGCACTCGTTGTACTGCCCGCGCAATGCCTCGGAATTGAGGACGCCGTTGAGGTGGCCCACCGGTGACCAGGTGCGCGACAGCCTGTGGCCGAGGTCCTCCAGCGGTTCCACCAGGCTGGCGAACGTGGGGCTCGGCTGCGACTCGAGCTCATGGATGCGCTTGCGGTTGTCCTCCAGCATCTGGCGGATGGCCGGGCCGACATGTTCGGGCCGGATGTCGTCGAACGCGGGCAAGGGCAGTTCGCGCAGCAGCGGGTTTGCAGTGTCCATGCGGCGATTCTACCCGCGGTACCATGCGGACATGGACAAGCCTTACGACCTGATCGTGATCGGTGGTGGCAGCGGAGGCCTCGCAGCGGCCCAGCGCGCCGCGGAATATGGCGCGCGCGTGCTCCTCATCGAGGCGGCGCGGCTTGGCGGCACCTGCGTCAACGTCGGCTGTGTACCCAAGAAGGTGATGTGGAACGCAGCCCAGCTGGCGCACGCACTGCACCACGCACCGGAGTATGGCTTCGACGTGCAGGCTGGCGGCCTCGACTGGGCCGCCCTCAAGCTCAAGCGCGACGCGTACATCGAGCGCCTGAACGGCATCTACGAGCGCAACCTCGGCAACCGCAAGGTGGATGTGCTGCGCGGGCATGGGCGCCTTGTCGCGCCCGGCGAGGTCGAGGTCGTGCTGCACGAGGGCAGCCGGCGGCTGAAGGCGGACCGGGTGCTGCTTGCGCCAGGCGGCCGGCCCCTGTGGCCGCGTATTCCCGGCGCGGACCTGGGCATCGACTCCGACGGTTTCTTCGAGCTGCCGGCGCAGCCGCGGCACGTCACGATCGTCGGCGGGGGCTACATCGCGGTCGAGTTGGCCGGTGTCTTCCGTTCACTGGGATCGGCGGTCAACCTCGTGCTGCGCGGCGACAGCGTGCTGCGCGGCTTCGACGCCCTGCTTCAGGAAGGCCTGATGGAGGCGCTGCGCGACTCAGGCGTGCACGTCATGACCCGCGCGGAACCCGTGGGCCTTGCCCGCACGCCAGGTGGGCGTCTCGCCCTCGGCCTCGCCGACGGGCGTGAGTTGCCCGACCAGGACAGCGTGATCTGGGCCATCGGTCGCGAGCCGCGCCTGGACTGCGTCGAGGCGGCACTGGGTCTGGCGCTCGATGGCGATGGCTTCATCGTCACCGATGACTACCAGGAGACCAACCTGCCCGGGGTCTTCGCCATCGGCGACGTCACGGGCCGTGCCGCGCTCACACCGGTTGCCATCGCTGCAGGGCGCCGGCTCGCGGACCGCCTGTGGGGTGGCATGGCCGGTCGCAAGCTGGACTACCACACGATCGCCACCGTGGTGTTCAGCCACCCGCCGGCCGGCACCGTCGGGCTCAGCGAGGCCGAGGCGCGTCGCCGTCATGGTGACGACATGGTCAAGGTGTACACCTCCACGTTCGTCCCGATGTTCCACGCGATGACCGCCGCCAAGCCGAAGACCCGCATGAAGCTGGTCTGCACGGGCCCCGGCCAGCGCGTGGCAGGCGTGCACATCCTCGGTCCCGGTGCCGACGAGATGCTGCAGGGGTTTGCCGTGGCGGTGCGCATGGGCGCCACCAAGCAGGACTTCGACGACACTGTCGCGATCCACCCGACCAGCGCCGAGGAGCTGGTCACGATGAGGTGAACCATGGTCGAACCGCTGCTCATCGCGCACCGTGGCGCGAGCGGTTACCTGCCCGAGCACACTTTGCCCGCCTACCTGCTGGCCATCGACCAGGGCGCCGACTTCATCGAGCCGGACCTCGTCATGACGCGGGATGGCGTGCTCGTCGTGCGCCATGAGAACGACATCGGCGGCACCACGGATGTCGCCGCGCATCCGGAGTTCGCGTCACGGCGGCGGCGGCAACGGATCGATGGCGTCGAGGTTGACGGCTGGTTCACGGAAGACTTCACCTTCGAGGAACTGCGGCGCCTGCGGGCGCGCGAGCGGCTGCCAGACCTGCGTCCGGAGAGCGCGCGCTCCGACAACCGCTTCGCCATCCCGAGCTTTGCCGAGGTCCTGGACTTCCTCGCCGCGGTCAACGCCACGCGCCGGCGGCGCGGCCAGAACGCGGTCGGCATCTACCCCGAGACCAAGCACCCCACGCATTTCCGCCACATCGGCCTGCCGCTGGAGCCCGCGCTGCTGGCAGCCCTGCGGGACGGGTTGGGGGAGGCGCCCGTCTTCATCCAGTCCTTCGAGGTCGGCAACCTGCGCTTGCTGCGCGAGCAATGCGACCATCCGCTGGTGCAGCTCATCGACGAGACCGCCCTGCCCTGGGACCGCGAGCAGGCCCGCGATCTCGATGACGTACGGCAGCTGTTGCAGCCTGCAGGACTGCGCGACATCGCTCGCTATGCGAGCGGTATCGGCCCGGCCAAGCGCCTCGTCGTGCCTGCAGACCCGGCCAGCGGCGGCCTGGGACCGGCGACCCGTCTGGTCGCCGACGCCCACGACCAAGGCCTCGTCGTCCACTGCTGGACCTTCCGTGCGGAAAACACCTTCCTGCCGCCGTCCCTGCGCCGCGGCGGAACGCCCCAGGCCCATGGCGACCTGATGACCGAATTGTCTGCCTGCCTTGCGGCCGGCATCGACGGCTTCTTCACCGACCAGCCGGACTATGGCCGGCTGATTGTCGCCGCCTGAGCCGCCAGGCGCCGTGGCAGCGATCAGCCGCGCGCGTCGAGGGTTTCCTGCATCAGTTCGGCGCGCAGGGCCGCCAGCACCGGACCCGTGTCCGGCCGGATCCCCCGCCAGATGAAGAAGGCCTCCGCGGCCTGTTCGACCAGCATGCCCAGTCCCATGGCCGCGCGCTGGCAGCCACGCGCCTGCGCCCAGCGCACGAAAGGCGTGTCTGCCGCGCCATAGGCCATGTCGTAGCAGAAGCTGTGTGCCTCGACGATCCCCTGCGGCAGCGGCGGCACATCGCCAGCAAGGCTGGCAGCCGTGGCGTTGATCACCAGGTCGAAGGGCTCCGCGTCCAGTTCCCCGAACCCGCAGCCGGTCACGGCACCCTCGGCGGCGAACATCGCTGCGAGGTCGCGGGCCCGGTCGGCATTGCGGTTGGCAATGCACAACAGCCGTGGCTGCAGCGCCAGCAGCGGCTGTACCGCGCCGCGCGCGGCGCCGCCGGCGCCCAGCAGCAGCACGCGCCGGCCCGCGACAGCGACACCCTGGTTGTGCAGCAGGTCGCGCACCAGGCCTGCGCCATCCGTGTTGTCGCCCCCGATGCTGCCGTCCGGCAGGCAACGCAGCGTGTTCACGGCGCCCGCGCGTTCGGCGCGGGGCGAAAGGTCCGAGCAGAGTGCGGCCGCCTCCAGCTTGAACGGCATCGTCACGTTGAGGCCACGTCCGCCCCCGGCAAAAAAGGCCTGCGCCTGCGCCGTGAAGCCGGCCGGCTCCACCTCGATGCGGCCATAGACAAGCCGTTGTCCGGCCTGCCGCGCGAAGTGCTCGTGGATGAACGGCGACCGGCTGTGGGCCACGGGGAAGCCGATCACGGCATAGCGGTCGGGCGCGGTCATGGCGTTCACTCCTGGACGACCCACTGCAGGTCGCTGCCCGATCCGGGCGGTGCACCGAGCGCTTGCACCAGCGCCTGCTGCCAGGCGGATGCTTCCTGCATGAACGCCCACGGTGGGTTCACCACCAGCAGTCCGGAACCGTTCAGCCCGGCGGCGGTGTCGCGCGGCCTCAGCCACAGTTGCAGCGCCACGGCGGGCTGCCGGATGACACGGGCCATCCGCGCCAGCCACAGGGCGGTGTCACGCTCGCGCTTGACGGGGAACCAGACGGCGTAGACGCCGGTGGGAAAACGCCGCAGCGCCTCGGGGAGTACCTGCACGATGCGCAGCCACTCGTCCGCCGCCTCGTAAGGGGGGTCGATGAGCACCAGTGCCCGGCGTTCCGGGGGCGGCAGCAGCGCCACCAGGTGTTCATACCCGTCGCCTGCGCGGACCCTGACCGGCGCGCGGCTGGCAGAGCCCAGACTGTCCAACGCGCGCTGCAGGCGCCGCGATTCCTGTGGCTGGGCCTCGATGCACAGGCCGCGGTCCGCGGGGCGCAGGCGTGCCGCCGCCAGCAACGGCGACCCCGGATAGTGCTGGCCACCGGTGAGGCCGCGCAACTGGGCCAGCGTGGCCAGATAGGTGTCGATGGCGGGATGGGCCGGGCGTCCGGCCTGCGACAACAGGCGCCCGACGCCCGCGCCGGCCTCGTCGCCCCGGCGTGCTTCCTCGCCTTGAAGGTCGTACAGGCCGCTGCCGGCGTGCGTGTCGAGGTAGAGGAAGGGCTTGTCCTTCAGTGCCAGAGCGTCCAGCAGCGCCAGCAGGCCGACGTGCTTGTGCACGTCGGCGAAGTTGCCGGCATGGAACGCGTGACGGTATTGCATGGCGCCGAGGCCGTCAGCGCGCTGCAGCAACCTTGCGGGCCGGCAAGGGTGCGCCACTGGATGCCGCCGGGATCACCGCGGCACCTGCAGGCTTGGCCGCTGCAGCCTTGCGCGCGGTCTTGGCCGCGGATTTCTTGCGCGGCGCGGCTTTGGCTTTCGCCGCAGCCTTGGCCTTGGGCGCAGCCTTGGCCTTGGGCGCAGCCTTGGCTTTTGGCGCAGCCTTGGCCTTGGGTGCAGCCTTCGCGGTCTTGGCGCCGAAGCGCCCGCGTGCCGGCCGCGGTGGCGCGGCAGCCAGCAGCTCGCGGCACTCGTCGAGCGTCAGCGAGCGCGGCTCGCGTTCCTTCGGAATGCGGGCGTTGCGCGTGCCGTCGGAAATGTAGGGTCCATAGCGCCCGTTGAGCACCTGGATGCCATCGACGCCGAAGTCCTGGATGATGCGGTTGGCATCGGCCAGTGCCTTGGCCGCAACGACCTCAAGCGCACGCTCATGCGTGACGGTGTAGGGATCGTCGTCCTTCAGGGACACGTACTTGCTGCTGCCGACCTTGACGTAAGGCCCGAAGCGGCCGACGCCCACGGTCATCTTCTCGCCGTCCGGCGTCAGCCCCAGATCGCGGGGGAGTGCGAACAGCGCCAGGGCCTCGTCGAGCGTGAGCGTGTCCATCTTCTGGCCGGGCCGCAGGCCGGCGAACTTCGGCTTTTCCTCGTCGTCCTTGGTACCGGCCTGCACGAAGGGCCCGAAGCGTCCCATGCGGACCGAGACGGGGCGCCCGGACACCGGGTCGATCCCGAGGTCGCGCGCCATCGCGACCTCCTCGCGGCTGACGGTGGTGCCGACTTCATCGATGCGGCTGCTGAGCGGTTTCCAGAAGCGCTCCAGCGGCGTGGTCCAGGCCTCCTCGCCGCGGGACACGGCATCGAGCTCGTCCTCCATCGCGGCGGTGAATCCGTACTCGAAGTACTGCGTGAAATAGCGCGTGAGGAAGCGGTTGACGATCTTGCCGATGTCCGTCGCCGTGAAGCGCCGCTGGTCGATCTCGACGTACTCGCGTGCGCGCAGCGTCGAGATGATCGCGGCATAGGTGGACGGCCGGCCGATGCCGTGCTCCTCGAGCGCCTTGACCAGCGAGGCTTCGGAAAACCGCGGTGGCGGCTCGGTGAAGTGTTGTTCGCCCTTGAGGCTGGCCAGCGCCACGCGGTCGCCTTCCTTCATCGGTGGCAGCACGTGGTCTTCGTCGTCGGCAGCAGCGTCGTCCTGGCCTTCCAGGTAGACGGCGATGAAGCCCGGCTTGATGAGCGTGGAGCCGTTGGCGCGGAACAGGTGGCGGTCCCTGTCGGCGGGCCGATCGCTCGAACTGCCACCGGCACGCAGGTCCACGGCGACCGTGTCATAGACCGCGGGGGCCATCTGGCAGGCGATGGCGCGCTTCCAGATCAACGCGTACAGGCGGAGCTGGTCGGCGTCGATGCGGCCTTCCAGTGCGGCCGGGGTGAGTTCTGCCGAAGTGGGGCGGATGGCCTCGTGGGCCTCCTGCGCGTTCTTCGACTTGGTCTTGAAGACACGCACTTCGTCGGCCAGGCCCTCGCGCCCGTACAGGTGAGCGATGGTGGCGCGGATGCCCTCGACGGCTTCGTTCGACAGCGACACCGAGTCGGTACGCATGTAGCTGATCAGACCGACGGCACCTTCGCCGAAGTCGACGCCCTCGTAGAGCTTCTGCGCCAGGCTCATGGTGCGCTGGGCGGAGAACCCGAGCTTGCGCGCGGCCTCCTGCTGCAAGGTGGAGGTGGTGAAGGGCGGCGCCGGGTGGCGGCGGCGCTGCTTGCGGTCGATGTTCTGGACCTGCAGCTGCCCGCCCGCGGCGGCCCGCAGCGTGGCCTCGGCCTCGCGCGCGGCGGCCTCGTCACGGAAGCTGAATTGCTCGACCCGTGCGCCGCGGTATTCGGCCAGCCGCAGCGGGAAGCGGGCGCCGCCGTGGTCGCCCTCGGCCTCGATCGTCCAGTATTCCTGGGCGCGGAACGCCTCGATGGCTTCGTCGCGTTCGCAGATCATGCGCAGGGCGACGCTTTGCACCCGACCGGCGGACAGGCCCGGCCGCACCTTTTTCCAGAGCAGCGGCGAGAGGTTGAAGCCCACCAGATGGTCCAGCGCGCGGCGCGCCTGCTGGGCGTTGACCAGATCGAGCGCCAGCTCCCGCGGATGGGCCACCGCCTCGCGGATGGCATTGCGGGTGATCTCGTAGAACACCACGCGGTGCACCTGCTTGCCTTCCAGGGCGCCGCGTTCGCGCAGCAGCTCGTGCAGGTGCCAGGAAATGGCCTCGCCCTCGCGATCCGGGTCGGTGGCGAGGTAGAGGGCGCCGGCTTTCTTCAGCGCGCGGGCGATGGCCTCGACGTGCTTTTCGTTGCGCTCGATGACCTGGTAGTTCATGGCGAAGCCATGCGCCGTGTCCACTGCACCGTCACGCGGCACGAGGTCGCGCACATGGCCGTAGGAGGCGAGCACCTCGAAGTCCTTGCCCAGGTACTTCTTGATGGTCTTCGCCTTGGCGGGGGACTCGACGATGACGAGGTTCATGGCCATGGAGGTGTCGGTGCGCGCTGTGTCAGTGGGTGGTCGCGGTCTGCGCGTCAAAGACCAGGTCTTCCATGCGGGCACAGGCCTGCTCCTGCCCGGGCTGGCTGGAGAGGACCATGAACACCACCCATTTGGCTTGTTCCAGATCCAGTTCGTCGGCATCGAGCGCCAGCAGGCGGTCGATCACGATCTCGCGTTGCTGCGCGCTGAGGATGCCGGCGTGCTCGAGCGACAGCAGCATGCCGCGGCAGTCTGCCGAGAGGTGGGCAGCCTCGACCGGCGTGAACACCCGCAAGGCCGGCGGTCCGTTGGCCGACTCCCCGGGCCCGGCGCCTGGCGGGCGCCACAGCGCCGGCCGGTTGCGCTCGCCCGCCAGGTCGGCGAGCCAGTCGAGCGCACGCTCGACATTGGCGCCGCCGAAGCCGGCGCTCTCCAGGTCGCGCACCAGCTCCTCGCGCTCGGGCACGTGTGGGCCTTCGTCCAGCATGTAGCGGTCGAAGACATAAATAAGGATGTCGAGTACGGTCCCGTCCATCAGCGCCTGCTTGCCTGCTCACCGGGGCCTCGCATAGAGGCCGCCCGGCATCGCTTCGAGCTGTTGTTGCGTTTCGAGGTCGAGCAGGATGGCGGCGACCCGACCGGGAGGAAACCCCGTTCGGGCGACCAGCGTGTCGCGGCTGACCGGATCAAAGCCCGCGGCATCTAACAGTATTTCGGCTGCGCTGTCCAACTTGGCCGACCTGGGGCGGCTCCCTGAACGCTCGATGATCTGCGGCGATGATCTGCGATCCTGGGGCAATAGAGGTGCTATTTCGTCGATAATGTCCTTGGCGTCCCGCACCAGGCAGGCACCGGAGCGGATCAGCTCATGGCAGCCACCGGCCTGTGGATTGCGGGGCGAGCCGGGCATCGCCAGCACTTCGCGGCCTTGTTCCAGGGCATGGCGGGCAGTGATGAGCGATCCACTGCCGGTGGCGGCCTCGACCACGACGACGGCCAGCGACAGGCCGCTGATGATGCGGTTGCGGCGTGGGAAATGCCGTGGCGACGGCTGCGTACCCCGGGCGAACTCCGAGATGCACGCGCCGCTGGCCGCGATCCGGGCGGCCAGTCCGGCATGTTCAGGCGGGTAGACCTGGTCGAGGCCTGTGCCGCAGACCGCGATCGTGGGGCCGGAGGCGAGCAAGGCGCCATCGTGCGCGGCGGCGTCGATGCCGCGGGCCAGGCCACTGGTGACGACCATGCCGGCGGCGGCCAACTCCAGTGCCAGATCGCGGGCCAGTTCGCGGCCGGCTGGCGTGGGCTGCCGGGTGCCGACAATGGCGATCTGAGGTCGCAACAAACATTGCGGGTCACCCCGCACGAACAGCAGCGCCGGCCCCCGTGCCGTGGCGGCGAGGCGTGGTGGGTAGCTGGCAGCCGTGCAGGGCAGGAGGTGGACCGCCTCCTGCTCGAGCCAGGCAAGGTCTTTGCGCCACTGCGGATCCGCCGCCGACAGCAGCTCGCAGGCCGCAGGCGGCAGCCCAAGCGCCCGCAGTTCAGGCACCGGCCGGCGCCACAGGGCCGCGGCGGTTCCCGCCAGGGCTACTGCGGCGTGGAGGTGCCCGGCATGCACGTAAGGCGCGCGGGCGAGGGTCAGCCAGACAGCGAGATCGTCGGAAGCCATGCCGTTCATGACCGGCACGCTAGAGGCCCGTGCATGACCGTGGGCGCGCCAATCGGGGCGATTGGCGCTTAACGCGGCTTGACTCCGGCAGTGTTCAGGGCGTGATGACGTAGTCCCCGAGTTTCACCGGCGCACTCACGCTCACGGTGAGCGCGTAGCTCATGCGTTCCTCGGCCCGGAACACCAGCAGCGACCCATTGTGACGGCGCGGCAGTTCCAGTTTGCGCGAGCCGAGGCACAGCCTGCCCAGGCGCCTGCCGCAGCTGGTGTCCCGCACTTCCGGCTCGACGCTTTCGATGGACAGCACATGCCCAGCCTCCAGGCCATCACGGCGGCCGCGGTTCACGGCCACCACCTGGTACTGGCCGATGAGCGTCACGCCGTCGACAACGGCGGCGACCTGTCCTTCCACGCCGGCGGGTGCGGGCCGCGGCTGCAGGCCGCCGGCGTCTTCGGACTCGATCGGGACCAGCAGGTCGCCGACCAGCGTCTCGCGCACGGATTCGAGCAACTGGCCGGTGCTCGTCGCGCCCACGCGCGTGATCCCGGCCACGCCGGTGTGGATCGCCATGTGGCCGAGGTGGCGACCCGTGGCGGGATCCTCCACGGCCTCGCCCAGCCGCACGACGTTGAAGCGGGTCGGGCCGCCCGGGCGCAGTCCGCGGACATAGACCGTCTGCGGCGCGCCGGCAGTGGCATGACCATCGGCCAGTGCGGCCACGTAGGCGGCGCTGCGCACCTGCTCACGCGACAGCAGCCGCGGCTTGCCCAGGAAACCGGCGATGGCTTCGGCGGGCAGGGTGGCGATCGGCGTGCCCAGCGCTTCGCTGCGCATCATGGGCTCGACGCGCACCACGCCGTCGGTGCCGGCGCCGCGTCCGCCCAGACCTGCCCCGCCAGCCGCAGCGCGTTCCACCAGCAGCCCGGGCAGGCCATCCATGCCCGTGACGAGCACCAGGATGTCGCCGGGGTAGATCAGGTGCGGGTTCTTGATATCCGGGTTCGCGCGCCACAACTCCGGCCAGCGCCAGGGGTCCTGGAGGTACAGGGTGGAGATGTCCCACAGGGTGTCGCCGGTCTTGACCGTGTAGCGGGCCGGGGCATCAGCCCGCAGGTCAGGTGTGCCCAGCGCTGAGGTACTGCCCTGCGTTCCGGCAGCCGGCATGCTGCCACGCGCCAGTGCGGCGTCGACCGCGGAGCGTGGTCCGGTCGCCACGCTGGCGGATGCCGCAGCGACGGGCGCAACCGAGGGTGCGGCGACCCGACGGGTGTCCGTGGCGCAGCCCGCCAGGATCAGGCAGGCGCCGGCGGCGAGGGCAAGCAGAGGATCTCGGACGGTCATCGGGGCGCTCCCGGGCAGCGGGCCTTCCATGCGGGGCCGCAGTGCCGGCTGTTATAAACTCCGGCAGCAACAGCGCCCACGCCCCGCCACGGGGTTTGTGGACCGCATCACGCGCCCCCTGTTGAAGACAGGGGCGCGTCCCCATCTTCACCATTCCTTTCCCGCCGCGGCTGCAGGTGTCACGTCATGGCCAAGCTCACCATCCTCGAATATCCCGATCCGCGGCTGCGCACCCGGGCCGCGCCGGTCACCGAATTCGACGCGGCCCTGCGGCAACGCATCGCCGACATGTTCGAGACGATGTACGCCGCACCGGGGATCGGCCTTGCGGCCACCCAGGTCAACTGGCACCACCGCCTGCTGATCATCGACATCTCCGAAACCAAAGACCGGCCGCGCGTGTTCATCAATCCGCAGATCCTCAAGGCGGAAGGCCGTGCCAAGGGCCAGGAGGGTTGCCTGTCGGTGCCGGAATTCTTCGATGACGTGCCACGGGCCGAGCGCGTCACGGTGCGTGCGCAGGACGCGGCCGGCGCGGTTTTCGAGGAAGACTGCGACGGCTTGCTGGCGGTCTGCCTGCAGCACGAGATGGATCACCTCGACGGCAAGCTTTTCGTCGACTACCTGTCCGACCTCAAGCGCCAGCGCATCCGCAAGAAGCTGGAGAAAGACCGTCGGCTGCGCGTGCCCCACGAGCCGGCCGCGCAGCCGCACGGACAGCCCATTTGAGCCTCCGGGTCGTCTTCGCCGGTACGCCGGAGTTCGCGGTGCCGGCGCTGCGGGCCATCGCTGACCAGTTCCCGGTCTCCGGCGTGCTCACCCAGCCTGACCGTCCTGCCGGCCGCGGGCGGCAGCTCGCCGCCAGCCCGGTCAAGCAGGCGGCGCAATCGCTGGGGCTGCCGGTGCTGCAACCCGCACAGCTGCGGGGCACGGACCCGCCGACGCTCCAGGCCTTGCAGCAACTGCAGGCGTGGGCACCGGACGTCATGGTGGTGGTTGCCTACGGCCTGTTGCTGCCGTCGGCCGTCCTGCAGTTGCCGCGCGCCGGCTGCCTCAACATCCATGGTTCGCTGTTGCCGCGCTGGCGCGGCGCGGCGCCGATACAGCGCGCCATCGAGGCGGGTGACGTGCAGACGGGCGTCGCCATCATGCAGATGGACGAGGGACTCGACACCGGTGCCGTGCTGCGCGAGGCCGTGCTGCCGCTGGCCGGGACCGAGACGGCCGGCGAGGTCCACGACGCCCTGGCCACGCTGGGCGCCCGCGAGATTCTTGCCGCGTTGGCGGACGTGGCAGCGGGCCGTGCCCTGCCGCGGCCGCAGCCTCTGGAAGGCGCGACCTATGCGCGCAAGCTGGAGAAGCACGAGGCCCGCATCGATTGGACGCAGGATGTGCACACGCTCGACCGCCGCATCCGTGCCTTCGATCCTTGGCCCGGCGCGCAGGCGCTGCTGGACGGCGAGATGGTGAAGGTCTGGCGCAGCGCGGTGCTGTCTTCCCGGCCGGCACCCGAGGGCCTGCCCGCGGGCAGCGTGCTGGGTCTGCGCGAGGGCTACCTGGCGCTGGCGTGCCGCGATGGTGTGCTGGGTGTCCGCGAACTGCAGCGGGCAGGGCGGCGGCGCGTGCCGGCGGCGGACTTCCTCAACGCCGCCTCCGCCACGCTGCCGTTGCGCTTCACATGAGGCGCCCATGAGCGCCCCGGGCAGCGCGGTGCTCGCGCAGGCGGCCAAGGCCCTGGTGCTGGTGGTGCAGGAGGGGCGTACCGCCGAAGACGCACTGGCGCGCCTGGCGCCGACGGCACCGGAGCGCGGCGCCGTGCGTGCCATCCTGGCGGGGACACTGCGGCATTACCTCGCCCTGGCGCCGCTGGTCGATGCCTTGTTGGCCGATCCCGCGCGCCGGCCGCCGCCGGCGGTCCACGCGCTGCTGGTGGCCGCGGCACATCAGCTGCGCCACTCGCGGGCGGTACCGGCCAGCGTGGTCAACATTGCCGTCGATGCCGTGCGCCAACTGGGTCAGCCGCGTGCCAGCGGTTTCGTCAACGCGTTGCTGCGCCGGTTGCTGCGCGAGGGCGATGCGCTGCACGCGCAACTGGCCGCGCAGCGGCCTGCGGTGGCCACTGCGCACCCCCCTTGGCTCTTGCGGCAGTGGCGCGAGGCCTGGGGCGAAGCCGCGGTGGCAGCCCTGGTGGCCGCCGGCAACGAGGCACCACCGATGGTGCTGCGCCTCGACCTCGGCCGTGTGCAGCGCGCCGATTATCTGGCGCGCCTGGCGGCGGCTGGACTGCCGGCCGTCGCAGGCTGGCTGCCCACGACCGTAATGCTCGAACGGGCGCTCCCCGTGGACCAGTTGCCGGGATTCGCCGACGGCGAGGTCAGCGTCCAGGATGCCGGTGCGCAATGTGCCGCCTGGATGCTGGATGCGCAGCCCGGGGATCTCGTGCTGGATGCCTGTGCCGCGCCCGGCGGCAAGACCGGCCACCTGCTCGAGCACACGCCCGGCATCGAACTGGTTGCCCTCGACAGCGCCGCGGAGCGCATGGCACGGGTGGAGTCCAACCTGCAGCGACTGCGCCGTACCGCGCGCTGCGTGGTGGCCGACCTGCTTGAGCCACCGGACTGGTGGGACGGCAGGCCCTTTGACCGCATCCTGCTGGACGTGCCCTGTTCCGGCACCGGCGTGATCCGCCGCCACCCCGACATCAAGCTGCTGCGCCGGCCGGCAGACATCGCCGGCTTCGCCGCGGTGCAAGCACGCCTGCTGGCTGCGGCCACCCGTCTGCTGCGCCCGGGTGGGCGCCTGGTTTATGTCACCTGTTCGACCTTGCCCGCGGAAAACGCCGCGCTGGTGGCGCAGGTGCTGGCGGAGCCGGGTGCCGCCTTGCGCCGCACAGCGGCGCGGCTGCCGGTCGCGCCGCCGGGGCAAGCGGCCTGGAATGGCGAGGGCGGCGAGTTGCAGCTGCTGGCGCAACCGGCCTCGGGTGACCTGCGCGCAGCCCATGACGGTTTTTACTATGCTTGCCTGACCATGCAGCGCGAAGTGGCACATGCGTGACCGGCGTCGGGGCCGTTGGCTGCAGGCCATCCTGCTGCTGGCCGGCCTCGTCGCGCCTGCCCTGCCGGCCGCCGAGGCGCTGGAAGGCATCCTGGAGGTGCGTTCGGCCTTCGTCACGGTGGACCGCGGCGTCTATGAGGTCTCCGCCACCGTCCAATATCCCGTCAACGAGGACATCCGCAAGGCACTGCTGGATGGCGTGACGCTGTCCTTCGAGTTCCAGTCGCGCGTTTCGGGACAGCGCCGCTGGTGGGCCGATGATGTGATCGTCGATCTCACGCTGGCCCGCGAACTGTCATGGCATGCGGTCAGTGGCCGCTACGTTGTCCGCGAGAACGACCGTGGTGAACTTGGCAGCTTCCTCACGCTGGAGCAGGCGCTGCAGGCGCTGGGCGCCGTGGAGGGCTGGCCGGTGGCGGTCGACGCGCAACTCGAGCCCGACGTCGGTTACGAGGTGGCGGTACGTGCCAGCGTGCGGCGCGGCAAGCTGCCGTACGGGCTGCGGACCCTGATCTGGTGGTCCGGCAACTGGCAGCGCAGCAGCGACTGGTACGTGTGGACGCTGCCGCGCTGAGGAAATCGGCCGGATACCTGCTGGCCGGCAGCGGTGTGCTGCTGGGGCTGGCCTCGCTGGCACTGCTGGCGCGCAGCACCGAGAACTCCGCCGCCTTCGGGCAATGGCAGCCGCTCATCCTCCTGTTCAACGCCTGCGGCGTGCTGGCGCTGGCCGTGGCGCTGGCGCGCCAGATCTGGCACCTCGTCAAGGATTACCGTCGGCAGGTCCCGGGGTCACGGCTCACGGTGCGCACCGTGGGCGTCTTCGGTGCGCTGGTCGTGGGTCCCCTGCTCATCGTCTACCTGTTCGCGCTGGTCTTCCTCAGCCGCGGCATCGACAGCTGGTTCCGGGTCGAGATCAAGCAGGGCCTGGGCGATGCCGTGGTGCTGTCGAGGGCCTCGCTCGACCTGCGGCTGCGCGAGCAGGGCCGGCGCATCGAGGAGTTCGCGGCCGAACTGGGCAACGCCGAGCCGATCGAGTGGTCGATGCTGCTCGAAGCCGAGCGGCGCCGCACCGGTGCGCTCGAGCTGCTGCTGTTCGGGCGCAACGGCGAGGTGCTGGCGTTCAGCGCCGACGGACTCGGCGGACCCACGCAGTTGCAGGCCCCGCCGGAACTGCTGCTGCAGGTGGCCGATGGCAGTACCTTCCTCAGCCTCGAGCCGCAGTCGGCCGGGGGCTATCTCAGCCGCGTGGCGGCGCCGCTGCCCGGGACTGCAGGGCCCGGCAGGGTTTCGTTCGTGCTCGCGCTCTACGACGTGCCGCAGCAGTTCGCGGCACTGGCGGATGCAGTCCAGGCCGCCTACTCCCAGTATGGCGAGCTGTCCGTGCTGCGCGAGCCGCTGAAAAACAGCTTCCGCCTGACGCTGACGATGGTCCTGCTGCTGACCTTGCTGGTCGCGATCTACCTGGCCATCTTCGCGGCCCAGCGGCTCATGCGCCCGGTGCAGGGCCTCATCGAGGGCACACGTGCCGTCGGCAAGGGTGATTTCGACACGCGCCTGCCGCTGCCGTCCCACGACGAACTCGGCTATCTGGTGCATTCCTTCAACGACATGACCAAGCGTCTGCGGCGTACCAGCGAGGAGGCCACGCGCAGCCGCCTGTCGGTGGAACAGCAGCGCGAACGCCTCGCGGTCATCCTGGCGCGCCTGTCCACGGGCGTCATGGTGCTGGACCCGCAGCTGCGCCTGCAGATCGTCAACGAAGCGGCCGGCTCGATCCTCGGGACGCCACGCCTGGCTGCGGGCGTGGGCGAGGCCTTGTCCCTGCTCGGGGGCGGCCCGAGCGAGCGGCTCAACCGCTTCGTCTACGAACTCAGCGTCCGTCTCGGTACGGGACACGGCGAATGGCGCGAGCAGTTCGAGCTGCCGCCGGACCGGGTGCTGCGATGCGCCTGCGCGCCGCTCGACGAGCTGGCTGGCGCGCCGGGTTATGTCATCGTGTTCGACGACATCACAGACCTGCTGCGGGCGCAGCGCGAGGCGGCCTGGGGCGAGGTGGCACGGCGGCTGGCCCACGAGATCAAGAACCCGCTGACGCCCATCCAGCTTTCCGCGGAGCGCCTCCGCCACCGCTTGCAGGGCAAGTTGCCGGGCGAGGAGGCAGAGCTGCTGGAACGCTCGACACACACGATCGTCCAGCAGGTGGAGGCCATGAAGGGTATGGTCAATGCCTTCAGCCAGTACGCACGGGCGCCGGAGCCCCGCCTGGCGGATTGCGACCTCAACGCACTCGTCATGGAGGTCGCGGAGTTGTATCGTTCGCAGGACGGTGCGGTCGACATCCGCGTCCAACTCGATCCCGCCCTCGGCCTGCTGCGTGCGGACCGGGAGCGGCTGCGGCAGGTGCTGAACAACCTTGTCACCAACAGCCTCGAGGCATTGGGAGATGCCCCGGGGCGCTGGGTCGAGGTGGCTACGCAGCGCCTGCATGCAGCCCGCGGCGACGAGGTGGTGCTGACGGTCACCGACAACGGTTACGGTATCCAAGAAGAAATGCTCGCGCGGGTCTTCGATCCCTACGTGACGAGCAAACAGAAAGGGACGGGGCTGGGTCTGGCCATCGTGAAGAAGATCGTCGAAGAACATCACGGATGGATCCAGGCGGAGAACAGGCCCGAGGGAGGCGCGCGCCTGCGCGTCGTGCTGCCGGTGGCGGCGGGTGAGGGACCCGTGGCGCTCCAGAGGTTTGCAACATGAGTGCTGCCAAGATCCTGGTCGTCGACGACGAGGCGGAAATCCGCACGTTGCTGCGCGACATCCTCACCGAGGAAGGCTATGACGTGGAGGTGGCCGCCGACGCCGCCAGCGCCCGCGCCGTCCGCAAAGGCGGCAGCTTCGATCTGGTGCTGCTGGACATCTGGATGCCCGATACCGATGGCATCACCTTGCTGCGCGAGTGGCTGTCCGTGCGGGGCGAGCAGTGCCCCGTGGTGATGATGTCAGGTCATGGGACGGTCGAGACCGCTGTCGAGGCGACCCGTCTGGGGGCGTTCGACTTCATCGAGAAGCCGCTGTCGCTGGCGAAGTTGCTGCGCACGGTGGGGCAGGCACTGGAGGCGGGCCGGCAACGGCGCAGCCGGGGCCGGACCGCTGGCGCACCGCCGGCGGTGACCGTGGGCAGGAGCCGCCTCACGCAGCAGCTGCGTGCGGACCTGCAGCGCGTCGGGCCGCACGCCGCGGCGTTGCTGCTGGTCGGCGAACCTGGCAGTGGCCGCGAGGCGCTGGCCCGCCACGTGCACGACAGTGGGCCGCGGGCAGGCCAGCCCTTCGTGGCCCTGGTGGCCAGCGCGCTGGACGAGACCGAGGTCGACGCCATGCTGCTGGGTTGCGATGAGGGCGGTGTGCTGCGTCCCGGCCTGCTCGAACAGGCCCAGGGCGGTACGCTGTTCATCAGCGGTCTTGAGGACCTGGTGCCGCGGGCACAGCGGGTGCTGCTCGGCGTGGTCGAGACCGGCAGCTACCGGCGTTTGGGCAGTGACAAGGCCCTGCCGTTCAACGCGCGGATCATCTCCACCGTCTCGCCCGGCATCGAAGGCCGTGCCGGCGGCGAGGGCGGACTGCGCCGCGACCTGCTCGCCCACCTGGGGACGCTCATCATCCGGGTGCCACCGCTGCGCGAATACGCCGAGGATGTGCCGGACCTGCTGCGCTTCCATGTCGACCGTCTCGTGGACGCCGAACGGCTGCCGTTCCGGCGCTTCGGGGTCGCCGCGCAGAACCGCCTGCGCAACTATCCGTGGCCGGACAACCTGCGCGAACTGCGTGGCCTGGTGCGTCGCATGCTGCTGAAGGGCGGCGGCGAGGAAATCACCCTCGAGGAGATCGAGCAGGAACTGGCCGCGCAGGCGCCGCAGGACGAACCGCTGGTGAAGCAGGACCTGCTGGCACTGCCGTTGCGCGAGGCACGCGAGCAGTTCGAGCGGGCCTACCTGTCGCAGCAGCTGTCGCTGTGCAACGGCAAGGTCGGTCTGCTGGCCAAGCGCGTGGGCATGGAACGCACGCACCTGTACCGGAAGCTGCGCTCGCTGGGCGTGGATTTCCGGCATGGCGGGGAGGACTGATCGGGCGCAGTCTGCCCGGGTGGATCCGCTCACACCCAAGCTGCTGTCGACCCTCCGCGGCAACTATTCCGCGCGGGACCTGCGGGCCGACGCCTTTGCCGGATTGACCGTCGCGGTGGTGGCCCTGCCGCTGTCGCTGGCGATTGCCATTGCCTCAGGGGTCGGCCCTGAGCGCGGGCTTTACGCTGCGGTCGTCGGCGGTTTCCTGATCTCCTTGCTGGGCGGCAGCCGTTTCCAGATTGGCGGGCCGGCTGGCGCCTTCATCGTGCTGGTGTCCGCCACCGTGGCCGCGCATGGCGTCGACGGCCTGATGGTGGTGACCTTCCTCGCAGGCGCCCTGATGCTGGTGGCCGGCTGGCTGCGCCTGGGCCGCTTCATCCGTCACGTTCCTGCGCCGGTCACGCTGGGCTTCACGGCGGGCATTGCGCTGATCATCCTGACCAGCCAGATCAAGGAGTTCTTCGGCCTCACCCTGGCCGGTCCGGAGCCCGGGCCCCTGTGGCCCCGGCTGCAGGCCCTGGCCGCTGGCCTGCCATCCGCCTCGATTGCCGCTGCGGCGTTGGCGGTCCTCACGCTCGGCATCATCGTCGGCCTGCGCCGGTGGCGCCCCCGGTGGCCGAACCTGCTGCTGGCCCTCATCGTCGCCACGGCGCTCACCGCCGTCGCCGATCTGCCGGTGGCGACGGTCGGCGGCCGCTATGGCGCGCTTCCCTCGGGCCTGCCGCTCCCGTCCTGGCCCGACCTGTCCTGGGCACGCATCGTCGAGTTGGCGCCGCTGTCGCTGTCCTTCGCGCTGCTGGGCGGGATCGAGGGCCTGTTGTCAGCGGTGGTGGCCGACGGCCTCGGCGGAGGGCGCCATCGTCCGGATGCGGAACTGGTGGCCCAGGGCGCTGCAAACATGGCCACGGCCCTCTTCGGCGGACTCGTGGTGACCGGCACCATCGCCCGTACCGCGACCAACGTGCGGGCCGGCGCACGCAGCCCGATGGCCGGCATGCTGCATGCGGCGCTGGTGCTCGTGTTCCTGTGGATCGCGGCGCCGTTGATGGCCGCCATCCCGCTCGCCGCGCTCGCCGGCCTGCTGGTGACGGTGGCCTGGAACATGGCGGAGCGGCATGCGGTGCTGCAGGCGCTGCGGGGGCCGCGCGACGCGGCCCTCGTCCTGGCCGCGACTTTCCTGCTCACGGTGCTGGACGACCTGACGACCGGCATCGTTGGCGGCATCGTCCTCAGCACCGCGCTGCGCTGGCGTGGCGGCCGCTCCCGTCAGGGGATGTAGCCGCGCTCGCCGTGTTCGGCCAGATCCAGGCCCTCCGATTCCTCGTCTTCGGCCACCCGCAGGCCCAGCGTGCGGTCCAGCAGCTTCAGCAGCAGCCAGGTGACGACGCCGCACCAGGCCATGGTGGCCAGCACGCCGAGCGCCTGCACGCCAAGCTGGCCTGCAATGGACTGCTGCACGGGGAAGCCGGTGCCGCCGAGCGCGGTCGCCGCGAACACACCCGTGAGCAGTGAGCCGATGACGCCACCCACGCCGTGCACCGGCGCCACGTCCAGCGAGTCATCAATGTGCAGCACGCGCTTGAGCAGCTGGGTGGCAAAGAAACAGACGACGCCGGCGATGAGGCCGATCGCCACGGCGCCCAGCGGTCCGACGAAGCCGGAGGCCGGCGTGATGGTGCCCAGCCCGGCGACGACGCCGGTCAGGATGCCCAGCAGGCTGGGCTTGCCATAGCGCGCCCATTCCACGGCCATCCACGCCAGTGCCCCGGCACAGGCACCCAGATGGGTGGCCAGGATCGCCATCCCGGCAGTGCCATTGGCCGCGAGCGCGCTGCCGCCGTTGAAGCCGAACCAGCCGACCCACAGCATGCCTGCGCCCGTGGCCACCAGCGGCAGGTTGTGCGGCGGCATCGGTACCTGCGGGAAGCCGCGGCGGTTGCCGATGACCAGGGCACAGACCAGTGCGGCCATCCCGGCGTTGACATGCACCACGATGCCGCCGGCGAAGTCCATGACGCCGAGCTTGGCCAGCCAGCCGCCGCCCCAGATCCAGTGCGCCACGGGCACGTAGACCAGCAGCAGCCAGCCGAGGCTGAACCAGAGCACCACGCTGAAGCGCACACGCTCGGCGTAGGCCCCGATCACCAGCGCGGGCGTGATCACCGCAAAGGTCATCTGGAACAGGAAGAACACCGGCTCCGGCAGCGTTCCGACCAAGTCATCGGGGCCGACGCCCAGCAGCAGCGCCTTGCCCAGTCCCCCGAGCCACGGCTGCAGGCTGCCACCGTCGCCGAAGACGAGCCCGTAGCCCAGCGCCAGCCAGGCCAGCGACGCCAGTCCCGTGATTGCGAAGCACTGGATGAGCACCGACAGGGCGTTCTTGGCACGCACCAAGCCGCCGTAGAAGAGCGCCAGTCCGGGCAATGTCATGAACAGAACGAGTGCGGTGGCCGTGATGGTCCACGCCGTGTCGGCGCCGTTGTACAGCATGGTCGATCCCCCTGTGTCCATGGGCTGCACTCTAGGAATCCGGCGGAGTCGCCGCCAGCACCCCCAGGCGCCAAGTCATGTCCCGACGTGGTGCAATCCGGCCGGCGTGGCGTCACACGGAACTGGTGCGATGCACCAGATTCAGACGCGGCAGGGACGCCTGCGGTTGCAGCGGGACGGGTGGAGGCGCGCTCTGCGGCGCTTGTCTGCCGCGCCTGAACGCAGTGCTGCCGATCCGGGGAGCGGCGATGCACTGCGCTGAGGCAGGGTGTCCGGGGTGCACCATGAGGGTGCGGACGATCAATCGTCCTGCAGCGCCCTGCGGAAGGCCATCACGCGCCGCGGAAGGTCCTGCACGACTTCGTCAAGTTCTTCGGCAGTCATTCCCAGCCGCATGAGTGCGCTGCCGCACGGGCCGTCGATCGGGGGTTCCAGATTGAAGCTGTGGCCCGTGCGGGCCGCCAGTTCCAGCCCCAGATGCACCACGGTTGCGAGCTTGCGGTGGGGTTCGCGGGCCGCCATCGGGTCGTGGTGGTGACGCACGGCCTCCACCAGCGCTGGGGGCAGGTTCCAGGCGCCCAGGACCACTGCGCCGCAGGACTCATGGCCAGGGAGGCCGACAGCAGCCTCCAGTTCGCGGATTGCCCTGTGTGGCGTTTCCAGCAGGGCGCGCGCCAGCCGGGACGGTCCTTCTGGATGCAGCACGCCCTGCAACGGGATGCCCAGGTTGTGCAGCAGGCCGGCGATGAACGCTTCGCTGGCCAGACCACGGTGCCGTTTGAGGGCCACCTGTTCGGCGCCCACGGCGACGGCAAGGCTGTGACGCACGAAGGCAATCCGGTCGATGCCGGCACGGACGGTGGCCTGCATGAGGCCGCGGTCCAGACAGGCGGCTGCGGCGATGCTGCGCACCGTGTCCAGGCCGAGGATGACCAAGGCACGATCCAGCGTGGCCACGTGGCGCGCCACACCGTAATACGCCGAGTTCGCGACCCGCAGCACGCGGGCGACCAGGCCAGGCTCCTGGCTCATCACCTGCGTGAGCTCGCCGAGCGTGAGGGCCGGGTTGCACAGGTCCGCCATCACGCGGGGTGCCGACAAGGGGCCGCCGCCCAATACGCCGACGCCGGTCGCGGCCTGGATCAGGTCGGCCGTGAAAACTTCATCGGGAGAGGCCATGCGTGACGGGCTCGTGGACATGACCCCGAGGATCCCCATTGTGGCCGGCGGTGGCCGTGATGGTGGTCTCAGTCCCCGACATGGATCACGATCGGCTCGATCCCGGCACGATCCATCTGCCGGTACCAGCTGTTGACCCGGGCGAGGTCGCGCACGGGGCCGACGCGCACGCGATGGTAGGCACGCCCCTCGAGGCGGATCTGCTGGATCGTGGAGGAAATGCCCATCCGTGCCAGCCGGGCGCGCAGCGCCTCCGCATCGGCGGCGGCATTGAAGGCGCCGGCCTGCAGCACGTAGGCGCCAGGCCTGTCGAAGGGCTTGGCCGCCGGCGTCACGTCGTGCCGCTCCTGCGGGACCAGCACGACTTCGCTGCGCGGCAAGCGTTCGTAGAAGGTCAACGACTCGCCGGTCACGCCGCCCTCGATGGTGCGCGATTCCGGCCTGCGTCCCGGCGCCGCAGGCGCCTCGGCGGCGGGCGACGCCTCTGCCGGGGCTGCAGTGCCGCGTGGAGCGGCATCGTTGGCCACGGGCCGGTGGCTGTTGACCCATACGACCACGGCCACGACGAGGCCGATGCCCAGACCTGCGAGAAAGCCGCGCAACAGGCCTGGAGATTGCCGGGACGGCGCGGGCTGCGGCCGGTAATCGCGCCGGCTGGGACCGCCCGTGTACATCGCTACATGGTCTCCGGCGCCGACACACCCAGCAGCGTGAGGCCGTTGCGCACCACCTGCTGCGTGGCCAGGACCAGCGCGAGCCGCGCGTTGCGCAGGGTGGCATCGTCGACGATGAACTGCTCTGCGTTGTAGTAGGTGTGGAAGGCGTTGGCCAGCTCGCGCAGGTAGTGCACCAAGGTGTGTGGCGCACGATGCGCGCCGGCCTGGGAGAGGGTTTCCGGGTAACGCGACAGCGCGGTGAGCAGCGCGGTCTCGTGCGGGGTCTGCAGTTGGCCGAGGTGGGCCAGGCCCAGCGCCAGGTCGAGGGCATGGCCCTTGGAGGCCAGCTGGCGCAGCACGCTGGCCACGCGGGCATGGGCGTACTGGATGTAGAACACCGGATTGTCGTTGCTGCGGCTCTTGGCCAGCGTCAGGTCGAAGTCCAGGTGCTGGTCGTTGCCGCGCATCACATAGAAGAAGCGGCAGGCATCGTTGCCCACCTCGTGGCGCAGCTCGCGCAGCGTGACGAACTCGCCCGAGCGCGTGGACATCTGTGCCTTCTCGCCATCACGGAACAAGGTCACGAACTGCACCAGGAGGGCTTCGAGCGACTGGCCGGGCTCGCCCATGGCCTCGAGGCCGGCGCGCACGCGGGCCACGTAGCCGTGGTGGTCGCTGCCCAGGATGTCGAGCAGCAGGTCGAAGCCGCGCTCGCGCTTTTCCAGGTGGTAGGCGATGTCGGAGGCGAAGTAGGTCTTCACGCCGTTCTCGCGCACCACGACGCGATCCTTGTCGTCGCCGAAGGCGGTGGCGCGGAACCACAGTGCGCCGTCCTTCTCGTAGACGTGGTCGTGCCTGGCCAGACGTTGCAACGCCCGGTCGATGGCGCCGTTGTCCGCCAGCGAGCGCTCCGAGTACCAGCGGTCGAAGGTGACGCCGAACTCGGCGAGGTCGTTCTCGATGTCAGCGAGGATGGCCTTCAGGCCGAGGTCGAGCACGCTGCGGAACGCGACTTCCCCCAGCAGCGCGCGGCAGCGCTCGATGACGGCGTCGATGTAGGCGTCCTTGTCCCCGCCCTCGGGTTCATCCGGCGGCAGGTTGCCGAACACCTCGCCGGCGGGGCGTTGCAGCGTGTCGCCAGCCCGCTGCAGCAGTTCCGCGGCGATGTCGCGGATGTATTCGCCCTTGTAGCCGTTGGCCGGGAAGCGGAACGACTCTCCGCAGGCCTCGAGGTAGCGCAGCCAGAGGCTGGCCGCCAGGATGTCCATCTGCCGGCCGGCATCGTTGATGTAGTACTCACGGTGCACCTGCCAGCCGTTGGCGGCGAGCAGGTTGGCGACGCTGGCGCCGAAGGCGCCATGGCGGCCATGGCCCACGTGCAGCGGCCCGGTGGGGTTGGAAGACACGAATTCGACGATGACCTTGCGGCCGGCGCCGCTGGCGTTGCGGCCGTAGGCATCGCCCAGCTCATGCACCTGGCGGACAACCTGCGCCTGGGCATCGCTGGCGACGAAGAAGTTGATGAAGCCGGCGCCCGCCACCTCGACCTTGGTGACCTGCGGGGAGGCGGGCAAGGCCTGGACGATGGCGTTGGCGAGATCGCGCGGCGGCAGGCCGGCGGACTTGGCCAGGCGCATGGCGACATTGGTGGCGAAATCGCCGTTGCTGGCGTCGCGGGTGCGCTCGATGACGACCAGCTTCGGGTCGACGGCCGTCGGCAGCAAGGTGCCGGTGAGACGGGCGAGGGCTTCGGACAGCAGCTGCTCGAGCGCTTGCTTCACGGGATACATCCAGGCGGGGGAGCCGCAGGGCGGCGAGGCCCGGGAGTTTAGCGTCCTTGGCCCCGGCTTAGAAAACCTCCAGCGGATCCACGTCCAGCACCCAGCGCAGGCTCCGCGGGGCAGCCAGCGCCTCGACGGCCGGCAGCCACTGCGCCAGGAACCGGTGCAAGGGCCCGTGCCCGGCACTCTCGACCAGCAGCTGGGCATGGTGCCGCCCGGCGCGCCGGACCATGGTTGCCGGCACGGGGCCGCGCAACTGGACGCCCGGCGGCGGCTGCGCCAAACGACGGGCAGCGGCCAGGAATTCCGTGGCGGCCGCCGGTGCCTCGTCCGAGGCCCGCAGCAGCGCCAGGCGGCCGTAAGGCGGCCACTGGGCCGCGGCGCGCTCGGCCAGGGCCTGGGCCGCGAAGCCGCCATAGCCCCGCTCCAGCAGTTCACGCAACAAGGGATGCTCCGGGAAACCGGTCTGGATCAGCACCTCGCCCGCACGTCCGGCCCGGCCAGCGCGCCCCGCCACCTGTACCAAGGTCTGCGCCAGCCGCTCCGCCGCGCGGAAATCGGTGCTGAACAGGCTCTGGTCCGCGTTCAGGATGCCCACCAGGGTGACGTCGGGGAAATGGTGCCCCTTGGTGAGCATCTGCGTGCCGACCAGGATCCGCGCTTCACCCGAAGTCACCCGCTCCAGCGCCTGGACAAGGTCGGCCGCGCCGCGCACCGCGTCGCGGTCGAAACGCGCGATCGGCACCTCCGGATAGCGTTCGGCCAGCGTCTCTTCGATGCGCTCCGTGCCCTGCCCCAGCGGCCGCAGCCCGTGTCCACAGACGGGGCAGCGGGGCGGCACCGGCGCGGTGGCGCCGCAATGGTGGCAGGCCAGGTGCCCGTCACGCTGGTGGACCGTCAGTCGCGCGTCGCAGTGGCTGCAGGGAGCCACCCAGCCGCAGCCCTGGCACAGCAAGGTCGGCGCGTAGCCCCGCCGGTTCAGGTAGAGGAGCACCTGGCTGCCCTCGGCAAGGTGCCGGTCGATGGCCATGGCCAGCGGCATCGACAGCCCGCGGTGCACGGCGTGGTTGCGGACGTCCACCAGCTGGACCCGCGGTGCCTCTGCCGTGCCCGCGCGCTGCGGCAGGCTCAGGTGGACGGCACGGCCCTGCGCGGCGTTGTGCAGTGACTCCAGCGAGGGTGTCGCCGAGCCCAGCACCACGGGAACGCCGGCCTGCCGCGCCCGGACGATGGCCAGGTCGCGGGCGGAATAGCGGAACGCGCCCTCCTGCTGCTTGAACGAGCTGTCGTGCTCCTCGTCGATGATGATTGCGCCCAGGCGCGGCAGGGGTGCGAACACCGCCGAGCGCGTGCCGATCACGATCCGGCCCACGTCTGCGGCCGCCCTGCGCCATGCCAGCAGGCGCTCGCGGTCGGTCAGGCCCGAATGCAGGGCGACCACCCTGTCCCCTCCGAAACGTTCCGCGAACCGGGCGACCAGCTGCGGCGTGAGACCGATCTCCGGACACAACACCAGCGCTGAGCTGCCGGCGGCCAGTACCGCCGAGACCCATTGCAGGTAGACCTCGGTCTTGCCGCTGCCGGTCACGCCGTCCAGCAGATAGCTGCCAAAGCGCCCCAGACCGGCCTGCAAGGCGTCCAGCGCCACGGCCTGGGCCGGCGACAGGGTCAGGGGCGCCGGCGCCGGCTGGCTGCCCTGCAGTGCGTCCTGCCCGGTCGGCTGCGGCGGAGTCTCCCGTGGCTCCGCCCAGCCGCGCTGGCGCAGTTGTCGTGCGGCCTCACGCCACGCGGGCATCAGGGCCGCCAACTCGCCGTCGGTCCGGGGGGCCGCGGCCAGGTGGGCCAGCAGTTCGCGCTGCCGTGGTGCGCGGGCGGGTTGTCCGGCCGTCCAGGCCTCCCGGCCGGCGTCGGTCAGCGCCCAGGCCGTCTGCGTCGCGCTTGCTGGCGCGCCCTCACGCAGCAGCCGGGGCAGGGCGGCGGCCACCACCGCTCCCAGCGGCTGGTGGTAGTAGGACGCGGCCCACTCGAGCAGCCGCAACAGTGGCGGTTCCAGCAGCGGCACGGGGTCGAGCACGGCCTCGACGTCGCGCAGCTTGGCGGCTGGCACGTCGCTGTCTGCGGCCAGTGCCGCCACCACGCCCACCAGACGCTGGCGTCCGAACTGCACCTGCACGCGGCATCCGGGCATGACCGCCGTGCCACCGGGCGCGCGGTAGTCGAACAGGCGCCGCAGCGGCGTGTCGAGTGCCACCCGCAGGATGGCGCTGTCGGCGGCGGCCGCGGCGCTCAGCACGGGCAGCCCGGCGCCGGGTCCCGTTGTCCACACAAACTGTGGATAAGTCTGTGGATGACGCCGCTTGAAAAACGCGCTTTTCCGGCGATTTCCGCGTTCCCGGACAGGGTGGTCAAAAAATAACCAGCAATCTGCGCGTTGCTTTTCCGCAAAAACACAATGCATACAAAGACTTGCGGATACATCTTTGAACGACCGCTGAGCACACGCAGATTCATTGGCGTTTCACAATACTGTTGTCGGACGGGGCGCCGCCTGTTGATGTCTTCACGGCGGCGCCCTTCCCGGCGCGGGTGCAGTGATCAGGTCGCGACGCTCACCACGACCTTGCCGAAGTGCTTGCCGGCAGCAAAATGGCGGCAGGCCTGGGGCAGTTCCTCGAACGCGAACACGCTGTCGACGACTGGCCGGATGCCGGCAACCTCGACGAAACGCGCAAGATCTTCGTGCATCTGGCGGCTGCCTACGTAAACGCCCTGCACCCGTGTGTTGCCGATGATCAGCCCCATCGGGTTGATGGCGCCCCCGGGGCCGGTCACGGCGCCGATGATCACCACCGTGCCGCCCATCCGCACCGCGGCCAGCGAGTGGTTGACGGTCTGCGCGCCACCCACTTCCAGCACCAGGTCCGCGCCGGTACCGCCGGTGAGCCGCAGCACCTCATGCTCCCACTCCGGGTGGCTGCGGTAGTTGATCGTCTCGTCCGCACCGAGGCTGCGGGCACGCGCCAGCTTGTCGTCGGACGACGAGGTGATGATGACGCGCGCGCCGGCCGCCTTGGCCAGCTGCAAGGCCCAGATCGACACGCCACCGGTCCCCAGCAGCAGCACCGTGTCGCCCGGCTTCAGGCCGCCGGTGACAAACAGTGCGTTCCAGGCCGTGACGCCGGCGCAGCTCAAGGTCGATGCCTGCGCGAAATCCAGGTGCGCGGGCGAGCGCACCAGGGCCTGTTCGCCCAGCACCAGTTCCTGGGCGAGCACGCCGTCGCTGCCACCGCCGAGCGCGCTGGCCAGCTTGGCCGGCGCCACCCGTCCCTCGGACCAGTCCGGGAAGAAGCTCGTGGCCACGCGGTCGCCGACCTTGAAACGGGTCACCGCACTGCCGGTCTCCACGACCTCGCCGGCGCCGTCCGAGCCGGGGACCAACGCGCCCTGGCTGGGTACCGGGTACCAGCCGTTCATCACCATGAGATCGCGGAAATTCAGCGAGGCCGCAAGGGTGCGCACGCGCACTTCATGCGCGGCCAGGGCCCGCCTGGGCTCATCGGCGAGCGTCAGTCCCTCGACCTGCGATCCGGCAACGACACGCCATGCTTTCATCTTGCACCTGCTCACTGGGTTGAAGGTGGCAAGGACGATACTCCAAGGCGCCGGCTGTGGCCCGCCGCTTCGGGTATCTTCCCCGCGTGGTCCATCTCATCGACGCCTCGGTCTACGTGTTCCGCGCCTGGTACTCCCTGCCGCCGGACATGGCCGACGACGAGGGCAACGCCGTGCATGCGCTCTATGGCTTTGCCCGCTTCCTCGGCGACCTGCTGGAGAAGGCGCGGCCCACCTATGTTGCCGTGGCGTTCGACGGCAGCCTGGCCAGCTCATGGCGCAACCGCCTGTACCCGGCCTACAAGGCCAACCGCGAGCCTGCGCCGGCAGAGCTGCTGCTGCAGTTCGAGCGCTGCCGCGAACTGTGCGGTTTGCTGGGCCTGTGGGCGCACCAGAGCAGCGAGTACGAGGCCGACGACATCATCGGCACGCTCGTGCACCGCATGCGCGGCGAAGGCCTGCGCAGCACCGTGGTGACACGCGACAAGGACCTCGCCCAGCTGCTGCGGCCGGGCGACGTGTACTGGGACTATGCCGGCGACATCCGCTACCACCATGGCGAGATCGCGGGGCGTTTCGGGGTCCCGCCCGAGCGCTACGCGGATTACCTGGCGCTGACCGGTGACGCGGTCGACAACATTCCCGGGGTGCCCGGTGTGGGGCCGAAGACGGCGGGCGTGTTGATGCAGCACTTCGATTCGCTGGACGCCCTGTATGCGGATCTGCCGCGGGTCGCGGCGCTGCCGCTGCGCGGCGCCGCGAAGCTGGGTGCGCGGTTGGCGGAACATCGCGAGGCAGCCTTCCTGGCGCGCGAACTCACCCGCATCCACTGCGCCATGCCGCTGCAGGTGGACCGCCACGCCCTGCGGGCGAGGCCGCCGGACTTGCCGGCGCTGGCGCGGTTTTACGATAAGCAGGGCTTCGGCAGCCTGCTTCGCAATCAGGCCGCGAGGCTGGCCGCGGGCGGCGCCGGAGCGACCCTCCAGCCGCTACCATGAGGGCCCGCCAACCGACGCGCCCACGAGGGCCCCCATGAGCCAGCAGATCGAATCGGTGCTGCACGAACACCGCTTGTTCCCGCCGTCGCCAGCGTTCGCCGCCCAGGCCCATCCCGATGCCGATGGGCTGGCGGCCCTGCATGCCGAGGCGGCCCACGATTCCCTCGCCTTCTGGGCCCGCATGGCGCGCACGCAGCTGCAGTGGCAGCAGCCCTTCAGCGAGGTGCTGGACGACTCGGAAGCGCCCAATTTCCGCTGGTTTGCCGATGGCCGGCTCAATGTGTCGGTCAACTGCCTGGACGTCCACCTGGAAGCGCACGGTGACAAGACCGCCATCGTGTTCGAGGCGGAGGCGGGTGGTGTCCGGCGGCTGAGTTACCGCGAGCTGCACAGCGAGGTCTGCCGTCTTGGCAACGCGCTGCGTGCGCTGGGCATCTGTCCGGGCGACCGTGTGGTGATCTACATGCCGCTGGTCCCCGAGGCCGTGATCGCCATGCAGGCCTGCGCCCGCATCGGCGCGATCCACTCGGTGGTCTTCGGCGGCTTTTCCGCGCTGTCGCTGCGCGACCGAATCGAGGACGCCGGCGCGCGCCTGGTGATCACCGCTGACGGTGGCCACCGTGGTGGCAACGTGGTCGAGCTCAAGGCGGCCTGTGACAAGGCGCTTGCCGAGGGCTGTGCCAGCGTCGGCCAGGTGCTGGTGCTGAAGCACCTGGATCATCCCGTAACGATGCAGCCGGGCCGCGACCTCTGGTGGCACGATGTGGTCACCGCCCAGCCCGCGCTTTGCGAGCCAGCGTGGGTCGAGGCCGAGCATCCGCTGTTCCTGCTGTACACCTCAGGTTCCACCGGCAAGCCCAAGGGCATCCAGCACTCCAGCGCCGGCTACCTGCTGGGCGCCAAGCTGTCGGTGCAATGGGTCTTCGACCTCAAGCCTGCCGACGTGTTCTGGTGCACGGCCGACGTCGGCTGGATCACCGGCCACAGCTATGTGGCCTATGGCCCCCTGGCCAATGCCGGCACCATCGTGCTTTACGAGGGCGGCCCGACCTATCCGGACGCCGGCCGCTTCTGGCGTCTCATCCAGCAGCACGGCGTCACCATCTTCTATACGGCCCCGACCGCCATCCGCGCGCTGATGAAGCTGGGCGACCACATCCCCGCACAGTACGACCTGTCGTCCCTGCGACTGCTGGGCAGTGTCGGCGAACCGATCAATCCTGAGGCCTGGATCTGGTACCAGACGGTCATCGGCGGCGGACGCTGCCCCATCGTCGACACCTGGTGGCAGACCGAGACGGGCGCCATCATGATTTCCCCCGTGCCCGGTGCCACCGCCACCAAACCGGGTTCCTGCACCCGGCCCTTGCCGGGCATCTTTGCCGACATCGTCGACGAGGAAGGCCATCCGGTCGAAGGGGCCGAGGCCGGTGGCTACCTCGTCATCCGCAAGCCCTGGCCGTCGATGCTGCGCACGATCTGGGGCGACAACGACCGCTACATCGATACCTACTGGGCCAAGTTCAACCGCCGCTACTACGTCGCCGGCGACAGTGCGCACCGCGACGCCGATGGCTATTACTGGATCATGGGCCGCATCGACGACGTGCTGAACGTCTCCGGCCACCGTCTGGGAACCATGGAGGTCGAGTCGGCGCTGGTGGCGCATCCGCGGATCGCGGAGGCTGCCGTCGTCGGCAAGCCCCACCCGGTGAAGGGCGAGGCGGTGTTCGCTTTCGTGGTCTGCCGCGGCGAACGGCCCAGCGGCGAGACCCGGGCCCTGGTCGAGGAATTGCGCCGCTGGGTGGGTGAGCAGATCGGCGCCATCGCGAAGCCGGACGAGATCCGCTTTGCGGACAACCTGCCGAAGACGCGTTCCGGAAAGATCATGCGGCGGCTGCTGCGCACCATCGCCCGGGACGAACCGGTCACCCAGGACATCTCCACCCTGGAGAACCCGGCGATCGTCGAGCAGCTGCGCGGCAAGGCCTGAGACCCGCCGCGCCCGTGCCGCCGCGCCGGTCTCAACGGCGCGGCACCAGCCGCAACGCGAAGCGTACTGTCACCTCGTCGCCGATCCACTCCGTCGATTTCCACTCCCCCTCGCCCACATTGAACGCAAGGCGTTGCAGCGTGGCGCTGCCCTCCAGCCGGGCGCTGCCGTCCGCCGCGGTGCTGAAGCGGAAGCTGAGCGGGACCGGCCGGGTGATGCCCTTCAGGGTCAACTCACCTTCGGCCCGGTAACCGTCGGCGGTTGCGGCGAAACGCCGCGCCAGGTAGCGGGCCTCCGGGAGGCGCCCACTGGCGAACAGCGCATCCGACGCCAGCGTCTGGTCGCGGTCCTTGTCCTGTGTGTCCGCGGTGCCCGTCTGGATGCGCACGTCGAACTGTCCGGCCGGCGCCTTGCCAGGGGCAAACAGCAGGTCGGCGGTGAACTGCCGGAAGCGGCCGGTGGTCGGTGCGCCCGCCTGCACGAACTCGAACCCGAGGCTGCTGTTCGTGGCGTCCAGCTGCCAGGCGGGTGCGGGCGGCGCGGCCGGGACAACCACAGCCGGGGCAGCCACGGCGGCGGCTCTGGCTGGGGCCGCTGCGGCCGCAGGGGCGCTGGGCGCTGCGACCGGCGTCCCCGCGGACGGGGACTCGACGACCGTGACACCCATGAAGGCGGGCACTTCGCGCGGCGCCATCGGGCTTGAGGGCGCCGCGACCGCTGCCGGCGTCTGGGCCGCGGGGGCAGGCAGCAGCGCCTGCGTGGCGACCGATCCGCCGGCGGCCATCACCACCAGCATCAGGCCGCGCTCCACCGGCTTGCCCGCGAAGGGCAGCATCCGCGACAGCACGTCGTCACGGCGGATGAAGTGGTGGAACAGCGCGGCCAAGGCATGGACGATCGCCAGCCACTGCATCGCCAGCGCCGAATACCCGTGGGCCGCCTCCAGCCAGTCATACAGCGATTGGTTCGGCGGGACGAGATCCGGCAGCGGGCCCAGCAGGTTGAACCAGCTCACCGGGTAGTTCTTCGCCGATGACATCATCCAGCCCGTCAGCGGCACCACCACCAGCAGCAGGTAGAGGCCATGGTGGGTCAGGTGGGCGAGGGGCTTTTCCCACGGGCGCAGGTCTGCCGGCAGGACCGGCGACCGGCCCCGGTTCACGCGCCGCCAGGCCAGGCGCAGCAGCGCCAGCGCCAGGATGGTGATGCCGACGGACTTGTGCTGCGCGAGCGTGGCCAGCTTGGCCAGGCCATCCGGGAGACCGGCAGCGACCTCGGCCAGCACGAACTGGGTGATGACGGCCCAGACAACCAGCCAGTGCAGCACCTGCGCCAGGGCGCCCCAGCGCTTCTGCGTGTTGCGCAGCACGAGGGCCATCAGCGCAGGCCCAGTTCCGCGGCCAGCGCCGTGGCGCCGTACACCTGCGTGAGCGCGGTGCGCATGATCGCCGGGTGCACCGAGATCGAGCGGTTCTTCGCCGTGTCGAACCAGTAGCTGCCCGAGATCGAGTGGATGTTGCCGTCGAACAGCAGGCCCACGACGTCACCCTTGGCGTTCACCATGGCGCTGCCGGAGTTGCCACCGACAATGTCGTTGTTGCTGGAGAGGTTGAACGGCGTGTCCATGTCGAGCTGGTCCTTCACTTTCAGCCAGCTGTCAGGGATGCGGAACGGGTCCGCCCCCGTGGCGCGCTCGAAAGCCCGCGACAGCCGCGTGAACGGTGCCACCGGCTGGCCGTTTTCGTTCCAGCCCTGCACGGTGCCGAAGTTCAGCCGCAGCGTGAAAGTCGCATCCGGATACACCGTGGTGCCATAGGCCTTGAAACGTGCCGCGGCAATGCGCTCGGAGGCCGAGTCGACCACCGATTCGACCTCGTCCTCGTACTGCTTGCGCAGGCTTCGTGCTTCGGCGTCGACCAGGCGCGCGATGCGCAGCATCGGATCACGCGAGGCGTCGATGGCCGCCTTGCCGCCCTCCCACAACGCCTTGCGCACGGCCGGGTCGCCCAGCTGCGAACCTTTCACCAGTTCGGCAGCGAGCTGTTCGGGCGAGGCATCGCGGAACAGGTTGGCCACCAGCGGATGGTCCGGTCCGAGGAACTCGCGCATGCGCATGAACCCGAAGGACAGCGTCAGCACTTCGCGCTCGCTGTACACCGGCACCGCTGCCAGCAGGCGCTGTTCCATGGGCTTGAGGGCCGACTCTGTGAATTCGCGCAGCCGCTGCTCGTTCGGCTTGCCGCGCTCCTCCGCCGCGCGCAGCAGTGTGCGGGCATAACGGAACAGCGCGCTGTTGAAGCCGGCGCCGGCCTCGATGAAGGTGTAGGGCTGCTCCAGTGCGTGCTCGCGCTCCAGGGCCCGCTCGATCTGCACCCAGGGGTCCTGCGGTCCCGACAGCCCCGCCTTGGCCCGCAGGTCGGCCTCGTCGCGGCGCTTCTGTTGCATCAGGGCATCGTCGAGCAAGGCGTCCATCTGCTTGCGGCGCACCTTGATGCTGTTCTCCAGGCCGTTCAGCGGATCAGCCACGATGCGCGCCTGCTCCGCGCCCGCCTGTGCGAACTGGATGTAGCGGCCACGCAGTTCGGCCGAACGCAGCAGCCAGAAGGGCAGCGAAGCCCGCAGCGACTCCAGCTGGGCCACGGTCAGCTGGCGGTCGGTGGAACCCGGATGGCCGGGCACGAAGACGGGCTCGCCGGCGGCCGGCCCCTTCCAGTCGATGCGCCGGAAGGTCTCGATGGCGGCCGGCTTGCCATCCTCGTAGGCCCGCAGCAGCCCCATGTCGAGGCACCAGCGCGGGAACTGGAAGTTGTCCGGGTCGCCGCCGAAGGCCGCGATCGCATACTCCGGTGCAAAGGCCAGCCGCACGTCGCTGTAGCGCCGGTACTGGTACAGGAAATACTGGCCGCCCTCGTAGAGCCGCACCGACTCGCAGCGCAGCGGCGTCTTGCCGCCCGCGGCCTTCTCGCAGGCCTGTTCCAGTTGGGTGAGTGTCCGCCGCCGGGCTTCGCCGGCGGCCTTGTCATCCAGGCCCCGCACCGCGGCCGTCACCTTGGCCGTGATGTCCTCCATCGCCACCAGCACATCGGCCACCTGGGTGCCGCAGCGGATCTCGTCCTCGCGGCGCTGTGCGACGACACCGTCCTTCAGGTAGTCGCGGTCCTTCCCGGAGTTCTCGGCCAGGCACTGCGCCACGCAATGGTGGTTGGTGAGGATGAGGCCGTCAGCCGACACGAAGGAGGCGGTGCAGTTGGACAGACGCACCGTGCCGAGGCGCACCTTGTCCAGCCAGCCTGGCGTGACTTCGATGCCATGGCGCTGCTTGACCAGGGCCGCCGGGAAATTGTCGAAGGTCCACATGCCTTCGTCGGCAACGGCGGGCAGCGCCACCGCGACGGCGGCGGCCAACCCGGCCAGGAACGGGGTCGGGGAAAACGGCTTGCGCATGGACGACGGTCCTCAACGGTGGGAGGGCCGCCATCAACTCATTTCCGCGCGATCAGGGCAAGGGGCCGGCGTGTGCGGCGACCAGGCCCGCCAGCATCTCCACCTGCGCTGGAGAAGCGTTGAGGGCGGGAATGTAACGAAGCGTTTCGCCGCCGTGGTGACGGAAGGTCTCAGCCGCCTCCACGCCCATCTCGTCGATGGTCTCGAGGCAGTCCACGGCAAAACCCGGGCAGGCCACGTCGAGCCGGCGGACGCCCTGCTGCGCGAGTCGGGCCACCACGTCGTCGGTGTAGGGGCCGACCCATTTCGCCGTGCCCACCCGCGACTGGAAGCTGATGCTCCATTCAGTGGCCGCAAGGCCCAACCGCGCAGCGACGGCGCCTGCCGTGGCATGGCACTTGCGTTCGTAGGGGTCGCCATCCGCGACGTACTGCGCCGGGATGCCATGGAAGGAGAAGAGCAGGTGCCCGCCGCTGCCGTGGGCCGCGCGCCAGTCGCGCAGCGATGCAGCGACCGCATCAAGGTAGGCCGGCTCGGCGTGGTAGTCGAGCACGTAGCGCAGCTCCGGCACGAAGCGCCAGTCGCGCAGTGCCTTGCCCACCTGGTCGTAGGCGGCGGCATTGGTGGTGGCCGAGTACTGCGGAAACAGCGGTAGCACCAGCACCCGCTGCGCCCCCCGCTCGCGCAGGGCCCGCAGTCCCGCCGCGACGTCGGGCGTGGAATAGAGCATGCCCAGTTCCACCGCCACCGGCGTCTGCCGGCCGGCCGACAGCGTCTGCTCCAGCCGCTCGCGCAGTTCGCGCGAGATCAGAAGCAGGGGTGAACCCCGCTCGGTCCAGACGCGACGGTACTTCGGCACCACGCGGATCGGGCGCAGCGGCAGAATGATGAAGTAGAGGATCCAGCACCAGATGGCGCGCGACACTTCAATGGTGCGGCGGTCGCGCAGCAGACGGCGCAGGAAGCTGCGTATGCCGCCAGCAGTCAGGCTGTCCGGCGTGCCGGAGTTCACCAGCAGCACGCCGACCGGATAGGGCCCACTGTCGCGGTACGCAGGGGACGGAGAGTAGCGGGGCATGGGCGTGTATCCGTTGCGGTGGATCAGTGTGCCGGCGCGTCCGCGGCCAGGTGCCGGGCCAGGAACTCCAGCGTGCGCTGACGCGCGATGCTGGCCGCCACCGGGTCGTGGCTGGCGCGCTGGTCGCAATTGAAGCCATGGTCCGCGTCATAGACGTGGAACTCGCCCTGCGGATGGGCGCTGCGGATCGCCTCGATGGCCTCGGGCGGAATGGAACGGTCGCGGCTGCCGAAATGGTAGAGCACGGGGCAACGCGGCCTGTGCTGCAGGCTCTGGGCGATGCGCGTGCCGTAGTAGGCCACGGCGGCCGCCACCGGCAACTGGCAGGCCGCGAGGTAGGCCTGCGTGCCGCCCCAGCAGTACCCCACGGCGGCCACCTTGCCGGCATGACGGACCACGTTGAGGGCGGCAGAGACATCCAGCCCAACCTTTTCCTGCGGCAGTTGCATCATGTAGCCGCGCCCTTCCTCGACCGAAGCGGCGCTGTAGTCGAGCTCGATGTCACGGCGGATGCGGTCGAACAGGCAGGGTGCGATGGCCAGATAACCCTCGGCCGCAAACCCCTCGGCAACGGCGCGGACGTGCGCGTTGACGCCAAAAATCTCCTGCAGCACGACGACTGCGCCGCGGGCACTGCCGGCCGGCGCCGCGAGCCAGGCGTTGAACTGGTGGCCGTCGCGGGCCATCAAGCGGGTGTAGTCGGCCATGTCAGCCCAGCAGGAAGGGGTTGAGCTGCCAGCAGGCCGCGTTCAGGGCGGTCGCGAAGCCGACCCACAGCAGGTACGGCAGCATCAGCAGGCCGGCGGTACGGTCGATCTGCCAGAACTGCCCGGTGGTCAGCACCACGGCGAGCCACAGCAGGCTCACGTCAACCAGCGCCGGCAGGCCGAGCTGCCAGGCGAAGAACAGCCAGGACCACAGCGCATTCAGCAGCAGCTGCACGGCGTACAGCGCGAAAGCCAGGGGGGCGCCGCGCAGGTCGCCCGCGCGCCGCCACACCAGCCAGGCGGCAATGGCCATCAGTGTGTAGAGGGCGGTCCATACCGGGCCGAACACCGACGCCGGAGGCGCCCAGGAGGGCTTCTGCAGGGCGTGGTAGAACGCCGCGGCATCGAGGGTCGCCAGCGCGCCGACCACGGCAACCCCTGCCACCAGCAGCAGCGACAATGCGGCGGCACCCCACTGGCCCCGTGGCGGCGTGGTGCGGATGGTGATTCCCAGTGACATTCAGCGGGCTTCCGCCGCTTCCACGATCGCGGTCACGCCCATCCCGCCCGCCGTGCAGACCGAGACCAGCGCCCGCTGCGAGCCCGGCACGGCACCCAGCAGTTTGGCGGTTGCCGGCAGGATGCGCGCGCCAGTGGCTGCGAAGGGGTGGCCCAGCGCGAGGCTGCTGCCGTTCACGTTCAGGCGCTCGCGTTCGATGCTGCCGAGAGGCAGCTCGCGCCCCAGCTGCTCGCGACAGTAGCGTGCCGACTCCAGGGCTTTCAGCGTGCACAGCACCTGCGCGGCGAAGGCTTCGTGGAACTCGTAGAAATCGAAGTCCTGGAGCTGCAGGCCGGCGTCGCGCAGCAGCGCCGAGATGGCCTGCGTGGGCGCCATCAGCAGGCCGTCGCGCTGGAAGTCGTTGCCAGCGAAATCCACGGCCCAGCTCTTGCCCGCGGACAGCCAGCCGAGGATCGGCAGGCCGCGCTGGCGGGCCCAGGCCTCGCTGGCGAGAAGCACGGCCGCAGCGCCGTCGGTGAGCGGCGTGCTGTTCCCGGCTGTCAACGTGGCACGCGGGCTGCTGTCGAAGACGGGGCGCAGCTTGGCGAGGCGTTCGGTGGTGGTGTCCGGGCGCAGCGTGTTGTCGCGCTGCAGTCCCTCGAAGGGCACCACCAGGTCATCATGGAAGCCCTCGTCCCAGGCGCGCGCCGCCCGCTGGTGGCTCTGCGCCGCCAGCTCGTCCTGTTCCGCGCGGCCGATCTGCCACTCCTGCGCCATGAGTTCGCAGCTCTGGCCCATCGACAGGCCGGTGCGCGGTTCGACCACGCCCGGCAGCACCGGCGCGAAATGCCGTGGCCGGAGCGACAGCCAGGGCCGCAGACGCTGCCACAGGCTGCGGCCCCGGTAGCTGGCCAGCAGCAGTTCGCGGTACTCCGAGGAAAACACCACCGGTGCGTCGCTGATGCTGTCGACACCGCAGGCGATGCCGGCGTCGATCTGCCCCAGCGCGATCTTGTTCGCCACCAGCAGTGCCGCCTCGAGGCCCGTGCCACAGGCACGCTGCAGGTCGAGGCCGGGCGTCTGCGGGTGCAGGCCCGAGGACAGTACGCACTCGCGCACCAGGTTGAAGTCCTTGGAGTGCTTGATGACGGCGCCGCCGATCACATCGCCCAGACGCACGTCGGCCAGCCCATGGCGGGCCACCAGCCCTTGCAGGGCTGCCGTGAGCATGGCCTGGTTGCTGCTGCGGGCGTAGGCACCATGGGAGCGAGCGAAGGGGATGCGCGTGCCGCCGACGATGGCAACGCGCCTGACTGAGTGGCCGACCAGCATGACTACGCCTCCCGGATGAGCCTGGGGCAAGTCTGCCATAGTAGACTCCGGGCCAATGGCCAACTACACGGACCGGCATTTCGAGCGGCGCCTGTCGGCGCTCGTCAACGCGCGCGAACCGCGGGTGCTTCTCGACGGCCTCAAGGGCGTCGAGAAAGAAAGCCTGCGCGTGCGCCCGGATGGCCGCGTGGCCGGCACCGACCACCCGTACGAGCTCGGTTCCGCCCTCACCAGCGCCCACATCACCACCGATTTTTCCGAGGCGCTGCTGGAACTGGTCACGCCGACCTTCCGCACCAGCTGGGAGCTGCTGGCCTACCTGCGCGACCTGCACCAGTTCGTCTACCGCAACATCGGCGACGAGCTGCTGTGGGCAACCTCCATGCCGGGCCGCGTAGCCTCTCCGGACGACATCCCCGTGGCGCGCTACGGCGCGTCCAACGTCGGCCGCATGAAGACCGCCTACCGCGAGGGCCTGCGCCACCGCTACGGCAGCCTGATGCAGGCCATCTCCGGCGTGCACTTCAACTACTCGTTTCCGGCGCTGTTCTGGGACGTCTACGCCCAGGTCCGCGAGGCCGGCAAGGCCGACGCCGCGTTCACGTCAACGGCTTATTTCGAACTGCTGCGCAGCTACCGCCGGCATGGCTGGATCGTCCTCTACCTGTTTGGCGTCTCGCCGGTGGTCGACCGCAGTTTCCTGCCGGAGGGCCAGCACGACCTGCCATGGCTCGACGCTGAAACCGCCTTCGAACCCTACGCCACCTCGCTGCGGATGAGCGACATCGGCTACCGCAACCGCAACCAGGCCGATGTCCAGATCCCGATCAACAGCCTGCAGGAGTATGTCGCCGGGTTGCGCGCGGCCACCGCCACGCCGTTCCCGGCCTATGAGCGCCTGGGTGTCTGCGTCGACGGCCACTGGCGGCAACTCAACGCCAACCTGCTGCAGATCGAGAACGAGTACTACAGCTTCATCCGCCCCAAGCGCGTCACCCGTTCGGGCGAGCGGCCGAGCGCCGCACTGCAGCGTGCCGGCGTGGAATATGTCGAAGTCCGGGCGCTGGACGTGAGCGCCTATGATCCGGTCGGCGTGAACCAGAACAAGCTGCGTTTCCTGGAGGCCTTCCTGGCCTGGTGCGTGCTGCGCGACAGCCCGCCGATGGATGACCGTGAGATGCGCGAGTCCGATGACAACCACCTGCGCGTTGCGCGGCGCGGCCGCGAGCCCGGCCTGTCGTTGCTGCACCAGGGCAGGCCCAGGGTTTTGCAGGCCTGGGCCCGGGAAATCCTCGATGGCATGACCGGGATCTGCGAACTGCTCGACCACGGCGATCCGGCCCGGCCCTACACGCAGGCGCTGCAGGCGCAGCGCGACAAGGTCGAGGACGTTGCCGCCACCCCTTCCGCCCGCCTGCTGGCCGAGCTGCGGCGCAGCGGCGAGAGCTTTGCCGACCTTGCGCTGCGCATGTCGGCCGCACACCGCGCCTATTTCCTCGACCTGCATCCGCCCGATGCGGCCCGGCTGGCGCAGTTCCGCCGGGAAGCCGACGAATCGCTGGCCGAACAGCGTGGCCTCGAATCCACCCAGCGGGAATTTTTCGAGGTCTACCTCGACCGCTATTTCTCGGCGCGGTGAGGCCCTGGCTGCACCATGTCCGGGCAGGCCGCTGCCACCGCGCTCCGCGATGGTGCGGCGGATCGTCATGCTGCTGCGGCTGATGCTGCGCCAGCAGGGGTTTGCGGCTAGGATGCCGCTGGCACGGAAGGTGCAACAGGCTTCGTGGTCCTCAACCGCTCTGAAGCCGACACCGAACAACGGAGGCGGGAGTCTCGAATGAAACTGGTTACCGCAATCATCAAGCCCTTCAAGCTCGACGACGTTCGTGCCGCGTTGTCGGAAATCGGCGTATCCGGCATGACTGTCACCGAGGTCAAGGGTTTCGGCCGCCAACGCGGCCACACGGAACTCTACCGCGGCGCCGAGTACGTGGTGGATTTCGTCCCCAAGACGCGCATCGAGGTCGCGGTGCGCAGCGACCTGCTCGAACAGGTCGTGGAGGCCATCGTCAAGGCCGCCAAGACCGGCAAGGTGGGCGACGGCAAGATCTTCATCACCGACATTGACCGGGTCATCCGGATCCGCACCGGAGAGACCGACAACTCCGCACTCTAAGAAGCCGCCGCCAACAAACCGGGCAGCCGATGCTGCCCGGTTTGCACCGGTCCGGCAGGGTCAGAGATCCGGCCGCAAGCCCTGGGAGCCGCGCGACAGCGCCAGCGCGCCGCCGCGCACCACCTCGGCCAGGCGTGCCTTGCGTGCCATCTGGCCCACGAAGGCGGTGACCTCCGCCTCGCTTCCCGTCAGTTCGACGATCACCCTGTTGCCGACGGCGTCCAGCCAACGGCCGCCGGCGGCCAGCACTGCGCCGCGCAGCGCCTCCTGGGCTGCAGGAGCCGCCTCCAGCTTCACCAGCACCAGTTCCCGCTCCAGATGCTCGTCGCCGGTCATGTCGTCGACGCTGACCACGTCGATGAGCTTGTGCAGTTGCGCGACGATCTGCTGGATCACGCCTTCCGAGCCCGTGGTGACCAGGGTCAGGCGCGACAGCGTGGGGTCTTCGGTCGGTGCGACCGACAGCGACTCGATGTTGTAGCCGCGGTTGGAAAACAGGCCAGCCACCCGGTTCAGGGCGCCGGATTCGTTCTGCAGGAGGATGCCGATGATGTGCCGCATGGTCGCGCAAGGATAAAGGATCATCCGCACTCCTGCGCTGCCGGCCATCTTTGGCTGCAGCCCCGGGGCTGCTACCCTTCGGTGACCATGAACCAGACAGACCAGAGCCCGCGCCCGGCCGGCGAACACCCGCTGGCGGGCCGCCAGATGACCGGTGCCCAGATGGTGGTGCAAGTCATCGCCGACGAAGGCGTGACCGCAATCTTCGGCTACAGCGGTGGCGCCATCCTGCCCACCTACGACGCCGTCTTCCTCCACAACGAATCCCGCCAGCGCGCGGGGCAGCCGTTGCTGCCGCTCATCGTGCCCGCAAACGAGCAGGGTGCCGGTTTCATGGCTGCGGGCTACTCCCGCTCCACCGGCCGCGTGGGCGTGGCCTTGGTCACGTCGGGCCCTGGCGCCACCAACATGGTCACGCCGGTGCGCGACTGCATGGCCGATTCCATCCCCATGGTCGTCATCTGTGGCCAGGTGCCGCGCGCCGCCATCGGCAGTGACGCGTTCCAGGAAGCGCCTGTCGCGGCGATCATGGGTTCCGTGGCCAAGCACGTGTTCCTGGTCACCGACCCGACGCGGCTCGAAGCCACCGTCCGCACGGCCTTCGAGCTGGCCCGCAAGGGCCGCCCCGGGCCGGTCGTCATCGACATTCCCAAGGACGTGCAGAACTGGGTTGGCGCCTTCCGGGGCGAAGGCCTGCTGCCATTGGGCGTTTACCGGCAGCGCATGACGGCCCTGCGCGGTGCGCGTATCGACGCCGCCAAGGCTGCTCCCGTGCTGCAGGCGCTGCGCGAGGCGCGGCGTCCCCTCATCTACGCCGGCGGCGGCGTGATCCATGGCGAGGCCTCGGCCGCGCTGCGCCGCTTCGCCGGGCATTTCGGCATCCCCGTGGTCACGACCCTCATGGGGATCGGTGCCGTCGACACCCGCGAGCCGCTTTCCCTGCGCATGCTGGGCATGCATGGCGCAGCCTTCGCCAACTATGCGGTCGAGGACTGCGACCTGCTGCTGGCCATCGGCGCGCGTTTCGACGACCGGGTGGCCGGCGTGCCACAGCGTTTTGCGCCGCGGGCGCGCTTCATCGCGCAGCTGGACATCGACCCGGCCGAGATCAACAAGGTCAAGCCGGTGCAGTGGAGCCATGTCGGCGACATCGGCGAGGCGCTCGACGACTTGCGTGAATTGGGCGTCGGGGCCGGCGTGCAGCCTGATGTCTCCGCCTGGCATGCCGAGGTCGCGGCGCTCAAGCGCGATCACGCCATGGACTATGACCGTGCCGCCCAGGCCATCCAGCCCTATTACGTGCTCGAGGAGATCAACAAGATCACCCAGGGTCGCGCCATCATTGCCACCGGCGTCGGCCAGCACCAGATGTGGGCTGCCCAATACTGCGACTTCAGGGAGCCGCGGCAGTGGCTGACCTCCGGCAGCATGGGCACCATGGGCTTCGGCCTGCCGGCGGCGATCGGGGCGCAGGTGGCGCATCCGGATGCCCTGGTGATCGACGTCGATGGCGACGCCAGCGTGCGCATGAACTTCGGCGAGCTGGAGACGGTCACCACCTATGATCTGCCGGTCAAGGTGCTGGTGCTCAACAACGTTGGCGACGGCATGGTCCGCCAGTGGCAGAAGCTGTTCTTCGACGGGCGTTTCGCCTCGTCCGACAAGTCGCTGCACAAGAAGGACTTCATCAAGGCGGCGCAGGCGGACGGCTTCGGGTACGCGCAGCGGCTCACGCGCAACGAGGATGTGCCGAGGGTCGTGGCCGAATGGCTCGGCTTCAAGGGACCCGCCTTCCTCGAGGTGATGATCGACACCGACGCCGGCGTCTACCCGATGGTGGGACCCGGCCAGAGCTACGACCAGATGATCACCGGCCCGCACATCCGTGCGCGCGACGCGGCGGCCCGGCCGCAGCCGCCGGGTGCCTCGGAGATGTTCTGATGCCGGCCAGGCCAGCAGCCACCCGACCGGCGCCGCGCCTGCGCCGCGCCTATTTCGAGTGCCGCTGGGGCCAGTTGCATGTCCACAACGCGATCCCGGCCGGCGGTGGTTTCGATGAGGCCACCCCACTGTTGTGCCTGCACGATGCGGGGGCCACGGGTCGTGCCTTTGCCGCGCTGCTGCCTGTGCTGGGACTGGACCGATCCGTCTACGCGCCCGACCTGCCGGGTCACGGCGAATCTGACGCGCCCGCCACGGCCCCGGCGGCCGTTGACGCCGCAGCCGCAGCCGTCCTCGATTTCCTGGACGGCATGCGCCTGCGCCAGCTCGATCTGTTCGCTGCCGGCGCGCGGGGCGCGGCGGTGGCCGCCCTCCTCGCGCGGGATCGACCCCGGGCCCTCCGGCGCATCGTGCTCCTCGGGGATCCGGCCTGGCCTGCCGGTTTGCCGGTCGCCGCGCGGCTCGACGGCGGACTCGGCGCCGAGGCATCCGCGGGACTGCTGCGGCTGTTAGGTTGAGTTGCGCCCCGGTCGTCCAGCCCGCCGCGTACACTCGGAAACTCGCCCGCCTTTTCCGGAGCGCAGGGATGTCGTCGCCCGTCCAGTTCAAAATCGAAGAACGGATGCTGGACCTTGATAGCACGGTCGAGTTGCCCGTGATGGATCCGCGTCTTGCCAAGGCGGCGGCCACGGCGACGGACCACACCCAGATCATGCCGCTGCCGGATTTCCCGGACCCGGTCCTCGACGAGACGGTCGAACTGCGGGTGCTGCCGGAATCCCTGCTGCTGGATCTCCCGGATGACGAAGAACCGCTCCAGGCGCCTGTGGCGGCTCCGGCCCAGGTCGATGTGCCGCGGCCGGCAATGCCCACCGCACCGGCTACAGCGGCGACGGGGACCAGCAGCAGCGTGATCGCGCTCCTTGAGCGCAACCTCCATGAACTGGCCGAACGATTGGCGTCCCGCACCCAGCGTGTGACTGCGCTGGAGGCGGATCTGGCGCAGGTCCGCGAGGAGCTCGGGGGGCGCCTCGACAGCCTCCAGTCCGAATACCGCGCCCGCCAGAACGAGGATGCCCGCCGCCTTGCCGATGCTGCCGCACGCGAGGCGGCCCTCAAGGAGGAGCTCGCGCAGTCGCGCCGTGCTGCGCAGGAGCAACGCGAGGCACTCGAATCACGGATCGGCAGCCTTGCCCACACCCGCGCGGTCGCGGAACAGCAGCAGGCCCTGCTGGCGCGCGAGCTTGCCCAGCACCGGCATGCCGCGGAGCGGCATCTGGAGCAGTTGCGCCACCTCGAGGGCCGCCGGCAGCTGGGCCGTGCGGCATTCGACGACCAGGCCGCGATCATCGTCAGTTTGCAGGCCCAGCTGGCGGCGCAGGCGGCGCGTCATGAGGCGGCCAGTGCCAGTCTGGACGCCGAGCGGGCGGAGGTCGAGCGCCAGGTGGTCGCCGGCGCGCGTGCGATGGCGGAACTGGCGCGCGAGCGTACGGAATTGCTCGCCGAGGTTGCCGCCCTGCGCAGCCAGCTGGCCAGCCGCGACGAGCGGCTCGCGGCCATCGAGGCCCAGTCCGAGGCGGACGCGGCTGCGCTCGTGAACCTGCAGCGCAGCCTTGAGACGCTCGGAGTGACGGAAACCCTTGCGCCTGCGTCGCCGCCGGATGATCGTCCGCTGATTGCCGCCCAGCCGGTGTTCGTCTGGGAAGAGGACGGCCAGACACGCGAGCAGCTCCTCGGCGCCCGGACGACGCTGGGCCGCACCGACGACAACGACATCGTGCTCGACGCCACCTTCGCCAGCCGGCACCATGCCGTGGTCCTGCGCGAGGGTGGCCGGCTGCGCATCGAAGACCTCAACAGCACCAACGGCCTGCGGGTGAACGGCCACCGCGTCATGCACCAGTTGCTGCACGACGGCGACGTCATCACCATTGGCAAGACGGTTTTCCGCTGCGTATACCGCATCGTCGAGTGAGTGTTCCCCTTGGTTGACGATTACATCGAGCGCATCCTCCGCGCGCGCGTCTATGACGTGGCCGTGCAGACCCCGCTGGAGCCGATGCGGCGGCTGGGACAGCGCCTGGGCTGTGAGGTCCTGCTCAAGCGCGAGGACCTGCAACCGGTGCACTCCTTCAAGCTGCGGGGTGCCTACAACAAGATCGCCAACCTCGATCCGGCGACCGCGGCCCGCGGGGTGATCTGCGCTTCGGCAGGCAACCACGCCCAGGGCGTGGCGCTGGCGGCCAGCCGGCGGGGCATCCCTGCCGTCATCGTGATGCCGGTCACCACGCCGACGCTCAAGATCGAGGCCGTGCGCGCCTTGGGCGGCGAGGTGATCCTGCACGGGGACGTCTACGACGCCGCCTGCGACCACGCCATGCGCCTCGCGCAGGAGCGCGGCATGGTGTTCGTGCACCCCTTCGACGATCCGGATGTCATCGCCGGCCAGGGCACCATCGGCATGGAGATCCTGCGGCAGTCCCCGGGACCGCTCGATGCCGTGTTCGTCGCCATCGGCGGTGGTGGCCTCGTCGCCGGTGTCGCGGCCTACATCAAGTACCTCTCGCCGTCCACGCGCGTCATCGGCGTCGAGCCCGAGGACTCGGCGTCGATGTACGAGTCGCTGAAGGCCGGACACCGGGTCACGCTCGATCGCGTGGGCATCTTCGCCGAGGGCGTGGCCGTGAAGCGCGTGGGCGAGGAAACCTTCCGGCTCGCACGGCAGTACGTGGACGAGGTCTTGCTCGTCACCACCGACGAGATCTGCGCCGCCATCCAGGACACCTTCGAGGACACCCGCAGCGTGCCGGAGCCCGCGGGTGCCGCGGCGCTGGCGGGCCTCAAGAAGTACGCGGCGCGGGAAGCCTGCGCCGGGCAGCGCCTGGTCGCCATCAACTGCGGCGCCAACATGAATTTCGACCGGCTGCGCTACATCGCCGAGCGCGCCGACCTCGGTGGCGGGCGCGAGGCGCTGTTCGCCGTGGAAATTCCGGAGGAGAAGGGCAGTTTCCTGCGGTTCTGCGGCGTGCTGGGCGCGCGCAGCATCACCGAGTTCAATTACCGGGTGCAGCCGGGGCGGCGGGCCCACATCTTCGTCGGCCTGCAACTTTCGCGCGGCGCCGAAGAGCGCAAGGCGACGCTGCAGACGCTGCAGGCGGCCGGCTATCCCGTGGTCGACATGACTGGCAACGAGATGGCCAAACTGCATGTGCGCTACATGATCGGCGGCCGGCCCGCCGAACTGCGTGATGAGCGCGTGATGCGCTTCGAGTTCCCGGAGCGCCCCGGCGCGCTGCTGCGCTTCCTCGAGGCCGTCGGCAGCCACTGGAACATCAGCCTGTTCCACTACCGCAACCATGGTTCGGATGTCGGCCGCGTGCTGGCCGGCATCCAGGTGCCGCCCGCCAGCCAGGACGACTTCCTGCGGCACCTTGCCGAACTCGACTACCCTTTCGTCGATGAAACCGCCAACCCGGCCTACGCGATGTTCCTGGGTGCCTGAGGCAACAGCATGATGTCCCTGCGACTGGTCTGGCGCTGGCTGCGCCGGCTGGTGGTGGCCGTGGCCGGTGGGCTGGTGCTGCTCGTGGGGCTGGCGATGATCGTGCTGCCAGGCCCGGCCTTTGTCGTCATCCCGCTGGGCCTCGGCATCCTGGCGCTCGAGTTCGAGCTGGCGCGGCGCTGGCTCAAGCGCGCACGCCAGCACGCCGACGGCCTCAAGTCGCGGGTTTTGAAAAGAGGTAGTGGGAAACGATCCACTCCCGACCGCCCCTGAAGCCCCAGAGCTCGGCACAGGCCATGAAGAACACACGCCAGTAGACCCACCAGCGCAGGGCCTGGTCGGCCCCGTAGGTGGCCTCGAACACCGGCATGAGCTCGGCGCGGTGCCGGTCCATGTTGGACAGCCAGGCTTCGGCGGTCAGCTGGTAATGCCGGCCATCCACGGCCCAGTGCTGCTGCAGGCGCAGGTCGTCCTGGAAGCAGTGCAGCAGGTGGTCGCTGGGCATGATGCCGCCGGTGAAGAAATACTTCGCCATCCAGTCGCTGTGGTCGCGGACCTCAAACGGGTAGGCGAACTCGCGGTGCGTGAAGATGTGCACGAACAGGGTCGCGCCCGGCGCCATCCAGCCGGCGATGCGCCGCAGCAGCAGCTCGTAGTTGCGCATGTGCTCGAACATCTCGACGGACACGACGCGGTCGAAGCGGGTGCCCGCCGGGAAATCCAGCGCGTTCATGTCGCAGGTGATGACTTCGAGGTTGCCCAGGCCACGGGCGGCGGCCTGCGCGTCGATGTACTGCTTCTGCGTACGCGAGTTGCTGACCACGGTGATCCGCGAGGCCGGGAAATGCGCGGCCATCCACAGCGACAGCGAGCCCCAGCCACAGCCGAGTTCGAGGATCCGGTCGCCATCCTGGAGACCGGCCCGTCCGGCCGTGAGGGCCAGCATGCGCGCCTCGGCCTCATCCAGCTGCCGGTAGGCCTCGCGCGCCGGCGGCGGCGCCGCCAGGTCGAACAGGCAGGAGGAGTACTTCATGTGCCGGCCCATCACCCGCTGGAAAAAGGCCGTGGGCAGCTCATAGTGCTGCTGGTTCGCTTCCGCGGTATGGATTGCCACCGGGCTGTGGCGCAGCTGGTCGATGAACCGCGACAGATGGGCCTGCCGCTCTTCCGGGCCACCGCGTTCCTCCTCGCGCAGGCGGTCGCGCAGCAGGCGGCGGATGCCGTGGCGGATCAGGACATCGGGCACCAGGCCGCGTGCCAGAAGCTGGAGGGAGAGGGGTTCACGAAGGGTGTCCATGCATGCAGACTAGCGGTCCTCCGCTGGCCTGTCGCGGCGGGGTTGTATCCAATTGCATCGTGCCGCCTGGAACCGACGCCATGAACCCGCGTCCCGCCCCGCGCCCGTCACTGCTGGCCTTGTGCATCGCCTGCGTGCTGGCCCTGCCGGCGCGTGCGCAGCAGGAGCCTGTGTCGCTGGCGCAGATGCTGCTCGATGTGGCTCGCGGGCAGCTGGGCCAGCCCTACCGGCGCGCCGGCAGCAGTCCGTCGGGATTCGACTGTTCCGGGCTCACGCGCTTCGTCCATGCCGCGGTGGGCATCGAGTTGCCACGCACCGCACAGCAGCAGCGGCAGGGCAGCCTGCCACTGGCCCGCGGCGAACTGCAGCCCGGGGACCTCGTGTTCTTCACCACCGGACGACACCTGGTGGTGAACCACGTCGGGATCTATCTGGGCGAAGGCAACTTCATCCACGCACCCCGCGTGGGCCAGCCGGTGCGGCTGGCCCATCTTGACGAGCCCTACTTCGAACGGCGCTTCGCGGGCGGTGGCCGCTACTGGGACATCTCCGGCCGCGCGCCAACGCCCTGACGCCTTCGCGGGACGCGCCGCACACTTTCCTGCATCCGTGTTGACGCCGCGGCGCGGCGTGTCAGGCTTTCCCCCGTGATCCAGGGCAAACCCGTCGGAAGGCGGGGACGCAAAGCCACCGGTCCGACGGAGCCTGGTCTCCGGGATAGCGGGGTTGCCACCACGGAGACCGCCATGCACACCGTGCCGCTCGGGCCAGGCCCGACGCTGTTTGTCATCAACCTCGCGGCCTCCGCGACCCCGGTGACGCTCAGCCAGCCGCAAGATCCGGCCTTGCGCCGCTATACGTTCTTCGTGTCGCGCCGCCGCGAGGACGGGCGGGAACGCTTCCGCCTCCATATGGGGTATTTCCACGACCCCGCGCACGCGGAAGACCTGTTGCCGACCATCCGCGACATCTATCCCACGGCCTGGGTAGGACCCGCGCCGGTCGGTGGGCGGGCGCCGCGCCCGGGTGCCCGCGGCGAAGACCCTGGCGCCTTGCTGGACGAGCTGCGGGACCTCAAGGACCTGCTGGCACGCCTTGGCGACCCCACCGAGGGGCTTCCGGAAAGCCCTGCGGAGCCCGCCCGCACGCTGGGGGAGCGGGAAGTGCTGCGGTTGCTCGACGACACCGCACCGACGCTGCCCGCGCCGCTGCCGCTGCCGCTGCCGCAGACGCGGGAATTGCCGGAGTCCGGTGTGGCGGACCTGGCCCTGACCCGGATGCCGCCCTCCGGGCCCCGGCACATTGCGCGCCGCGCCCATGCCGGCGCACCGCAACTGGATCCAGGCCGCGTCGCCCCGCAGGGACGGTTGCTGCAGACCTTGGGGGCCGGCGATCTGTCACTCGACGACTCGCGCGATCCGCGCGGGCTGGCCGGCCTGCAGCCGCGACGCCCTGAGGCCGGCCCGGAGGCGGGGGATCCGGCGGATACCACAACTCCGGCAGCGCGCTTCGGACGCCTGCTCGGCGCCCTGTCGGCGCGTCTCGGGACACGGCGCTCGGCCTGACAGGCCGCGACGTCAACCTTTGCCGAACAGCCGTTCGAGCTCGGCGAGGGCGCGTGCCGCAGCGTCCTCGCCCGCGCTGCCCTGGAAGGCGCCGGCCACCGGCTGGTAGTGATCGCAGAAGTTGGCGCGATCCTTCTGCCGCACTTCGTCGATGCCATCCACGCGGCATTGCTGCACGGCGCGCGGGTCGTGGTGCCGGCACAACCGGCAGCAGTGCAGGTCCGCACCGCAGGCCCGGCAGGACTCGCTGCGGCCGAACGGCAGGCCCAGTGCGGCCAGCGACGCCCCGCATTTCCAGCAGGCGATGTCATGCGCCACGGCGTTGCTCCAGGAACTCGCGCAACACGACACCCGTGCGCGAGCCCTTGCGCGCCGCGACTTCGGCGGGGCTGCCGGCCACAACCACCTTGCCGCCGCCGCGTCCGGCCTCGGGACCCATGTCGATGATCCAGTCCGCCTGCGCCATGACGTCGAGGTTGTGCTCCACGACGACGACCGTGTTGCCCGCATCCACCAGACGGTGCAGCACGACGATGAGCTTCTCGACGTCGGCCATGTGAAGCCCGACCGTCGGTTCATCGAGCACGTACAGCGTGCTGCCACCGGAAGCTGCACGGCCGCGGCGTGCCGGGGCCGCGCCCATGTCACCGCGGATACGCGCCAGCTCGGTGACCAGCTTGATGCGCTGCGCCTCGCCACCGGACAGCGTGGGGCTCTGCTGTCCCAGGGTGAGATAGCCCAGTCCGACATCGCGCAGCAGCGCCAGCGGATGCTGGATCGACGGATGGCTGGCGAAGAAGCCGGCGGCCTCGTCGACACTCATCGCCAGCACGTCGCCCACCGATTTGCCGCGCCATTGCACGGCGAGCGTCGCAGCATCGAAGCGCCTGCCGCCACAGACATCGCACAGCACCTTCACGTCGGGCAGGAAGTTCATCTCGACGGTGCGCACCCCCTGGCCTTCGCAGGCGCTGCAGCGCCCCCCTGCGGTGTTGAACGAAAAGCGGCCGGTCGTGTAGCCGCGCAGCCCGGCTTCCGTCGTGCCGGCATAGATGCGGCGGATGGCATCCCAGAAACCGACGTAGGTGGCCGGGCAGGACCGCGGGGTCTTGCCGATCGGCGTCTGGTCCACCTCCAGCACCCGCTCGAGCACCTCGTGGCCCGCCAGGCTTCCGCAGCCCACGAGCGCCGGCCGTCGCCCCCGCTGGTGCGCCAGCTGCACGCGGAGGTTCGCATGCAGGATGTCGCGCGCGAGCGTGGACTTGCCTGAACCGGAAACGCCGGTGACGACCACAAGCCGACCCAGCGGCAGGTCGACGTCCACACCCTCAAGGTTGTGCAGCCGGGCGTCGCGGATCTGCAGCAGCGGCGTCGCCGCGGCGCCACGCCGCTGCACGGGCCGGCGCGGCGTCTCCGGATGGCGCAGCGGCTCGCGCAGGCAACGGCCGGTCACCGATGCCGGGTTCGCCAGCAGGTCATGCACCGTGCCTGCACCGACCACCTGGCCGCCCTGGGTGCCAGCGCCCGGTCCGAGGTCGATCACATGGTCCGCACGGCGGATCGTGTCCTCGTCGTGCTCCACCACCACCAGCGTGTTGCCGTCGCCGGACAGGCTGGCGAGTGCATCGAGCAGGACACGGTTGTCCCGCGGGTGCAGGCCTATCGTCGGTTCGTCCAGCACGTAGCAGACGCCCTTGAGGCTGGAGCCGAGCTGTGCCGCCAGCCGGATGCGTTGGGTCTCGCCGCCAGACAGCGTCGGTGCCGCGCGATCGAGGCTGAGGTAGCCCAGGCCCACACGCGCCAGGAAGCCCAGCCGGCTGCGGATCTCCTGCACCAGGTCGCGCGCGATGCTGGCCTCGCGTCCCTCCAGTTGCAGCGAGCCGAAGAAGCGGGCGGCGTCGTCCACCGCACTGCAGGCATACTCGGCGATGGAGCGGTCGCGGAAGGTCACCGCCAGGGCCGTGCCATTGAGCCGCGAGCCCTTGCAGTCCGGGCAGGTGACGGCAGGTGCCTCCGGCCCTTCGCGCCATGACGCTTCCTCGCCGGTCTGCTCGGCGTCGAACCCCTGCAGCACCTCGCCCGTGCCAAAACAGCTGCCGCACCAGCCTTGGGCGGAGTTCCAGGAGAACAGCCGCGGGTCCGGCTCCGGGAAGCTCGTGCCACAGGACGGGCAGGCACGGCGCGCCGAGAACACCTGCGCATCGGTGGCTCCGTCCGCCAGCACATGCAGCACGCCCTTGCCCAGGTCCAGGCCGCGGGCCACGGCGGCACGCAGTTCCGGTTCGTTGCGCGGCAGCGCCACCAGCGTGGCCAGCGGCAACTCGATGGTGTGCTCCTTGAAACGCGCGAGCCGCGGCCACTGCGCCGTCGGCGTGTCGACGCCATCGACGCGCAGGCTTGCATGGCCGCGCCCGACCGCCCACTTGGCCAGGTCCGTGTAATAGCCCTTGCGCCGCACGACCAGCGGCGCCAGCAGTGTGATGTGCGCGCCCCGGTGTTCCTTCAGCAGCCGCGCGACGATGCTGTCCTGGCTCTGTGGTTCGATGGCGTCGCCGCAGTCCGGGCAATGCTGCACGCCCAGCTTCACGAACAGCAGTCGCAGGAAATGGTGGATTTCGGTCAGGGTGCCGACGGTGCTCTTGCGGCCACCCCGGCTGGTGCGCTGCTCGATGGCCACCGTGGGCGGGATGCCATAGACGGCGTCGACGTCCGGTCGCGAAGCCGGCTGCACGAACTGCCGCGCATAGGCGTTGAGCGACTCCAGGTAACGGCGCTGCCCCTCGTTGAAGATGATGTCGAAGGCCAGCGTCGACTTGCCGGATCCGGATACGCCCGTCACCACGGTGAAGCCGCCGTGCGGGATGCGCACGTCGATGTCCTTGAGATTGTGTTCACGGGCGTGGTGCACCACGATCGCCGCGTCGCGTGTGGCCGCGGCACGCGCAGGCACGGGCGCCTCGCGCACCTGCAGCGCGGCGCCGAGCGCACGCTCGTGTTCCGCCAGCGCGCGGCCCGTGTGCGAGCCTGGATGGCGCATCAGCTCGGCCGGGGTTCCCTCCGCCACGATGCAGCCGCCGGCGTCGCCGCCTTCCGGCCCCAGATCGACGATCCAGTCGGCGGCGCGCACCACATCCAGGTTGTGCTCGATGACCAGCAGCGAATGGCCCTGCGCCAGCAGCTTGTCGAAGGCCTGCATCAGGCGCGCCACGTCCTCGAAGTGCAGCCCGGTGGTGGGTTCGTCGAACACCAGCAGCTTGCGCGTGCCCCCGGCCGCGTCGGCCAGGTGGCCGGCGAGCTTCAGGCGCTGCGCCTCGCCACCGGACAGTGTCGGTACGGGTTGTCCCAGCCGCAGGTAGTCCAGGCCCACGTCGCGCAGCGGCTGCAGGCGCGACAGCACTTCCGCGCGATCCGCGAAGAATGCCAGCGCGCGCGTGACCGTCATGTCCAGCACGTCGGCGATGCTGGCGCGGCTGCCGTCCGCGCCTTCCAGCTTCACCTCCAGGGTTTCGCTGCGGTAACGGCTGCCATTGCATTCCCCGCAGCGCAGGTAGACATCGGAGAGGAACTGCATTTCGACATGCTCGAAACCATTGCCGCCGCAACTGGGGCAGCGGCCGGTGCCGGAGTTGAAGCTGAAGGTGCCTGGTGTGTACTTGCGCTCCAGCGCGTCCGGCAGTGCGGCGAACAGCGCCCGGACAGGATCGAAGGCGCCGACGTAGACCGCGGGGTTGGAGCGCGTGGTGCGGCCGATGGGTGACTGGTCCACCATCACCGATTCCGCCACCAGCGAAGCCCCGCGCAGCAGCCGGTGCGCGCCGGGTGTGCCCGCGGGCTTGCCATGTGCCTTGAGCAGCGCCGGGTGCAGCACGTCCTCGACCAAGGTCGACTTGCCGGAGCCGGAGACGCCGGTGATGCAGACCAGGCGGCGCAGCGGCACGCGCAGGTCGACATCCTTGAGGTTGTGGGCCGACACGCCCAGCAGTTCGATGCAGCCTGCGTCCGCGGGCGGCGGTGCGCGCCGGCCCGCGTCGATATGCCGTCGTCCGGCAAGCCAGTCGCCGGTGACCGAGTCGCGCGCGGCCCGCAGCGCCGCAGGCGTGCCGTTGAAGACCAGTTGCCCGCCGTGTTCGCCGGCGCCGGGGCCCATGTCGAGGATGCGGTCCGCCTCCAGCATGATCTGCGGGTCGTGCTCGACGACCACCAGCGAGTTGCCCGCATCGCGCAAGCGGTGCATCACGCGGATCACCCGCTGCATGTCCCGCGGGTGCAGGCCGATGGAGGGCTCGTCAAGCACGAACAGCGTGTTCACCAGCGAAGTGCCCAGCGCCGTGGTGAGGTTGATGCGTTGCACTTCGCCGCCCGACAGCGTGCGGGACTGCCGGTCCAGCGTGAGATAGCCCAGCCCCACCTCGCAGAGGAAGGCAAGCCGCGAACGGATCTCGGCCAGCAGCAGTTGCGTCGCCTCGTCCAGCATCCCGGGCAGGCGCAACGTGCCGAAGAAGTCGCGGCAGCGGTCGATCGGCAGCAGCATCAACGAGTGCATGTCGTGCGGCCCCAGCCGCCACAGCAGCGACTCCGGCTGCAGGCGTGCGCCATGGCAACTGCCGCAGGTGGTGTAGCTGCGGTACTTCGACAGCAGCACGCGTACGTGCATCTTGTAGGCCTTCTTCTCCAGGTAGTCGAAGAAGCCTTTCACGCCGTACCAGGCCTTGCGCCCCGTGCCGCCGTCGCCCTCCAGCACCCAGCGGCGCTGCTCGGGTGCCAGTTCATCCCATGGCTTCTGCAGCGGGATGCCGGCACTGCGTGCGTGGCGCTCGAGGTCGTCCTGGCACTCCTTGCCGGAGGGCGTCTGCCAGGGCTTGACAGCGCCCTGTGCCAGGCTGCGCTGGCCGTCAGGCACCACCAGCCCGTAGTCGATGCCGATGACACGCCCGAAGCCCTTGCACGCCGGGCAGGCGCCGAGCGGGGAGTTGAAAGAGAAATGGCTGGGCGTGGGCTCGCCATAGGCGATGTCGCAGGCCGCGCAGTGCAGGCCGGTGGAGAAGCGCCAGCAGCCGGCATCCGGCAGGCGCATCTCCGGGTCGTCCTCGGCGAGCTGATGGACAGACAGGCGGCCCTGACCGGCACGGAAGGCCGCCTCCAGCGCTTCATGGACGCGCGCCGGATCGGCGGTCCCCAGCCGGAAGCGGTCCTGCACCACCGTGAGCCTGCCGCGTTGGCGCGACAGCGCCGAGGCCGCCTCATGCAGCCGCGTGTAGCCCTGGGCTTCGAGCCAGCGGCGCGCCTCGTCCTCGGCGACGTTCGCGGGCAGATCGATCTCGAAGCACACGGCCAGCCGCGGGTCGCCGCGCCCGGCCAGAGCAGCGGCCAGCCGTCCGTGGACCGTCTGCGCGGTGTCCCGGTGCACGGCCTCGCCGCAACCGCGGCACTGCAGGACGGCGGCGCGCGCGTAGAGCAGCTTCAGGTGGTCGTTGAGTTCGGTCATCGTCCCGACCGTCGAGCGCGAATTGCGCACCGGGTTGGTCTGGTCGATGGCGATCGCCGGAGGAATGCCCTCGATGCGGTCGACCTGCGGGCGGTCCATGCGGTCGAGGAACTGGCGCGCGTAGGGCGAGAAGGTCTCGACATACCGGCGCTGCCCCTCCGCATACAGCGTGTCGAAGACCAGCGAGGACTTGCCGGAGCCGGAGACGCCGGTGACCACCACCAGTTCGTTCAGCGGCAGTTCCAGCGACAGGTTGCGCAGGTTGTTCTGACGTGCGCCAAGGATGCGGATGGACATGCCCTGATTCTCGCACGGCGCCACCGGGGCCCCGGCGTAACAGGGTGTAACGGCCGGGCGCCGGAAAATCATTGCAATCGTATGCCACACATGTTGCAAACGATTGCAAATGCCGCTAGATTCCGCCAGCCGGGGTGGTGCGGGCGCGCTCCCCAGTCATGCCAGAACGCATTCAATTCCAATTCGGGGAGGCCCTTGTGAAGCAGTCCAACCAGTTCCTGGTCCGCTCGGTGGTCCGCTCGCTGATCGCAGCGTCGGGCGCGGCGGCATTCATGATGTCCGCGCAGGCCCAGGTGGCCGCGCCGGCCGACGAGGCCGACGTGCTGGACGAAATCGTCGTTACCGCCTCGGCGGGCGACAAGACCGTCCTGAACAGCTCGGTGTCGGTCACCAGTGTGTCCGCCGAGATGATCCAGAACTTCCGTCCGAGCTCGGAGTCGGAGGTGTTCCGCATGATCCCCGGCATCCAGGTCGCCGGCACCGCCGGTCCGGGCGGCAACTCCAACATCGCCGTCCGCGGTCTGCCGGTCGCCACCGGCGGTTCGCCGTTCGTGCAGATCCAGGAAGACGGCCTGCCGACGGTCCTGTTCGGCGACATCCAGTTCGGCAACAACGACTACTGGACCCGCTTCGACCAGAGCGTGGCCCGCGTCGAGGGCGTCCGTGGCGGCTCGGCCTCCACCTTCGCCTCGCAGGCCCCAGGCGCGGTCATCAACTACATCAGCCACACGGGTGAGCGCGAGGGCGGCCTGGTCGCCCTGTCGGCAGGCCTGGGCTACGACGAGCAGAAGGTCGACTTCCGCTATGGCGGCGCGATCAGCGACACCGCCCGCTTCCATGTCGGTGGCTACGTCAAGAATGGCCGCGGTCCGCTGGACGCCGGCTACAACGTGTCCGAGAGCGTGCAGGTCAAGGCGAACATCACCAAGGATTTCGCCGACGACAAGGGCTACATCCGCTTCCTGGTGAAGATCGCCGACACCGCCGAGCCGAACTACACGGGCGCCCCGGCGCTGGTGAACCTGTCCGGCAACAACATCAGCGGCGTCCGCGCCTTCCCGGGCTTCGACGGCCGTGACCAGTCGAACTACTCGGCGCTGAACCAGAACTTCCTGATCGTGAACCGCGAGGGCGACCTCGAGCGCGTGAAGATGGATGGCATCACGACCAAGGCCGTGGCCATCGGCAACCAGATCCACTACAAGTTCAGCGACGCCATCACCGTCGACAACAACATGCGCTGGACGGACATGAGTGGCGGCTTCTCCTCGCCGTTCCTCAACACCGCCCGCACCAGCAGCCTCATCGGCAGCACGGTCAACGGCGGCGTGGTGGCGGCGGTCAAGTACGCCAACGGCGCGAAGGCGGGCCAGGACTACACCGGCACCTACCTGAACAACAACACCAACGTCCGCACCAACATCCGCGACGTGGGCAGCTTCGTCGACGACCTGTCGCTGTCGGGCAAGTTCCAGGTGGCCAACGGCACCCTGAATGCGCGCGTCGGCCAGTTCTACATGAACCAGAAGATCGCGATGGACTGGCACACCAACAAGGCCACCAGCGAGCTCAGCGGCAACAATGCCGCCATGCTCGACCTGTACACGGCCGCCGGTGCGCGCCTGACGGTCGACGGCATCGCCGGCTTCAACAACAACTGGGGCGACTGCTGCGCCCGCGACTACGACCTGGCCTACACCGACACGGCCCAGTACCTGTCGCTGGACTTCGACACCGAGAAGTTCAACATCGACGGCAGCATCCGCTTCGAGAACATCGAGGCCACGGGCTGGACCCGCAAGGGCGGCGCCGAGTACAACACCGTCGTCGATGGCGTGGCCATCGGTACGCTCACCGCGAACGGTGGGGCGGAGAACCTCGACTACTCGGTGAACTACACCACCTGGTCGATCGGTGCCCTCTACAAGCTGACGGACAACACCAGCCTGTTCGCCCGTACCTCGCGCGGCGGCCGCTTCAACGGCGACCGCCAGACCGTCAGCGGCAAGATCAACGGCGACGGCTCGCTGAACCAGGTCGGCAAGACGGCGGCCATCGACTTCGTCAACCAGCACGAAATCGGCGTCAAGAGCCGCGGTTCGCTGGGCGAGGGCCGCTACACCGCGGAGCTGACGCTGCTCAAGGGCGACTTCAAGCAGAGCACCTACGAGCTGTCGGCCACCAAGTGCCCGGGCGGCGCGGGCGGCTGTGTCATCGACGCGGCCTACCGCTCGAGCGGCGCCGAGTTCTTCGGCACCTACGCACTCAAGGGCTTCACCCTGGTCGCCAACGCCACCTACTCCCAGCCGGAGAAGAAGGCCGCGGGCGCCGCCAGCTACACGCGCGCCGATGGCATGCCGGACCTGATCTACACGGTCTCGGGCGGCTATGACTTCACGGACGCGGTCAACGCGGGCCTCAACGTCACGGGCCAGAGCTCGGCGCTGGATGGCGCCGGCAACAGCTACCCGTCGGCGATGACCTTCGGTGGCTTCCTGAAGTACCGGCCGCTCGAGAACCTGGAGCTGGGCCTGCAGGGCTACAACCTGTTCAACAAGTTCGACCTGCGCGGCAACGGCGGCGTGGCCGATGGCTCCGTCACCCCGACGGTCATCGGTGGCGCCCCGGCGCTGGGCCGTACCTTCATGGGTACGATCACCCTGAACTTCTGACGGGAACCCGACCGCAAGGCTGGCAAGGGGCAGATCCGCAAGGACCTGCCCCTTGTTTTTTTCACGGCACGATGCGCGGAGAATGCACCGCCATGGACATGCAAGATCGCCAGATCCGCGAGGTGGTCGTCGTCGGCGGGGGCTCCGCCGGCTGGATGACGGCCGCTGCCCTCGTCAACGCCATGCCGCAGGGCTGCCACATCACGCTGGTGGAGTCCGAGGAGATCGGCACGGTCGGCGTCGGTGAGGCGACCATTCCGCCGATCCGCACCTTCAACCAGATGCTGGGCATCGACGAGACCGAGTTCGTCCGCCGCACCCAGGGCTCTTTCAAGCTCGGCATCCAGTTCATCGACTGGGCCCGTGAGGGGGTGCGCTATTTCCACCCTTTCGGCACCTACGGCCGCCACTTCGACACCGTGCATGTGCACCACTATTGGCTGCAGGCCCGCGCGCTCGGTGAGGCTTCGGCGCTGGACGACTACTGCATGGCGTGGAACGCCGCGGCCGCTGGCCGCTTCGCCCCGCCGGTCGCCGACGGGCGCAATGTCCTGTCGACCTATGACTACGCCTACCACTTCGACGCCGGGCTCTATGCCCGCTTCCTGCGCGGGTATTCGGAGGCACGTGGCGTCCGTCGCGTCGAGGGCAAGATCGCCAGCGTGCAACTGGACCCGCAGACCGGCTTCGTCGCCAGCGTGTCCTTGCAGGACGGACGGCAAGTTCCGGGCGAACTGTTCATCGACTGCTCCGGCTTCCGCGGCCTGCTCATCGAAGGCGCGCTGCAGACCGGCTATGACGACTGGACGCACTGGTTGCCCTGCGACCGCGCCATGGCCGTGCCCTGCGAGCGGGCTGGCGACTTCACGCCTTACACGCGTTCCACCGCCCGCGCGGCGGGCTGGCAATGGCGCATTCCATTGCAGCACCGTACCGGCAACGGCTATGTCTACAGCTCCGGGTTCTGCAGCGACGAGGACGCCACGCGCACGCTGCTGGCCCATCTCGACGGCAGGGCGCTCGCCGAACCGCGTGCGCTGCGCTTTGTGACCGGGCGCCGTCGCCAGTTCTGGAACCGCAATGTCGTGGCCATCGGCCTGTCGAGCGGCTTCCTCGAACCACTGGAGTCCACCAGCATCCACCTGATCCAGGCCGGGATCGCAAAGTTGCTGGCGCTGTTCCCTGACCGCAGCTGGGATCCGGCTGTGCGTGACGAATACAACCGCATCGCGGCCGCAGAGATGGAACGGATCCGCGATTTCCTGATCCTGCACTACCACCTGAACCAGCGGCAGGAGGGCGAGCTGTGGCACTACACCGCCCACATGGCGGTGCCCGACACCCTGCAGGAAAAGATCCACCACTTCCGCGAGTTTGGCCGGCTGGTGCAGCGGGAAAACGACCTTTTCGGCCAGGCGTCGTGGCTGGCGGTGCACGTCGGCCAGGGCAACCTGCCGCGCCGGCCGGATCCGCTGATCCACTACCGCAAGGTCGATGGCCGCGAGTGGCTCGGCAAGCTCAAGGCGGCCATGGCCGCCGCTGCGCAGCAGTTGCCGACGCACCAGCAGTTCATCGACCGACATTGCAAGGCGGGCAGCTGACCGGCCCATCTGCCATGCCTGCCGCCCACGCACCCCGAAGCGCCGCGGAATGGCGCGCGCACGGTCTCGCCTTGCGCGAGCAGCAGGACATGCCCGAGGCAGCCGACGCACTCGGGCGCAGCCTGGCGCTGGCACCCGATGACCTGCCGACACGTTTCGCCCACGCCCAGAGCTGCCTCGACGCCGGCCTGCCGGCGGCTGCACTGTTCCGCGAGGCAATACGCAGGGCGCCGCCGCATCCCGGGCCCTTGCGCGCCTTCGTGGCCGCGCTGCTGGCCGAGTCGTTGCCAGACGAGGCCGAGGCCGTGCTTGTCGAGACCTTGCGCCGCGAGCCGGCCTGGGTGGACGGCTACCGCCAGCTTGCGGCGCTGCGCTGGGTGCGTGGCGACCGCGCGCACTATGCGGATGCCCTGCGCGAGGCCTGCCATGCACACCCCGGCCTGCCGGCACTCTGGCTTGCCTGGTTCGCCGTCGTGGCACAGGCGCGGGACTGGTCCGCGGCCGACGCCGTGTTGGCGGCTGCGGGCAAGGCGCTCGGCGACCTCCCGGCACTGCGGCTGGCCGAACTCTTCCTTGCCGTGGAGACCGGGGCCGCTGAGCGCGCCGACGCGCTGTTTGCCGCCACCGAGGGGCAGCGCGACGATGTGCGTGATCTCGCGTTCCTGCGGCACAGCCTGCGCCACGGTCGCCTCGACGCCGCGGAGGCCCTGGCGCTGCGCCACACGGCCACGCCGCTGGCCCGCGCCGTCTGGCCCTATCTGTCCCTGATCTGGCGCCTGCGCGGGGATGCGCGTGCGGACTGGCTGGACGGCCAGCCGCCTTTCATCCGTCCCATCGACCTGCCCTTCTCCGCAGGCGAGCTCGACGGTCTCGCGGCCGTCCTGCGCCGTCTCCATACTGCGCGCGCGCCTTATGTCGAACAGTCTGTCCGCGGTGGCACGCAGACCGATGGCCACCTGCTGCTGCGCCACGAACCCGAACTGCAGGGCCTGCGGCGCAAGGTGCTGGCCGGCGTCCGCGACTACGTCGACGCGCTGCCGCCGCCGCTCGACGGCCACCCTTTGCTCGGCACGCCGCGCAGTCGCCTGCGGCTGGCGGGCAGCTGGTCCGTGCGCCTGGCGCGCCAGGGACATAACGTGGCACACACGCACCCCAAGGGCTGGATCAGCTCGGCGTTGTACGTGTCTTTGCCAACCGCGCCGCAGATGGGTGCGCCACCCGCGGGCTGGATCCAGTTCGGCAGCCCGCCGCCGGAGCTGGGCTTGGCGCTGGAGCCCTACCGGCAGATTGAGCCGCGACCCGGGCGGCTCGCCCTGTTCCCCTCGACGATATGGCACAACACCGTGCCTTTCGAGGACGGAGAACGGCTGGTGATCGCCTTCGATGTGCAGGTGCCGGATCGGTAGTCCATGAACATGCCGGGAGTTTGGAAATAATTACACGATCGACGCGGTGGACGTGAGGCAAGCTCGCAAAACCGCGTAATTGGCGGGAAACAGCAGGAAGCAAAAGTCGTGAGCGACACCCAGCCAGCCGCAGCACCTACGGAAGTGATCCAACGCTTGCGCATCGAGGTGGAGTCCCACCGACGTTCTGGGTGGATCATCGGTGGCGCCTTCGTTTTGGGCCTGATGGCGGCCTTTGTGCCCTCTTGCACGCGAAACGCTGCGCTTCAGGCCGAGGTGGCCGAACTTGAGACCGTTCAGCGGGAAGTCGAGCAGCACCTCATCGGGTTCACGGCTTACGAGACACACATAGCGGCAGCCCGCAAAGAACTGGAGGGACGTGCGGATCTGTTGACCGCAAAAGTGAAGCGCGAGGAGAAGGTCACCCAGAGGGCAACACGGGCACTGTTCAGCGGGCTGACAAGTGATGCCACCGTGCAACTGGCCTATCAGGTCGAGTATCTCTACGGCTTCAACCTGCGGGCAGACAAGTTCGACCTTCGGGCGACAGAAGACGGTCTGGAAATTCGCGTTACCCGACCCATCCTGCTAGGCCAGCCTGGTATGACCCGCAGTACCTACACTGTGTTGAGCGGCGGAGTTCTGGTCGATGAGGCAGCGGTGATCAACAAGCTGTACCAGCGCATACCGGCGGGACTGAAGAAGTCCGGCGAACAGCTGGCAAGCGACCCGGCGATCCAAGCCTTGTGTGAAAAAGAGCTGATCGGCTTCGTCCGAGCCTTCCTTCGCAAGCAGCCCGACGTCAAGCGCATTCCCGATATCCGCGTGGTCTATACCTCCTGAAAGCCAGGCACCCGGCCGTTCACTTCCGCCGGGAAATGCCGCATCCTGCGCCCCTGACCTGTACCCGGAGGGGGTTTCACGTGAACAGCATCACCCGCAATGCGGGCCTGGGGCTGCTGGCGGCGTTCGCGCTGGCCGGTTGCCAGAAGGCCGCCGACGCGCCGCAGTCCGCGGCATCGGTCACCGACGAGCGTCTGCTCAATGCCGAGCAGGAGCCCTCGCAGTGGCTGACCTACAACGGCAGCTACAGCGAGCAGCGCTTCAGCCGCCTGAAGCAGATCGACACCAGCAACGTGAAGCAGCTGGGCCTGTCCTGGTTCGCGGACTACGACACCAACCTGCAGCAGACCGGCACGCCGCTGTACATCGACGGCGTCATCTACGTCTCCACCGCGTGGAGCAAGGTCTACGCCTACGACGCCAGGACCGGCGCGCAGCTGTGGCAGTACGACCCGAAGGTGCCGGGTGAGTGGGCCGCGAAGGTCTGCTGCGGCCTCGTCAACCGCGGCATCGCCGCCTATGACGGCAAGATCATCGTCGGCACGCTTGATGCGCATCTGGTCGCCATCGATGCCAAGACCGGCAAGGAAGTCTGGAAGACGCTGACGTTCGATGCGGCGAAGAAGGATGATCCGCTGCACCGCTTCTCGATCACGATGGCGCCGCGCATCGTGAAGGGCAAGGTCGTCATCGGCGCGTCGGGCGGCGAGTTCGGCGTGCGCGGCTGGATCGCCGCGTTCGACGCGAAGACCGGCGAGGAGGCTTGGCGCTTCTACACCGTGCCCGGCAACCCGGCGGACGGCTTTGAGAACGCCGCCATGGAAAAGGCCGCCAAGACCTGGGGCGGCAAGTGGTGGGAAATGGGCGGTGGCGGCACCGTCTGGGACGCGGCCGTCTACGACCCGACCACCGACCTGCTGTACTTCGGCACCGGCAATGCCACGCCGTGGAACGCGATCCACCGCGACCCGACCAAGGGCGACAACCTCTACGTGGCGTCCATCCTGGCGGTGAAGCCGGACACGGGTGAATACGTCTGGCACTACCAGACCTCGCCGGGCGACACCTGGGACTACGACTCGGTCAGCCCGATGATGACCGTGGACCTGATGATCGACGGCCAGCAGCGCCATGTGCTGCTGCAACCCTGCAAGAACGGCATGTTCTACGTGCTGGACGCGAAGACCGGCGAGCTGCTGAAGGCCGAGCCCTTCACCGGCGTGAACTGGAACACCGGCGTCGACATGCAGACCGGCCGCCCCAAGGTGGTCGACGCTGCGCGCTACGAGAAAGCGCCCTTCAACCTGCGTCCCGGCGTGCAGGGCGGTCATGGCTGGCACAGCAACGCCTTCAGCCCGGACACGGGCCTGATCTACGTGGCGACGCAGGATGCCTACTTCCCGATGGTCAGCGATCCGAAGTTCACCAAGTCGGACGTGGGCTACAACCTCGGCCTCGATTTCATGGCGCCGATGAGCTACTACCAGAAGAACCCGACGGAGCAGAATCTGTTCGTGGGTTACCTGCAGGCCATCGATCCGGTAACCCTCAAGCCGGTCTGGCGTACGACCGAGAACCAGGGCCCCACCGGCGGCGCTGTCGCCACGGCTGGTGGGCTGGTGTTCCAGGGCAATGGCAGTGGCTCCGAATTCCAGGCCTTCGACGCGAAGAGCGGAGAAAAGCTGTGGAGCTTCAAGGCCCAGACCGCCGTGCTGGCGGCACCGATCAGCTATGAGCTGGAGGGCAAGCAGTACGTGGCAGTGAGCGTGGGTGGCGCCGTGCCCGGCGGCTATTTCGCGCCGAACTATTCGCGCCTGCTGGTGTTCTCGCTCGACGGCAAGGCCACCTTGCCACCGACCGTCGAATACACGCCGCCGCCGCTCAATCCGCCCGCCCAGCACGCCACGGCCGATGTCGTGAAGCAGGGTGGTGAGGCCTATGGCAAGTACTGCGCGGCCTGCCACGGCGCCAATGGCCAGACACGCGGCTCCAACTTCCCCAACCTCATGGTCACGCCGCTGCTGCACACGGCAGAGGGCTTCAACCAGGTCGTGCTGGCCGGTGGCCGCGCGCAGAAGGGCATGGCCTCCTTCGCGAACGTGCTGGACGAGAAGGGTTCGGATGCCGTGCGCGCCTACCTCATCGACCGCGCCATCGAGGCCAGGAAGATGATGCCGCCGCCCGCCACGGCACCGGCCCGCGAGGCGCCGGACCAGGCTCACAAGTAACCAGGACCGGGAAGCAGGGCATGTACACGCTCTACATCGGCAACAAGAACTATTCCTCGTGGTCGCTGCGGCCCTGGGTGCTCATGCGCGCCCTCGGCATCGACTTCGAGGAGCGGCTGATTCCGTTCGGGACCACCACCCCCGGCGGGCGGATTGCCGATGTCTCGCCGAGCGCCCGCGTGCCCTGCCTCCATGACGGGCACCTGCGTGTGTGGGACTCGCTGGCCATCGTCGAGTACCTGGATGAACGCGAGCAGGGTGTGTGGCCGGAAACCGCCGCGGCCCGTGCGTGGGCACGCTGCGCCGCCGCCGAGATGCACGCGGGCTTCGGCGCGCTGCGCCAGCACTGCAGCATGACCTGCGGCCAGCGCATCGCGCTCCACCACGAACCCGCCGCCTTGCGCGCCGACCTTGGCCGCTTGGGCATGTTGTGGACCGAGGGCCTGTCGCTGTGGGGCGGGCCATGGCTGGCCGGTGCGGACTTCACCGCCGTTGATGCCTTCTACGCGCCGGTGGCATTCCGCATCCAGACCTACGGTCTGGTGCTGCCGGCGCCGGCACTCGACTATGCGCACCGCCTGCTGGCGCTGCCCGCGATGCAGCAGTGGTATGCCGAGGCGCTGGAGGAAACCTTCCGGGAGCCCGCGCACGAGAAGGAGTTGGTGGAGGCCGGGCTCGTGACGGCCGATTTCCGCAGGACGACATGATCAAGGCGCGCAAGGGGGGGAGGATGATGAAGATGCAATTCGTGAAGGTCGTGCAAGGCCTGCTTGTGGGGGCCAGCCTGCTGGCGATGTCCTCCGGTGCCGTGGCCCATCACTCGCGGGCGCCGTTCCGGCTCGACCTGAAGCAGGAAATGAAGGCACGCATCACCGAGGTGCGCTGGACCAACCCCCATGTGTTCTTCACCGGCACCGTGACCAACGCCGCGGGGCAGGCCGAGGAGTGGACCTTCGAAGGCCACTCCATCTCGGGCCAGACGCGCGCCGGTTGGACGCGCGACACCGTGAAGCCCGGCGACGAACTGCTGCTCATCGTCAATCCACACCGCGATGGCAGCAAGCGCTTTGCCTTGCTGGACCACGTGGTGTTCGCCGACGGGCGCCGGCTGTATGCGGTCGGCGTGCCACCGGCGGACCCGAACGCGCCCAAGCCACCGGTGAAGCCTTCGACGGACTTCTCAGGCAACTGGAAATACCAGTTCCCGGGCACGCCCGAGCAGGTGCGGCAGCGTGTGCTGCTCGGCACCGCCGCGCCGGCCAAGGACGGGCCCTACACCGCCAAGGCGCGTGCGCAGGTGGCCGCCTACAAGGCCGATGACAACCCGACGCTGCGCTGCATCCCCTCGACGCTGCCCTACCTGCTGATGGCCGTCTACGAATACAAGTGGATCCGCTACCAGGACCGTATCGTCATCGAGAAGGAGCAGTTCAACGACTCGACGCGCGTCATCCATCTGGGCAAGGCGCGGCGCCCACCGGGCTTCAAGCCCAATCCCCTCGGCTTTTCGGTGGGCCGCTTCGAGGCCGATGGCACGCTGGTGGTGGAAACCACGGGCTTCAACGCCGCGCCTTGGGGCAATGGCGCGGGCATCGACTCGAGCGAGCGCAAGCGCATCGTCGAGCGTTACCAGCTGGTCGACGGCGGCACCCGCATGAAGCTCAGCTACACGCTCGAGGACCCCGAGTACTTCACGCGGCCGGTCACCGCGGAGGGGATGTTCAACAAGGCACCGGATGCCGATTTCGCGCGCAACCCGCCCTGTGACCTGAAGGCTGCCCAGCAGCACCTCGAGTTCGAGCGCTGATCAACCCGCCGGAGACAGACCCATGCTGCAACATCTGAACTGGCTGGCCGTCCTGGCCGCGACGCTGTCCTGTTTCGTGATCGGCGGCCTGTGGTACTCGCCGCTGGGCTTCATGAAGCTCTGGCAGCGCGAGAACGGCGGCCAGCAGGCTGCCCAGGCTTCGCCGCTGCGCGTGTTCGGCATCGCCGGCGCCTGCGCTTTCATGGCAGCCGTGGCCTATGCCGTGCTCATCCCCCCGGCCCACCACTTCCCTGAGGCCCTGCACCAGGGCCTGCTGACCGGCTTCGGCATTGCCGCGATGGGCTTTGGCATCAACTACCAGTTCTCCAACCGCAGCTTGACGCTGCTGGCCATAGACGGCGGCTTCGTCACGGTGATGTTCGCCGCCTATGGCGTGATCCTGGGGCTGTGGCGCTAGCGATCAGCCTGCGCCGCCGTCCCAGCCGCACTGCTTGCCGGCGTTCTTCTGCTTCAGCCAGCCCATGAGCGGCTGGAAGTAGTCGATGATCGCCGTGGCGTCCATCTCCCGCGTCCCGGTCAGCTTCTCGAGCGTCTCCTGCCAGGGCCGGCTGGCGCCGGCCTGCATCATGGCCCAGAAGCGCTCGCCGGCCTCCTTGTTGCCGTAGACCGAACACTCGTGCAGCGGGCCCTTGTGGCCGGCCGCCTCGCAGAGCGCACGGTGGAACTGGAACTGCAGGATGAAGGCCAGGAAGTACCGCGTGTAGGGTGTGTTGCCCGGGATGTGGTACTTGGCGCCGGCGTCGAACTCGGCCTCGCTGCGCTCCACGGGGGGCACGACGCCCTGGTATTGCCGGCGCAAGGCCCACCAGGCCTTGTTGTAGTCCTCCGGCTTGACCTGCCCTGAAAACACCTGCCAGCGCCACTGGTCGATCAGCTTGCCGAAGGGCAGGAAGGCGATCTTGTCGGCCGCCTGGCGCATCTGCTCATTGAGCAAGGCTTCCTGCGAGGGCTTTGCCGCGGGCGCCAGGCCGATCTGGTGCAGGTAGCCGGGCGTCATCGACAGCAGCACCGTATCGCCGATCGCCTCGTGGAAGCCATCGTGCGCACCGCCCTGGAACAGCGTGCTCTGGTCCTTGTAGGCCAGGTCGTAATAGACGTGGCCCAGCTCATGGTAGACGGTGCCGAGTTCCTCGCCGGTGGGCACGATGCACTGCTTGATGCGCACGTCCTCGCCACCATCCATCTGCCAGGCGCTGGCATGGCAGACCACCTCGCGGTCGCGCGGCCGCGTCAGCATCGAACGCTCCCAGAAGGTCTTCGGCAGCGACGGCATGCCCAGCGAGGTGTAGAAGCTCTCCGCCGAGCGCGTCATGCGCACCGCATCGTACTTCTGCGCCTGCAGCGCCGTGTCGAGGTTGGGCGCGGCGACGGCAGGGTAGGGCTTGAGGATGTCCTCGTAGATGTTGTTCCACTGCTGGCCCCACAGGTTGCCGAGCAGTTGCACCGGTATCGGCTGGCCGGCCGGTACCTGCTCCGCGCCATATTTCGCGGCCAGGCGATCACGCGCATAGCAGTGCAACTCGTCGTACAGCGGCTTGACCTGCTGCCACAGACGCTCGGCCTCGGCCTCGAACTCGGCGGGGCTCATGTCGTAGCCGGAGCGCCACATGGCGCCGAGGTCCGCATAGCCCAGTTCGCGCGCACCCTCGTTGGCCAGTTCGACGAATCGCGTGTACTCGTCGCGGCTGCCCCGGGCGGCATCGTGCCAACCCACCCAGTACTCCCTGAGCTTCACGGGATCCCGGCTGTCGGCGATCACGGCCGAGATCTCATCGATGTTGCGGCAGTCCTGCGCCGCGGCACCGTCCAGACAGTATTTCGCCGACCCGTAGGCGGCCTCGAGGCCGGCCGCGAGCGTCGCCAGCTCCGAGCGCTTGGCGGCGTCGTTGGGCGCCGGAGCCGACACGCCCAGCTTCAGGAGCTGCAGCGCGCGTGCCGTGCGCCCGTCCATCGGCTTGCCTTCGAACGCCTTGGCCTGCTCGACGGTCTGGCTGAAATAGGCCAGGTAACGCTCGTTGGCCTTGGCGCTGAGCAGTTGTGTGTCCTGGGTGATGTAGGTCGCCTGCACCCAGCTGGCCGCACTGACTTCCTTGCCCAGTTCCCGCAGTTCCGTCTCGACGCGCGCGACGAAGCTCGCGGCGTCCTTTTCCGCGGGCCTGTTCGGGTCGGGCGTGCAGGCCGCCAGGCCCGCCAGCGCGAGTGTGACGGCAGTGGCGATCGCGGTACGGCGGAACAGGCGTTGCGGTGTCATCGGCAGCCTCCGTGGCAAGCGAGCCGGCAGTCTGGCGCCGGCGAGAACCGCACTCTAGCGCCGCCGCGGTCGCGACGGGTATGTTCCGGGCATGGCCACGCTGCGATTCACCCTCGACGGTACGGCCGTCGAAACCGACGCCCCGGGCGACACGCCGCTGCTCTACGTGCTGCGCGACCGTTTCGGCCTCGACAACCCCCGCTTCGGCTGCGGCCTCGCGCAATGCGGCGCCTGCACCGTCCACCTGGATGGAGCGCCGCTGCGCAGCTGTGTCACGCCGGTCTCGGTTGTGGCGGGACACGCCGTGACCACCCTGCGTGGCCTCGGTACGCCGGACAACCCACACCCGGTGCAGCAGGCCTTCATCGACGAGCAGGTGCCGCAGTGTGGCTACTGCACCAATGGTTGGGTCATGACCGCGGCCGCCCTGGTCGCGCAGCAGCCGAGGCCCACGGATGCGCAGCTGAAGGCCGGCCTCGCCGGTCTGCAGTGCCGCTGTGGCACGCATTACTCCCTCCTCAAGGCCGTGCGTCGGGCCCGGGATGCGATGCCATGACGGCGCTGCACATGAACCGCCGCGAATGGCTGTTGTCTGCCGGCGCACTGGTGGTGGGCGTCGCTGCAGCGCCGGCAGCCGTTCTAGCGCAGCAGCAGGGCGCGTCAGCGGCGCCGGCACTGCCGGCCGGTCCAGATCCCGGACAGCTGGACTCGTGGATCGCCGTGCTGGCCGACGGCAGCGTGCAGGCCGCGTTCGGCAAGATGGACATGGGCCATGGCCTGGAGGTTGCCATCGCCCAGGTGGTCGCCGAGGAACTCGACGTGGCCTTGGCCAGCGTCACCGTGGTGATGGGTGACACCGCACGCACCTGCAACCAGGGCGGTGCGTCGGGCAGTACGGGCATCCAGATGGGCGCGCGGCCCCTGCGCAACGCTGCGGCCGAGGCGCGGCGGCTGCTGCTCGAGGCTGCAGCCCGGGAGCTGGCCGTCAGCGTCGGCTCGCTGCAGGTGCAGGACGGGATCGTGCGCAGCACCATCGACCCGGCGCGCCAGGTCAGTTACGCGCAACTCGTGGGCGGGAAACGTTTTGCTGCGCCGGTGCAATGGAATGGGGTCGTCGGCAATGGCATGGACGTGCGCGGCCAGGCGACGCCCAAGCCCCGTGATGCCTATCGCCTCGTCGGCCAGTCCGTGCCGCGGCGTGACCTGGAGGGCAAGGTTTTCGGCACCAGTCCCTTTGTCACGGACATCCGCGTGCCCGGCCTGCTGCACGCGCGCATGGTCCGCCCGCCGCGTCTCGGTGCGACGCTGGCCACGGTGGACGAGTCGTCCATCCGCCGGTGGCCCGCCGCACGCGTGGTGCGCGAAGGCGATTTCCTCGCTGTCGTCGCCGACGACGAGTGGAGTGCCGTGCAGGCCTCGCGTGCGCTGCGTGTGGAATGGACTGGCGGTCTGCCGCGGCCGCTGCCCGGCGATGCGGGGCTGCACGAGTGGCTGCGTTCGGCGCCGGTCCAGCGCCGCGAAGAGGTGGTGAAGAGTCCTGAGGTCGATGGCTTGCTGGCCACGCCCGGCGCGCGCGTCATCAGCGCCGAGTACGAGTGGCCGCTGCAGTCGCACGCCAGCATGGGGCCGGCCTGCGCCGTGGCCGATGTCCGCGCGGACCGCGCGACCGTCTGGACCGGTTCGCAGAAGCCTCATGCGGTGCGTGACGGCGTGGCCAAGCTGCTGGGCCTGTCAGCCGAGGCCGTGCGCGCGATCTGGGTGCCCGGTCCTGGATCCTATGGCCGCAACGATGCCGGCGATGCCGGTCAGGACGCGGCCTGGCTGTCGAAGCGCCTCGGTCGACCCGTGCGCGTCCAGTACATGCGCCATGAGGGCACCGGCTGGGATCCGAAGGGACCGGCCTGTGTCCATCGCGCGCGCGCCACGCTGGCCGCCGACGGGCGCATTGCCGCCTATGAGTTCGTCGCCCGTGGGCTCTCGCGCACCGACGTGTCGTTCAACGAGGCGGACCCGGCGGACAGCCTGGCGGCGCAGGCGCTGGGCGATCCCGGACGTCCGCAGCCCGGCCTGGGTGTGCCTGCGGAGGCCTATGGCATCGCCCACAAGCGGTATGCCTGGGAGACCGTGGCGTCGCTGGGCGGCCGCTACTCGCCATTGCGCACCTCGCACCTGCGCGACCCGGTGGGTCCGGAAGTGCATTTCGGCAGCGAGCAGTTCATCGACGAGCTCGCCCATGCCGCGGGCGCGGATCCTGTGGCGTTCCGCCTGCGCCATCTCGCCGACGCGCCCCGCGATGCGGCCGTGCTGCGGGCCGTCGCCGACAAGGCGGGCTGGCAGGTTCCAGTGGCAGCGCAGAGGGCGCAGCGCCTGCGTGAGGGCGGCGTCCTGCAGGGTCGCGGCGTCGCCTATGCCCAGCGCGCGGGCACCATCGTTGCCGTGGTCGCGGAGGTCGAGGTGGAGCCCGCCAGCGGCCGCGTGCGCGTGCCACGCGTCACCGTGGCCCACGATTGCGGTCTCGTGGTGAACCCGCGCGGCCTGGTGCAGACCATCGAGGGCAACGTGGTGCAGGGCCTGTCGCGGATCCTGTTCGAGGAGGTGCGCTTCGACCACGAGAGCGTCCGCAGCGTCGACTGGGCGACCTATCCCATCCTCGGCATCGACGACTGCCCCGACCACATCGACGTGGTGCTGCTCGACAGCACGCAGGCGCCGCCCAGCGGCGCCGGCGAGCCGACGCTGCGCGTCGTGCCGGCGGCGGTGGCCAATGCGTTCTTTGCGGCCACCGGGGTCCGGCTGCGCCGCGCGCCGTTCACGCCGGAGCGCGTGCGCGCTGCGCTGGCCAAGGCTCCGGGCGCGGCGGGGAACCGGTAAACTCCGCCGGGCCATCCTGCCTGTCCTGCCCTGGACCTGACCGTGCCCCCGTCGACGGCCCCCGATCTCCTGCCCGTTCCGCTGGCGCCGCTGGTGCCGCCGCGGCGCGCGCCTGCGCCTTTCCTGCCCATGACGCGTGCCGAGAGGGATGCGCTGGGCTGGGACCAGTGCGACATCATCATCGTTTCCGGCGATGCCTACGTCGACCATCCCAGCTTCGGCATGGCGATCATCGGCCGGCTGCTGGAGTCGCAGGGTTTCCGCGTCGGCATCCTCGCGCAGCCGGCCTGGCAGGGGCCGGAGGCGTTCCGCGAACTGGGCCGGCCGCGGCTGTTCTTCGGCATCACGGCCGGGAACATGGACTCGATGGTCAACCGCTACACCTCGGACAAGCGCATCCGCAGCGACGATGCCTACACGCCGGGAGGCGAGGCCGGCCGGCGGCCGGACCGTTCGGTGATCGTCTACGCGCAGCGCGCCCGCGAAGCCTACCGCGACGTGCCGGTCGTCATCGGCGGCATCGAGGCCTCACTGCGCCGCATTGCCCACTACGACTACTGGTCGGAGAAAGTGCGGCGTTCGATCCTGCTCGATGCCAAGGCGGACCTGCTGGTCTATGGCAACGCGGAGCGGGCGATCGTCGACATCGCGCGGCGTCTTGATGCGGGCGAGGAGATCGGCCGCATCACCGACCTGCGCGGCACGGCCTTCCTGCGCCGCGCCCATGGCGCCGACTACATCGAGATCGACTCCACGCACCTCGACGCGCCGGGCCGCATCGATCCGCCCATCGACCCCTACGCCATGGAGCCGGTGGTCCCCAAGGATGCCGAGGCCCCCGCCTGCAAGACGGGTGAGCCCGCCGCGCCGGCTGCTGCGGACAAGGTGGTGCGCTTCCGGCGCGCCGTGCGCAGCAGCGAGCGTGACCGCAGCGTGATCCGCCTGCCGGCCTTCGAGCAGGTGGTCGACGACCCGGTCATGTATGCGCACGCTTCGCGCGTGCTGCACCTCGAGGCCAACCCGCACAATGCCCGTGCCCTGGTGCAGCGCCATGGCAACGCCGACGTGTGGCTCAACCCGCCCCCGGTCCCGCTGGCCACGCCCGAGATGGACCTGGTCTACGAGCTGCCCTACCAGCGGCGGCCGCATCCGTTCTATGCCGATGCGGAGATCCCTGCGTACAAGATGATCCGCTTCAGCATCGCCATCCAGCGCGGCTGTTTCGGCGGCTGCAGCTTCTGTTCAATCACTGAACACGAAGGCCGGATCATCCAGAACCGCAGCGAGGGCTCGATCCTCAAGGAGATCGAGACCATCCGCGACAGCGTGCCCGGCTTCACCGGCGTGATCTCCGACCTCGGCGGACCGACGGCGAACATGTACCGCATCGCCTGCAAGAGCCGCGAGATCGAGAAGAACTGCCGGCTGCCGTCCTGCGTCTACCCCGGCGTGTGCTCGAACCTCAACACCGACCACACGCCGCTGATCGAGCTCTACCGCAAGGCGCGTGCGCTGCCCGGCATCAAGAAGGTGCTGATCGCTTCGGGTGTCCGCTACGACCTGGCCATCGAGTCGCCCGAGTACGTGAAGGAACTTGCGCAGCACCACGTCGGCGGCTACCTGAAGATCGCGCCGGAGCATGTGCGCGAGGGGCCGCTGTCGAAGATGATGAAGCCGGGGATAGGCACCTACCACCGGTTCAAGGAACTGTTCGACCGCTACTCGAAGGAGGCCGGCAAGGAGCAGTACCTCATCCCCTACTTCATCGCGGCGCATCCCGGCACGACCGACGAGGACATGCTCGAGCTGGCGATCTGGCTCAAGAAGAACGGCTTCCGCGCCGACCAGGTGCAGGCCTTCCTGCCCTCGCCGATGGCCTCGGCCACCGCGATGTACCACAGCGGCAAGAACCCGCTGCGCCGCGTGACGCGCGACAGCGAGAACGTGCCGATCCCGCGCGGCATGAACCAGCGGCGCCTGCACAAGGCCTTCCTGCGTTACCACGATCCCAACAACTGGCCGCTGCTGCGCGAGGCGCTGCGGCGCATGGGCCGCGCCAACCTCATTGGCAACAGCCCGCAGCACCTCATCCCGTCCTACCAGCCGAAGGGTACCGGCGAGGCCGCCGAAGGCCGACGCACCGGGCACAAGCACGGTGTCCAGGGCACGCCCGGGCGGATCCGCACCCAGCACACGGGCCTGCCCAGGACGCCCCGGGCCCCCGGTGCAGCGAAGGGCAAGCGCTGAATGAGCAGCACGCGCGTCATCGCCCTGGCCGCGGTGCTCATGGCCGCAGGCATCGTCGTCGGTGCGCTGGCCTCGCATGCGCTGCGCGGCGTGCTCGAACCGCGGCAACTCGAGTCCCTGCACACGGCGGTCCACTACCAGCTGTTCAACGCGCTGGGGCTGATGCTGGTGGGTGCGATGATGCACCTGGGCGTTGCGAAGGACCTCGGGTGGGTGGCCGCCGGTCTGGTCGCCGGCATCGTCTGCTTCAGCGGCGGCATCTACCTGATGCTGGCGGGAGCGCCGCGCGCACTGGGCCTGGTCACCCCGCTGGGTGGCCTGCTGCTGATCGCCAGCTGGCTGGGGCTGGCAGCGCTCTTGTGGCGGCGGTAGCCCGCCCGGACAGGCCAGGGCTGCGTCAGGGTGACGCGCTGCGCAGGAACGCCAGCAGGTCCTCGAAGGCCTGCCGTGCCGCGACCCCTGCCGGGCTGTCGTCCGCTATCCGGAATTCCTTCGTGTAGGTCGCATGCGGGCGCTGGCCCAGCGCGTTGCGGCCGTCCACGTGGCCATATTCGCGCAAGGTGAGACCAGCGGCCGGCAAGGCCGCGGCCAGCGCCTGCAGCTTGTCCGGCGGGCAGAGGCGGTCTGCCGCGCAGCGCACCGCCAGCAGCTTCGCCTCGCCTCGCGCCAGACGCGCAGCGGCGCCGAGCAGGTCCGCGGCCGACACGTTGAGCGCCCGCGCTGATGCGCTGCCGCCCATGCCAAGCAGGTGGTACCGCCATGACAGCGGGACGGACGGCTGGGCCGCCACAGCGGCGCGGACCCCGGGCTCCAGCAGCAGCGGGATGACGAAGGCGCCCGTGATGCACATGCCGATGGCGCTTACTGCGGCGGCGCTGTTGTCCGCGGCGATGCGCCCCGCGAGCGCACGCAGCCAGTCGGTCACCGGTGCGCTCGTGCCGGCCCGCAGCCGCGCAAACTCGCGCGAGACGCACAGCTTTGCCAGGTTGCGCAGCGGCGCGCGTGCGCCCAAGGGGCCGAACAGCCACGGCAAGTACACCTGGAACCCTTGGGCAGCCAGGCGTTCCACGAACAGCAGCAGGCCGGGGGCGATGCCTGGCAGCTCCTGCAACACCAGCACCGGTGGATGATCGCGGTCCCCCCTGCGGAACACCCAGTGCGCGCCGGGAGCGGCCTCGAAGCGGAAACAGTCGAAGCCGGGCAGGCTCGGCGCCTCATCCTGGGCGATCGGTCCGGGGGGTGGATCGCGCATGTTTGACACCTGTGCATGATGCGTCATGCAGGGCTTGGCCCGGGATACCGGGCCGAGCTTCAGCCAGACGGTGGCGCACTTGCTGCGCCGTGGCATGGGCGCTTTCTGACTCAGCGCTGCCGCGACGCGGCCATCTGCGCGCCGCTGACCCACCACCCGTGCACCTGCGGCCGCAGGGCCACCGGCATGCGCACCCGCGCCACCGGCGGGCCGCCAATGTTGGCGGCCTCGACGATCACCAGTTCGGACCAATGCTGCGTCGGATCGACCTCATGGTCGACGACCAGCAGCAGCCAGCCCAGGTGGCCAGGCGTCTGCGAGGGCACGTGCACCGGTTCGTTGACCGCGATGCCGGGCCCCATCTTCAGCTGGCCGATCACCTGGCAGCTGCGCGCGTCGACGTGCAGCACCGTGTTGAAGCAGGTGCCCACCGGGCCGCCCAGGACGGGCGGGCCGAGCGTGGGGTCGAGCGTGGGCAGCCACAGGTGCTGGTAGGGCCGGCCCTGATCCACATCGCGGATGCGCGGCAGGTCGCCCGGCGGGCCGATGACGGCTTGCTGCAACTGCGCCTCCGGGTCCGCCATGTTCACGCTCCAGCGCGTCAGACCGCCCTGCAGGGTGCGCGGGTCGAGCGGCTCCTCGGGCTTGTGCATGAACGGAAAGGCGTTGGTATGGGTCAGGCAGATGTCGATGTGGACCCAGTCGCCGTCCTCGAAGGCATTGACGAAATGGAAGGCCGAGACGCCCTTGGGCCCCTTGAACCAGCGCATCTCGCCCGCGCTGCCGTAGCGGGGCATGATGCCCAGCCAGCTGTCGCCGTCCTGTTCGTGGACCCAGTGGTCGCCGCCGGCCTTCAGCCGTTCGAGGCTGGTGAGTGTCGGGAACAGCGGGAAGACGGCAAACCGCTCCGTGATGCCGAAATCATGGATGGTCGACAGATAGGGTTGCGTGAACCACTGCTCCGAGACCAGGTTGCCGTCCTTGTCGGCGATGCAATAGCTGACTTCCGGGCTGCACAGGCCACCGGCTTCGTAGCCGAAGAAGAACATCTCCCCCGTGACCGGATCGACGCGCACATGCGCCGTCATCGTGGCCGAGCGCAGCTTGCCGCCGAAGTCGCAGGGGCCCAGCGTCTCCAGCGTGTGCGGGTTGACCTCGTAGCCGCGCGCGTCTTCCTTGGTCATGAGCAGGCGGCCCGCGTGCCATACCGGCGTGGTGTTGGCGACCGCGCGGTCGACGTCCTTCACTTCCGGCAGGTCCGTGAACGGGTTGCGGTACTTGCCGAACAGCGCCCGGCGCGCCTTGCGTTCGGCCTCGAAGCGCGGGGTGCGGACATAGCGGATGTCGTGGTCCACGGCGCCGCTCTCGATGACGAAACGGCTGACCATGCCGTCACCGGACAAGGCGATGTCATCGGCGTAGCGCGGTGGATGCGCCGGGTCCGGGACCGCGCGGAAGAACGCGCCCTGGATTTCGGCCGGGATCTGCCCTTCCACGGCGAGGTTGCGTGCGCTCCACTCCACGCCGATCGGGCGGTTGAGGCGGTTGAACTGGACGGTATCCGGGTACGGACGGTTCATGGCGGGAAATTCCTGGCCCAGGGCGGGCGGCATTTGCAGCGCGAACCTTAAGCGGCCACACTGCTGCCCAGCAAGCGAGCCGTGCCATGACCCGAGCCACCGCGAATACTCTCCCTTCACCGCGCCTGAGCGCCGCCCGCCCCCTGCGGCGGTGGCTGGCGGCCGCGGTCCTGGCCGCCTCGGCCGCCGCTGCGCAGGCGGGCCTGGTCGTGCTGCAGGCGCCCGGCTCGCCCACGCTGTGGCTGATCGAGGACAGCGCGGTCGACGCGGCGACGCTGGGGCGGCTGGCGGGCCTGGCACCCGGTGCCCAGGCGGAATCCCTGGTCAGCGCGGATTGCCCGATCGTCGATGGCGTGCTGCTGGCGCAGCGCATCGCCCACAGCCGGCGTGTCATTGCCTTGGTCGACTTGCCGGCCCGTGCGGCCTTGCTGCCGCTCCTGCAGGAGCAGGGGTCGGTCCTGCAGCGCGACGAACAGCTGGCGGCTGCGGCCGGCGGCGCCGACCTGCCGGAATTGCTCTCGTTGCGCGCCGCACTGCGGGCCACCGCCGGTACCGACCAGCCGCTGCCCGCGGAGCTGCGTCTGGTCGTGGCCCGCCTCGCGCCCTGAGCGCTTCTCACCCCTGATGGCGGCGCGGCTGCCCATCCACGACGCGCTCCCGGCCCTGCGCGAGGCCTTGCGGCGCCAACCCAATGCGGTCCTCGAGGCCCCGCCCGGCGCGGGCAAAAGCACCGTGGTTCCCTTGGCCTTGCTGGATGAACCCTGGGCGGCTGGCCGGCGCGTGCTGCTGCTGGAGCCGCGGCGGCTGGCCGCGGCGGCCGTCGCGCAACGCATGGCGCAGACCCTGGGCGAGCGGGTCGGCGAGACCGTCGGCCTGCGCATGCGGCTGGACACGCGCGTCGGCCCGCGCACCCGCCTCGAGGTCATCACCGAGGGGCTGCTGACGCGCCTGCTGCAGGAGGATCCGGCGCTCGAGGGCGTGGCGGCCGTGGTCTTCGACGAATTCCACGAGCGCAGCCTGGCGGCCGACCTCGGTCTCGCGCTGTGCCTGCAATCGCAGCAACTGCTGGCGCCCACGCTGCGCCTGCTGGTGATGTCCGCCACGCTGGACGGGACGGCCGTGGCGCGCCTGCTCGGCGAGGCGCCGGTGGTGCGCACCACAGGTCGCAGTTTCCCGGTGGAATTGCGCTACACGGGCCGGGGCCTGCCGGCCCTGCCCGCGGCCGACGAGGGGCTGGCCCGCTTCCTCGCGCCGGCGGCCAGTGCCCTGCGCCGTGTCGTGGACGAGACCGAGGGCGACATCCTCTGCTTCCTGCCGGGCGCAGCGGAAATCCGCCGCCTGCATGGCCTGCTCGGGGAGGGCGGTCTGCCTGCGGGCCTCGTGGTCCACGAACTCTACGGTGAGCTGGACTTCGCGATGCAGCAGGCCGCGCTGCAACCCGACGCCGCCGGCCGCCGCAAGCTCGTGCTGTCCACCAATGTCGCCGAGACCAGCCTCACCATCGAGGGCCTGCGCGTGGTGGCCGACCTGGGGCTGGTGCGTCGCTCGGTGTTCGATGCGGCGACGGGGATGAGCCGTCTGGTGACCGAACGCGTTTCGCGCGCTTCCGCCGCACAGCGGGCCGGCCGCGCCGGCCGGCTCGGTCCGGGCGTGGCTTACCGGTTCTGGGGCGAGGGCGCCGAACAGTCACTGGCGCCCTATACCCCGCCTGAATTGTGCACGGCCGATCTCGCGCCGCTGGCGCTGGAACTGGCCGCCTGGGGCGTGCAGGACGCGGCGTCGCTGCAGTGGCTGGACCTGCCGCCCGCTGCCGCCTTGGCGCAGGCCCGCGACCTGCTGCGCCGTCTCGAAGCCGTGGATGCCGGCGGCGTCATCACCCCGGCGGGGCGCGCGATGGCGGGCATGGGCCTGCATCCGCGCCTGGCGCACCTGCTCTGGCGTGCCCGGCCTGCCGGCCAGGGCGCCTTTGCCGCGCGCCTGGCGGCATTGTTGTCCGAACGCGACCTGCTGCGCGGCACGCGCGATCCGGACCTGCGCACGCGCCTGGAGCAGCTGCGCCGGCCGGGCCCCCAGGTCGACCGGCAGGCTCTGCAGCGCGTCCGGCGGCTGGCGCAGCAGTGGGCCCCGCAAGGCGAGGCTGCCGCCGACGCCGGCGACCCCACGCTCGACAACAGCGCCGGCGCCTTGCTGGCCTGGGCCTTCCCGGACCGCATCGCGCAACGGCGCGGGCCTGCCACCGGTCCCTCGGCAGGGCGCTACCTGCTGGCCAACGGTCGCGGTGCCCGGCTGGACACTGCGTCCACCTTGGGCAGCGCGGAGTACCTTGTGGCCCTGGACCTCGACGATGCCGAGGGTGCCGAGGCCCGCATCCGCCTCGCCGCGCCGCTGACGGTGGTGCAGCTCGAAGCCGCGCTGGGCCATGCGCTGCAGGATGTGGAGCGCTTCGGTGTCGATGAGCGCGCCGGTGCGCTGCTGGCGCGGCGTGAGCGGCGGCTCGATGCACTCGTGCTGGCCACACGCGACATGGACGTGGCGCCGGGACGTGCTGCGGCCGCCTGGCTGGACTGGCTGCGCGACCAAGGGCTGGAACGCCTGCCTTGGGACGACGCCACGCGGGCGCTGCTGGCGCGCCTGCGCTTTGCTGCCGCCTCGCCGATGGCGCAAGGACGCTGGCCCCGTTTCACGGACGAAGCGCTGGCGGGCGAGCTCGGCGACTGGATCGAACCCTGGCTGGACGGCGTCACGCGTCTTGCCCAACTGCAGAAGCTCGATCTGTCGGCAGCCCTGCGCTCACGCCTCGACCACGCGCAGCAGCGCGAACTGGAGACGCTGGCGCCCGCACACCTGGTGGTGCCCACCGGGACGCGGGTCGCGATCGACTATCTGGACGAAAGCGCGCCCTGCATCGAAGTGCGCCTGCAGGAGGTCTTTGGCCTCGCGCAGACCCCGCGCATCGCCGGCGGCAGCGTGCCGGTGACGCTCAAGCTGCTCTCGCCGGCCCGCCGGCCAGTGCAGATCACGCGCGACCTGGGTGGCTTCTGGCGCGGCAGTTACGCCGAAGTGCGCAAGGACCTGCGGGGGCGCTATCCGAAACACTACTGGCCGGAGAATCCGCTGGAGGCCGAACCGGTACGTGGCCCGCGCAGGCGCTAGACTGCCGCCATGCTGTACCTCAAGGCCTTCCATATCCTGTTCGTCATCTCGTGGATGGCGGGCATCTTCTATCTGCCGCGCATCTTCGTGCACCACGTCGAGGGACTCGCGGCCGGCGAGGACGTGCGGCGCCTGAAGGTCATGGCGCGCAAGCTCTATGGGTTCACCACGCTGATGATGGTGCCGGCCGTCGTCAGCGGCGTGCTGCTGTGGATGATGTACTGGCAGGGCACGGGATGGCCGGGCGTCAAGCTGCTGTTCGTCGCATTGCTGGGCGGCTACCACCACAGCATGGGTGTCTACCTGAAGCGGCAGCAGAACGACGAGCCGCTGCCGCGCTCGGTCACGCTGCGCTGGTACAACGAGCTGCCGCTGCTGATCCTGCTGCCGATCCTCTACCTGGTGGTGTTCAAGCCGCTCTGACCGCCCCGGAACGGCCTGGCAGCCAGCGCCAGGCCACCAGGCAGGCAAGGCCCGACACCAGGGCGATCCACAGGCCGAGCAGGCCATCGAAGCTGCCGGCCAGCCAGGTCAGCGGCGACTCCGGCACGGCCACGGAGTTCTGGCGCATCAGCTTGATGACGGCGACGAAGCCCGCATGCAGCCCGATGCAGGCGGCGATGCCGCCCGTGCGCTCACGCACCAGGGCCAGCAGCACTCCGACCAGGTAAAGCGCGAGGAAGGCGTCGGCGATTGCCAGCGGCTCGAGGAAATTGCGGAAATAGCCACCGAGGATGATGAACCCGCTGTGCCACTCCACCTGCTCATGCGGCACGCGGATCGATTCGCCGAAGAAATGCACGGCGGCATACAGGGCCGGGATCGCCAGGAACGCGCCGAGGCGTGAATGGCCCTGCGACATGGCGCCCTGCATGGCCCCCCGGAAGAAGGTCTCCTCGATGAGCGACACCGCAATGCCGGTGAGAACCGCTTTCGGCAACAGCAGCAGCACCGTGGGCAGCAGGGCCTCGACAGCCGGGCTGCGCGTCCGCAGCCCGAGCAGGAACAGCGGCACGATGGCCAGCGCCATCAGCCCGATGCCTCCGGCCAGACCAGTCCCCAGTTGCCGCCAGAACCAGAACCCGCCGCCCGGGAAGCCGACCAGGTCACGCCGCACGAGACCGTACCGCCGCAGCAGCGTAAAAGCTGCAATAATGACGACCAGCATGACGATGCGCGTGTAGACGCGATGCAGGGGGAATGAACCCAGCGGTGACAGTGCCGCCTGCACCCACGGTGCAGCGACGGCGGCGACCAGCAGGGCCAGTGCCAGGACCGCGAAGAAGCCGAGGAAGAACGCGGCCGGTGTAGGTGTTTTTTCTTGCACGGGATGTTCCAGGACGATCATGAGCCAGACAGAAGATAACAAGGCCGGCGACAAGGTGTTTGCCGAGCCGCGCGACGCGATCGCGGATTTCCGCTTCGACAGCACCGTGGCCAGCGTCTTCGACGACATGGTCTCGCGCTCCGTGCCGTTCTACGGCGAGATGCAGCGCATGACGGTCGAGATGGCCAAGGATTTCGCCGAACCCGGCAGCAACCTGTATGACCTCGGCTGCTCCAGCGGCACGACGATGGTCGCACTCGACCCTTACGTCGACCCCACGGTGAAGTTCGTGGGCATCGACAACTCCGAGCCGATGCTCGACACCTGCCGCGCCAAGTTCGCCAAGGTGGGTTTCAAACGCCCCTACGAGTTGCGCGTCGAGGACATGAACCAGAGCCTGACGATCGAGAACGCATCGGTCGTCACCTTCCTGCTCACGCTGCAGTTCATCCGCCCGCTCAAGCGCGAACGCCTGCTGCGCGACATCTACCAGGGCATGCGTCCCAACGGCGCGCTGATCCTGATCGAGAAGGTGCTGGGCGAGGACTCGCGTTTCAACCGGCTCTTCATCGACTACTACTACGACATGAAGCGCCGCCACGGCTACAGCGAGCTCGAGATCAGCCAGAAGCGCGAGGCGCTGGAAAACGTGCTGATTCCCTACAAGCTCATGGAGAACCGCGAGCTGCTGCTCGACACGGGCTTCAGCTCGGTCGACGTGTTCTTCAAGTGGTACAACTTCTGCGGCATCATCGCCGTCAAGTAAGAGGACGGCGTCATGCTGGTGAGGGCGGGCAACTTCTTCTTCCACCACCGCAACTGGCTGTTCCCGGCCCTGCTGGTGCTGGCGCTGCTGCCGGGCCCCGCGATGTCCGCCGACCCGGTCCAGGCACTGTGGCTCGGCTTGGCCGTGTCGCTGGCCGGGCAGTCCGTGCGCTGCCTGACGATCGGCTATGACTACATCATCCGCGGCGGCCGCAACCGGCGCGTCTATGCCGAATCCCTGGTGACGGGCGGCCTGTACGCGATCTGCCGCAACCCGATGTACGTCGGCAACCTGCCCATCCAGTGGGGTGTGGCCCTGGCCACCAACTCCTGGACCTGTGTGCTGGTGGCCATCCCGCTGTTCACGTTCATCTACATCGCGATCGTGGCGGCCGAGGAGAACTTCCTGCGTGGGAAGTTCGGTGCAGACTTCGACCAGTATTGCGTCGACGTGCCGCGATGGCTGCCGCGCCTCGGTGGCCTCGCAGAGGTGCTGCGCCGCGGCCACTACCGTTGGCGCCGCACGCTGGTCAAGGAATACGGCACGCCCTTCGGCTGGTGGTCGATGATGGTCGTGCTGGCCAGCTTCAACTACTGGCGCAGCGACCAATTGGCCGCGCACACCCATACCCTGCAGGTGCTGTGGACCGCATGGGGCGTGCTCGCCGTCTTCTTCCTGGTCGTGCGCCAGCTCAAGCGCAGCAAGGTCATCGTCGCCGACTGACCGGGCCCGGGGGCACCGCCGATCAGACGGTGCTGCTGAAGATCTGCGTTGCCGGTGCCTTGCGCACGAGGCGTGCATCGAAGGCCATGCACAGGTTGCGCAGCACGCTGCGTCCCGCCTCGGGCACGCGCACGCCACGCGGCAGCAGTTCGACCAGCCCGTCGCGTGCCGGTTCGGCCAGCCGTGCCGCGACACCCTCGAGGAAGGGCGTGTAGTCGGCGCTGTCCGACCAGTCCGTCTGCATCCGTGTCATGACGTTGAGCACATGCCGGCGCAGCACCCGGTCCTCGGCGTCCAGCACATGGCCGCGCTGCAAGGGCAGTTCGCCCTGCCGCACCCTCGACTCCCAGGCCTGCAGGTTCTTCTCGTTCTGCGCGAAGGCCGTGCCGGCATCGCCGATGGACGACACCCCCAGGCCGAACAGGGGCTCGGTGCGCAGCGCCGTATAGCCCATGAAGTTGCGGTGCAGGCGGCCATCGTGCACGGCGGCCAGCAGGTCGTCACCACGGCGGGCGAAATGGTCCATGCCGATCTCGGTGTAGCCGGCAGCCTGCAGGCGGTCGCGCCCGAGTTCATAGAGCGCCCGCTTGGCTTCGCCTTCCGGCAGGTCCGCTTCGGTGAAGCGCCGCTGGCTGGGCTTGATCCACGGCACATGCGCGTACGCGTAGAAGGCGATGCGGTCCGGGCCCAACCGCAGCACGGCATCCATCGTGGCGGCGATGCTGTCCGCCGTCTGCAGCGGCAGCCCGTAGATCAGGTCGTAGTTGACGCTGGCAAAGCCCAGTTCGCGCGCCGTCTCGGTGACCTCGCGGACCTGCGCCTCGCTCTGCACGCGGTTGACGATGTCCTGCACGCGCGGATCGAAATCCTGCACGCCCAGGCTGATGCGGTTGAACCCGTGTCGTGCGAGCAGCGCCAGTTGCCCGCGCGATGTCGTGCGGGGGTCCACCTCGACCGACAGCGAGGCGCCGGGCGCCAGCGTGACCTGCGACAGCAGGCCCTCGCACAGCGCATCAAGTTCGGCGACGTCGAGGAAGGTCGGCGTGCCGCCACCGAAGTGCAACTCGCCCAGGCGCAGCGGACCCATGCCCAACCGCGAGCGGTACATTGCGAACTCCGCCAGCACGTCCTGCACATAAGGCATCACCAGTGCATGGTTGCGGGTCACGCGCATGTTGCAGCCGCAGTAGGTGCACATCGAGCGGCAGAACGGGATGTGGACGTAGAGGCCGGCGCCGGCCCCGTGGCGCGCCGCATCGCTGTCGAGCGCGGTACCAAGATGCTCGAGCCATTGGGTTTCGGTGGGCGATGTGTCCCAGTACGGGACGGTGGGGTAACTGGTGTAGCGTGGCCCCGGGACATTGTACTTGCGCAGCAGTGCGTGGTCGGTGGCGATCACGCGAACAACTCACGCTGCAGACGCAGGAACAGGCGCACGTTGGATTCCGGCGTCCGCTGCAGCACGCCATGCCCGAGCCCGCAGATCCAGCCGCGCCGCAGCGCCGCCGGTTGTGCCAGCATCCGTCCGAACCACGCGCGCAGGCGCACCTCAAGCTCATCCGCCGGCAGGTGCAGCCACTCCGGGTCCACATTGCCCTGGATGGCGTAGCGGTCGCCGTAGCGCTGCAGCACCTCGACGAGGTCGTGCCGCCAGTCGATGCCCAAGGCCGCGATGGGCAGGCCCGCCAGCGCATCCCAGTGGGCCGGGCCGGTGCCGCGCGAGTAGTACAGCACCGGCGTTGCGGGATCCAGTGCGCGGAAGCGGCGCAGCAGTTCAGCCAGCACCGGCACCACCTTCGCGGCATACAGTGCCGCGTCGATCTCGCCGGCGGCCGTGTCCATCACTGCGACCACTTCGGCGCCAGCGCGCGCCTGCAGCGCCATGTTGGCGGCCAGCAGGTCGAGCAGCTTGTCGTTGAACCTTGCGTAGGTGCCGTTCTGCAGTCCGGGCAGGGCATCGGCGGCACGCTCGTGGGAACCCGCTGCGGCATAGACATACAGGGTGAACGGACCGCCGACGAAGCCGATCAGGCCTTTGTCGGCGCGCAGGCGCCGGCGCGTCAGCGCCATGGCTTCGGCCTGGAAGGACAGTCCCTCGGCGAGGGACGCGCCGCCCTGCAGACGCGCCACGTCGTCCGGACTGCGCAGGTGGAAGTCGAGTTTCGGGCCGGGGTCGTAGCGCAGTCCCATGCCCATCACTTCCAGCGGGAACAGCAGGTCGGAGAACAGGATGGCGGCGTCGAAATTGAAGTCGTGCACCGGCCCCATCGCCGTCTCCGCGGCGTACTGCGGGTCCTTGCACAGCGTGATGAAGTCGACCTGCCGCTTCAGCATCTGGTAGTGCGAGTGGTAGCGGCCGGCCTGGCGCATGAACCACACCGGCGGGCGGCCGGCATTGCGGCGGTGGAGGGCGGCGGACAGCGCGGTCTCGGTCATGGCATGGCCTCGAACAGATAGCCCACGCCGCGGATGCTGCGGATGACGCGGGGGTTGGCAGGATCGTCCTCCACCAGGCGGCGCAGGCGGACGATGAAGTTGTCGACGGTGCGGGAGGTCGGGAATTCCTCGGCGGACCAGGCCCGCTCAAGGATGTCGTCGCGGCTGACCGCCACGCCGGCGCGCTCGTGCAGCAGTTTGAGCACGGCACATTCCTTGTGCGTCAGGCCGTGCCGCGTGCCGTCCACGTCGGCGGTGAAGCGCGCGAAATCCACCGTGGCCCTGCCCATGCGCACCGCGCCGCTGCCGCGCAGGTATTGCGCGCGCCGCAACACCGCCTGCAGTCGCAGCAGCAGTTCGCGCAGCACGAAGGGCTTGGTGAGGTAGTCGTCCGCTCCCAGTTCCAGCCCGTGGATCCGGTCGGCCGGGGTGCCATAGGCCGTGAGGAACACCAGCGCCGTTTCCGGGTGCGTCTGCCGCAGGCTGCGCGCGATGTCGAAACCGCTGCCGTCGGGCAGCCCGACGTCCAGCAGCGCCAGCGCGAAGCTGCGCCCGCCAGTGGCCTCGGTGGCGAGCGCCGCGCGGGCCGCTGCCACGCTGCCGGCGTGCACCACGCCATAGCCCTCCTGCTGCAGGCGCTCCCGCAGCGTGCCCGCGACGTTGGCATCGTCTTCGACCAGCAGCAGACGCGGCCCGGGCTCCATCGTCGCTCAGTCCGCGCTGCGCTGGAAATGCAGTCGCGCCTCGAAGCCCCGGGGCTGCGCCGCACCGAAGTCGACGCGGCCACCCATGCGATCCATGAGCACACGCACCAGATAGAGCCCGACGCCGGTGCCGCGCGATGCATTGCCGCGCTGGAACAAGCGTCCCAGCCGCTGCAGGTCGCCCGTGTGCCCGCGGCCGTTGTCGCGGCAGGACAGCACGACACCCTCACCTTCACGACGCGCCGCCAGGGTCACGCGCACCGGCTGCACCTCGCCATGGCGCACGGCGTTCTCGACCAGGTTGCGCAGGATCAGTTGCAGGGCAGCCGTGTCGCCGCGTACGGCGGGGAGTCCGGGCTCCACCACGACCTCGACATGCACATCCTCGCCTTCCTGGGCGGCAATACCCCCCATGACGCGCGCCAGCCACGGCTCCAGACGGATCGCCTGCTCCGCCAGTGAACCGCCGCCCTCGATACGCGCCAGCTCGAGCGTCTTGTCGATCTGCGATTCCAGACGGTGCGTGTCCGCGAGCAGCCGCCCGACGAGTTCCGGCGTCGGTCCGCCCTCGGCGATCGCTTCGGTCTGCAGGCGCACGCTGGTCAGCGGCGTGCGCAGCTCGTGGGTCAACGCGGCGAAGAAGGCCTGCGTGCCACGGGCGCGCAGCATGTCGCGCCAGTAGAGCCAGAGCAGTGTGCCGGAGAGCGTCAGCAGCACCAGCAGGAAAGTCGCGGTTTCCCAGGTCAGCATGCGCTGTGTCAGCCCTTGCTCGCGCAGCGCTTCCGCGGCGGGCATGCCCGCCGCCTGACGCAGCAGCGCGATCTCCTCCGCCTGCAGGCGGACGATGCTGACCCACCAGATGCCCAGTGCCAGGATGATCACCAGCCAGACCGCCGCCAACACGGCGATCCAGCGCGATTGCCGGACCGGGCGGACGCTCAGCGCGCCTGTGCTGTCCATGTGCGCCATGCTCCCGCTGAAGGAAACACCATGACCTGGGCCAGGCCCGCGCGGCGCAGGGCCGCTGCGGTCTTGCCCGGCCCGCAGGCATGCCGGGCGTCCGGCGCTGCCAGATGTCCGTACTGCTCGAACTGCGCGCTGCTGCTCCAGTAGACATGTCGCGCCGCGGCCAGGGCGGCGCTGTCGATCCCGGGTGCGTGGCCCTGCGTGTAGGTGGCCAGCACCTTGGCACCCGCCCAGGCGCCGTCCTGCCAGCCGGACTCCGCCCCAGCGTGGGTAAGGACATCCCAGCGATCCGTCGCCGGCAGGCGCAGCACCGGCTCGCGCACCAGGCCGGCGGCGAATTCCGCGCCCAGGCCCTCGGCGCAGCCCTCCACCCAGACGCCTTCCGCCGCCAGGCGGAACCAGCTCGCACTGCCTGACGTCCACACCCGTCGCCCTGCCAGGGCGGATTCTCCGCCGGCCGGCAGGGCCCGGGAATGCGCCAGGAACACCGCCGGCGACTGGAGTTCGCCGGCCAGCGCGGCGGCCGGCAGCAGGGGATGCGCATCGCCGCCGGCTTGCCGGGAACCGTCCCAGCAGGCTTCGCCTGCCAAGGCCGGAGGCGTTCCGGTGGCGGGGATCCAGGTCTCGCGGGTCAGGTCCTCGCCGTTGTCGGCAACGCCGCCAACCTGCAGCAGCGAGCCGGCGCCCTCGAGGTCCAGTTGCGTGGCGCCAAACCGCTGATGGCAGCCGCCGCCATGGCGGCGCAACACCTCGCGCTCGGCGCTGATGGCGGCGCGCGTGGGCGCATGCTCCAGCGCGGCCAACACGGCACGCGTGCGCGCATCGTCGGCGCGGCATTCGATGGCCAGGGCACCCTGTCCCGGCGCCGCCGGGGAATGGTCCAGCGGCAGGATCATCAGCGGCAGCCTGTCGAGCAGGCCATCGAGCAGTGCCTTCCCCTGCCGTTCCGTGGCGGTGTCGGCGTAGAGGCGTGACAGCCCTGCCAGCGCCAGCACCACGCCATCGAGCTGCCGTTCACTGCCACGCGGCTCGCGCAGCCGCCGCAGCCGGCTGTCCACGTTGCCGCGCAGCGACACCAGCTCCACGCGGTTGCGGCCGGCATGCGGCACTGCCCGTGCGAAGAAACCGGGCAGCAGCTGCTGCCGGCGGGGCGAGGCCGTGCCGATGCGCAGCCCGGCCCCGTCCCGCAGCCGCGCCGGCACGTCCGCGGCGAACACGGCGATGTCGCGCGGGTTGGCGCGCCGCGGGATGGCCGCCAGCAGCAGCCCCGCCGGGCGCTCGAGGCTGAGGTCCTTGAGTGAGTGCACCGTGAGGTCGACGCGCCCCTCCAGCAGTGCGGCGTCGATCTCGGCCGTGAAGAAGGCCTTGCCGTCGACGTCGCTGAGAGGCACGTCCTGGATGCGGTCACCGCGGGTCTCGATGCCCACCAGTTCGATCCGCAGACCCGGATGGGCGTCCTGCAGCGCCTGGGCGACCTGGCTGCTTTGCACCCAGGCCAGGGCGGAGCGGCGCGTGCCAAGACGCAGTGTGGTGGTGCTCATCGCGGTTCAGATTCCCTGGAAGAGGGCCAGGTCTTCCCAGCCATGGTTGGAGCTGCCGGGACGCGAGCCGTCGGCATCGTCCAGCAGGGCCAATTGTGCCTTGCCGGTGCAGGCGCGCCGCGCCCGCGCGATCAAGGCATCACGCTGGCCGGCCTGCACGTCGCGCAACCGGAACAGATCGCCCAGTGTCGCCAGCCCCGGCACCCCGGCCCAGACCGTGCCCGCGGCCGACAGGATGCCCAGATGGAGGATCCTGCCGTCGCCGCGCGGCTCGCCGGCACGCCATGCCGCCAGCCGGGCCGCATCGCGATCCGCATCCGCCGGGACGCACAGCACCACGTGACGCGCCTGGCGCCACGCCTGCAACTCCGCCTCCAGGGTGGGCTCCAGCACCGTCGTGCGGCAGTGCGCCGGCCGCTCGCGCGCCTCCGCCAGCATCTTGAACACGCGTTCCGGGGTGCGGTTCCAAAGCCGCAGGTCAGGGCAGTCGAGGTAGGGCAGCACCGTGGCGGCCAGTTGGCCGGCACCGACCAGCAGGATGGTGCCCTCGGCGCGGCCGCCCAGCAGCCGTCGCGCCAGCGATCCATAGGTGGCGCTGCCCAGCCCCACGATGTGTTCGCTGCGGATCTCCTTGGTGTCCTGCAGCAGGCGCTGCAGCCACGGTCGCAAGCCGCGCGCGGCCTCGGCGTGCGCCGACTCGAACTGCCGCCAGGCTTCCTTGATCTGGCCGAAGATTTCGGTCTCGCCGATGATCTCGCTCTCGAGTCCGCAGGCCAGGCGCAGCAGGAAGCCATAGGCCTCGGCGCCGGTGTAGATGTCGACGCCGTCGGCGGCGCCGGGCGCGGCTGCCGCCAGCTGCCAGGCACGTGATGGATCCGCGGCCACGCGGACCTCGCGCAGGCAGGTCTGCACCCGGCAGCTGTGCGCGTCGTCCGGCAGGACCAGGGACGCGGGCAGCGTCGCGTCGCCGCGCCGGTTGATGACGATGAGGTCGCGCAGGGCCATGGGGCCGCCAAGGCTAGTGGCCCGGACGGCCCCGCGTGTCACCGCTGTGTCACGCCGGCAGCTTTTCCGCCCGCCGCGCCGCCTGCACCGCCGGCCGCGACGCGCAGCGCGTGTAGTAGGCCGTCAGCGCCGGCAAAGCGCTGAAGTCGATGCCGACACGGAAGGTCCAGCTGAGCGTCACATACAGGTAGGCATCGGCGACGGTGAAATTCCCGCCGGTCAGGTAGGGCTTGTCGCCCAACTGCTTTTCCAGAAATTCCAGACGCTGCATCACGGCCGCGCGTGCCGCCGCCTTCATGTCATCGGTGGAACCGGGGCGGAACAGCGGCGTGAAGCTCTTGTGCACCTCGGAGTTCACATAGGCGCACCACTCGGTCACACGGAAATGGCCGAGCGAACCCGCCGGCGGAATCAGCCGATGGGTCTGGTCGAGCTGGCCGATGTAGGGCAACAGGGCCGCACTCTCGCCGAGCACCTCGCCGCTGTCGAGCACCAGCGCCGGCACATAGCCCTTGGGATTGATGTCCAGAAAATCTTGGCCATCTGCAGTGCGCTTCTGACGGTCGACGGCGATGGCCTCGACCGGGATGCCGGCCTCCAGCAGGCTGATGTGGGAGGCCAGCGAGCAGGCACCGGGCAGGTAGTAGAGCTTCATGTCCAAGGTCCTCGGGCGGGGTGAGGCCGGCGATGCTAGCCGGATTGCCGCTGCGCCGGCCATTGGCGCATAGTCAGGCGCAGTCCATGATGTTTCGCGACCGGGGGTAGCACACGCCATGAAAGCCGCGGTATTCCACAAGATCGGCCAGCCGCTGAAGATCGAGTCCCTGCCTGATCCCACGCCCGGTGAAGGCGAAGTGGTGGTCGAGGTCTGCCGCTGCGGCATTTGCGGCAGCGACCTGCACCTGACCGAAGAGGCCTTCTTCGGCACACCCGATGGCGCCGTGCTCGGCCACGAGTATTCGGGCCGGGTCGCGGCCGTGGGCAAGGGCGTCGACCTGCTCAAGCCGGGCGACCATGTCGCGGTGAACCCGGTGCGCGGCTGCGGGCGCTGTGGTGAGTGCCTCGCCGGGCAGTTCCCGTGGTGCAGCAGCTTCCGCCTCGAGGGCGGTGGCTATGCCGAGTACTCGGTGGCGGCGCAGCACCAGTGCGTGCGCCTGCCCAAGGGCGTGGCCCTTGAAGATGGCGCCTTGGTCGAACCCATGGCCGTGGGCCTGCACGGCGTGCGCCTGGCGCGGCTGCAGGCCGGCGCCAAAGTGCTCATCGTCGGTGCGGGTCCCATCGGACTCGCCGTCGCCTATTGGGCGCGGCGCCTCGGCGCGACGCGCGTGGCTGTCACGGCGGGTTCCAACCGCCGCGCCGAACTGTCGCTGACCATGGGTGCGACGCACTTCGTGGATGCCGCCGACAACGGCCCGGCCGCCGTGAACGCGGCACTGGGCGGACCGCCGGACGTCGTCTTCGAATGCGTCGGCAAGCCGGGCATGGTCCAGCGCTGCATCGACTACTGCAAGCCACGGGGCACCGTCATCCTGCTCGGGCTGTGTTCCTACCCGGAGACTTTCACCGCCTTCACCATGGTGGCCAAGGAGGTCAATGTGCAGGCCTCGGCGTTCTACGAGCAGGAGGATTTCGAGATCTGCGCGGATGCCCTCGAGCGTGAAGCGCACATACCGCGTGCGATGGTGACCGATGTGGTCACGCTGGACGACATGCCGCCGGCCTTCGAGGCGCTTCGCCAGCGCAGCACGCAGTGCAAGGTGCTGGTCGACCCGAGGGCACGCTCATGAGCCGCACCCTCCTGCGCACCGCGCTGCTGGCCCTGTCTGCCGTGGTGGCCGCGGCCCAGGCCGCCCCGTTGAAGGTCGACGTGATGCAGACCAGCGCCAGCAGCCTCTACACGAGCATCACGCTCATCTCCGGCGAGAAGAAGGCCGTGCTGGTCGACGCCCCCTTCACGCGGGCCGACGCGCATCGCGTCGTCGCCTGGGTGCTGGAGAGCGGCAAGGAACTCGAGTCGGTCTACGTCACGCACGACCACCCGGACCACTTCTTCAGCATGGAGGTCATCACCCAGGCCTTCCCGCACGTGAAGGTGATCTCCGCGCCGCGGGTGGTCGAGGACATCTGGAAGTCGATCCCCTTCAAGGTGAAGCGCTGGAGCCCGATGCTGGGCACCAACGGGCCGCGCTACCCCACCGCGCCTGAGGTGGTGCAGGGCGACCACTTCCTGCTGGAAGGCGAGCGCATCGAGATCGTCGGTCCGCTGCAGGGCGACCATGTGCACTGCACGGCGCTGTACGTGCCCTCTGCCAAGGCGTTGATTGGCGGCGACCTGCTGTTCAACGAGATGCACCTGTGGCTGGGCGAGTCGCTGGCGCCGGCCCGCGCCGACTGGCTCAAGGCGGTCGAGCACCTCTCGACGCTGGGTGCCACCACCGTGATCGCCGGCCACAAGAAGCCGGGCCTGCCGGATGACGCCAGCGCGCTGACCTACACGCGCAACTACCTCGTGGCCTGGGAAGCAGCGGTGAAGGCCTCCAAGGATTCGGCGGACCTGCGCCGCCGCATCACTGCAGCCTTCCCGCAAACCATCGACATTCTGGGCGACTTCCTGCTCGGCAATTCCTCGCGCGTTGCCATGGGCGAAGAGCCGGCCTGGCAGGAGTGAGGAACGGGCATGCTGAAACCACTTTGCATGATCGCCATGGCCACCTTCCTTGCCGCCTGTGCGCCGGCCCCGGATCCGCGCGTGCAGGCCCTGGAAGATCGCGCCCGGATCGAAGAACTGCTGATGGAGTACTACGGCTCGCTGGGCACCAGCTCGCATGACTTCGCCAAGTACTTCACGGCCGATGCCCTGCTCGACGTGAATGGCCAGGTGGCCCACAACCACGAGGGCATCGAAGGCATCTACAAGTCCACGGCGGAGCGTACCGGCGTGCGCGAGGGCACGTTCCGCATGGTGCTCACCAACCTGCGCGTGCAGGTGGACGGTGACAAGGCCACCGCCTCGATGATCTGGACCGGCGTGCATTCCCGGTCCGTGACCGCGGCGCCGCAGGTGGCCGAACAGGGCACCGAGCAGGACGAACTGGTGAAGGTTGATGGCCGCTGGCTGTTCAGCAAGCGCATCGTGACCAGCGACGGCGGCATGCCCGAGGCGCTGCTGCCGGACTACCTCAAGCGCACGCAGCACTGACCGCCGCCGTTGCCCTACAATGCCGCTTTCCGGCGGGCCTGTAGCACAACGGTTAGTGCAGGGGACTCATAATCCCTTGGTTCTGGGTTCGAATCCCAGCGGGCCCAGTCACTCCCGTGTTGCCGATCTTGCAAGGCTGGGCCCAGAGGGAGCATGCGCAGACAACCAGTGCCGACTCTCCGCACCAAGGGCAACCAGGCATCCGGCTTCCCATTGCTGATCGACGGGCGGTGGCGTGACGCGCAGGACGGGGCCCGGTTTTCCGCCCATGATCCGTATCTGGAGCAGGACTGGGGTGAAATCGCCGATGCGGGTCCTGCCGATGTCGATGCTGCGGTGGTCGCGGCACACGCGGCCTTCGTGGACCAGCGATGGTCGGGTCTCCTCGCCAGTGAACGTGCCCGCAGGCTCCTGCATCTGGCCGATCTGATAGACCGGAATGCCACTGCGCTCATCCACCAGCAGATCTTCGAGAACGGGAAGCTCATCAGCGAGATGCAGCCAGGCATGGCAGCAGTGGCCGGTGACTGCCGATACTTTGCAGGTCTTGCGGAAACACTTCAGGGCGCCACTGTCGCGCCGTCGCGCCCGGGATTCACGACCTTCACCTTGCGTGAGCCGATGGGCGTCGTCGCGGCCATTACTCCATGGAATACACCGCTGGGGCTGCTGGCCTGGAAGCTGTTTCCGGCGCTTGCGGCCGGCAACACCGTCGTCATCAAGCCCTCTGAAGTGACACCGACGTCGACACTGATGCTGGCCGAACTGGTACTCGAGGCCGGCATTCCTGACGGTGTCGTCAATGTTGTCACCGGAGCTGCGCGGACGGGCGCTGCCTTGGTTGGGCATCCGCTCGTCGCCAAGGTCGCGTTTACGGGATCGACGGCCACGGGTCAGGCGATAGCCGCCCAGGCCGCAGGCCACACGGCCCGGGTAACGCTCGAGTTGGGCGGCAAGTCGCCGAACATCATTTTCGCGGATGCCGACGTTGACCGTGCGGTCAATGGCGTCATGGCCGGCATCTTTGCCGCGACGGGTCAAAGCTGCATGGCCGGTTCGCGCGTGCTCGTGCATACGAGCCTGTTCGACCGGGTCTGCGAGGCGCTCGCCGGGCGCGGCAGCCGCATGATCGCCGGGGATCCGCTGGACCTGGCGACGCAACTCGCGCCGCTCGCCTCCCGCCCGCAGCTCAAGAAAGTGCTCGAATATTTCGCTATCGCCAGGGCAGAGGGACTGCAGTGCCTGTCCGGCGGCTGCCGCTTGCCGCGCCAGGGCTATTTCGTCGCGCCTACGGTCTACGCCGATGTGCCGCAGGACAGTCGCCTCGCGCGAGAGGAGATCTTCGGTCCGGTGGCCGTGGTGATGCGCTTCGACACGGAGGCGCAGGCCGTTGCGATGGCCAACAACACGCGCTATGGCCTTGCAGCGGGCATCTGGACCGAGGACCTGCGGCTGGCCCACCGCATGATCCATCGGCTCCGCGCTGGTACGCTCTGGGTCAACAACTACCGCATCATCGGCCACACCCTCCCCTTCGGTGGGTATGGGCTGAGTGGCATCGGCAGGGAGATGGGCGCCGCGGCGCTCGAAGCCTATACCGAGACCAAGAGCGTCTGGATCGATACGGGCAACCCGGTCGAATTCGCGACCGGCCCGATGGGGGATCGCCATGGACTATGACCTTGTCGTGATCGGTTGCGGTGCGGGGGGGCTGGCCGCAGCCGTGGCCTATGCGGATTTGGCCGGACCGGCGGCAAGGATCGCCGTGCTGGAGCGCGCGACGCGCGAGGGTCGCGGCGGGGCCACGCGTTGGACCAGCAGTTGGTTCCGCATCACCGCGGACCGGCAGCTCGATCCCGCGTTCATTCCCCTCATGGAGCGCCTCGGTGAGGGCAAGGCAGACATGGAGTACTGCCATGTCTATGCCAGTGAGGTGCCGGCCACCTTCGATTTCCTCGACCGGCACGGCGTGCCCTGGGTCTACTTCGAGCAATCCTTCGCCAACCGCAACACGGGTGGTGGCCTCGCCATGCCGGTCCCTGGTGGCGTCGCGATCGTCGATACGCTGGCTGCGGCCATCGATGCCCTGCCGAACGCGTCCATCCATTACGAAACCGAAGCCGTCGCGCTGCAGACCGATGCGGCCGGCAAGGTCACCGGCGTGCAGGTCCGCACGCCCTCCGGCCCGGCGCTGCTCACGGCCCGTGCCGTGGTGCTTGCCTGCGGAGGCTTCGAGGGCGCCAAGGACCTGCTCACTGAACATCTCGGTGAGCGCGGTACCGCCTTGCCGGTGATTGCCCCTACGCTCGTCAACAACCGTGGTGATGGTCTGCGCCTGACGCAGCCGCTGGGCGGTGATGTGGCAGGCCAATTCGACATGTTCCATGGCGAGCCCATCGATACGCGTTCCTCGAAGCCTGACGCCGTGGTCTATGCCTATCCCTACGGCATCGTCGTCAATGCCAAGGGACAGCGTTTCTTCGACGAAGGTGCAGACAGCTTCGATTCGACCTTCGAAAGGCTGGGTTACGAGATCTGGGCACATCAGGATCAGAAGGCATTCTTGATCGCGGAGAAAGCCATCCTTGACTGGCCAAACGTCGCGGCGATCATCCTGTCGGACGTCCCACCGATCGAAGCCCCGACGCTGGAAGCGCTCGCGCTGCAAGTGGACTTGCCGGCTGCTGCCCTCGTGTCGACCGTCCGGGAATACAACGCGGCGATCCAGCCGGGCGAGACGGATCGACGCATCCTTGACGGCAAATGTACGCGCGGCCTGTCTCCCGAAAAATCCAACTGGGCGACGCCGGTACAGCAGGGGCCTTTCATCGCTTATCCGCTGACCTGCGCGATCACCTTCACCTTCGGTGGGATCCGCAGCGACGCGCGGGCACGCGTACTGCGGCGTGACGGCAGCGCCATCGACGGGCTCTATGCAGCCGGTGAGGTAACCGGCCTCTACTACAAGGAATACCCGGCGGGTACGTCCGTGCTGCGGGCGTTGACCTTTGGACGCATCGCGGCGCGTGAAGCGTCGGCTGCAAGGAGCTGACCTGATGGACGTGCTGCACACCGCACGGATGCCCTGGGGCGAAAGTCTTGTCGCACAGCGTGGCGGCGGCGATGTTGCGCACAAGCGCCTGTTCGAGGGTGACGAAGACAGCCCCGACAACTACATGCTGGTGATGTCCAAGGAGCCCTGCACGTACTTCTCGCCCCGCCATCGTCATCCCTGGGACCAGATCCGCTACAGCCTTGAGGGTCGCATCCCGATTGCCAAGGGTCTCTACGTCAAGGGTGGCGAGCTCGGCTACTTTCCCGAGAGCGCCCACTATGGTCCGCAGGAGGGCGGCGATGACCGCAAGGTCTTGCTGCTGCAGTTCGGTGGCGCGAGTGGCCAGGGCTTCATCGGCCCTGACCGGCTCAAACAGGCGCGGATCGAACTTGCGAAGGAAGGTCGTTTCGAGGGCGGTGTGTACCACCGGGACGTGGCCGAAGGGCGGCGGAACCGCGACGCCTACGAAGCCATCTGGCTGCATGCCCGCGGCGGGGAGCTCGACTATGCGCCGGCTGCCTACAGCACGCCTGTCGTGATGCGTCCCGAGGCACTGCCCTGGCGACCGACGACTCACCCGGGCATCGCACGTCGCCAGATCGGCGTGTTCCCGCATCGGGGACTCACGCTCGATGCCTGGCAGCTGCAGCCCGGCGCGGTCCTGTCGCTGCACGCGACGCCCGCGCTGCAGCTGCTGTTCGTGCTGTCGGGCCACGGCCGGATCGGCAGCGAAGCTCTGGAACCGTGGAGCGCAGTGCGGCTGGTGAGCGGCGAGCGCGCGGAACTGACCGCCACCACCGAGCCCTTGCAGCTGATGCAATGGTCGGTGAGCCGGGTGGCAGACCTTGCCTTGCCGCTCCGCTAGGCGTCGGAACGAAACCGGGGATCAGGTCAAAGCAGCAACGCCGCAACCAACAGCGACATTTTCCAGGTGCCCCCTGTCTCGCTTCAGTGTTCCTGGAGCGGCAGCAGGCCTGAGGTGTCGACCTGGACCGGGCAGCCGAACACCGGTACGCCCGCAGCAGCCTGTTGTGCGCAGAAGGCTTGCGCCGCCTGCACCTGGCGTCGTGTATTGGCCATCGTCTCCTCGATCGACAGCCCGCCATTGGGGCCGTGGACGGCGACGTTGAGCTTCGGGTCCAGATCATAGGCCTTGAGGTTGGCCGGCAGTGCATTGGCCCACCAGTGCCAGGTCCACCCGGCATCACCGAGGTCGCCCTCCATCATGATCCGCGCCGATGGCAGATAGGCGAAGACGGCATGGGCCATGTGTGAATGCCCGACCACGTGATAAAGCTCCAGACGCTGCGTCTTGTCCTGCAGCACCAATCGCTCGTCCACTGGAGTGAATGCCAGCGCATGCGGGCTGCGGGCCAATGCATCGGGATGGACCACCGCCGGACGCGCGACCATCTCGCGGATGATGGCTTCGTTGCCTCGATGGGAGATCACGCCGAGCCCCCTTGAAACGGCGGCGCGAAGTCCGGCCGTATGGTCGAAGTGGTGGTGGGTGACGATGAGCTGCGTGACAGCCTTGCCGGGAACGAGTTTGTTCGCGGCGTCGATGCGCGCCAGAGTGGCGGTGGCACTGCCGTTGGCCTCGAACAGCACGAGATGGTCGTCGAACTCGATCGCCGGGCCGCCGTTGTTGTTGCCCACGCGCAGGTCCCAGACCCCCGGGGCCAGCGGCGTCACCGTGACCGTGGGCGCTGCGGTGGGCGTTGTGGCGGCCACCGCTGCAGGCATCGCCGGCATCTGTCCGGCCGGCAGGTTCAGTCGATATGAATCGATCTGGAACATCAGGGTCACCTGGTTGCGCCAGTCGATACGGTTCATCAGGCCAAAGGGCAGCATCACGCCATCATGGGGCGTATAGCCGCTGAACAGGGCGGTGACCGCCACGTCGCCCAGGTTGGCGTGCGGGACGACGCGACGCGTCCACGCTGGCAGGCCGGTGACGGCATCGATGCCCATCGACACGGCCGTGCCATCGGCCGTCGTGAATTGAAGAACTGGCAGGCCTCCCTCGACACCCACGCCGTTGAGTCGCGCGGCGGGAGCCAGGGCTGCACGGATCGCGGTCAGCGGATGGTCGAGCAGTTCCGCGCCGGACTGCAGCGTGGCGCCGCGGTTCCAGTTCAGGCCGAACGGCGCAGCGAACGGAAACATCGGCGCGCGGCGCTGCTGCAGCAGGGCGCGCTGCGCGGTGAGGTCGATGCTTCGCTGTGCGTCGGCGATTGCACGCCATTTGGGCGGCGCGTTGGGCTCGGCGGTGAGATTGCCACCGCCATCCATGTAGGCGTCCTGTCCGAAGCCGGTGTAGACCAGCGTGCTGACAGCCAGCAGCCGGTCACGGCCTCCCATCGCGGTGACGGTCTGCGCGAGCAATCGTTCGGCTGCGGACCCGGGCGCCGGTGCCTGTGCCTCCAGGCTGGGGCTGGAGCCCAGCGCGCACACGGCCAGCAGCATCGTCATCAGGCGCTTCATGGACGTGACTCCTTGCCCAGATCGAACAGGTCTTCTTCTTCTGCGGGGGGCTTCATGCCCTGTTCCCAGTACTTCTCCCACATCCTGGCCCAGGGCCTGCCGTACATGTCCGGCACTTCGAAGTCGATAACGCGGCCCGGCGTCAGGGGCGTCACCGTCCCGTTGACGGGATAGAGCGTCTGGATGCAGTCGACGAAGACAATGGGGTTCACGTCGGCATCGGCGAAGTCGGCCCGCTTGTCCATCCGCTCCACGATCCGGATCGGTTCCACCAAGGCCTCGGGGTCGTAGAGGATGGCCTCATGGCTCAGGCCGGTGAAGCGGCCCTGCGCGTCGCGCAGCGGAGCGTAGATCTCGATCGACTGCAACTGGCCCGAATGCTCGAAGGCCGTGTGGGAAGTCCAGGGCTGGATGTTGGAGGTCCAGGTGATCAGCGTGTCCTGGTCCCAGAAGCCGATCGTCTCGCCGTACCAGCGCGGCACCTGTTCGCCGAGCCGCGGTACGGGGCCGTCCATGCGGAAGCGGCGCCCGACATGGATGTTGGTGATGAAATTGTCAGCGCCGCTCATGTAGATCTGCACCATCTGCGGCGTCACCATCACCTGGCGGTCGTAGGCGCCCCACTCGTGCCAGCGGCGCATGAATCCCTCCGGCCAACAGAACGTAGCGGGCCACATTGCCTTGTTTGTGTGCCCGTGGTGGTAGGTCTCCTGCACCAGACGCCGCCGGTAGGTTTCCTTCAGCAGCGACAGCACGGTCGGAACCTGCAGGTGCCGCATGTTGATCCAGCTGTCGTTGCGCGGCGAGAAGCGCGGCTGCCGATAGATGCCGCTCCACTCATGGGGCAGCGTGGAGGGTGTGTGCTGGGTCGGGCCACCGCGGCCACGCGTTTCCGCCAGCAGCGCCTCGTAATGCGCCTGCGCCGTGCGGAAGGGATAAGGGCTGACGAGGGACTGGCGCGGCAGGTCGCGGTCGCAATATCCCCACGGCGCCGAAGCCGGGGGATCCGGGCCGATGATTCCGCCGCCCCGCGTGTTCCACAGATTCTCTATGGCGTACGGGCTGTTGCAGCGGAAATAGCGCGGATCGTTCCAGAGTGCGCGATCGGCGTAGAAGTCGGTCGTTGTGAACAGGTCACGCTGCAGCGGCATCACGCCAGGCGGCGTTTGTCCCGCCGGGGCGCCGATGATGAGCTCGCCATTGCGCTCGCGGATTGCCCCGACCTGCGGACGCCCGGTGACATCATCATGGAGCGGCGCGGCGCGACCTACGCTCTTGAAGCCAATATCAGGAAGCTGCTGCGCGGCGGAGATTCCGCCCAGTCCCAGAAAGCACAGGGCAATTCCCAGCGTCGACCTCATGTTCCGGGCCTCCGTCGATCCATACCTTGATCCATGCACAGTGCGGGCGAGCGTGAGCCCGCCCTCACTCCCCGAACAGCTTCATGCGCGCGGCGCCGGTCTCCGGATCTGCATACTCCCGGTTGTCCTCGCAGACGTACTCGTACATCTTGTAGTTCGGCCGCCGCTGGTACACCCACTTCCACTGCCAGGGGCGTTCCAGGTAAACGGGGTCTTCCACGGTCACCACGTTCTCGAAGTGGTCCGGGGTGACGCGCCGCATGCGCTCGTGGATGCGCATCTGCGCCGAGTGGGGCACGTCGCGGAAGCGTACGTGCTCCTTGATGCCCACGGTTTCGACGACGAAGGTATCGCCTTCCCAACG
>JBJOHO010000022.1:0-4872 GCA_046047615.1 Pseudomonadota bacterium
TCGCGCGCTGATTGCGCTGCTCGAGCGGCGAACCGGGCGCCGCTTCGATCCGGACCGTCTCGCTCTGTTGATGGATCGTATCAACGAGCAGGAGGAAGCGCTGGCCGAGGCTGCAGCCATAGTGGGTGACGCCCGGCCCTGTCCGGTCTCGCTCAACGACCAGATGACGAATACGATGATTCCGCAGTGGCACCGCGGCTCCGACTGGGCCGTGGCGCATGCGCGCCGATTTCTCGAGGAGGTTCGGGCGCGCGCGAAGGCCGGCATCGGGATCGCCGCTCGCGAGCGGATGCGGCTCATGTGGATAGGCGCCGGCCTCTGGCACGACACGGCATTTTACCGGGCGCTCGAGGAGCGCCTCGGCGCCGTGTTCGTCTGGTCGATGTATCTGCCGTTTGCCGGAGCGCAGTACATCCGCGATGTCGGCGGCAGGCCGCTCGAGGCGCTCGCGAGCCGCATCTGCTCGATGAACGAAGTGCTGCACCTGCCGCCGTGGATGAACGGCTGGATGGTCAGCGAAGCACAGCGCTGCGGCATTGATGCAGCGGTGGTGCTTACGCCGCCGGATACCCGGCTGTCGCAGTCCGGCACCTTGCTCACCACACAGGCCCTGCGGGATGCCGGCGTGCCGGTCCTCGCACTCGACGCCGACATGGTCGACGCCCGCCAGTGGAGCCGGGAATGCATGGTCGAGGCCATGGCGGGATTCCTGCGCCAGGCAGGCTTGGCATGAAACGCCTGCTGGGTTTGCTCGCGCTGTTGCCACTGGTGGCTTGCACGCCGCGGCAGCCGCCGGCAGCCGGGGTGACCGAGCTGCTCTATGCCTCGCCCTACAGTCCGACACATCCATTCAGTCGCGCGGACCAGGACTGGATCCGCTTCGTCGAGGAGCGGTCGGGCGGCAGCCTGCGCATCCGCACCAGCTGGTCGGGTGCCTTGCTGTCGAGCGAGCACTCGATGCTCGAATTGCGGCACGGTGTTGCCGATGTGGGCCTGGTCACACCGATCTACACCAAGGGCGGCACGCACCTCATCCGTCTGCAGTCCGGCTTCTACACGGGCGCCGACACGGTGGAAAAGCAGGTGGCGCTCTACTACTGCATGGCGCGCCACCATCCGCAGTTTGCCAGCGAGATGGCAGGCCTGAAGGTGTTGGCCGTGCAGGGGGGCAGCCAGCCGGGCATCCTCATGCGCGCGGGACCGCTTGGCAGCCTCGACGACCTGCGCGGCAAGCGCATCCGCGTGCCGACCGAACTGCTGCCCGTGCTGCGGGCCCTTGGTGCAGATCCGGTCAACATGCCGATGGGCGAGGTGTACTCCGCGCTGGCCAAAGGTGTGATCGACGGCGTGGTGGCCCCGCCGGACACTTTCCGCGCGTTGCATTTCGCCGAGGTGGCGCGTCACTACACGGCGCTGGCCGTGCCCCGCGGCGCCTATCCGGGCCGGGCGATGAGCGAGGCGCGCTGGAAGCAGTTGTCCGCGGCGCAGCGCCGCGTGCTTGAGGAAAGCATTCCCGTGTGGGAGGCGGCGCTGGCGCGGCAGACGCGCGAGGCCGTGCAACGGGGCCTCGAGACGGCGCAACGCGACGGGGTGCAGTTGCAGCCTGCCAGTGCCGCGGACCAGGCCCGGTTCAATCAGGTGTACACCCAGGAGGCCGAGCGCAGCGCGCGGTCCCTGTCCCGCTACGGCATCGATGGCCTGTCCGTCTACCGTACCGCCCGCGCCAGTGTCACGGTCGCCGGCGAGATCGACTGCAAGGAACCGAACTGACATGTCCCAGCCGCTGGCAGGCCTGCGCGTCGCCGATTTCAGCCATGTGATGGCGGGCCCCTTCGCCACCCACTTGTTGCGCCTGCTCGGTGCCGAGGTGATCAAGATCGAGTCGCCCGGGCGTGGCGACGCCATGCGCCATTACGGCAGTGACCGCCGCTACGACGGCATGGCGCCGGCCTTCATCGCCGTGAACGCCGGCAAGCAGTCGATCGCGCTGGATCTCAAGGATCCCGCGGACCTTGCGGTCGCGCGCGGCATCATCGAGCGCAGCGACGTGCTGGTCGAGAATTTCCGTCCTGGCGTCATGGCCCGCCTGGGGCTGGGCTGGGAGGCGACCAAGGCGATCAACCCACGCCTGGTCTATTGCTCGGTCTCCGGCTATGGCCAGACCGGGCCGCTGCGCGACTGGCCTGCGATCGACAACATCGTGCAGGCCACTTGCGGGATGATGAGCTTGGGCGGCGGTCCTGAGGATCCGCCCATGCGCGTCGGCTTTCCCGTGGTCGACACGCTCACCGGCCAGACGGCAGCGTTGGCCATCCTCGCAGCACTGCTGAGGCGCGGCCGTGAAGGGCAGGGCGAGTTCATCGACGTGGCGATGTTCGATGCCTCGCTGGCCTTCATGACCTCGGCCGTCACGCCCTTCCTGGTCACCGGCACGGCCCTGCAACGCACCGGCAACACCGGCTACAGCGGTCAGCCCACCTCCGCGCTGTTCACGGCGGGGGATGGCCGCCAGGTGTCGCTGGGCGTGGTGCAGCAGCACCAGTTCGAGGCACTGGCCCGCCTGCTGGGCCGCGAAGACTGGCTGCGCGATCCGCGGTTCCTCACGCCCGACCTGCGCCGCGCCCACACCGCCGACATCCAGCGCGACCTCGGCGCCGAGTTGCAGCGCCGGCCGGCGGCGGAGTGGGAGCAGGTGATGAGTGATGCCGGCATTCCCTGCGGCATGGTGCGCGAGGTCGGCGAGGCGGTCAGCCTGCCGCATGTGCAGGCGCGTGGTCTGCGTCTGCCCCTGCAGCTGCCCGGATTGCCTGACGGCAAAACACAGGTGGACATCGTCAACGCAGGGTTCACGCTGGCCGGCGACGGTCCCGGGGTGACCGCACCGCCACCGCGTCTGGATGAGCACGGCGCGCAGATCCGCGCCTGGGTGGCGGTCGAGGGCGGGGGAGGCTGACGGGGCGGCCGCGGTCCCGTATCCTCCGCGCGCCGGAATTTCCGGCGTTCGTGCGGGTCCAGCATGCGTATCGCGATCGTGGGGGGAGGCATCGTCGGACTGACGACGGCCCTGAGCCTGGCCAAGGTGGGACTGAGGGCCACCGTCTACGAGGCAGTGCGCAAGCCCCAACCGCTGGGCGTCGGCATCAACGTCCTGCCCCATGCCATGCGCGAAGTCGCCGAGCTCGGCTTGCTCGACAAGGTGCGCACCACCGGCGTCTCCATCGAACAACTCACCTACCGCATGGCGGATGGCCGTGAGGTCTGGACCGAGGGCCGTGGCCTGGCCGGTGGCTATGACTGGCCGCAGGTGGCCATCCATCGCGGGCGCTTGCAGATGCTGCTGTTGGCGGAGGTCCAGGCGGCGCTGGGCGCGGATGCCGTGCGCTTCGGCCATGCGCTGGCCGGCCTGACGCTGCGCGAGGGCGGCGCGGTGCTGTCGTTCATCGACCGCGAGACCGGTGCCAACGTGGCGGGCATCGAGGCGGATCTGGTCATCGCCGCCGACGGCATCCACTCCGCGGTGCGCAAGCACTTCTATCCGGACGAGGGCATCCCCAAGTGGAACGGCGTGTCGCTGTTCCGCGGTACCACGGTGCTGCCCAAGGGTGCCCTCGGGCCGTTGATGCACTGGACCGGCCACTCGCGCCAGAAGTTCGCCGGCTACCCGATCGCCATCGATCCAGCCAGCGGCGAGATCCTGTTCAACTGGATCTGCGACCTGCGCATCGCCGAGCCCGGCAGCACGCCGCGCGAGGACTGGAACCGGCGCGTCGACCGCGATCCTCTGCTGCCCCGCTACGCGGGTTGGCGCTGGCCTGGCATCGACGTGCCGGCCATCGTGTCGGCCGCCACCGACGTGTTCGAGTTTCCCATGGTGGACCGTGACCCGCTGCCACGCTGGACGCACGGTCGCGTCACACTGGCCGGCGATGCCGCGCACCCGATGTATCCGATCGGCTCCAACGGCGCGACACAGGGCATCCTTGATGCGCGTTGCCTGGCCTACCACCTCGCCACGGCCCCGGACGTGGATGAGGGCCTGGCGCGCTACGAGACCGAGCGGCGTGAGACCACCAGCCGCATCGTGCTGACCAACCGCGCCCACGGGCCGGACAAGTGCCTTGAGATCGCCATGCAGCGCGCGCCGACCGCGGACGTGGACCTTGGCGCAGTGTTCCCCGTTGACGAGCGCGCGAAGATTTCCCAGGACTACAAGGTGATCGCCGGCTTCGACCCGCAGTGGCTGCGGGAGCGGCGCAGTTACACGCCCTGAGTGCGCAACATCCGGTCGAAACGCAGCAGCATGCGCTCATGGTCCGGCGTCACGCCGGTGAAAAGTTCGAACGCGCGGGCGGCCTGCAGCACGGCCATGCCGCCGCCGTCGAGGGTGCGGCAGCCCGCTGCCCGTGCATGGCGCAGCAGTTCCGTCTCCAGCGGCACATAGACGATCTCGGCCACCCAGAGCCCGGGGCGCAGCACCGTTGCAGGCACCGGCAGGCCGGGATGTTTGGCCATGCCCGTGGGTGAGGCGTGGATCAGTCCATCCGCTGTGGACAAGCCGGCCACCGTATCCTTGCAGGTGATGACCTGCCGGTCCGGGAACAGCGCCTGCAGGCGTACCGCCAACCCCTCTGCGCGGGTGGCATCGACATCATTGACCTGCAGCCGCTTGACGCCGAGTTGCAGGGCGGCGTAGCCCACCGCCGACCCGGCGCCGCCAGCGCCGACCAGTACCACATCGTTCAATGAGGCATCGGGCAGGCCGCGGCGGAAATTCTCCGCAAAGCCCCACCAGTCCGTGTTGTGCCCGATGCGGCGTGTCCCCTGGAACACGACGGTGTTGACCGACTGCAGCGCCCGGGCATCCGGCGAGAG
>JBJOHO010000023.1:0-37270 GCA_046047615.1 Pseudomonadota bacterium
GGGACGGGGCCAGCGGCCGGGTCTCACGGTCCACCAGCACGAGGCCCGATGCCGTCACCAGGAAGCGTGCCAGGCGCAAGGCCAGGCGGCCGCTGCGTGTGCGTTCGCGCAGCACGACCACACCGCGGTCCTTGTGCAGGGCCATCCAGCTGCTGAGTATTGGCCGCGAACCCTCTGCGAACACGATGCGCGCCCTGCCTTCCAGGGCCTGCAGGCCCTCGGGGCCGGGACGCAGCAGCTGCAGCGCGACGTGCGAACCCGCGCTGTGGCTCTGGAGGATTACTGCAGCCGGACCGCCCAGTGCAGCGCTGTCGGCGCACACCAGGCTTTCCTGCCCCCCGCTTTCGAGGAAGCTGAAGACCCCGGTCCGCGTCAGCGCCGTTCCACCGGCCCACAACTGGTAGCCGTAGGTGGTTGGATCGACCCAGAGGGAGGGTACCAGCACGTCCCTGCCCAGCCGGCACAGACCCCGTCCGTAGCTGCCGGTGCCGCCGCGCCGCGCAATCACCTCGCCAGCCGCGTTGACCTCCACGAAGCGGCCGCCCAGGGCATTGTGGCCACTGTGGCTGAGTCCCAGCAGCGCCGTGGCGCCATCCGCCGCGGGGGATCCGCCAATGGCACCGGGGCTGTAATTGTGGATGTCCGGCAGCGTTTCCAGCTCGGGCCAGGTCTGCCGCGGGGGGGCGCGCAGGCCTTCACGGTCGAGCACGAGGTGCCAGGCACTGCTACGCGGGGCGCAGGGCCCGAACAACCGGCAGCCTTGGGTGTAGCCGGACGTATATCCCACCACGGTGCGGCCGGAGCGCAGTGCCACCAGCTGCACATGCCGCTGCCCGACCTCGGGGTCCAGTCCTTCCATCCCCGGTTGGGCCTCGAACAGGGGCGTCAGCGCGGCGCGCCCCCCCTCGGCGGTGATCGCCAGGGTCGCGCTGCGGTCTTCCTCCTCGCCGTGGCAGCGGATCGTGAAACGGTTGTCGCGCTTGTAGAGCGGGGCACTGAGCTGGCTGCCCGCCACCGGCAGGGGGCCGGACCAGTCGCCACTCGCCACGCAGTCACGCGCGTCCCGTGCCTCCCAGCGCAACTGGACCGGCTCGCCGGCCCGCGCCGGCTGGGGATCGAAGGAGAACTGGAGGGTCGGTGCCGGTGCGGGCGGGGCCACCGCCTCCAGTGCCACGCGCCGCAACAGGATGCCGCGGGTGGCATGGCCGATGAACGCCTGGGTGGCGCCGTCACCCGGCAGCACCGGCGTTTCGCGCACATCGCCCACCGTTCGCGCCAGGTTGCCGTTGGCGGTCTTGGCAGTGAACGTGAGTTGGGGCCCGATCTTGTTGATGTCCAGCCGCAGTGCCATGCGACCATCGGCTTCGACAGGCGGAGGCAGCTGGCCCAGCACGTCGATGCGGCGGATTTCCCCGGACTGCCCGAACCAGACCAGTTCGACGCGCCGGCCGGTGCCATTGCCGTCCACTCCGCCCAGGTGCAGCCGCAGCACCAGACTGTCGTCAGGTTCGAACTCATGCGGACCCGGCCTGCCGCGCCCCAGCCCGAAGTACACGGCATCCCCGGGAGCGCCCGGCAGCACCTCGAGCTCGACGAAGAAGTCCCAGCTGCCGCGGTGCAGGTCGGTGCGCTCCGACAGCAGATAGCGTCGGCCGGCAACCACAGCGTCGCGTCGCAGTGCGCCCTCGGAGGTCCTCTCGAATGCCTGGTCGAGGTCGAGCAGGCCTGGGCCGGGGAGGGCGCCCGGCCCGAGGTCGAAGACCGTCGATTCCGTCCACTGGGGGACGGCCGCCGCGGCGGGAGCACAAACACCAAGGAAGAGGCCCAGCAACAGGAAAAGCAGGGGAGGACGTGTCGGGGAGGGCATGGGCCGGATGCTGCCGCAGGTCACCGTGAAAGAGTTACAAATCCACGTGTTTGCAATGTGCGAAGCGCACACTTCGCGCCGCAGAAGTCCTGTCTTAATCTGCCTGTCTCGAGAGTGAAAGGAAACGGCAATGCGTGTGACGATCTTTGGGTCCGGGTATGTCGGTCTGGTGACGGGGGCCTGTCTGGCCGAGGCAGGCAATCACGTGGTCTGCGTCGACGTGGACGCCGGCAAGATCGAACGGCTCAACCGGGGCGAAGTGCCCATCCATGAGCCGGGTCTGGAGGCGCTGATCCGCAAGAACGCCGAGGCCGGTCGTCTGGAGTTCACCACCGATGCCGCCAAGGGTGTCGCCCACGGCCTGTTCCAGCTGATTGCCGTCGGTACGCCACCCGGCGAGGACGGCTCGGCCGACCTGAAATACGTGCTTGCCGTGGCCCGCACCATCGGCCAGCACCTGGACAAATACGCCATCGTGATCACCAAGAGCACGGTGCCGGTGGGCACGGCCGACAAGGTGAAGGCCGAGGTGCAGCGCACCCTCGATGCCCGCGCGGCCGAGGTCGAATTCGACATCGTCTCCAACCCGGAATTCCTGAAGGAGGGCGCGGCCATCGCCGACTTCATGAAGCCGGACCGCGTGGTCGTCGGTACCGACAATCCGCGTACCGTCGAACTGATGCGCGCGCTCTACGAGCCCTTCACGCGCCAGCACGACCGCCTGGTGGTCATGGACATCCGTTCCTCCGAACTCACGAAGTACGCGGCCAATGCCATGCTGGCCACCAAGATCAGCTTCATGAACGAGCTGGCGAACATCGCCGAGCGCGTTGGCGCCGACATCGAGCGTGTCCGCGTCGGCATCGGTTCGGACCCGCGCATCGGCTACAGCTTCATCTACCCGGGCACGGGCTACGGCGGCTCCTGCTTCCCCAAGGACGTGCGCGCGCTGGTCGGCTCCGCGCGCGAGGTGGGCTACAAGGCCCGCATCCTCGAGTCGGTGGAGGAGGTCAACATCGCGCAGAAGTCGGTGCTGGTCGGCAAGATGAAGCGCCGCTATGGCGATGCCCTCGCCGGCATGACGGTCGCCCTCTGGGGCTTGTCTTTCAAGCCCAACACCGATGACATGCGCGAGGCGCCGTCGCTGACCATCATCCGTGAACTGCTGGAGGCCGGCGCCCGCGTGCGTGCCTATGACCCGGTCGCCATGGACGAGGCCCGCAAGGCCCTGGCCGGCGTGGCGGGTGCGGACAAGGCCGTTGTGTTCGTCGACGAAGCCTATGCAGCCGCCACTGGTGCCGACGTACTGGCCGTGGCCACCGAGTGGCAGGAGTTCCGCAGCCCGGACTTCGACCGCCTGCGTTCCCTGTTGACGCAGCCGGTGATCTTTGATGGCCGCAACATCTACAACCCGGAACTGCTCAAGCGGCTGGGTCTGCAGTACTACGGCATCGGGCGCGGCCTCGCCGCCTGACTGAGGCCGGCCCCTGCCGGGGCCGCGCCTGCCGGGGGCCGCGCCTGCCGCTGCCGGTATTGCCCCCACTTCGGCAGTTTGTGCCCCTCAACAGGGGCAACTGTCGGCGATTGCTATCTGCAAGATATCCGGTATCCGCCGGATATCAGAAACACAGCACGTGGCCCTGATATCTCCCGGATATCTGATATCCAACAGATAGCGAGGTGTTCCCATGTGGATCAACAGCCCGACCGTTGCCTTCCTGCTGCGCGTGACCGAAGCCCAGCGTGATCTGCTCGACCGCGCGGCAGCGTCCAAGGGAATGCCGCGAAGCCTCTTCGTCACCCAGGCAGCGGTCGAGCGGGCGGAGCGGGACTTGCTCGAAATGATGGTGATGGATGTCGACGGCATCACCTTCGAGGGCTTCAAGAGCAAGCTTGATGGCACGCCCTGATCCGGAGGCTTTGACCCCGGAGCACGACTTGTCGGAGTTCACGCTGCGGTGCCGGCACGCCACCCGCTGGTATCGCGAGGAGGCCCACACGAGTCAACGCTGTGGGCCGCGTGCCACCTTTGTCCTGTGTGGCCGGGACAGGCGCCGGGTCGCGGCGGCCTACAGTTTGGCCTTTGGCGCCGTGACCTGCGGTCAGATGGGACGCTTCGAGCCGGTGCTGATCCTCTGGCCTTTCGGGGTTGAGGCTTCCCTGAGCCCGTATGCTCTGGGAAAGCGTCTGGCTGTTGATGCACTGCGGAGGGCCGAGCGGGTGGCGCAGGTTCCGGCGCGGGCATATGCCCCTCGCCGGCAGTTGCCGCTCCGCGCCCTGCTGGCGCCCATCATTCGCGAGGAGACCGCGTCCGCCCTGCGCGACGTGGAGTTCGTGGATCTCCAGGGTTATGTCGGCGTGCTGCCGCACTTCCACAGCGGCCAGCTGCCGCGCTGGATGTTCCGGCGTCTTGGGCCCGCTGCTCCCGAGGACGTGGAGTTTCCGTGGCTGGCGAAACGGTGAAGCGCGGCCAACCCGCAGTACGGGCCGCGCTATATCCTCGCGGGATGTCGACCCTCACACCTGTCATCCTGTCCGGTGGTTCGGGCACGCGGCTGTGGCCGCTGTCGCGCGAGCTGTATCCCAAACAACTGCTGCGGCTGGTGGGCCAACACACCATGCTGCAGGACACCGCGCAGCGGCTGCAGGGCCTGGACGCCGGCCCCCCGGTCGTGGTCTGCAACGATGCGCACCGGTTCCTGGTCGCCGAACAGCTTCGCCAGCTCGGCAACACGCCGCAGGCGATCGTGCTCGAGCCTGTGGGCCGCAACACCGCACCGGCCATTGCGCTGGCGGCCTTGGCCGCTCCCACGCCCGATGCGCTGCTGCTGGTCCTGCCTGCCGACCATGTGATCCGTGACCGCGAGGCCTTCCAGGCGGCCGTGCGCACGGCGCTGCCGGCAGCGGCGGCCGGCCGGCTGGTCACCTTCGGCGTGGTACCGGACTGCGCCGAGACCGGCTATGGCTACATCTGCCGGGGCGAGGCCGTGGCAGGGGCCGACGGGGAGGGCGTCTACCGGATCGCCCGCTTCGTCGAGAAGCCGGATGCCGGGCGTGCCGCCGCCTTCGTGGCCTCGGGTGACTACTACTGGAACAGTGGCATGTTCCTGTTCCGCGCCGACCGCTACTTGCAGGAGTTGCGGCAGCACGCCCCTGACATCGCCGCGGCGGCGCTGGCCGCCCATGCGGCGGCTGCGCCGGACCTCGATTTCCTGCGCATCGACAAGCAGGCCTTCCAGGCCTGCCGCGGCGAGTCCATCGACTATGCCGTGATGGAACGGACCGCCGATGCCGTGGTGGTGCCCTTGGCCGCCGGCTGGAGCGACGTGGGTTCCTGGTCCGCGCTGCACGGCGCGCAGGATGCCGATGCGCGCGGCAACGTGCTGCAGGGCGACGTGATCGCCGAGGATTCCGAGGGCTGCTACCTGTATTCGGCCAGCCGCCTGGTCACGGCCGTGGGCCTGAAGGACCACGTGGTGGTCGAGACCAAGGATGCCGTCATGGTGGCGCCGCGCGACCGCGTGCAGGACGTGAAGGCGCTGGTGAACCGCCTCAAGGCCGAGGGCCGTTACGAGCACTCGCTGCACCGCGAGGTGCACCGCCCCTGGGGCAGCTACGACAGCATCGACAACGGCGAGCGTTTCCAGGTGAAGCGGCTGATGGTCAAGCCCGGCGCCGTGCTGTCGCTGCAGTTGCATCACCACCGCGCGGAACACTGGATCGTGGTGGCTGGCACGGCCGAGATCACCCGTGGCGAGGAGGTCTTCCTGCTCGAGGAAAACCAGTCGACCTACATTCCCCTGGGCGTGAAGCACCGCATCCGCAACCCCGGGCGCATCCCGCTGCACATCATCGAGGTGCAATCCGGCACCTACCTGGGTGAAGATGACATCGTCCGTTTCGAGGACAGCTACGGCAGGCAAGGTACCAACACATGAACCTCAGCTGTTTCAAGGCCTACGACGTCCGCGGCCGCATCCCGGATGAGCTCAACACCACGCTCGCCTACCAGATCGGCCAGGCCTACGCGGCCTACATCAAGCCGCGGCGCGTGGCCGTGGGCCGCGACATCCGCCTGACCAGCGCCGAGCTCTGCGCCGAGCTCATCCGCGGTCTCACCGACAGCGGCGTCGACGTCCACGACATCGGCCTCTGCGGTACCGAGGGCGTGTATTTCGCGACCTTCGACCAAGGCTTCGACGGCGGCATCATGGTGACCGCCAGCCACAACCCGCCGGACTACAACGGCATGAAGTTCGTGCGTGCGCAGAGCCGGCCGATCAGTGCCGACACCGGCCTGATGGACATGAAGCGCCTGATCGAGACCGGCCAGCTGCCGCCCAAGGCGGCGGTGCCGGGCACCGTGCACGCCCTGGACATGAACGAGCGCTACATCGCGCACCTGCTCTCCTACGTGGACCGCAGCCGGCTCAAGCCGCTGAAGGTCGTGGTCAACGCCGGCAATGGCGGCGCCGGCATGGTCGTCGACCGGCTCGAACCGCATCTGCCGTTCCAGTTCATCAAGGTCCACCACGAGGCCGATGGCAGCTTCCCCAACGGCGTGCCCAACCCGATGCTCGAGGAGAACCGCCAGAGCACGATCGACGCCATCCGCGCCCACGGTGCCGATGTCGGGCTGGCCTGGGACGGCGACTTCGACCGCTGCTTCTTCTTCGACGAGCACGGGACCTTCATCGAGGGCTATTACCTGGTCGGCCTGTTGGCCGAGGTGTTCCTCAAGCGCGAGCCCGGCGCCCGCATCGTCCACGACCCTCGACTGACCTGGAACACCCTCGAAATCGTCCAGGAGCACGGCGGCAAGGCGGTGCTGAGCAAGTCCGGCCACGCCTTCATCAAGCAGGTGATGCGCGAGTGCGACGGGGCCTACGGCGGCGAGATGAGCGCCCACCACTATTTCCGCGACTTCGCCTACTGTGACAGCGGCATGATCCCCTGGCTGGTGGTGCTGCAGGTGATGTGCGAGACCGGCAAGCCGTTGTCGGCGCTGGTGGGCGAGCGCATGAAGGCCTTCCCGGCCAGTGGCGAGATCAACCGCCATGCGGATGCCAAGGCCTCCATGGCCAAGGTGAGGGCGGCTTATGAGGCCCAGGCGCGTTCCATCGACCTCACCGACGGCCTGTCGATGGAATTCGACGGCTGGCGGCTGAACCTGCGGGGTTCGAACACCGAACCGCTGGTCCGCCTGAATGTCGAATCGCGGGGCGACGAGGCGCTGATGAAGGCCAAGACCGCCGAAGTGCTGGCGCTGCTGGGCGGCTGATGCCGCTTACGCCACGGCCGTGGCACAATTGCAACACTTACACCAGGTGGATGCCATGAAGATCGAAGAACTTGTTGCCATCGACGTCCATACGCACGCCGAGATCTCCTGCCGCGAGCCGGAAGACGACTACGCCAACGAAATCGAGGAGCAGAAGAAGAAGTACTTCAAGTCGGGCAACCCGCCGACCATCCAGGAAACGGTCGACTATTACCGCGAGCGCAAGATCGGCCTGGTCATGTTCACGGTCGACACCGAGTTCGAGATCGGCCGGCGCCGCATCCCCAACGAGGAAGTGCTGGATGCCGCGAAGGCCAACAGCGACATCCTCATGGCCTTCGGCAGCGTCGATCCGCACAAGGGCAAGATGGGTCTGCGTGAGGTCAAGAAGCTGATCGCCGACGGTGTTTCCGGCTTCAAGTTCCACCCGACCTGCCAGGGTTTCTTCCCCAACGACCGCATGGCCTATCCCATGTACGAGGCGATGGCGGAGGCGAAGCTGCCGGTCATCTTCCACAGCGGGCATTCCGGCATGGGGTCCGGCCTGCGGGGCGGTGGCGGCATGCGCCTGAAGTATTCCAACCCGATGCACCTCGACGACGTCGCCGCGGATTTCCCGGACATGACGATCATCATCGCGCATCCGTCATGGCCCTGGCAGGACGAGGCGTTGTCCGTGTCGCTGCACAAGCCGAACGTGTACATCGACCTCTCCGGCTGGTCGCCAAAATACTTCCCGCCGCAACTCATCCACTACGCCAACACGCAGCTGAAGACCAAGATGCTGTTCGGCACGGATTACCCGCTGATCACGCCCGAGCGCTGGATGAAGGACTTCGATGCCGCCGGCTTCAAGGACGAGGTGAAGCCGCTGATCATGAAGCAGAACGCGATCAAGGCCCTCGGCCTGGACCGCAAGTAGTCCCGGGGAGCGCTGTCATGACAACCCGCCGTGCCATCCTCGGAGCCGCCGCAGCACTGGCCACTTGCGTGGCGTTCATGGCGGGCCTTGCTCCCGCCACCGCCACTGCGCAGCAGAGGGCCGCAACGCCGCTGAAGATCGTGGTCTACGGCGGCAGCGGCAACATCGGCAGCCGCATCGTCGCCGAAGCGGCGGCGCGGGGCCATCAGGTCACGGTCGTGGACCGCAACCCGAAGCCCGGGTCGGCGCCGGCGGGCGTCCGGGTGGTGGCAGGCGATGTGTTCGATACGGCCGATGTCGGCCGGCAGATCGCCGGCCAGGACGTGGTGATCTCATCGATCGTGGCGCGACCCGCGCCGACCCGGGACTTCTCGCTGCGCGTGGTGAAGTCGCTGGTGGAGGCGCAGCGCGCGCAGGGCAGCATCAAGCCGCGGCTGCTGGTGGTGGGGGGCGCGAGCAGCCTCTACAACGCCCAAGGCAAGCGCATCGCCGACACGCTGCCACCGAACCTTCCGGAGGGGACGCGCAACGAGATCTTCTCGATGGTCGATGCGCTGGATCACCTCTACACCGTGAAGGACGTCCCGTGGACCTTCTTCAGCCCGCCGTCGAACATCGCGGCGGGCACGCGCACGGGACGCTTCCGGCTCGGTGGCGACCAGCTGCTGGTGGATGCGCAAGGGCAGAGCAGCATCAGCTACGAGGATTACGCCGTGGCCATGATCGACGAAGTCGAACGGCCGCAGCATCAGAACAAGCGTTTCACCGCCGCATACTGAACGTGGGGAGTCGCGCCATGTGGGGTCGTCGCCGCGTCTTGACGCTCGGCTTCTGGAGTGTCGCTGCCGGGTTGGCGGTGGCGCCCGCCATCGCCGATGAGGCCGGTTGCCGTGCCCTCGCGCAGCCCGGAGTGTTCAAGGACACCGAGGTGCAGGCCACGCAATGGCGCAGCGCGGATCCGGCGCTGAAGCTGCCGGGCTACTGCGAGATCAGTGGCATCGTCTCGGCGGTCCCCGGGTCCCGCGTCCAGGTCGTCTACCGCATGCCGGAGCACTGGAACGGCAAGATGCTGGGTTTCGGTGGTGGCGGCTGGGCCGGCAACACCTTGCTGGCCACGGCGGTTCCGGGACTGGCCAAGGGCTATGCCACCGCCCAGACCAACGCCGGTCACGACAGCCGCACGGCCTTCGATACCACCTGGGCCAAGGGCAACCCGGTGGCCATGACCGACTTCTCGCATCGCGCCGTTCACCTGATGACGGTCACCGGCAAGCAGGTGGTGCAGCGCTACTACGGCAAGCTGCCACAGCGCAGCTACTTCCAGGGATGCTCGACCGGTGGCCGGATGGGCATGATGGAAACCCAGCGCTACCCGCAGGACTACGACGGCGTGATCGCCGGCGCGCCGGTATACAGCCTGCTGGTGCAGACCAGTGGCCTGGTCCGCAACCGCCTGTTCCGCGAGCCCGGGGCTGCCATCTCGCCCGCCTTGCTGCAGCGCGTGAACCGCGCGGCCCTGGCGGCCTGTGATGCCGGCGACGGCCTCGAGGATGGCATCGTCACCGACCCGCGCAGCTGCGCCTTCAGTCCGGCGTCGATGCAGTGCAAGCCGGGTGATGCTGGCGAGCACTGCCTGTCGGCCGTGCAGGTCGAAACCTTGCAGAAGGCCTACCGCGACATCCGCGGCGCCGATGGCGTGGTGGGCCACTACGGCCTGACCAAGGGCGGCGAGGGCGGTTGGGGTCGTTTCGTGCAGTCCTCTCCCGCAGGCGCGCCGGATGCCTCCAATGGCGGCCTCGCAGAGCTCACGGTCTACATGTTCGGTCGCGAGGACCACGACCTTGCCAGCTTCGACCCGGCGCGTGACCAGGCCGCGGTGCACCGCACGCCGTTCGCGAAGGAATACGAGGCGACGAAGACGGATCTTTCCGCCTACCTCAAGCGCGGCGGCAAACTGCTGCTGTGGCACGGCTGGGACGATCCGGGCCCGAGCGCGCACGCCACCATCGATTACTTCAGCAAGGCCCGCAAGGCCAACCGCAACAGCGATGCGATCCAGCTCTACGTCGCGCCTGGCGTCTACCACTGCCGCGGTGGCCCGGGTGCGGATGATTTCGACCTGATCGATGCCATGGACCGGTGGGTGGAGTCCGGCACGCCGCCGGGCCCCATCCCGGCCCGCAACGCGCAGACCGGCATCGAACGGCCACTGTGTCCCTGGCCTGCGCTGCCCTGGTACAAGGGCAGCGGCGATCCGGGCCAGCGCAGCAGTTTCGAGTGCCGGGGGCCGGCGCAACCGTAACGGCGGACCGGGGGGTCACATGGTGGGACAGATGACAACGCTTGCCGCAGGGCTGTTGTGCCTTGCCGGGAGCGTCGTGGCGGCGGCGGTGCCGCCCATCGAAGCCGATGGCACCACGGCGTTGCATCGGGCCGCCCATGAAGGGGACGTGGACAGCGCCCGCAGCCTGCTGCGCCACGGGGCGGCTGTCGACGCCACCAACGCTTTTGGCGCGACGCCGCTGAAACTGGCTGCGGTGCAGGGCGATGCAGCCATGCTGGATGTGCTGCTGGACGCTGGCGCCGATCCGGATTCTCCCAACGCCGAAGGGCAGACCGCATTGATGGTGGTGGCCCGCACCGGCAACGTGGAGGCGGCCCGCCGGCTGCTGAAGGCGGGTGCGGACCTGCACGCGCGCGAGAGTTGGGGCGGACAGACTGCACTCATGTGGGCCGCGGCCCAGGCGCAGCCGGAGATGATCCGCTTCCTGCTGTCGCGTGGTGCGCGCCCGGACGAGCGCTCCACGGTGCGGGACTGGCAGCGCCGGGTGACTGCCGAGGGCCGTCCCAAGGACATGTTCCGGGGCGGCCTCACGCCGCTGCTGTTCGCTGCCCGCGAGGCCTGCGTGCCGTGCATCGACGCGCTGCTCGAGGGTGGGGCGGACATCAATCTTGCCGATCCGGATGGCGTCACGCCCTTGTCGATGGCCCTGCTCAACCTTCATTGGGACACGGCCTTGCACCTGGTCCGCAAGGGCGCCGACATCCACGGCTGGGACTGGTATGGGCAGACGCCGCTGTACCTCGCGGTGGACATGAACTCCCTGCCCACCGGCAAGCGGGTGGACCTGCCCTCGGCGGACCGCAGCGGCGGCGTGGAACTGGTGCGCGAACTGTTGGCGCGCGGTGCCAACGCCAATGCACAGCTGAAGCTGCGGCCGCGCCACCGGCACATCCCCTATGACCGCTACATGGACCCGATGATCGTCTGGGGCACCACGCCGCTGCTGCGCGCGGCCAAGGCGGGCGATCTCGAAGTGATGCAATTGCTGCTGGCGCACGGGGCCTTGCCCGACCTGGCCAATGCGCAGGGCGTGACGCCCTTGATGGCCGCAGCCGGCGACGGCCACATCCACGACCCGACACGCGGCAGGTACCGCACCGAAGATGACGCGTTGGCGGCAGTCGAGATGCTGCTGGAGGCTGGGGCTGATGCGGACGCCCGCACGATCCTGGGCTACGCCGATGCAGACCTGAAGATCCGCACCGCGGCCAACCGCACGGCACTGCATGCCGCGGCCTCGCGTGGCTGGGACCGCGTGGTGCGGCGCCTGGTGGCAGCCGGCGCGACGCTGGATGTGATCGACAGCAACGGGCTCTCGCCCATCGACCACGCGCTCGGCCGCTTCCCCAAGGAGTTCAATGCGAAGCAGGCGGAGCAGTACCCGCACACCGTGGCGCTGCTGCGTGAGTTGGGAGGGTCCGCGGAAAACCCGACCGCGACCTTCCCGCCAGGCACGACGCCACGCATCACCGCGGTGGTGCCGCCGTGAGTTGCTGACGCAGCATCACGTGGATTTCCGCGCGCCGCCGTGACGGCTCGACAAGCCCGTCGGCGGTGGCAATGGGCGCGGGCTCTGCGGCCGTATGCCACTCCACCTGCAGCTGCTCCGGCTTCACGCCCAGGCGCCGCAGGGATTCGGCCACCAGCTCAGCCCGCTGGCGCGCCACGTCGGGCCTCTCGGCCATCGTGCGGCCGCTGACCTGCGTCGGCGTGGTGGCCGCGTAGCCTTTGATGATCACGCGGGCGGGCTGCACGGCGCTGATGTATTGCCAGGCCTGGTCCACTTCCCAGTCGTTGAGCTGGTAGACGGCGAAATGCCGGTCCCACTCGAACTGCAGCGCGAACGTCCGGTCGGTCCAGGGCTTCGGCGGTGGCTCGCGCTTTTCATAGAGCGGACGCGTGTTGCGGGCCGGCAGCACGAAGGGCCTCCCCTTGAAGCCTTCGTGGCGCAGCATGTGGCGCGTGCAGCCGCCGGGCAATATCGAGACGCGTACGGCGTCGAGCACGATGCCACCGCAGGCGTTGTCTTGGGCTTTGGCCACCACGCCCTCGACCAGCACTTCATGGTTCCAGTCCGGCTTGGTGGGCGAGTTGCCGACGTCATAGCGCAGGCCGGTGGCCGGATCGTCGGCGAGCCAGCACCCGCTCTTGCGGCCGGCATCGACGTCGCGGAACACCGGGCAGCTGATGAAGCGCAGCTGTTCTGCCGCCGGCACGGCACCGGCGAAACCGCACAGCAGCAGGGTGGCAACAGTGCTGCGCCTGTTCACAGGGCCTCCATCAGGGCCACCAGATCGCGCTTTTCCTGCTCGGTGTAGCCGATGTTGTAGCGGCGGTCGTAGTAGTCGACCACCTGCCGCAGCGACTTCGCGCTGCCGTTGCTGAAGTAGGGCGCACGGGCCGCCAGCCCGCGCATGGACTGCAGCGTGATCTTGCCCACATCCGCGCAGCGGCCCGTGGTGAGCGCGAACCCCGGGTCATGGGTGTGGATGACCCGGCCGTAATGCGGATGTGCGTCTTTCTGGCAGGTGACGCGGAACAGCGGCAGTTGCGGCTGCGGATCGGCGAAGGGCTGGGTCGTGGTGCCCAGGTCCACCTGGCCGGGCGCCACGTCGTTCCCCATCTGCAGCATGTTGTGGCAGAACACGCAGCTGTTGCGGACCGGGTTGCCGAAGCCCATCGGCGAGTTGATGCCCGCGCTGTCGGTGATGAGGAAGGTCTTGTCGCGGAACACGCGCATGCCGCGGGCCACCGAGGCCCGCCAGGCTTTCTGCTCTGGCGTGAGCGCGGAGTCGTCGGCAGCGTTCTCCCAGGCCGCGAACTCGTCCCACACGGCGCGCCGGCCAAGCGAGCCCAGCTGCCCGGCCTCCGAATCGCGCAGCAGTTTCGGCCCGCCCTGGGCCCCCCCCGCATCAAGGTCGCCACCGGTGGCATGGCGCTGCTGCGCCGTGAACAGGCGCGTTTCGAAGTCGACGATGCGCGCGATCATCCTTGCGTCCAGCGCGCCGCCGAACTGCTGGTGCGTGAGTTGCGCGTCCCAGGCCTGCATTTCCAGGGTGGTGGTGCGGTTGTCGGCCATGATGTTGCCGGACAGCATGCGGCCGGTCTGCGGGTCGCGCGGCAGCGCGATGCCTTGCTTGGGATCGTAGGCAAAGCCTACCGCCGTCAGGTATTTGAGGTTCGCAACCGGTCGCGGCCGACGGTACACCGACACGTTCGGCTCGGCGGCGCCCAGCCCGTACTGCGGACCCGTGTTGCAGCCGGTGGGGTCGCGCACCACCTCGAGCGTGAAGTCCGGCTGCAGCGCCTTGCCCTGGGCGTCGCGCGGCGGCCAGGGGCGCTGGATGCGGAACAGGCCATGTTCCAGCAACAGGCTGTGCGAGGCCTTGTCCGCCTGCGGCAGCGTCGGACAGTTCGAGCCATCGATGGCCGCAAACAGCGGGTCGCGGCCGCCCGTGGCGTCCCAGCGCCCGCGCACCGTTTGCACAGACAGGCTCATGGCATCGGCGGGCTGGTGGCAGGTCACGCAGGCCCGGCCATTGCTGCCGGTGGCCTCGAAGAAGGGATGGCCCTTGGTGCGCACTGCGCCGCCCGCCACCAGCAGGCGCAGGCTGCCGTGTGCGTTCGGGTAGTCGATCTGCTCGGGCAGCGTACGGCCTTCGCCGGGGGCCCACCAACGGGGCAGGGCATCGGCCGCCGCACCCGGCGCGGGGACGCTGCCGGCAGCGGCACAGCCGAGGACGGCGAGCAGCCTCGCCAAGGGTCGGGTTCCACGCTTCATGCAAGCGTTTTCACTCATGCGGCCGAGGGCTGTCAAGCGCAGGCCAGCCCCTGCAGCAGCGCAGCGGCCGGGGTCATTGCAGGCAGCGTCAGCAGGTCCTGCGCGAAGGCGGTGGCGCGTTCTCGTGGCAGGCTGCGCTGCCCTTGCGCGGTGCAGTCGATGAACTTTGCGACCAGGGCGGCGTCGTCCAGCGGCTGACGGGGTGAACCTGGCGCATGGTCCGTTGCCGCCTGCACCACGCGGCCGTCGCGCAATTGCAGGGTCACGGCGCCGCCCGTCGGGTTGTCAGGCACGCCGGCGGCGGTCGGCGTGAAGGCGGTCCGCCCGGCCATGTCGAGGACCCGTGCGTCGTGCAGTGACGCCTCGCTGAAATGCACCAGTGTCACGGTGCCATGCACCAGCGCGGTAGCCACGCAGAACGGCAGGCTGAACTTCGCATCGATGGCGGTAGCGGGCGCCTGCTTGCGCGCCAGCGGCTCCGCCAGCATGCGTTGCGTGGCGCCGCCGCCCAGTCCGATCCGGTCGATGTCCCGCCAGTCCAGCCCGTGCTGCTGCGCCAATTGCAGCACCAGGGCGATGTGCGGATGCGTGCCGCGGCAGCAAGGCCAGGGCTTGAAGCTCAGGCGCTCGATCCAGGCCTGCCCATCGCTGCGGCCCTGCAGCGCGGTCGCGTCATGCTGGCCGCCGGCGAAGAGCGCATAGAACCCATGCCTGCCCTCCAGGGGCTGCTCGAAGCCGGCCACGCCCTCCCGGGCGAGCAGGGCACATTGCACCGCCGCCTGCGCCGGAAAGGCCTCGCGCACAGCCCGCAGTACGCTGCCGGGGCTGTGCTTGAGCTCGCCGGGGCAGCTGTTCTGCATCAGCAGCAGCGACCAGGCATCGACCACCTGCTGCGGCGTGAGGCGCAGCAGGGCCGCAGCACCCGCCACGGCGCCGAAGGCACCGAGGATCGGCGGTGGGTACCAGCCTCCCACCTCGAGCGGTTGCCGCAGCGACAGCGCCAGCCGGCACGAAACCTCGCAGCCGGTGGCGATCGCCGCGAGCAGGTCGCCCAGCGTGATCCCCGTGTCGGGCCGTGCCTCCGCCAGCGCCAGCACAGCGGGAATCAGCGAAGCATTGGGATGCAGCGGGGCGCCGTCGAGGGCGTCTTCAAAGTCGAGCGCGTGGGCCATGGCGCCATTGGCCAAGGCTGCCAACGCAGGCGTACTGCACAAACCGGTACCCAGTACGCGGCTGTGGCCGTGGGTAGCTGCAGCGGTCGCCAGGGTGATGAAGGGTGCGACTTCCGCCGCCAGTCCACTGGCAGCCCACATCACACCCAGGCCGTCGAGCAGGGCACGGCGTGCCGCGCGCGCCGCAGGAGGGGAAAGTGCCCGCGAAGCGGACCCGGCCACGTCAGCGGCCAGTGCGGCGGAGATGCCTTCTGCGGGTATGGGCGGCATGCTAGTGTCCCTGCGGCGTGCAAGCGCTTGCGCAGCCGCCATTCTACGCATCGTCGGGGGACTACCGGTCGTGATGGATCCAGCCTTTGCCGCCACCGTGCGGCGGCGCCTCGGCGTGCCCGGCACGCTGTTCCTGCTGCTGAGCTCGCTGGATCGCGCCAACCTCAGCTTCGCTGCCGTCCGCATGAACGCGGACCTGGGCTTCACGCCTGCCGAATATGGTTTCGGCGCCGGCATCCTGTTTGCCGGTTTCCTGATCGGCCAATACCCGAGCATCAGCCTGTTGCAGCGCATCGGCATGCGCCGCTGGATCGCCACCTGCGCCCTGCTGTGGGGTCTGGCCGCCGGTGGATTGGCCTTCGTGCAGGGCCCGCTGGCTGACCGACGGGCAGAAGGCCTGGCTGCGTGACAACGCCGCCCGCAGGGCGGCGGCGCAGGTGCCCAACGACTGGAGCGTGTTGCGGCGTCCGGTGGTCGTGCTCGGCGGGCTGCTGTGGTTCTGCCTGCTGTCGGGATCCTACGGGATGATGTTCTGGCTGCCACAGGTGATGCAGTCGCTCTCCGACCTGGGGCCTTTCGAGATCGGGTTGGCCGGTGCGCTGCCGTTTGCCGGGCTGGCCATCGGCATGTACTACAACGCAACACACTCGGACCGCAGTGGTGAGCGCTGCTGGCACATCGCCGCGCCCTCGGTGCTTGCGGCACTGGCGCTGGTGGCCGCCTGGCAACTGGGGGCCGGGCCTGGCGCACTGCTGGCGCTGTTCGTGGCCGGCCTGGGCCTCGGCGGCGCGCAGGGCGCCTTCTGGGCATTGCCCACCACGTTCCTCACACCGGCGACCATGGCAGTGGCGGTGGTGGCCATCAACATCGTTGGCAGTGCGGGTGGCCTGGTGATGCCGCAGGCCATGGGCCTGGCGCGGCAGGCCACGGGCGGTTATGCGTTGGCCACGGGCCTGGTCGTCGGCGTGCTGTTGGCGGCAGCGGTGCTGGTGGCTGCGATCCGCTATGTGTACCGCAAGGACTTCGCCGCCCCGCGTTAAAGGAACTTCAGTGGCACGCGCAGCGCCCCGATCTCCGGGAAGCGCGTCGGCACGATCTCGCCCGCCAACCCGAAGCCGCCAGGCGTCAGCCGCAACAGCTCTTCGAGTGCAATGCGCATTTCCAGGCGCGCCAGCGGCGCGCCCACGCACATGTGCGGGCCGCGCCCGAAGGCCACCGAATCCTTCATGTTGGGCCGGTCCAGCTTGAACGTGCCGCCGTCCGGGAACACGTCGTCATCGCGGTTGGCCGAGGCATAGACCAGGGCGATCGGCTCGCCCGCGGGTATGGTGCGCCCGTTCACCGTGACATCGGTCCGCGCGGTGCGGGCAAAGCCGCGATAGGGCGTGTAGAGCCGCAGGAATTCTTCAGTGGCCGCCTCTGACAGCTGCGGATTGGCGCGCAGCCGGGCCTGCAGGTCCGGGTGGCGCGACAGGTGCACGGCGATCGAGCCGATCATCACCGTCGGCGCGATGATGCCGACGACCAGCACCTGGCGGATGGTACCGACGATCATGTCGTCCGGCAGGGGCTGGCCATCGACGCGCGCAGCGAGCAGCGCGCTGGTGGCATCCTCGGCCGGGTCCAGCGGCTGTGCCTTGCGGTCGGCGACCACGGCGCGCGCCATGTCGTAGAGCAGCAGGCTCGTTTCCTTGGTCGCGGCCTCGTCGTTGGACTGCACGGCGATGTTGTAGCGGCGCCCGACTTCAGCCAGACGCTCCGACAGTCCCGGAGGCAGGTTCATCCAGGCGTTGAACACGCGGATCGGCATGCGCGAGGAGAACTCTTCACAGATGTCACCGCCGCCGCGCGCGGCCATGCCCGACAGCAGCTCGGTGCAGATCTGGCGGATCAGGGGTTCGAAGCGTGCGACCCGCTGCGGTGACAGCAATGGCGACAGGGCGCGGCGGTAGGGGGTGTGCTCGGGCGGGTCCAGGTGCAGCGGTGGGCGGCGGCCGGTGAAGGCGACCTTGGGCACGACGTTCTGCTTGCTGGTGATGTAGGTGTCGTAGTCGGCGGCTGCAGCGGCCACGTCGGCGTGCTTCATGTAGGCCCAGAAGCCGCCCCAGGCGTCGGAGTGGGCCACCGGGCACTGCTCGCGGAGCCGGGCGTAGACCTCATGCGGGCTGTCGAACGTTTCTGGCTGCAGCGGATCGAAATCGTTGCTCATCCCGGCAGTATAGGATCGGCGGGTGGCCGCCATGCAAGCGCTTGCAGCACTTTCCTGCCAGCCTGTGCCGTGTTGCACTGCTGCCATGAGCCGCAAGCCTGCCGTGCCGACCCTCGAAGACGTGGCCCGCCGTGCGGGGGTTTCCTCCGCAACGGTCTCGCGTTACCACACCCATCCGGCGGTCGTTGCGCCACGCACGGCGGCCCGCATCCGCGCGGCCATCGATGCCACCGGCTACGTGCCCAACCTGCTGGCGGGCGGCCTGGCCTCCAACCGCAGCCGGCTGGTGGCGGTGCTGGTCCCCGAGGTTGCGCAGTCGATCTTCAACGACACCATCGAGGCGATGAGCACGGAGCTTTCGCAGGACGGGAACATCGTGATGCTGGGGCTCACCGGCGCCGACCAGGGCCGGATGCCGCAACTGATTGATGCGGCGCTGTCGCGCCGCGCCGATGCCATCATCCTCACCGGCATCGTCACGGATGCCGCGACACGCCAGCGTCTGCGCCAGCGGCAACTCACGGTGATCGAGATCTGGGGCCTGCCGGATGACCCGATCGACCTGGCCGTGGGCTTCTCGCACCTGGAGGTGGGCCGTGAGATCGCCCGCTTCGCCAAGGGTCGAGGCTACACGCGGCCCTTGCTGGCAGTGGCCGATGGTGCACGCGCACGGCAGCGAAGGGACGGTTTCGTCGCCGAGTGGCGGGGTGCCGGGCGCAAGGCGCCGGCCGTGGTCGACGTGCCGATGCCGACGCGCTTCGGTCACGCGCGGTTGGTATGGCGTCACCTGCAAAGGCTGGAAACGCGCCCCGACCTCGTGGTCTGCGGATCGGACGTGCTGGCGCAGGGCGTGATCATCGAGGCCCAGGCGGCCGGGCTGCGTGTGCCGGACGACATCGCCGTGGTGGGCTTCGGCAACGTCGCGCTGGCCGGCGACATGCGTCCTTCGATCACCACCATCGATGTGGATGGCGCGCGGATCGGCCGCGAGTCCGTGGCCGTGCTGCGCCGGCGGGAGGCGGGGGAAAGCATCGTCCCCAGCCTCATCGACGTCGGCTTCAGGCTGATTGCCCGCGAGAGCGCCTGAGAGAGTCCCACTTGGGCGCGAGGGTCAGCAGTGCGATGGCCCCGATCAGCACCAGCGCGCCGAGTACCTCCGTGTTCGTCGGCCGTGGCAGCCCCCAGCCCCAGTGCAGCAGGAAGGCCGCCACCAGGCCGGCGAGCAGGCTCGACGAGCGCTCCAGCGGCACGCAGTAGCTGTTCTCGTGAGGGTCCAGCAGGATGATCGCCGCGAACACCGAGACGATCGTCAGCGTGAAAGCGATGCCGGCCAGCGGCCAGATGACCGGATCGCTCCACACTGCCGTGAAGCCCCAGCCGAGTTCACCCGCCTGGTTGCCCAGGCCCGACCATGACAGCGCTGCGAGGGCCACGATGGACAGCGGCAGCGCAATCATTTTCTCTTCGACGAAATAGCGCCGCACGCTGGCCTGGTCGCCGCTCTTGGCGACGCGCGTCATGACCCACAGCCGCAGGAAATAGCCGATGGTGTAGAGCACCACGGTGGCGATGGCCAGTGGCGACAGGTGGAGTCCGCCCCGCTGGCGGATCACCAGCAGCAGCGCGATGAACACCAGCACCAGCGCCGTCCAGCTCCACCAGCGCACGCGGCGGCCGAAGGCGAGGTCGACCAAGGGCGCGATGATGAGGATGTCGCCACGCATCAGCAGCTGGATGAAGGGGATGCTGACGTCGGTGAAGGTGAATGACAGCGGCACCGTGAACAGCACCAGCGCGGTGCCGATGCCCGACAACACCGTGTAGCGCGTAGGCACCGGAAGCCGGACACCGCCCAGTTGCACGCCGTGGGCATCACGGTGCCAGCCCGACAGCCAGATGAACCCGTAGGTGAGCACCAGGTTCATCAGCAGTGTCGAGGGCAGGGTCTCCAGGCCCGTGAGCGGGCGGCCAAGGTCCGCGTGGGGTTCGCTGGTGGCGAGTTTCGTCAGCAGGATGTTGGGCAGGTAGCTGAGGAAGTACAGCAGGACGATGCCTTCCAGCGGCAGCCAGGCTTTGCGGGCGTTCATGAACCCGCCTCCATGGCAACGTGGTCACCGGTGATGCGATAGCGGCCGTTGAGGCCCGCCTCGTGGGTCACGGCCTGCATGTAGTCGATCACCTGCTGGAAGCGTGGATCTTCGGGGACCAAGGCCCGCGGCACGGCATCGCGGCCGATGAACAGCGGCACGAAGCCGGTCTCCTGCAGGCGGCCATCGGCGATGCGCAGGCGTGCCACCATCGACAGCCGCGACGCGGGCGGGAAGTTGTACAGGCTGTCGAAGTCCGGCTCCCAGTCCTCGCCGAGCTTCTGGATCTCCTTGAAGCTCGGGCGCGCCGCGTGTTCCGGGTCCATGCGCAGGTCCGTGGCGAAGTTGCAGAGGCTGTGGAAGACGGGCACGCCGCTGATGAACTCGGTGCCCTTCAGGATGTGCGCGTGGTGGCCGAGGATGGCGTGTGCGCCGGCGGCGACGGCCGCGCGGGCCACCTCGCGCTGGTAATCGGCGATGACGGCGCGCACGAAGTGGATCCCCCAGTGCTGCGACACGATCACCACGTCGGCCTGTTCCCGCGCGGCGCGGATGTCGGCCTGCATGGCAGCGAGATCGCCGACGTGCGCGAACGTGTGGATGCGTGGCGGCGTGCCGGGTTGGTCATGCTCCACCTGCTCGTACAGCGTGTGGGCACGCATGGGCGCACAGCCCGGGCGGCGTGCTTCGGCCCAGTAGGCCTGAGGCAGGATCGAGCTGTAGGCCAGGAAGGCCACGCGGGTGCCGTCGGCCAGGTGGCGGATCACCGGCGCGCGTGCGGCGGCGATGTCCTTGCCGACGCCCACCACGGCGATGCCGGCAGCCTGCAGGTGCGAGAGTGTCTCGAAGAAGGCCTCGTTGCCCCAGTCCAGGCAATGGTTGCCGGCAAAGGAGATCACGTCGAAGCCGGCGCGCGCGAACGCAGCCGCGCAGGCCGGCTGCGCCATCACGGCGTGGCGGGCCTGCGGCAGGCGCACGCCGCGGTCCGCCAGACTGGTCTCGAGCTGGCCAAACACCAGTTCCGCGCTGTTGAGCAAGCCGCGCGTGGCATCGAAGCAGCGGTCCGGGTCCGGGCGGTCCGGGGCGAGGTCGCCCGTGGCAAGCAGCAGTCCGGGAGTCATTCAGGGTCCTTGTTCAGCGGGGCTCGCCGGGGCAGCTGCCCGGTGTTGCACCGCAGTGGCGCAGCAGGGGCGGTTCCCGATGGGTCACAAAGCGCGTGCCGCCGGGAAGGCCTGTGCCACGCGCCGTCACGATTGCAGGTGACAACGACCAGCGGCCGGTGTCGAGCCGATGCTCCAGCGTGCGCAGCGCTGCCGTGAGTTCTGCAGGGGTGAAGCTGCAGTGCCCGGCCCCGCGCAACCACAGCTGGCCGAGCATCCTGCTGCGCCCGGCCTCGCGCACGGCACGTGCGTAACTGCCATGCGTTGCCGGCACGGTCAGGCCGTCACCGGTGGTCTGCATCAGCAGGGTCGGCACACCTGGCGTGCCCGTCGGCACGTAGTTGGCGCGCATGTAGGCAATGGCCGCGGGGCTGGCGGCAATGCGCGGCGCAGCGGCAAGGCGCGCCAGATCCGCATCGAGGTCCAGGCCTGCCTGCGCGTAATGGTGCCGCACCAGCGCCATGCGGCCGGAGCGCTGCAACTGCGCCGCATAGTCGATGCCGGTGTTCCACGAATACAGGCCTCCGGCGCGACGCTCCTGGTCCGTGCGGGGTACGAACACGCCGCGCACGAAGCTCTTGCGGATTTCCTCGGCCTGGGCCGCGAAATCTTTCGGGCCAGGCTCGGCAGCAGCAGGGTCCGTCCAGGTGGGCAACTGCGCCAGGGCCGCCGACAACAGCACGCGCGCGCGACCTTGCGGCGTCTGCCAGGCCTCGGCCAGGACGGCCTCCGCACGCTGCGAGTTCACGCGGTCGTCATCGACGTTGACCACGCGGATGTCAGATTCCGGGGCGAGCAGCGTGCGGAAGGCGAAGGCGCCATCGAGGGCGGTGTTGAGCATGCCCACGGAGCCGGAGACCGAGCCGCAGAGCGGCAGGGCGCCGTGCAGGCGGGAGGCGGCACGCTCCGCGAGGTTCACGCTGACGAGGCCGCCCATGGATGTACCCCACGCGATGGTCCGGCGTGCCTTGCCGAAGCGCTGCTCGAAGGCGTCGAGGACCTCCAGTTGGTCCCCGGGGGCTTCCTGCAGCGCCCATTCGCGGCCGCTGTAATTGGAGGCCGCGAGCGCATAGCCCTGCTGCAGCAGGCTGTCGCGCATGCCACGGGCTGCGGTTTCCGGCGCCTGGTCCGGAGGCCCGCTGCCATAGCCGCGGCTCCACAGCAGCAGCGTGCCATTCCACGCCGCCGGCATGTCGATGGCCCAGCGGGCCCCGCCGGCGTGGCGGCCGTCGATGCGGGTGGGGGGCGGAACATCGCAACGGTAGCTGCCGGCCTGTTCCGGCGGGCCACCGACGTATCGTGCTTCCTGCGGGTGCGGGCAGAGCGGCCGCTGGCGCGTGACCTGGCCGTCCACCACCTTGGAACCGATGATTGCCTGCGGTGGCTCGCTGCGCTCCACCCAGTGAACCAGCGCGGTCAGCAGGTCGTGGCGTGCATCACCGATGGGCAGCGTCGAGCCGGCATTGCCGAACTGGTCCACACCTTCACCGCCGCGGCAGTGCAGGACGCCCGGCGCCATGTACAGCCGCATGAAGTCATCGGTGCGGCTGGCGCCCAACGTGCGCTGCACCTTGGCGTGATAGTCCAGGGTCTGGCCGGCGATCACCGAAGGATCGAGCCAGCCCTGGTACAGGATGGCCTTGCCCGCGCGCGCGACAAACGGTGCGAGGTCCGCCTCGTCGGCTGCCATTTCAGGCATGCGTTGCTGCACCAGGGCGAGGTCGCCGGCCATGTGGAACCGGTCCGCCGTCCAGGCGAGGTCACCCCTGGCACCCTGCGCGAACAAGGGCAACAGCAGCGGCGACGGTGGACCGGGGCGCGTGGACACGCCGGGCAGCAGGCCGTTGTCGAGTTGTCGGCCGTGTTCGTCGCGCAGGGGCTGCATGAAGGCCTGCACCGTGGCCACTTGGGCAGGCGTGAGGCAGTCATGGGTGCTGCCCGCGGGGCAGGCCAGCGATGCAGGGCGGAAATCGCAGCGTGCCGGATTGCCGACAATCCCATCCACAAGCCCGTCATCGGCATCGCAGGCCTTCACGGCGGCGCGGGCGACGGTCTGCCAGTGGGCCTCGCTCATCGCGCCTGCCGGGTTGCGCTGCTGATACAGCGCTTGCCACAGGTGGCGTGCGGACATGATGGGCATCGCCGGTGCGCCGGCGCCGGCGATGATGCCGTCATAGTCCGCGGGGAAACGCTGCATGTTCTTCAGCGCCTGCCGCCCACCGCCGGAACAGCCCATGAAATACGTGTGATGCGCGGGGCTGCCGTAGTAGGCGGTCACCAGCCGGCGTGCCGCCTGGTTCATGAAATGCTGTGCGCGGTGCGTGTAGTCCAGGACCGCGTCACGCCGCATCATCCAGTGCGTTTCGGTGACCTTGTGGCCACTGTCGTTGGTGACGGCGGCATAGCCGGCGGTGACGCCCCGCGCCAGGTCGACGAAGTTGTAGACGCCGGCATCGCCGCCCACGCCGGCCCCCAGCAGTCGGCCGTTCCAGGCGGAAGCCGGTGGCAGCCACAACTCGAAACCGATGCGCCCCTGCAGACGACCTTCAACGCGGCAGAACGGCACGGCCACCGCTGCGGGACGACCCAGCGACGCCGGTGGCGACCAGGCAGGGGAGGGCAGGACGGGCGTCGCGGCCGTGATCTCCAGTCCCGCAGAGCGCAGGGTGGCCAGCGCACTGCAGTCGGCCGCCGGTTGCGCAATGCCCGTTGGCGGAACAAGGGCGGACGCCAACAGTGCAGCCGCAGTGATGGCCGTTCGAGTCATCGTCATGCCTGCCCCCCGGCAGCCGGGCCTTGTCTGTGGTGCAGCCACCTTAAGGGTAGCTGCAAGCGCTTGCAATCCTGCAGCGTGGCGTGCGAGTTTCGCGCGCCTGCAGGTGCGTGCACAGGGGGGAGAACATGGACGCAAGGATCCTGGCAGTCGCGGTCACGCTGATGGGCTTGGGCGCAGCGCCCGCGCGGGCCGCCGTTCTGGGTGAGCCTTCCGGCACGGGTCCGTGGCCGGCGGTCGCGGAGTCGCGGGCCGAGCTGCCCGGGCACACGGTCTACCACCCGGCAGCGTATCCGCGGGGGCCCTTGCCGCTGCTGGTCTGGGGCAATGGCGGCTGCCGCGACAATGGCCAGCGCTATGCGGGCTTCCTGCGCGAGATTGCCTCGCAGGGTTACATCGTGGTCGCTGTGGGCGTGCCGCGTGGCGAGCAGACAGCGGACGCACCGCCGCCGCCTGCCGTGCCGCAGGGGCCAGGCACGGTTGCTGCCGCCGCGGACGAGACCCAACCCGCGCAGTTGCTCGAGGCGATCGACTGGGCGACGCAGGAGACCGCCCGCGCAGGCGGTCCGTTCGAGGGACGCATCGACGTGGCGAAGGTGGCCGTGGCGGGCCACAGCTGTGGTGGACTGCAGGCACTGGCCGTGTCCCAGGACCCGCGCGTCGATACGACTTTGGTACTCAACAGCGGCGTCTACAACCCGGGCTCGAGCGGACGCAGCGGCGTGCGCGTGATGAAGGAAGCGCTGCAGGCCCTGCACGCTCCCCTGCTTTACCTCACCGGTGGTCCGCGGGACATCGCGCACGTCAATGCCGTGGATGACGTGGCCCGCATCGGCCATCTGCCGGTCTTTCTTGGCGCGCTGCCCGTGGGTCACGGCGGCACCTACTTCGCCGATGCCAACGGTGGCGACTATGCACAGGTGGTACGTCGCTGGCTCGACTGGCGTCTGAAGGGCGATGCGGATGCCAGCTGGGACTTCGCTGGTCCGGCCTGCCGCTTGTGCAACGATGGGCGCTGGAGCGTGCAACAGAAGAACCTCGGGCTGCCGGAGGGACCGTACCGCGAGTCGCGCTACGTTCCCGTGCGCGATGGCACGCGCCTGGCCGTGCATGTCTGGCGTGGCGCCGTCGAGGGCCGTCCGGTCCCGGCTGACCAGGCCGTGCTGTTCGCCTTCACGCCGTACCGGGCGCGCTACCGGCGGCCGGATGGCACGCTGGAGGAGTTCGACCTGTTCACGCGTTATGGCCTGAAGCCGCTGCTGCAGCAGGGCTATGCGCTGGCGATGGCGGATGTGCGTGGCAAAGGCGCGTCCTTCGGTGCGCGGCGCGGCTTCCAGGACCGCACCGAAGCGCAGGATGGCCACGAACTCATCCAGTGGCTGGCCGCGCAGCCCTGGTCCAGCGGCAAGGTGGGCATGCTTGGCTGTTCGTATCTGGGGGGCAGCACGATGCAGGTGGCCACCACGGCGCCACCGGCGCTCAAGGCGATCTTCAGTGCGGCCAGCGACCTGGACAAATACCACTTCGTACGTCGCGGCGGCATCACGGCCCAGTTCAACACGCGTCCCGACGAACCGCTCAGCGACGACCTGATGAGCCTGCCGGTGGACGAGGATCCGCAGGGCCTGCTGCTGCGCCAGGCCGTGGCGCAGCATGCCGGCAACACGCCGATGGCGGCGCTGTGGTACGGCATGCCATACCGTGACAGTGTGTCACCGCTGACCGGCAACCGCTTCTGGGAGGAGGTGGGCCCTTACACGCACCTCGAGGCGCTGCGCAAGGCGGGCATCCCGACCTACTTCTGGAGCAACTGGCAGGACGAGCCGACCGAGCAGGTGATCCTTGCGGCCGCCAACCTTGGCGGCAAGCTGCTGGTAGGACCGGGCACGCACTGCGTGCCGCCGCCGGGCTTCGATCTCGGTGGCGAACTCAAGCGCTACTTCGACCATCACCTGAAGGGCCGTGACAGTGGCCTGTATGCGGAACCACGCCACCAATGGATCGTGGAGGGTGCACCGCCGTCCCAGGCATGGCAGCGCAGTGACGCGCTGCCCGGGGCGCGTGCCACGCGCCAACGCTGGCTGCTTACCCGGGAGGGTGGCCTGACGCCGGCAGGCAGCACGCCACGGGGCGAGCGCGCCTTCACCGTGGACTATGCGGTCGGAGACGGCGCCTATTTCCCGTTCTGGGTGGACTCGCAGGCCGACCATGGCCTCGCGTTCACGAGCGAAGCGTTGCCGGATGCAACGCTGCTGGAGGGCTTTGCGCTGCTGGACCTGCAGGTCGCGGTCGACCGGGAAGACGCGAACCTGTTCGGCTACCTTGAGGCCGTCGCCCCCGATGGAAAGGCGCAAGTGCTGTCCTTCGGCCGCCTGGCGGCCTCGCATCGCAAGGAGGTGCCGCCGCCCTACGACACACTGGGAATGCCATGGCATTCCGGTCGGCAGGCAGACGTGGCGCCGATGCGTCCGGGGCGGTTTGAGCGGCTGCGTTTCAATTTCACGCCCACCTCGCGCGTCGTACCGGCGGGTCATCGCCTGCGCGTGGTGGTCACGGGCGCCGATCCGCGCCAGCGCAACCTGGCGCAGATCCGCCAGGATCCACCGCCGCGCATCACACTGGCGGTGGGTGGGCGGCGGGGCTCGGTCATCGAGTTGCCCGTGGTGCGACTTGACGGCACGCCCCCGCGGCCGTGAACATGCCGCAGATTGTCAACAATCCTGCAAACAGTTGATCCGGAGGGGTGGGTATGAAAGGGCATCAGGTAACGATTGCGGTTCGCCACGCGATCCTTGGAGTGGGGCTTGTCGCCCTGGCCGGTGCCCCGTCATGGGCCAGCGCCGCGGAAGACGAAGTGCCGGAAGAGATCGTCGTCACCGGCAGCCGTGTTCGCGGCGCGCAGCCTGTGGGTTCGGCCGTCACCACCGTGGGCCGCGACGAAATCGACCGTGCAGGCCAGATCAGCACGGACCGCATCCTCAAGGAACTGCCGCAGAACTTCGACCTGGGCGTCAGCGAGAACTCGCGCGGCCAGTCCGGCGGTGCGGGCAACATCGTCTATGGCAACACCGTCAACCTGCGCGGCATCGGCCCGTATGCGACGCTGGTGATCGTCGATGGGCACCGCGTGGTCAACAACAGCCGCTCCACCGATCCCTCGATCATCCCGACGCTGGGCCTTGAACGCGTCGAGGTGGTGGCCGACGGCGCCTCCGCCGTCTACGGCTCTGACGCCGTCGCGGGCGTGGTCAACCTGATTCCCCGCCGCAGCCTCGATGGCATCGAGGCGTTCGGCCGCTACGGCCTGGCCGATGGCGGCTACAACGAGAATGTCGTGGGAGGGGCCCTCGGGCGCGTCTTTGATCGTGGCCAGTTCATGCTGGCTTACGAGCACGCCAGCCGCGACGCGCTCAGTGGGGATGACCGCGACTTCTTCCGCAGCGACCAGACGGCCTCGGGCGGCCGCGACTACCGCATCACGCGCTGCAACCCGGGCACGCTCAAGATCGGCGCGGTCAGCTATGCGATCCCCGCGGGTGGCCTGACGGCGGCCAACGTCGGCGGCCTGGTGGCGGGAACCTCGAACAAGTGCGATGAGCTGGTGGGGCAGGACCTCTCCCCCGAGCAGAACTACGATTCGGTGAACGCCACCGCCTCCTACGAGTTCAACGACACCTTCGAGTTCGTGTTCGACGGCTTCTTCAGCCGGCGTGAATTCAGCCGCTTCCCGGCCTACGGCACGGCGACGCTGACCGTCCCGCAGACCAACGCCTGGTTCGTCCGGCCGGATGGTTTTGCAGGCTCGAGTTATTCCATCGATTACAGCTTCATCAACGATTTCCCGCGCAACATCTCCACGGGTTTTGCCGAGAACTGGCAGGTCAGCCCGGCGCTGCGGGTGAAGCTGCCGGCGCGTTGGCAGTTCGAAGCCGTGGCCAGTTATGGCGAGAACAGTGACAACTCGGAGACGCTGCTGGGCGTTTCCAACGGCGCCCTGAACGCCGCCTTGGCGAGCAGCAATCCGTCGACAGCCTTTGATCCCTACGGCCTGGGCCGTACCACGCAGGCCGTGCGTGACGGCATCGCGAACCAGATCTTCCTGGCGCCGACGCTGAACGATTTCCGCGGCTACGAGGCCCGTTTCAACGGACCCTTGTTCGCCATTGGTGGGGGCGAGGTCGCCGTGGCGGCCGGTTACGAGCGTCAGGAGCACCAGGTGGACCTGGGTTCTGCCCGCGGCAATCCGGGGACGGCGACCACGTTCCGGCACTTCGAACGCGATGTCGATTCTCTCTATGCGGAGCTGAACATCCCGTTGGTGGGTGCGGCCAACGCGCGTGCGGGCCTGCAGCGCCTGACGGTCAACGCCGCCGTGCGCCACGACAGCTACAGCGACGTGGGCGATACGACCAACGGCAAGTTCGGCGTCTCTTTCATGCCGGCAGAGGGCCTGACGTTCCGTGGCAGCTATGGCACGTCGTTCCGCGCACCCCTGATCTCGCAGATCTACGGCAACAGCAACAACCTGTTTGCGCAGAGCTACCAGAACCCGGCGGGTGGCGCCCCGCTCCCGGGCATCGCCTATTCCGGACCGAACCTCAACCTGGGTCCCGAGGAAGCGCGCACCTGGTCGGTGGGCGTGGACTTCGAGCCGACGGACGAGTTCAAGCTGGGCCTCACGTTCTGGGACGTGCTGTACGAGAACCAGGTCGAGACCTACCTCTCGAACCTTGCCCTGCTCGCGCGCGAGTCCGAGTTCGCCGGCACCGGCATCATCCTGCGTGGCACCGAGGCGCGCGACCGCGTGCTGCAGCTGATCTCGCAGGGTGTGACGCTGGCGGGTGGCACCTTCCCCGGCGGCAGCGCCAACAACGTCACGCTGTATGTGGATGGCCGCAACAACAACCTGGGCAAGTCCGAGACCCAGGGCATCGACTTCCAGGCGCGTTACCGGGTGGACACGGCCGCCAACGGCCGGTTCACCTTCAACGTCGCCGGTACGTACATCACCGGCTACGACGTTGCGATCACCAGCGTGGCGCCGCTGCTGGACAAGCTCGACACGATCTTCAACCCGCTGGACCTGAAGCTGCGCGCCAGCGTGACCTGGGACCGCGAGCCGTTCTCGGTGCAGCTGGCGGCCACGCATGTGGGGGGCTACACCAACAACGCGGTCACGCCGTCGCAGTCCGTGGGCAGCTATACGCCGGTGGATCTGTCGGTGTCGTGGCAGCTCGGTGACGCCGACGCCGGCCCGCTGCTGGGCAACCTGGTCCTGGGCCTCGAGGCCCGCAACCTGTTCGACCAGGATCCGCCCTACGTCAACATCGCGCCGAGCGTGAACGGCAGCGGCGGTTACGACGCCACGGCCAGCAACCCGGTGGGACGCCTGCTGGCGGTGAGCCTGCGCAAGCGCTGGTGATCCCCGGCCGTTGGCGGGCTCAGGCGTCGAAACTGGCGTCGAGTTCCGCCAACGCGGCCATGCCCCGGGCGATATGTGCACGCATGGCCGCTTCGGCGGCCTCCGGCTGGCGCGCGAGTATCGCGGTCGTCACGACCTGGTGGTCCACGTTCGCAAGCACGATGCGCTGGCGGGAATAGAAGTTCGAGAAGAGCAGGCGGTAGATGGGTACTGTGAGGCGTTCCAGGAACTGGGCGACCAGCGTGTTGCCCGATCCTTCGATGATCAGGCGGTGCCAGTCGGCGTTGAGCCTTGCGAACGGATCATGCTGACCGGCGTCTGCACAGGCATCCAGTTGGGCCTGCAGTTGCTGCAGCCGGCTGCGCTGTGCGCCATCCGCCCGTCGCGTGAATTCGGCGGCGGCGAGCCCTTCAAGCACCATGCGCGCCTGGTAGATCTGCCGGATTTCCTCAAGACTGTGGCGCTTGACGGAAGCGCCGCGGAATTCCTCCAGCGTGACGAGTCCCTCGGCTCCCAACTGCTTGAGGGCGTCGCGGACCTTCGCGCGGCTGGACTCCGTTGCCCGTACGAGATCAGCCTCGACGAGGCGTTCCCCGGGCACGAGGAGTCCTCTGCGGATGCGGTCGCGGAGCCAGTCGGCCACGCTTTTCTTCGGGGTATCGGCTCGGGTCATGGCGGTCAGGATATTCCGTCACGGACAGCGTGGCCCGCAATCACCCGGTCCGGGGGGTGGCGTGGCTGTTGATGCTGCAAGAGGCCGCGTCATCCTGACGGGCGACATCATCCTCGACGTGCCGGGTCCGGCGCACTGGCTGTCGGGCATCGCGCCTGCCTTGCGCGCGGCGGCACTGGCCATCGGCCACCTCGAGGTGCCCCATACGCTGCGCGGCGAGGAGCTGCACGGCGACGTGCCGGCACCCGGCGCCGACCCGTCCCATCTTGCGGCATTGCCCGAAGCAGGCTTCGGCCTGCTGACGCTTGCGGGCAACCACATGGCAGACCGTGGTGCCGAGGGCATCGCCGACACCTGTGCGGGTCTCGATGCCCTCAAGCTGGCGCATTGCGGTGCCGGCGCCGATCTCGCGGGCGCACGCCGCGCTGCGGTGGCCCAGGCCGGCGGGTTGCGCCTGGCCGTGCTCAGCTACAACCTGGTCGGCCCTGAGAATGGCTGGGCCAGCACCGTCCGGCCCGGCGTGGCCTATCTTCCCGTGGCCACTGCAGATGGCAGCCCCGTGCGGCCCAATGCACCCCTGCAGGCCCTTGCACCCGAGGCGGCAGCTCTCCTGCAGGAGGACATCGCAGCGGCGCGCGGACGGGCGGACCGGGTCATCGTCGCGTTGCACAAAGGCATCGTGCATACGCCGGCGAGGCTCGCTCCCTACGAGCGCGCCGCTGCCGCAGCGGCCGTCCAGGCAGGCGCGGACCTCGTGGTCTCGCACCACGCGCACCTCCTGCGCGGCCTGGAGTTCATCGACGGTGTGCCGGTCTTCCACGGGCTGGGCAATGGCTGCGTGGTCACCACTGCACTCAGCCCGGCGCAGGATCATCCTGCACGCGCCGCCTGGGTCGAACGGCGCAAGGCGCTGTTCGGCTTCGAGCCGGATCCTGCCTATGTGTATGCGCCGTTCCATCCGGATGCGGTCAACGCGGTGCTGGCGGTGGCGGAGTGGCCCACGCCGGCAGCCTCGCCGCGTGTCGGGATCATTCCTGTGCATGTCGAGGCGCCGGGGCGACCCGTCCTGGCAGAGGGCGCCCGGGCGCAGGCCATCGTCGACTATTTCCTGTTGATCACCCGGCAGGCTGGATTGCCGCCGCTCATGGCTCAGGGGCCGGCCTCGTCGGCGGCCGGGGAGGTCTGGTGGCTGAACTGAATCCTGCGACCGCAGTGCGCGTCCGTTCGCCCTGGCAGCGTCTGCCCTTGTGGATCGGCGGCGCGGCCTTGCTGCTGGCGATGGCCGTGGATGTGCTGGCGGTCATCGGCCGTCATGTGGGCCGGCCGCTGGTGGGATCCATCGAGATCGTGCAGGCCTCGGTGCTGGTTTCCGGTGCTGCGGCCCTGTGGATCGGCACCTTGGGGCAAGTGCATGCGCGTGTGCATCTGCTCATGGACCGATTGCCGGCGTTCTGGCGGGATGGTCTGCAACGCCTGTCCGACGCGTTGGCGGTGATCTTCTACCTGGCGTGGACGGTGGCCGCCCTGTGGATCGGCCTCGAGTTGTGGGGTGGCCATGAGGAGAGTGAGCTGCTGCGCATTCCCTACGTACCGCTGCGCGTGCTCGCCGCGCTGCTGTCCGCCGGCCTGCTGCTGCTCGCCCTGCGTGCACTGCTGACGCGGAGGTCCGCATGATCGCCGATCCCATGACCGGCTCCCTCGGCGTGCTGCTGCTGCTGGGCCTGCTGTTGCTGGGCGTCCCGATCGGTGTCGCACTGGGCGTGGTCGGGCTCGGTGGCCTGGTGCTCACGCTGGGGCTCGAGCCCGGCGTGATCAAGACCGGCGTCGTGGTGTTCGAGACCTTGTCGCGCTACGAACTGGGGACGCTGCCGCTGTTCATGCTGATGGCGCACCTGTGCTTTGCCGCCGGGGCCAGCCGCGACTTCTTCGATGCCGCAGCGCGGCTCATCGGCCATCGGCGCGGTGGCTTGGCAGCCGCTTCGGTCGCCGGCTGCGCCGGCTTCGGCGCCATCAACGGTTCCAGCCTGGCCACGACGGCCACCATCGGACTGGTCGCATTGCCCGAGATGCGCAGCCGAGGCTATGCCGATACGTTGGCGACCGGCAGCATCGCGGCCGGTGGCACCTTGGGCCAGATGATCCCGCCATCGGGTGCGCTGATCGTCTTTGGCATCATTGCCGAACAGTCCATCGGCACCTTGTTCACGGCGGCGGTCGTGCCTGGCCTCACGCAGATGTTGTCGTATTTCCTGGTGATTGCGGTGCTGGCCTGGCTACGTCCGCAGGATGCACCGCCGACGCCACGCTTTTCCTGGGCTGAGCGCCGCCAGGCGCTGGCCCGCATCTGGGACCTCACCGCGCTCATCCTGTTCGTCATCGGTGGCATTGCGCTGGGATGGATGACGCCCTCCGAGGCCGCCGCCGTCGGGTCTGCCGGTGCCCTCGGCATCTGCGCCCTGCGCGGCAAGCTTGACCGCGCCGTGTTGCGCCAGGCTGTGGAGGAAACCCTGCGCACCAGTGGTCTGATCTTCCTCGTGGTGATCGGCGCGCTGTTGTTCTCGGCTTTCGTCAGCATCACCGGTCTTACCGACGCCATCGGTGCGCAGATCGCTGCGCTGGGCGCCGGGCCGGTCTGGACCATGATCCTGGTGGCGTTGTTCCTGCTGCTGATCGGCTGCGTGCTCGATGGCCTGGCGCTGATGCTGCTGACCACGCCGATCCTGCTGCCGATCGTGCAGCAGTTGGGCCTCTCGCCCATCTGGTTCGGCATCTTCCTGGTGCGTGCGATGGAGATCGGCTTCGTCCATCCGCCGCTGGGCATGAACCTTTATGTCATCCAGGGCGTGGCCAAGGATGTGCCGTTGGGGCGGATCTTCCGCGGCGTGTTGCCCTTCCTCGGCGCAGATCTGCTCCACCTGCTGTTGCTCATCCTGTTCCCTTCCATCGTTCTTGGATTACCGCTATGGCTGGCCCAGTGACTTCCCACGGCACCACGATCGGCTGCATCGGCCACGACCTGCCGACGGCCTTGTTGATGGCCAGCGGCCGTCCCTGGCGGCACCTGCCGTGGCAGTGTGGCCTGCCTGCGCCCTTCGCCGCGCAGTGGCTGGAAGACAGCTTCCCGGGTTGGGCTTTTGGCCTGCTGGAGCAGTGGGCGGCAGGGGCCTTCGATGACTGTGCCGAGGTGCTGTTCTCGCGTGGCGATGACGCCACGCAGCGCCTCTACTATTACGTCTGCGAACTGCAGCGCGCGGGGCGCTTGCGGGGACCCGTGCCGCAGATCCTCGACATCGCCTACATCCCGCGCGTATCCAGCCAGCAGCGCATGGTGGCGTCCCTGCAGGCGCTGGCTGGCCGTTGGGGGGTGGACGAGTCGGCGCTGGCGCAAGGCATCGGCCGCTTCAATGCGTCGCTGGCGCAGGCATGGCCTGCCGACACCGCCAGGCGGCCCACGGGCCGTGCCGCTGCGCGGCTCGCGCAGGCCAGTCTCGATTCAGGTTTTGAGGCGTTTCTGGCCCAGCACCCACCGGTCATTGAAGCGGACCCACGGCCACGCCTGTTGCTCGCAGGCAGCGCCCCGCCGGACCTGCGCCTTCACGACGCCGTCGAGGCGGCGGGCTGGCAGGTGGCGGCCGAATGGCATACGCGTTCGCTGGCGCGCCTCGGGACATCGGTGCGCGAGGATCTGCCGCCGTTCGAGGCGCTGGCGCTGCAGATGCGGGCCCAGGCGCTGGGGCCACGCAGCTTTGCAGATCCTGCGGTGGCGCTCGGCGCGGCCGCCCGGCAGGCCGGCGCACAGGCCGTGCTGCTGTGGCTCTGCCGCGAGGATGAAGCGTACGTCTGGCATGTGCCGGCGCAGCGGCGCGTGCTGGCGACCGCGGGTCTGCCGCTGTTGGCGCTGACGGCCCGCCGTTGGGACGCCGCGGATGGTGCGGCGGCCGAGATCATGACCTTCCTGGAGTCCCTGCCGACATGAAGCCGCTACACGGACATACGGTGCTCGCCCTCGGTGGCATGGCGGGCCGTCCCCTCGGCCGGTTCCTCGAAAGCCTGGGCGCCACGCTGCAGGTGTGCAGCGACCTGGCGCAGGTCGATGTTGCCCAGGCCTCGTTCCTCATCGAAGACCAAGGCCTCGCGCGGCTGGCCGATGCAGGCTGGACGCGGGAGCGCATCGAGGCGCTGAATCCGCGCCTGGTGCACGCCAGCGTGACCACGTTTGGCAGCTTCGGTGAGCGTGCGCATTGGCGCGGGGGCGAGCTGGTCGCTTCGGCGATGTCGGGCGTGCTCCGGTTGACGGGCATGCCGGATCGGGCACCCGTCAAGGAAGCGCTCGATGCCTGCGTCTTCCATGCGGACATGGCCGCGGCCACGGGCACGATGGCCGCGCACCACGCGCGTGGCCTCCATGGCCGTGGACAGCACGTGGACGTTTCGGTGCAGGAAGTCGCCTTCAGCCGCTGTGTCAACAGCATCCTCGTGTGGCAGTTCGAGCGGCGCAAGCTGCATCGCGTTGGCGGAGCGCTCAACTACGGCAAGGCGGTCGTGCGCTGCATCTGGCCCCTGGCGGATGGCTGGTGCTTCCACTCACTCATGACCGGACGCTTTGGAGCACCGGCCAACCAGGCCTTGTCCGACTGGATGGACGAGGTGGGCATCGACAATCCCTTGCGTGGCACCGATTGGCTGGCCTACAACCGTTCCACCCTCGATCCGGCAATCCGCGCGCGCTGGGAGATCGCCATCGAGGCGTTCTTCCGCACGCGCAGCCGCGAGCAGATCAGGACCGAAGGCCGGCGCCGCGGCATCAATGCCTGTGCCGTCGCCATCCCGGCCGATGTGCTTGGCGATCCTCACCTGCAGGCGCGCGGCTTCTGGGAAATGCGCGACGGGCTGCAGTGGCCGGGCCGGTTCGCAGCGTTCCGCGATGGGCCCGCTGGCGGCAGTGGACCGGGCAAGGAGGCGGGCGACGGCAGGCCTGGGCCGCTGGCGGGTCTGCGCGTCTTGGACTTCGCCTGGGCGCTGGTGGGCTCGATCACCACCAAGCTCCTGGGCGATCTCGGCGCCGAGGTCATCAAGGTCGAGACACGCACGCGGCCCTGCCTGTCGCGCATCGACGTGCAGGTGGGTGTCTCGAAGGCTGGTGACTTCGACGACAAGCCCTGGTTCGCGCACCTCAACAGTTCCAAGCGCAGCCTGGCACTGGACATGAAGAAGCCGCAGGCCCGCGAGGTGCTGGATCCGCTGATCGACTGGGCTGACGTGGTGGTGGAAAACTTCTCGCCCGGCACCATGGCGAAGCTCGGTTTGGACTACGACACCCTGGCGAAGCGCAATCCGCGGCTGGTCATGGTCTCTGGCAGCGTCTACGGCCAGACCGGGCCTCTCGCGCAGGAATGGGGCGTCGATGGCACGGGCGCCGCGCTCTCCGGCCGGACTTTTCTCACGGGCTGGCCGGACCGCGACCCGGTGATTCCCGGTGCCGTCCCCTATGGCGATGTCATCGTGCCCTACGTGATGGCGGCCTGCGTCGCGGCGGCCGTGCAGCGCCGGCGCGAGACGGGGCAGGGTGCCCACATCGATGCGTCGATGTACGAGATCTGCGTGCAGCAGACGCTCGAAGCCCTGGTGCAGGCGCAGCAGGGTGTCGTACCGCAGCGGCAGGGCAATGCCAGCACGGGTGTTTACCGCCAGGACGTCTATCCGGCCCGGGGCGAGGACCGCTGGATCGCGATCAGTGCTGCCGATGCGGCACAGTGGCAGCACTTGTGTGCGCTGGCCGGTGGCGAAGACATTGCCGCATGGACTGCGGGCCAGGACGCCCACGCCATGATGGATCGCCTGCAGGCGGCGGGCATTGCCGCCGGCGTGGTGCAGGACATCGAGGACCTGTTCGAGCACGACGCGCCGCTGATGGCCCGTGGCGCACTCATGGACATCGAACACGCACGGCTTGGCCGTTTCGGTCATGTGCGTTCGCCCATGAGCTTCTCACATGACCGCACGACCCCGTTCCGGCCGCCGGGTATGGGCGAGCACAGCCATGAAGTGGCGCGCGACGTGGCCGGCCTGCAGGAGGCGCGGGTGCAAGCGCTGCAGGCCGAGGGGGTGTTCACGTGAGCCGCAAGGACCTGGAGTGCACGGCCGCGGCCAGTGCTTACCAGAAGCAGTTTGCTGCCGAGTTGCGCGAGCGCGTGGTGGAACGTGGCGAGCCCTTCGTGGTGGCGCAGGCCGACACGCCGCACGAGATTTTCCATGCCATGGACATCCCGTTGGTGAGCAACCAATGGTGGTCCGCCTACATTTCGGCCAAGCGGCTCTCGGGAAAGTATTTCGGCACGCTCGATGACCTGGGCTATCCGGCCAACCGCTGCCGCTACTGCTCGCTGGGTCTGGGCTGCACGCTGGCCAACGATCCGGCCAGCGCGCCATGGGGCGGTTTGCCCAAGCCCACACTGCTGGTGGCCCGCCTGACCTGCGACTGCGTGCAGCAGGTCTTCGGGCAGTGGGCCGACGCCATGGGAACGGAGTTCTTCCCGATGGAGGCACCCGCCTGGGAGCTCAAGCGTCCGGACTGGTTCCGTCATTCGCGCAGCCACTGGGAAGACGTGTTCCAGGCCGACCGCATCGCGCTCATGGTCGAGGAGATGCGGCAATTGGTGGCCTTGCTGGAGGCGCGTACCGGCCGCCGCTTTGATCACGACCGTTTCGTGCATCTCATGGAACGCATCAACGAGCAGGAGGGCGCCATTGCCGAGGCGGCCTCGCTCGTGGGCTCGGCACGGCCTTGCCCGGTGTCGATCGGCGAGCAGATGACCAACACCATGATCCCGCAGTGGCACCGGGGTTCGGACTGGGCCGTGGCCCATGCCGCGCGCTTCCGCGACGAGGTCGCCGCGCGTGTACGCAATGGCACCGGTGTGTCGTCGAAGGAGCGCATCCGCCTGATGTGGATCGGCGCTGGCCTGTGGCACGACACGGGCTTCTACCAGGCGCTGGAGGAAGAACTGGGCGCGGTCTTCGTCTGGTCCATGTACATGCCCTTTGCCGGGCCGCAGTACATCCGCGAGCTCAAGGACCGGCCCTTCGAGGCGCTGGCCAGCCGCATCTGCTCGATGAACGAAGTGCTGCATCTGCCGCCCTGGATGAGCGAGTGGATGGTGAGCGAAGCCGACCGCTGCGGCATCGATGCCGCCGTGATGCTCGTGCCGCCCGACAACCGGCTCTCGCAGTCGGGCACACTGCTGACGCGTGAAGCGCTGCGCGCGGCCGGGGTGCCCGTGCTGCTGCTCGACGCCGACATGGTCGACGC
>JBJOHO010000024.1:0-6952 GCA_046047615.1 Pseudomonadota bacterium
GGCTGCTGTGGCCGCGAGGAATCGATGCAGTGTTGTCCGCTGTTTGTCGAGCTCCGCCTGCAGCAGATCATTGTGCTGTGTCAGGCGCAGCGTGGTGTCCGAGAGTTCGGCCTGCAACTGCGCGTGCTTTTGGGAGAGGGTTTCCAGGTCCTGCATGGCCCTTGAGAGGTCAGTCTCCAGCCTGACGACGCTGTCCTGCAGGCTCCCCACGTCCGTCCATAGTTTTGCCATCGCTTCTACTTCCGCGTCCTTGACCAGCGCACTGACTTTGGCGAGTGCCACCGAGAGGCCAAGCCTGCCGTCACGTACCAGTCCGCGGATACGGTTGGCCTGATCCTCGGTCAGATTGCCGGTGCTCACAGCCAGCGCCATCGTGCTCTCGAGCACTTCGAAGGCTTCTTCATCCAGTTCTTTGGGGAGCGGAACGCCGCTGTCAGCGGCGCGTTGGGACTTCCTCCAGCTTCGGAGGCGGTTCAGCATTTCGGTGCTGCGGCCGCCGCCGTGGATCAGCTTGCCGATGAGTGCGCCGGCAGCCGCGCCAGCGGCAACACCACCGACAACGAGCGCAACCGGCGCTGCTGCGGTTACCGCGAGGGAGCCGAGCGCGATGTACGTGGTGGTGCCCAGCGCACTGGCAATGGCGCCACCCGCCGTCGCTCCCGTCGCAATGGAGCCGTACTTGGCAACCTTGCCGACGCGGTCCTCGGACGGTAGCCCATCAATGTCGGCAGGGGGCAGCGCCTTCACTGGCCAGACGGCACGTACCATGGATCGTGATTTTTCCAGCAGGGAACCCATGTTCATCTCAGACTGAGCGTCCGGCGAACTGGTCTTTCAGGATATTGAAGATGTCGACCAGCAGGGCGAAAAAGTCCCTGGCCATCTGCTGGGCCCGCTCCAGGGTCATCGCCTCCTTCAGCACGATCGCCCCTGCAGCCAGTGCAATGATCGGCGCGATGAGCGCACCAATGAACGGAATCGTATGAGAAAGGACGTAGGCCGCGCTGGCCACCGCAAGGGCAGCGCCCAATGCGGGGTTGGCTTTCAGGAAGGCGATGATGCGCATGACGATGATGCGGCCGACGTGAATCACTTCCCCGGCAATGACCTTGGTCTCTTCCCAAAGCATTCCCAGACGTGTCGCCAGTTCGGGGGGGGCGCCGTTGGCGATGGCTTCATCCAGGAACCGTTCCAGGGGCTGGCCCTGGGTTTCAGCATTCAACAATGACAATTCCAGCGAGGCCTGTGCTTCCGTCATTGCTTTGGCTTCCATGCGAGACATCTCCGGGGTGCGTTGGGTCGCTTCGAGAACTTGTAGAAATTACAATTGGTTGCAGGCGTTCGTGTGGGGGCCAGCATTCGCCCAAGGGTACTTTGGTGTCAAGGGAAGAGGCTCAGTGCACATTGACCCGGCTGTTTCCCTTCAGGCGCGACTGGCCCACCATGCGCGCGTCAGAACACCAGCAGTGTTCGTCTATTTGAGTGGGGCAAGGCATGGCGGGTGAACGTCCGGAAGGCCGACTGATAGCGCGGTACCCGCGATGAGCGGGCCCTCTGCCGTGCGCGGCATCGTGCCCGTGCTGGCGCTGGCCGGCTGCGCCAGCGGCATCTCGCAGCGGGTGATGGATCCGCTGCTGCCGCAACTGTCCGGCGAATTCAGCCAGCCCCTGTCAGTGGTGGCCTGGGTCATCACCGGCTTCTCGCTCGGCTATGCCATCAGCCAGCTGGGCTTCGGCCCGGTGGGCGACCTGTACGGCAAGCTGCGCGTGGTGACGCTGGTGTGCTTCGCCAATGCGGTGGCCGCCGTGCTGTGCGCGCTGGCGCCGGGGTTGGGTGCGCTGACGGTGGCACGCGTGCTGGCCGGTGCGATGTGCGCCGGCGTCATCCCGCTGGCGATGGCCTGGATCGGCGATGCGGTGCCCTATGCGGAGAGGCAGCCGGTGATCGCGCGCTTTGCCGTGGGGCAGATCCTCGGCGTGTCGCTGGGCCAGCTCATCGGCGGACTGGCGGCCGACCACCTCGGCCGTGCCCTGCCCTTCTGGCTGGTGGCCGCCATGTTCGCCACGAGCGCCGTCGTGCTGTCGCGGCAGGGCGGCTTGCACCGGCCGGCATCCGCCGCCGGCGCCATGGCTGCCACGCCGTCGCCGCGCCACCTTCTGCGCGAGTTCGGCCTGGTGCTGCAGGAGCCGTGGGCACGCGTGGTGCTGCTGTGCGTGTTCCTCGAGGGGGCGCTGGGCCTCGGTGCCTTCGCCTTCTTTGCCACGCACCTGCACGACACGCTCGGCGTGTCGTTGACCCTGGCCGGCAGTGCATCGATGCTGTTCGGCATCGGTGGGCTGTTCTATTCGCTCACGGCGCGCCAGTGGGTGGGCCGTTGGGGCGAGGCGGGCCTGGTGCGTCGCGGTGCCGCGGGTCTTGTGGTGACCATGGGCGTGGTGGCCCTGGCGCCGCAGGTGTGGGCCGTGGGGCTGGCCTGCCTGGCCATGGGCGTGTCGTTCTACTTCCTGCACAGCACGCTGCAGACCAACGCCACGCAGATGGCACCCGCGCGCCGCGGCGTTGCCGTGGCGGCGTTCGCGCAGTGCTATTTCCTGGGTCAGGCCGCCGGCGTGTGGGCCGTGGGCCTGCTGATCGGCGCACTCGACAGCGCCTGGGTGATCGCCGGTTGCGGTGCAGGTGTTGCGCTGGTGGCCCTGCACTTCGCGCGGCAACGGCAGCGCCTGGGCGACGCCGCGCAGGCCTGAGCGCTGCCCTCAGCCGGGGAAGCGCCCCGCGAAGGCAATCTCTGCCAGCGCCTTGCGCGGGCTCGCGGTCTCGCGCGCCTGCAGCGGCTCCGGCAGCAGCGTCTTGTCGCCCTGCTGGCCGATGGCGAAGGCCACCAGCGGCGTGTAGTCCGGCGGCAGTCCCAGCGACTGCTGCAGTGTCGGCACCTCGATGCCGGCCATGCAGTGCGTGCGCCAGCCCAGCAGCTGCGCCTGCAGGGCCACCGCCATCCACGCCGCGCCGCAGTCGAACTGCGCGTGCGTCAGCGGCTTGGATTCGGTCTGCATCGGCGGCACGCCCGTCGTGGCACTGACCAGTACCACCAGCGCCGAGGCCTTGGCGGCCCAACTGCGGTTGAAGGGCATGAGCCCGGCCAGCAGCGTCTCGAACTGCGGCGTGCCTCGCAGGCCATAGACGAAACGCCAGGGCTGCGAGTTGAAGGCCGACGGCGCCCAGCGGCCGGCTTCCAGCATCGTCAGCAGCGTGATCTCGTCCAGCGTCGCCTCGGTGAAGGCGCGGGGCGACCAGCGGTCGATGAACTGGCGGTCGACAGGAAGCTCGGTGCTGCGCATGGGGACGTCCGTGTGGTTGGCGTTCGTGTGGGCGCGACTATACGCCGCCGCAGTCCGTCAGGACCCGCAGCAGGCCCGACATGTCCGGGGCCAGATGATCGGCACCGGCTGCCAGCAGGCGCTCCGGCGGCGTCATGGCACAGAAGCCGATGGCGAGCATGCCGGCCGCCTTCGCGGCAGTGATGCCGGTCGGCGTGTCCTCGACCACGACGGCGCGCGCCGGGTCGCGGCCCAGGCTGCGCGCGGCATGCAGGAACAGGTCCGGCGCCGGCTTGGGCCGCGGCACGTCATCAGCGGTGAAGATCCGGCCCGCGAAACGCGGCAGCAGGCCCGTGTGGCCCAGCGTGAAGTTCACCTTCATGTGGTTGCCGTTGGAGGCCACGCAGTAGGGGACGCGGAGTGCGTCGAGCACCGGTTCGATGCCCGGCATCGCGGTAAGACCTGCCTCGAAGGCGCGGCGCGTGCGCGCCACCAGCGTGTCGAAGAATCCCGCGGGCAGCGCGCCGCCCAGCAGCTGCGTGCAGCGCTCGAGGCAGACTGGTATCGACACCCCCAGGAAGGTGTCGACAGTCTGTTGTGTGGTGAGCACCGCACCATGGTCTGCCAGCAGGTCGCGCAGCGTGGCGATGCTCCAGCGCTCGCTGTCCACCAGCACGCCATCGCAGTCGAAGATCACGAGCATGACGTCGACTCCCGTTGCGCTGGCCTAGGCATCGCGCCGCGCCTCGTGGATCACGAAGCGCTTGGTGGCGGTCTCGATGACTTCCCAGGTGCCGGTGAAGCCGGGAGGCACCACGAAGCGGTCGCCCGTACGCACGGTGAAGGGCTCGCCGCCCTCCGGGGTCAGCACGCAGACGCCCTCGAGCATCTCGCAGTATTCCTGCTCGGTGTACGCCACGCGCCACAGCCCCGGCTCGCTGCGCCAGGTGCCCACGTGGAACGCGCCTGCGGCATCGCTGTAGTGCAGCCAGACGCTCTGCAGCGGATCACCGCGCAGGCGCTTTTCCGGCGGCAGGTGGTAGTCCTCGCGCGTGCCAGCAAAGTCGTTGGGCAAGCGGAACGCTGCTGCATCCATGTGGAAGTTCCCTTTGGTCAACCCGCGTCGATGGCAAGGCCGATCAGGGTCAGCGCACTGGCGCCGAGGAAGGTGACGCCGCCGATGACCGCCCCGGCGATGGCCAGCGCGGGATTGCGCCCGGCCTGCACCGCCCCACCGATGCCCAGGCCCAGCGCCAGCAGGCTGAGCCCCAGGAAGGCGAACAGTGCGAGGCCGATGAACATCGCAACCGGGGAGTTTTCATCCATGCCGCCCGGCGTCGCGTTTTCGATGGCACCGGCAACGCCAAACAGCACCAGCGTGAGGAACGCCGTGCACAGGCTGAGCACGAAGGAGGCGATGCCGAGACCCGAGTGCGGACGTTCAGTGTTCATGGAATACCCGTGTAGATCGTGGGGCCAGTGTGCCACTGCGGCAGCCTCAGGCCAGGCCGCGCAGCCCATCCTCGAGCAAGGCCGCGGCAAGGCCACCCAGCACCGCCGCGGCGATGCGGCCGAACAGCCGGGCGCGGCGCGCATAGCCCTCGCGCACCGTGGCGCGCGAGAACAGCAGTGCGAGCAGGCCATACCAGCTGGCCGCGCTGCCGATCACCAGCGCGACCGTCGCCGACTTCAGCGCCGGCGTGGGTGCCGGTGGCAGGGCGGTGGCGAACACGCTGCCGAAGAACAGCAGCGCCTTGGGATTGGTGAGATTGGTCAGCGTGCCCAGCCGGAAGGCGGCCAGCGCGCCCAGGCCCGCGGGGCCCGCACCACCGGCGGCGACACCGGAACGCCAGAGGCGGATGGCGAGGTACAGCAGGTAGCCACCGCCAGCCAGCTGCATGAGGCCGCGCAGGCCCGGCACCGCCGCGAACAGCGCCGGCAGGCCGAGCACGACTGCAGCGGCCCACATGCCCGCGCCCGCCGCAATGCCCAGCGCCGCCAGCAGCGCGGTGCGGTGGCCGCTGCTGGCCGCGAGCTGCGACACCAGGAGGATGTTGGGCCCCGGGCTGATGAGGGCACCGGCGTAGAGCACGAAGATGGTGAGCAGGGAGTTGAGCATGGGGGAAGTAGTTTCAGCTGTGGAGGCCGTACTGGGAACGACTTGGGTATCGCAATGCTCGTTTCCCGCCTGCGACCTGCCATACAGGCCGGTTATGTCGTTGCATTCAGGCGCCCTCGAAACAGGGTTGGGAGTTCATGGCTGACCCACGACGGCCAGCGCCGAAATGCGCCGCTGCACACGCTCGAGCCGCTGCGCATGCAAATCGTCCAAGGCCAGCAAGCCCGGCAGGACGTTGTGGAAGTCGGTAGCGGCAGTGACGCGCGCGAACTGGCTGCCAAGATAGGCCCGCAGCCCCTCCTCGCTGGCGCCGACTTCCTGCACGATGTCGACGCGCCCCTCCACAACATTGATGATGTCCTCGAAATCATGGCTCAGCAGGACGTCACTCTGGCCGCGGGTGCGGAACGCTTCGAATTTGGTGGCCAGGAACACTGGCGCGGCGATGAGCTTGATGGCAAGGCCGTCTGGCAATTCCTGCCGGCTGGCTGTAGCAGCCGCCGCGGGGTACCAGCGGTTGGAGAACCCCAGCACCGACTCTTCGGTGGGCATCAAATCGACTTCAATTCCACCGATCCGCCATCGGCAAATGGGGGCATCCGGTGACAGGTCCCGCTCGAAGCCGCGGGCGGCAAAGCGCGCCTCCAGCGCATGGTAGTCGCGCAGGGCCGCCACCACGGCAATCAGATCCACATCGTAGGTCACCCTGGGCCGGGGCGCCGTCGGTGCGTCAATGAGCAGACTGGCTGCGCAGCCGCCCACCAGCACCAGGTCGTCGCAGAGCTCGCCCAACGCGGCAGCAACCAACCCGACGCTCGCCACATTGGGATCGCCGGCGATCACAACCTTTCCTCGAACAGTTTCTGCGCCAGGGTGCGCTCCCGTACGGTGCCGGTGCGGATGGCATCGAACAAGGCGAGATTTTCGTAGAGGGCCGTGCTTCGCAGTGCGGCGGCGGGCGCCGAAGGATAGAGGGGCAACAAGGCGATGCCTCGCGTCGTGCCCTCGATGCTCGGCCACACCGGGGGCGGGTCGGCCGAGGGTGAAATCTGCGCCTTCATCGGCGCGGCGGCGTGCGCCGTCGGGACGCCCGCCACCATGCTGCCCTGCTTTGCAGGAAATGCGTATTTCGCGCCATGGAACAGGAATTCCCGGAACGCCGGCAGCAGGATTCGGGGCCGCCTGGCGTCGAATATCAGGAGGCGCGCCGCCTCGGCCCGTTTCAGGGCGCCATGCACCTCGGACATCGAGAGTCCGGAGAACACGGCCAGCTCAGGATAGGTCGTGCCTTGGTCACGACAGGCCGCCAAGGCCAGCAGGAGGTAGAAGTCCTGCGGTTTGAGCACCGGCTGACGGTTGGGAATGCGTGGCATGGGGGGATGTCGCTCTTTCGTGTTTCGCGAAATACGAAAGTAGTCGGTATTGGCGGGACGAATCAAGCGTCATGCGTCGACAGATGCAGCCTGCAGACCTATCGCTGTGCCATCAACGCCACCAACTGCGCCAGCGCCGCGCCCCA
>JBJOHO010000025.1:0-5005 GCA_046047615.1 Pseudomonadota bacterium
CGCGTTGCCGCAACTGCTGCAGCAAGGGCAGCAGCCCAGGCTGCTGGAACGGGTTGTCCGTGAAGCCAAACAACATGCCGGGCTGGATGAGTACTTGCACCTCGGGATCGGCCAGCGAGGCGCTGTCCAGGACCGCGAGTGCCTGACGCCCGGAGCCTACGGTGTAACCCATGGCCGTCAGCAAGGGGCGGACGGACACGGCGGTCAGGGTGTCAGCGCGCGGGCCCGCACCCTCTGGTGCGTTGGCGGAAAGTGCGGCATCTTGAAGCGGCCTGGCAATGGAATGCTCGAAGCCTGCCAGGCTGCCGTCACGCTGCAGCAGCGGACGCCGCAGAACCTGCTGCGCGGTCTCAGCCTGCACTGAGGCTGGCTGGGGTGTGGATGCGTGGGTGCGTGAAGACCTTGATAACGGGGCGGCCTTTGCCGGGTCTACGGGATGAGAGCTTGTCTCGTTCAGCCCTGCTTGGGCCTCGGCCGCCGGACTCACACTCTGCGGGGCGCTCGTGCTTCGGCCCATCAGACGCTGAAATGAATTCCACATGGTGCGATCTCATACAAGCTAACTTTGATGATTCCTGGGGGCCCTGAGCACCCGGGATCATGGAAGACACTGGTAAGTGCGCGAGGCGGCGCGGGTAGAGGCCGGTCAAATCTTTGATGGCATCGTGACCGCGATTCCTAACTTGACCCGCTGCCGACCACTCGTACCCAGGATTGCCTGCGGGCTTTGCCGGTCCTGCAAGGGCCCGACAAGGCCTGACAGCCCACATTAAACAGAGCCGCCGGGCTTGCCCGGCAGGCCGTTGGTCGGCGGCACCTTCACCGCCTCGCGCACTCTGAAGTGTGACTGAAGCAGCAGGAGTGTGGCCATGGAGTTGACCCCTATCTACCGACGCGTCATCGGCTTGGACGTGCATCAGGCCAAGATCAGCGCCTGCGCGCTGATCGAGCACGAGGACGGACGGCACGAGGTCATCCAGCGCGAGTTTGGTGCCTTCAAACGCGACCGCCGCGCCTTGGCGCAGTGGGCGCAGGAGTTGGCCCCGCAGGTGGTGGTCATGGAGAGCACTGGCATCTACTGGAAGAGCCCGCACGCGGCGCTGGAGGCGGTGGGTATCTGCGCGTGGGTGGTCAACGCGCGCCATGTCAAGGCGGTGCCCGGGCGCAAGACCGACGTGGCCGACGCGCAGTGGCTGGCCACGCTGGCGCGCGCGGGGTTGCTGCGCGCGTCGTTCGTGCCGCCGCTGGCGTTTCGCCAACTGCGCCTGGTGGCCCGACAGCGGCAAAAGCTCGTGGGCATGTGCAGCGCGGAGAAGAACCGCCTGCACAAGGTGCTGGTGGACGCGGGCATCCGGCTCAACGTCTTGGTGTCCGATGTCCACGGCAGCAGTGCGCGCGCCATGGTCAAGGCCCTGATCGAGGGCAAGCCGATGCACGAGATCCTGGACTGCAAGGGGCGGCTGCGTTCGACGCGCGAGGAGCTGTTCGAGGCGCTGAGCACGGATCAGTTCAGCGCCGACCACCGCTTCGTGGCCGCCGAGATCCTGGACCACATCGAGGACCTGGAGCGGCGCGTGGCCAAGCTCGACGAACATCTGCTGCAAGGCCTGCAGCCCTGGCAGGCGCAGCTGAATCTGCTGCAGACCATGCCCGGTGTGGATCGAATCGGTGCAGCGATGCTGCTGGTGGAGATCACGCCCGAGATGTCGGCCTTCGGCAGCGCCGAGCGCCTGGCCAGTTGGGTGGGGATCTGTCCGGGCAACAACGAGAGTGCGGGCAAGCGCGCGAGCGGGCGCATCCGCAAGGGCAACGCCTGGGTCAGAAGGCTGCTGTGCGAGTTTGCTCAGGCGGCGGCGCGAACGCGCTGCGCCTTCAAAGCCAAGTTCGACTCGCTGGCCATTCGCAAGGGGCACAAGAAGTCGGTGGTGGCGCTGGCGCACAAGATGCTGCGCACCATCCACGCGATGCTGGCCAACGGCACCCACTACCAAGACAGGAGCGTCGACTACGAGGCCCTGAATGTGGCCCGAAACGCCCCGCGCTGGATGAAGATGCTGCGCAAGCACGGCTTCATCCCCGAGGCTGCGGCCAGCGCCTGAGCGGCTATCAGGGCGTCGCACAAACGTCCGCTGCCCACGCATCGTGGCTCGCAGCAGCCAGGGTCACGCTCGTCCGCTGCAAGGTGTCTTCCACATTAAAACCGCCCGCACACCGTCCTGACGACCATGCCGACGTGCTGCGCGCGGCAATGGCTGGAGAGTGGTTTTCCTTTTAAAAACAGTGGTCTGACCCCATTTAAAAGGCCACTGTGGACCAGGACCCCCCATCGTCAACCTCGTGGCTCGGGCCCGATAAAAATGGGGTCAGACCACGTTATCAATCCCGTCCCGCCCGCGCCAGCATCGCGTGCAGCAGCACGTTGGCGCCGGCTTCCAGATGCTCGGGGCGGGCGTCCTCGATCTCGTTGTGGCTGATGCCGTCCTTGCAGGGTACGAAGATCATGGCGGCGGGGGCGGTGCGGGCGACGTAGACGGCGTCGTGACCGGCGCCGCTGGGCAATGTCATGGTCGGCAAGCCGAGGGACGCTGCGCCATCGCCGATCAGCGACTGCAAGGCGGGGTCGAAGGCGGTAGGCGGGTATTCGACCACCGGCTGGACGTCGATCGTCACGCCGGGGTTGGCCGCTTCGGCTTCGGCCACGGCCGCGCGCAGGGCGGTCTCCATCCGCACCAGGCCCTCGGTGTGCAGGTGGCGCAGGTCCACCGTGAAGTGCACCCGGCCGGGAATGACGTTGCGCGAATTGGGATGCACCCGCACCTGGCCCACCGTGCCGCGGCCGTGCGGCTGTTCGGCCATGGCGATGGCGTTGACGCGCTGCATCAGGGCGGCGGCCGGCAGCAGGGCGTCGCGTCGCAGGCCCATGGGGGTGGGGCCGGCGTGCGCCTCCATGCCGTGGACGGTGACGTCAAACCAGCGCTGGCCGAGCGCGCCGCTGACCACCCCGATGGTGATGTCCGCGTCCTCGAGCACCGGGCCCTGCTCGATGTGGGCTTCGAAATAGGCATCGAAGCGCGGTGCCCCGTCGGCCACGGCGGCGGGGGCTTCCCCGGCCTGGCCGGTGGCGGCCAGCGCCTCACGGACGCTGATGCCGTCCACGTCGCGGGCGGCCAGCGCATGGTCCAGCGTGAAGGCCCCGGCGTACACCCCCGAGCCCATCATCACCGGCACGAAGCGCGAGCCCTCCTCGTTCGTCCACACGCACACCTCCAGCGGCGCACGGGTGCGGATGCCTCGGTCGTTGAGCGTGTTCAGCACCTCAAGCCCCGCCAGCACGCCGTAGTTACCGTCGAAGCGGCCGCCGGTCGGCTGGGTGTCGATGTGGCTTCCCGTGGCCACGGCGGGCAAGGAGGGGTCTGTCCCCTCGCGGCGCGCAAACAGGTTGCCGATGCCGTCTCGCCTCACGGTGCAGCCGAGCTCGGTGGCCCAGCGCAAGAACAGCTCACGCCCCTGGCGGTCGAGCTCGGTCAAGGCGATGCGGCACACGCCGCCACGCGGCGTCGCACCGATAGCGGCCAGGTCCATCAGGCGTTGCCACAGGCGCGCGCCGTCGATGCGGGGAAATGAACTTGGGTTCATGGTTGTCGAAGTGAGTGCAAGGTGAGCAGGACGTTGCGGCATGAATGACGAATCCGCGCCCGGGCAGGGTGCTGGACGCAAAGTGCCTCAGGCCGCGACGGGGGCCTTCCAGGGTTTGATGGTCGCCAGATCCTCGGCAAGCGCGTCGCGCGCCCGGGCCATCTCAAAGTCAGCCTGCAGGCCCATCCAGAACTCCGCGCTGGTGCCGAGAAACCGGCTCAGCCGCATCGCTGTATCGGCCGTGACACCGCGTTGTTCGCGAACGATGTCATTGATGCGCGGCGCCGGCACGTGCAGTGCCATCGCCAAGGCGTGTGCTGTCAGGCCCATGGGGGTCAGAAACTCCTCGCGCAGCACTTCGCCCGGGTGAATGGGTCGCATGCCGTTGATGGGGTTGGCCACGAAAAGACTCCCTTCAGTTTCAGTGATAGTCCACGATCTCGACGTCCCAGGCACTGCCGTCGTCAAAGCGGAAGCACAGTCGCCACTGGTCATTGATGCGGATGCTGTGCTGCCCTCGACGATCGCCGCGAAGGGCTTCGAGGCGGTTGTTGGGCGGTATCCGAAGATCGTCGAGCCGGGCCGCACGGTGAAGCATCTGCAGCTTTCGTTCAGCAACGATCCGCATGTTCGCCCAGCGGGCATCCCCTCGGCCGGCAAAGAGGGCTTCGGTCGCCCGGCAGCGAAAGGACTTGATCACACTGGAGAGTCTATAACGATACTCGTTATACGACTGATGGAAGACGGGTGCAGGGATGGCCGCCCGTGTGGCTCTCCGAACCGCGATGGCCCATCACCCCCGGTCCAGGCGTGCGCGGTGGCATGGCAAGCCACCGACCGGGCGCTCTGAGGATCCTGGAAGGGACGGGCATAGACTGGTGGCGTGGACCCCCAAACCTGGCTGATCTACCTGCTGGCTTCCGTCGGCCTGGCGCTCTCGCCGGGCCCCAACGGCTTGTTGGCGCTGACCCACGGCGCCCTGCACGGGCCGCGCAAGGCGGTGTTCACCGCACTGGGGGGTGTCACGGGCTTTGCGGCGCTGATCGCGATGTCGATGTTCGGCATCGGTGCGCTGCTGCAGGCGTCCCCGGTCTGGCTGACGGTGTTGAAGTGGGCAGGCGGTGCCTACCTGGTATGGCTCGGCGTGCAGGTGTGGCGCTCACCACCCATCGGGGTGGACCTGCGGGCCGATGGAAGGCCCGCGGCTGTGGGTACGCTTTACCGACAGGCCTTCCTGACCGCGCTCACCAACCCGAAGGCGCTGCTTTTCTTCATGGCCTTTCTGCCGCAGTTCATCGAGCCATCCCGCTCGCTGGGCCTGCAGTTCGCCATCCTGGCCTCCACCTACGCGGTGATCGAACTCGTGTTC
>JBJOHO010000026.1:0-2923 GCA_046047615.1 Pseudomonadota bacterium
AACCCTTCGACGCCCGTGGACCTGCCCATCATGTGGGGCCACTCCCACCGCCAGTTCATCGCCGATGGCCAGGCGTGGGTTGGCGTCACGGTGAAGCCCTACACGCTGCGCTCGCTGCGCCGTTTCGACCCCGTCCGCTATGGCGGCTTGTCGATGGCGCATGTGGCCAAGGGGCCGCAGTGCGCAGAGACCGCGATCAACCGTTGGTCGCAACCGTCATCGAGTACCGAGGAGACCGGCCTCGCCTGGGACATCCTCACCCAACTCGGTGCGCTGCTGAAAAGCACGACGGCGGCGAACCCCCTGCGGCAACCCGCGGCACGCCTGTACATGACGGGCCAGTCGCAGACGGCGGGTTACGCGCGGACCTGGGCCTCCGTGTTTTCACGCCACGTGCAGGGCCCGAACGGCGGGCCGCTGTACGACGGATTCCTGTACAGCGGCAGCCCGCCTTGGCAAGTCCCACTGCACCAGTGCGCCCCCAGTTTCAGCGACGAGGATCCGCGGTCAAAGACCGCGCCCGCAGGTGTTCCCGTGATCGAACTCTTCGCGGAAGGCGACATCGGCACCAACCTGTCCAGCCGGCGCCCCGACGCCGATACAGCACCGGACCTGTACCGTCGGCATGAGGTGGCCGGTGCCGCGCATGCCGACCCGTGGGAAGCGCGCTCCTTCGCCAACGACGCGGACAGACTGCGCGCCACGGGCGAGGCTTCGCCCCCAGCGCTGGCCTGTCAGCCCGCCGGCGTGCAGGACACCGACTTCCCCGCCCGACTGGCCATCAATGCCGCATGGCGCCACCTCGACGCCTGGGTGCGCCACGGCACGGTGGCCCCGCATTCACAGCCCCTGCAGTTGCGCATGCCCGTGGCCCTGCCCTTCGATCCCGAGCGGGCTTTTGTTACCGACGCGGCGGGCAATGCGATTGGCGGTGTGCGGTCACCGCTGGTGGACGTGCCCGCGGCGCGCTATGTCGGCGCCAAGACCGGGGCCTTCAGCTGCATGTTCGATGGCTACATGTATCCCTTCGACGCAGCGCGGTTGCAGCAGCTGCATGGCAGTGGCCGCGACTATGTACGGCGCGTGGAGGCCAGTGCGCGAGAGCTGCGCCGCCAAGCTTGGCTGACGGCGGAAGACGCGCGCGAGGTCGTGTCGCAGGCGCGGGAGCGAATCCCGTCATTCCCGGCAAATGGCGCGAAAGGTAGGTAGCGGGTGGCAGCCAAGACACGGTGAAGCGCTGAGGGCAACCGCAAGCCCGCACAGTCGGGCGGAACTCAGCGGGATTCGCAGTAGCGCGCGAAGGCCGCCGGTGATGACTCGAATCCGGCCGTGGCCGCCAGTTCCCACGGCCGTTCGCAGCGCTGCGTGCGCGGACACCAGGAATACCCCGCCGAACCAATGCAGCCGTGCGCGTCACGATCGCCCCCGACGACAGGCGGTGCCACCACGGGCCGTGCACTGCTGCAGGCCCCAAGCAGCGCGGCCAGAAGCACAAGCGGCAAGTGGCGGACCCTTCGCAAGCGTTCAACCGGCAGCAGCCGGCTTCTCGCAGTTTTTTGCCAGGATGTAAGCCGCGAGACGAACGTTCGTGTCCGGCCAGAAATCTGTCTTCGGGGCCGCCGGGGGATAGAACTGCGGCGTGCTCGATGCGGAGGGGGCGTAGAGCATGAACTCCGGGAAAGACTTGAACTTGCCCATGAACTTCGGACCCACCAACGGCGGGACGCTGCCCCCCGCGTTGTCGACAAACCGGACATAGAAGTCCGAGAAGCCATCGAAGCTGTTGGGCACTTCGTTGGCCAGGTTGCCCGGCGTCCTGCCCTGCAGGGTGAACTGGTGGCACAGACCGCAGGAGGATTCGAAGTAGACCTTCCCTTCGGCAACCTGTGTTGGCGTGAAAAGCGCCAGCGAGGCGCAGAGATCGGCCGCCCCGGCGAGGGACGGTGCGATGAGGAGCAGCGCGATCGTGTGTTTCATTTCCCCCGCCAGCCGGTTGGCCTGACGCCCCAGAAGCATGTGCGGTTCGAGGCTAGCACGCTGCGGCTACGATCGCCTGCCAACTCCGTCCGCAGCCTGCCGCGTGGAGGCGCATATCCACCGGCCATCGGGCAGCTTGTAGCGGCATTGCCATAGCGGGCTGTCAGGCCGGCGGAAGACCACCACCTCGCCATCGCGCAGGTGCAGGACCGTGGGTGGGCTGAAGCGCAGTGTATGCAAGGCGCGCTGCCCTCGCGGTGGCACGCTGCTGCTCAAGGCTGCAGCGTCCCATGCAAGCTGAGCTGAACCTTGAAGTTGTTATCGGCTGTCGATAACATCACAACATGATTGCGTCGTTCAGGAACGATCTTGCCGAGGACTTGTTCTTCGACAGACGAACCCGGGCAGTTCGCCTGTTTCCCGCGGAAGTCCATCGGACCGCGCGGCGCAAGCTGCTCTACCTGCACGAGGCGGCGGAACTCTCTGACCTTCGGGTTCCGCCGGGCAACCGGTTGGAGGCGCTGCGTGGCGACCGCGCAGGTTTCCATTCCATCCGCATCAACGACCAATGGAGGGTGGTGTTTCGATGGCATGGGGGCAATGCCCATGACGTGTCCATCGTCGATTACCACTGAAAGCACATGAGCAAGACTGCAACCCTGCAGCCCGCCAACCCCTTCCATCCCGGAGAAATGCTGCTGGAGGAGTTCCTCCTGCCTGCAGGCATGACGCAGACCGCCTTCGCCGCGAAGGTGGGATGGACGCGGGCGCGGCTCAACGAGTTCATCAAGGGTCGGCGTGGCGTGACCGCCGAGGCCGCACTGGATCTTGCAGCGGCGCTGGGTACATCGGCCAGGCTGTGGATGAACCTGCAGGTCAGCTGGGATCTGGCGCAGGCCGAGCGCAAAAGACGCCCGGCAGCGTGAACTGAACGGCGAAGCTGCAC
>JBJOHO010000027.1:0-2843 GCA_046047615.1 Pseudomonadota bacterium
CTGCCTCGTGCCTGCGGTACTGGGCAAGCACTTCATGCACCAGCCGCTTGCGCCCGAGGGCGCGCACGCAGAACTGCAACCAGCGGTCATGTGTTTCCGGCCAGTCGTCGGGGATGGGCACGCAGGCGCGGGCAAAAGGGCCCCGTACCGCAGTGGCCATACCCAGCAGGTCACCGGGCGTTCCTGGAATGCGGGCCAGCCGGCCCAGCGTGGTGTCGCCAGCGCTGACGAGGTCGCCGTCCACCAGTTCGCAGTCGTGCACGGCCAAGGTCAGCGTGGGGTCCGCGGCGAACACATCGCGCAGCACCTGAACCTTCTGCGGCGCCCAGACATCGTCCTGGTCGCAGAGCAGCACCAGCTCACTGCGTGTGGCGGCGATGGCCGCGGCAAAGTTCCCGGCGACGCCGAGGCGCGCGCCGGGCTCCAGCAGCCTTACCGGGAAGGGCGCCTGCGCCTCGAACCGCGCCAACACCTCCAGACTGCCGTCCGTCGAGCCGTCATCGCGGATCACGAGCTCATCGGGCAGCACGTTCTGGCGGCAGATGCTCTCCAACTGCTCCTCAAGATAGGGACGCCCGTTGTAGGTGGCCATAGCCACCGCCACGCTTGGGCCGACGGCTGCCGCGCTCACGGCGCGCTCAGCAGGCCGCGTAGTCGCCGCAGGGCGCGCTGCCGCAGGCTCAGCACTGGGGGTGGGCGCACCACATAGCCTGCAGGCCAGACGACCTCGTCGCCCTGTTCGATGCAGCGGATGTTCGTGACGCCTGGCTTGAGCGCATGCACACGCTGCGGATAGTGCGCGGCAAAACGCGCGTCCCGCAGGTAGATGCCGACGAAGTCTCCCCACATGCCGTTGCTGTCGATGAAGGACTCGAGCAGGGCCACCTCCTGAAGGCCGCTGTGGTGGGCCCAGCGGCTCAAGGCCAGGCCGCTGTCCGGGTAGAAGCGCCAGCAATCCAGTGGATAGCGGTGCACGCCACCGGCCGATGGCGCATTCAAATACAGCAAGCCGTGCGGCTTGAGGATACGCAACGCCTCCAGGTACAGCACCCAGAACAGTTCCGCATGCTCGAAGCAGGAACTGCTCACCACGAGGTCTGCCGACCCCGTGGGCAGGGGAATCTGGCAGGGGTCGGTCATCACCCGGTCCACGCCCTTGCCGGCGGCGTAATCCAGGCCGAGGTAGTCATATTGGGGCGGGCACACTTCGCGCAGCGACCCGTTGACGTCCTGCGAGCCGATGTCCACGACGCGCACAACCTCGCCCGCTGCGCAGGGTGGGCTGTACTGCGCAAAGAACTTCGCGCCCGAATCGAGGGCCGTGTCATGCATGGCTGAACCGAAGGTCGATCAACCAGGCCCCCAGCCGGCGGTCCCACCGTTTGTGGGGCTGCAGGCCGGGGTTCAGCCGGGGTGCAAGAGCCGCGGCCTCCAGCAAAGGCCCACTGCAGTGCAGCTGTTCCAGAACGTGCACCAGCAGGCCCTGCTGTGCCGCGAGATTTTCGTGGTGCCAGATGCGCAGGCGGCCGCTGCTCCCGGCGCGCCAGGCGCTGATGAAACGCTGGCGGCGGAACTCGAACACCCACCGGCCGCGCATGACCACCCGGCCGGCCCAAAGCAGGCGGGCCACGAACACCGGAAAGCGCTGGCGCAGCCCCAAGCCCAGCAAGGTACCGTACAGCGACACGGCATGACTGCCCGGACGCCGGAAAACAACCCAGTATTCGACGGTATGGCCGGCTGCCGTCAGGAGCTCCTCCAGCCTGCACAGTGCCTCTGGCCGTGCCACCAGGTATTCGAAAGCCTCGCTCGAGACGATGGCCCGTGGTTCGGCGCGAGCAGACAGTTCCTGCAGCAACGAGTCCCAGGTCCCTGCTGCAGGGTCGAAGCGGCTGTCACCGTAGAGCTCGAAGGCCAGGTTGTGGTGCCCGGACAGCGGATCCAGCGTGCCTGCTACCGGCACATGGACGCCAGCCGCCGACAACTGCCGGGCATGCTGCCGCAAGAAGGCCTGCAACGAGGTCGTTCCCGTCTTGTGCGTGCCGATGTGGACAATGACGTGCATGAGTGTTGCGCCTTGGGATCCCGTCGTGCCTCAACGCGGCGACAGGGTGAAGTCCTTGACGGCACTGCGCCAGCCACTGAACGCGTCATAACCGCCCCTGCGCCACAGCCGTAGCACTTCGCGCCAGCGGTGGCGACGGGGCAGTTGCAGCAATGCAAGACGATGCAAGCGCTGCGCTTCCTGCTGCCGCAGCCTTGCTACTGCCCTCTGCAAGGAAGCGGCATCACTCACCCCCGTGCTGACCAATACCCGGGCCTTGCTCTCCAGCCAATTGATGAGCGGTGCTTCAGAGTGTCCGATCACCGTGGTTGCCGAGTCGATCAACTGGCGCACACTGCTGCTCCAGCGGTCGCGCTGCCCTTGGGTGACATGCAGGGGAATCGAGGAGGCCGCCCGCGCATGCCGACGGTAGAGCGCCAACGCATCTCCCCCAAGCCGGGCCCGTGCCTCCAGTGCAAGCGCACAGGCTGCCAGCCAGTCGTCATGCCCTTGCGGCCAAGTCGGCGGCACTGGGCAACAGGCGCGCGCAAAGCGGCCCCGCACGCCCATCGCCATTCCCAACCAGCCACAGGGCGACTGCCCGTCATCGCGCAACCGGCGGCTGAAACTGTCGCCGTGCCACTGCAGCCGCTCGTCAACCACCAGGGCGTCGTGCACCAACAGCTGCATGGCAGGCTGCTCCGCAAACGCCTCGACCATCCGGCGGATCTTCTGCGGCTGCCACACGTCATCCTGGTCGCACAGCAGCACCAGTTCGCCCCGCGTCTCAGCAATGGCC
>JBJOHO010000028.1:0-11723 GCA_046047615.1 Pseudomonadota bacterium
CGCGAAATACGAAAGTAGTCGGTATTGGCGGGACGAATCAAGCGTCATGCGTCGACAGATGCAGCCTGCAGACCTATCGCTGTGCCATCAACGCCACCAACTGCGCCAGCGCCGCGCCCCATCCCGCTTCGAAGCCCATCTCGCGGTGCTGGCGGCAGCCGGCCTCGTCGGCATGCCGCACCGTGGCGCGGTAGCGGGTCCCGGCGCCGACCGGCGCCAGTTCGATGCAGGCGCTGAACAGGAAGTCCACGCTGCCCGACGCCGGCGGTGGCACGGGCCGGAAGCCCGGCAACAGGGCGTTGGTCCAGACCAAGCGCTCGTGGGGCACGACCTCGAGGTAGCAGCCCGTGTTCGTGAAGCGCTCGCCGTCGGGCGACTGCATCACCGTGGCGAACTCCCCGCCGGGCCGCAGGTCCACGCGGGCCTCCACCGTCCGCCAGGGCGCCGGCGTGAACCACTGCGTGAGCAGCGTGGGTTGCGTCCAAGCAGCCCAGTTGCGCTCGAGCGGCAGCGGCACGAGGCGCTCGAAGCGCAGGTCGAGGGCGGGATCCAGCGACGTTACATCGGGCAGGCCTTCCATCGTCATCAGCGTGTCAACCCGCGGCGCGGCTGCAGCACGTGGTACATGGCTTCTCCCCCCAGCATCGTGTCACGTCGTGCCGAGTATATGCTCCACCCACACACAAACCGGCCGGAGCCGGCGACCACGGGGGGTAATCGAAAATGAGCCACGACAACCACGACACAAACATCGACCGCCGCCGTTTTCTGGCCGGCGCCACAGCACTGGGCGCCGCTGCCGGCGCGGCGCTGGCACCGCAGGCCGCACAGGCGGAGGTGCAGTTCCCGAAGCAGCGCGGGCAGTTCGGTGCCGGGGGCGCTGCCACGGGCGCGGTTAACCGTTCCGAGAACACGCTGTACGACTGCGAGGTGGAAGGCGACCTGCCGGATGACCTGGACGGCGGCTTCTACCGCGTGGGGCCGGATGCGCAGTACCCCAAGGCCGTGGGCCAGGAGTACGACATCAACTTCGATGGCGAGGGCCACGCCAGTCTGTTCCGCATCAGCAAGGGGCATGTGGACTACCGCAGCCGCTGGGTGCAGAACCCGCGCTGGAAGGCGCAGCACGCCGCACGGCGCTCGCTGTATGGCGTGTACCGCAATCCCTACACCGACGACCCGAGCGTGCGGCAGGTGAGCCGCGCCACGCAGAACACGCAAGTCTGGTACCACAACGGCCGCATCCTGGCGATGAAGGAAGACTCGATGCCGGCGGCACTGGATCCGCACACGCTCGAGACGCTCGACGGCCTGTACCGTTTCGACGGCAGGCTGGAAGGCGAGACCTTCACCGCGCATCCGAAGAACGACCCGCACACAGGCAACCTGCTGGGCTTCGGCTATGAGGCGCGCGGCCTGGGCAGCACCGACCTCGAGGTGTTCGAGATCTCGCCGCAGGGCCGCACGTTGTGGAAGACCTGGGTGAAGGCGCCCTACTGCAGCGAGATCCACGACTATGCGGTGACCGAGAAGCACATCGTGTTCCTGTGCTACCCGTTGGCCTACCTTGGCGAGGAGCGCATGAAGGCCGGTGGCCTGCACTGGGGCTGGGACTCGACCAAGGACACCTACCTGGGCGTGATGCGCCGCGGCGGCGACGGCAAGGACCTGAAGTGGGTGAAGGGCCCGCAAACCATGTGCACGCACGTGATGGGCGCCTGGAGCGACGGTGACCGCGTGTACGTGGACATGGACGGTGGCGACGCCAACCAGTTCCCGTTCTTCCCCAACCTGCACGAACCCTTCGACCCGGTGAAGGCGGCGGGCCGCGTGCGCCGCTTCTCGCTCGACGTGAGCCAGCGCAACCCGCGCAGCTTTGAAATGCAGGTGATGCACCCGGAGGTGACCGGCGCGCTGGCGCGGCAGGACGACCGCTACCACACAGTGCCCTACCGCTATGGCTTCCTGCTGTCGTCAGGCCAGGCGGGCAGCCGCTGGGCGCGCTTCGACCACCAGACCGGCAAGGTCGATTTCTTCATCCCGGGTCCGGACGCGCAGCTGTCGGAGATGTGCTTCGTGCCACGCCGCAAGGGCGCGCCGGAAGGCGATGGCTATCTGGTGGGTGTGTGCTCGCGCCGCAACGAGAACGGCCGTGCCGACCTGCTGGTGGTCGACACGCAGCAAATGGCCGACGGGCCCATCGCCACGGTGCACCTGCCGTACCGGGCGGCGCCGCAGGTGCACGGTTTCTGGGTGCCGGGCGACCAGCTGCCTCCCGCCGCCGGCTGAGGCGGCGGCAGGAAGGCCGGGGCGGCGCGCAGTCGGCTACTGCGCGCTGCCGCTGGTGGTGCCGCGGAAGTTCCGCTGCAGCAGGTGCGTCAGCGTGTGCACGTAACGCAGCTTGCCGTTCTCGACGCGGAACAGGTGCGTGTCCGGCGCACCGCTGCCGCCGTTGGGCCCGCCGGCACCGAAGGTGCAGAACACGGCGACCGTGCCCAGCACTTCGTCGACGACGAAGCGCCGGTTGGCGATGTTCACGCCCCCGGGCACCCCGACATCGCAGCTGTCGGCTGGCGTGCCCTTGCCCGTGTACATGCCGCCCTCGACGCGCACGCAGGGATAACCCCAGGGCACGAGGTCGATCTTCTTCTCGAGGAAGGCATCGAGGTAGGCGTTGGCCGCCGCCACCAGCGTGCCGCGCGTATCGCGGTCTTCCGGCGGGATCGGGTCCCACGCCTCTGTCGAGGAATACTTCAGGTAGGCCTCGGCGTTGAACAGCCAGTAGCCGGTGGTGGTCCACAGCGTCTCGACCTCGGCGATGCGGCTGTGGTTCACGCGCAGGCGCGCCGCGACCACATAGGGCGCGGCCTTGTCCGTGACGATGACCTCGGTGAAGGTCTGGCAGCTGTCCGTGTCGAGGAAGCTGCGATGGTGGTCGATCTTCAGCGGCTTGGTGAGGAAGCCCTTGGTGATGTCGGCCGGCGCCATGTTTTCCTGGTAGCCGACGCCGTTGGCCAAAGGCAGGCCCGACAGGTCACCGCTGCCCTGGGCCTTGAGGTAGAGGTTCACCGCCTCCTGCAGGCCGGCACGTGTGCAGGACACTTCGGCCAGCGCGGCCGGGGCGATGAGCGCGCCGGCGAGGCCGAGCATGGCGGCACAGGCCGCCTTCATGGATGTCTTCATGGATCAGGCTCCCTGGAGGTTGCGCTTGCGGGTGGCGCGACGGTGCGCCACTTCCTGGACGTAGATCGGCGTGCGGTAGTAGCGGTCGCGGCCGGCGGCGATGTGCGCCGGCATCGGCGAGTAGTCGACCATCGACTCGAGCATCGCGTCGCAGCGGGCCTGCAGGCCCACGCGGTACTCCGGCGCCGGGAAGATCCACATGTCGTTGTGCTGGATCGCGTCGACGACCATGCGGCCCACGGTGAGGGCATCCTGCGGCCGCGCCCACAGCGGTGGCGTGCCGGGCGGTGGCGTGGGCATCTGGAAGCGCGGGCCCGCGGGCCGCGCACCGCCGGCGGGCGCACCCGGAGGCGGCTCGTTGCGCAAGGCCTCGGGCCGGTAGGTTTCGCTGCGGCCGAGGTTCGAGGTGGTCATGCCGGGCACCAGGTTCGAGGTGCCGATGTTGGTGGCGCGCAGCTCGTGGCGCAGCTGTTCCATCAGGCCCGAGGCGGCGAGCTTGGTCACGGCATAGATGCCTGCCGTGCCCAGCAACACACCATCGGTGGAGGTGGTGGTGACGATGTGGCTGCCTTCCTTGTGGGCCAGCATGCGCGGCACGAAAGTGCGCGCACCATAGACCGGGCCCCAGAAGTTCACGCCCATGCCCCAGTCCCAGTCCTTCAGGGAGCCGTCGGTGACTTTCGAGAACAGGCCCACGCCCGCGTTGTTGACCAGGATGTGGACCTTGCCGAAGTGGCGCTCGATCTCATCCGCCTTGCGCTCCCAGGCATCGCGCTCCATCACGTCGTGCACCACGGTGGCCACGCGCGGGTCCCTGTCGGGGAAGGACTTCAATGCCTCGGCGAACTGGCTGTCGTTGTAGTTGCCGAGGATCACGCGGGCGCCCGCCTCGTGCAGCGCGCGTGCGATGCCGAGGCCGATGCCGCTGGAGCCGCCGGTGATGTAGGCGACCTTGTCCTTCACGTCCGGCACCGGCGGCGCCTGGTGCGGGCCCATGTCAGGCGTGTCAGCCGGCGCAGCCGCGGCAGCTGTGCCGGGTTCGGCGGCGGCCGTGGCCGCGGTGGAGATCACGCCGGCGGCGGCGGCAAGGCCGCCCAGCAGGTGGCGGCGGCTCAGGGTGTAGCGGTCGGTCATGGCTCAGGTCCCCGGGATGTTGCGTTGGCGGGTGGCGCGGCGGTGAGCGATCTCCTGGACGAAGATCGGCGTGCGGTCGTAGTTGCGGCCCTGCATGTGGGCGGGCATCGGCGTGAATGGCACCATCGATTCGAGCAGCGCGTTGCAGCGTGCCTCCACGCCCATGCGGTACTCCGGCTGCAGCACCACGAACAGGTCGTTGTTCAGGATGCCGTCGAGCACGAAGCGCCCGACCACCAAGGGGTCCTGCGGGCGCGTCCAGGCCGGCGTCGTGGGCGGTGGCGGTGGGGGGCGGCTGGCAGGCGGCGCGGCACCCGCGGCGGCACGCGGGCGGGCACCGGGCGCGACGGCGGCCGGGCCCTCGTTGCGCAGGGCCTCGGGGCGGTAGTTCTCGCTCTGGCCGATGTTGGTGGTGGTGAGGCCGGGAATGAAAGCGGTGGTCCCGATGTTGGTATTGCGCAGTTCGTGGCGCAGTTCTTCCATCAGGCCGACGGCGGCGATCTTGGCCACCGTGTAGATGCCGGCACCGCTGCCCGGCAGGATGCCGCTGGTCGAGGTGGTGGTGACGATCTGGCAGCCCTGGCCGCTGGCCAGCATGCGCGGCACGAAGGTGTGCACGCCGTGGATCGGCCCCCACAGGTTCACGCCCAGGCCCCACTCCCAGTCCTTGAGCGTGCCCGTACTGGCCGGTGCCTGCAGGCCAACGCCGGCGTTGTTGATGAGGATGTGCGTGCCGCCAAAGCGCCGCTCGATCTCATCGGCAGTGCGTATCCAGCCGGCGGCATCCATGACGTCATGCTTGATGGCATGCACGCGTGCGTCGCCGGCCGGGAAGAACTTCAGGGCCTCGGCGATCTGGGCGTCGTCGATATAGCCGAGCACCACCTTGGCGCCTGCCTCGTGCAGCACGCGCGCGATGCCGAGGCCAATGCCGCTGGATGCGCCGGTGATGTAGGCGACCTTGTCCTTCACGTCGGTGATGGTCGGTGCCTGCGAGGGTCCGTAGCCTGCGTCAGCTGCAGCAGTCGCGTTGGCTTGAGCAGCGGCCTGCGCGGGCAGCAGCCCCGCGAAGGCGCCCGCGGTGCCGGCGGCAGCAACCGCCAGACCGCCCAGCAGGCGCCGGCGGTCCAGCGCAGCGTGGTGTTCGTCATTCATCGGCTAGGTCCTCGAGGGCTGGTCAACAGGGGCAGCAACGGCGGCTGCCAGGGCGCGGCAAGAACAGAGGGACTGTCGCAACTGGCCGGCGGCTGCAGGGGCAGGCTCAGCTCGGTGAAGCCCGGACCCGCTTCACGGTCGAAGCGCAGGTCGCCCGCGCGGCGGCCATCGGCGTCGTCCTGCACGAAGGGCACGCGTGCGAACTGCAGGAAGCGCCGGCCGCGGCATGCGCGGGCGATGTCGCGCAGCGTCGCCAGCGGCAGGCGGTACTCGCCCTGCCACAGCAGCTGCGCTGAGTCCGGCAGCGGACGCATGACCCAGCGCGCCGTGGTGGCTGCGCCAGCGTCAAGGTCCGGGCAGCGGCCGGCGGCCGTGGCACCAGCGGCGACATGGCGCGCGCGATGCACGACGTAGTCCTCGCCGTCCTGCATCACCAGCAGCAGCGAGGCGCAGCGCGGTTGTGTCGGGTCCGGCGTGTGCACGACATCGTGCAACTGCGCCAGCGGGAATCGCGCAGCGACCTCAGCCCGGGCGTCGCGCGCCACCGCACGCGCCTGCAGCAGCAGGCCGCCGGCGAGGCAGAGCACGGCACCGGCCGCCAGCACCGCGCGCCACCGTGGCGCCAGCCGCCAGGCCAGCAGCGCGAGCAGGGCGGCGGCGCCGAGCACCGACGCCACATGCAGCAGATCGGCGCGGTTGAGGACCATCACGAGCACAGCGGCTGCGAGAATCGCGAAGACGAGCAGGCCGCGCGCCCAGTGGCTGTGCAGCAGGAACAGCAGCGGCAGGCTGGCCAGCCAGAACAGCGGCTCGATGATGAAAGCGGCATCGCCGTAGTACCAGCGGTTGTCGAACGGCCAGAACGGATGGATGCCGTAGTTGTTCAGGGCATCGAAGGCCAGGTGCAGCAGCAGCGTCGAAACCGACAGCAGGCCGATCGTACGGCGATCGGCCGGGGCCGGCGTGTGCCCGCGCCAGCGCGCCCACAGCAGGCCGGCGCCCCGCAGCAGCCAGGCCAGCAACAGGCAGCCCAGCAGCGTGTGCGTGTGGCCGCGGTGGTGGACCATGTAATCGAGCTTGTCGCCGGTGAGGGCCTCGAGGGTCCACAGCACGTCGATGTCCGGCAGGCTGGCGCCCACGGCGCCGAGCGTCACCAGCAGGGCGCGGCGCGGCCCTGGCGCGAGGCCACCGGGCACCGGACGTGTCCAGCGTGCCGCCACTTCGCCGGCGATGGCGCCGACCAGCGTGTGCGTGAGGTTGTCCATCCTCCGACGTTCAAGCCCTGCGGTAAGACAGGGCCTCGACGCGCCACCCTTGCTGGCGCCGCGTCACCTGCGCCTCGAACATGCCCTGCTCCCACTGCCGGTCGGCGAGCAGGCCCTGCAGGCGGGCCATCTGCGCTGCCGTGCAGTCGTCGGTGAGCGGCGTACAGGCTTCGGCCTCGACGTGGAAGCGCAGCGTCGCCTGCGCGCCGCCGCTGGCGGGATGCACTTCGTCCTCCGGCCGCAGCGCAGCCTGCCGGTAGGCACGGTGGTAGGGCGCCTTGCCCTCGGCGCGGGTGGCCAGCCAGTGGCTGATCGCAGCCGTGCCCTGCAGTGTCATGGCGTCGATCTGCAGCGTGGCCTCGGCGGTGAACAGCTCCGGCAGGACATCGGCATCGCCCCGCGTGAGGACCGCGAGCAGCCGGCCCTGCAGCGGCAGCAAGGCCAGCCTCGTGTCGGCATCGGCGGCTGGCGCGGTCGATGGGTCCGGCGGTGGGGCAGCGGCGGCGACTGCCAGGCCCGCACCAAGCAAGGTGCCACCCTGCAGGACGAACTGCCGGCGCGTCGGCCGGCGTGTTGGCTCGTTCATGCGGGCTCCTCAGGCCTTCAGGCCCAGGTGGTGGGCGATGTCGAAGCGGCCGGCATGGCGGGCACGCGCGCCGATCACGTTGAGGCTGAGGCCGCGGCTGCCGACGTGGTAGCCAAAGCCTGCGTCATGCATCGTGCGCTGGTTGAAGCAGATCACGCCGAGCGTGCCGTTGCAGGCCTCCTCGATCCACGCCATCAGATAGACGCCATCGCGCAGCTTGCTGTACCAGCCCGGCGAGCTCCATTGCATGCCGCCCGAGCCATCCGGCTGGAAGATGATCCAGCTGTAGCTCGACGGCGTGGCGTAGAAGTGCATCGACGTGAGCCCCGGGTTGCCGCGCTGGTAGTTCCAGGTCACGCACTCGCCGACCATCTCGTCGGTCCAGCCATGGCGCAGGAAGCGCGGCGGTGTGGGGCTGCCTTCGGTGCGGAACGTGCCGAAGTGGTAACTGACGCTCGTCTCGTTGTTGCGGAAGGCATTGCCGGTGGTGCCTTTCACCACCGTGGCCAGGCCATTTTTCATGTCCAGCGCGACCATGGCACAGGCGCGCGGCCACTCGGCATCGAGCAGGTGCGCGAAGAAGTACAGCTGGTCGTCCGGCTCGTACATCTCGTACCAGGCCTCGCGCCACTGTGCATCGCCGGCATGGCGCCAGCGCAGCTTGCGCAATTCGAGGAACTCATACTCGATCTGTGGTCCGCCGTTCTCCGTGGTCACCTGCAGCGACTTGCCGATGAAGCGCGTCGCCAATTCGCTCTTGTAGCCGCCCATGCCGGCGGCACCACTGCCCTGGCCGTCGCCGAAGGCATGAGCCTTGTCGAGTACGGCCTCCCTGACCTGCGCGTCGGTCATCGTCTCGAAGGTCTCCAATGGCCGGTACACGCGGCGCGGCCCGCGCGTGTCGCCGTTGTTGCCGAAGACCTCGAAGCTGGCGATCTGTCCGGTGACACTGCCTCGGCCCCCGTACAGGTGGTACTCCAGCCTGTCCTGGTCATCAAAGCCCAGACGCAGGCCCTGCAGTGTCATGCCGAACAGATCCACCACCTGCAGCACGAAGGCGCCGGAAAACTCGGCCTCGACGCGCGCGCAGATGAACTGGTGGTCGTTCACCATGATGTGGTCGGTCGGTGCGCAATAGGTCATTTCGCCGCCCTGGCGGGTCAGCTCGATGAAGTTCGAGTAGAGGATGCTGAGGTGGAATTCCAGCACTTCGGCGCCGCCCTCCAGCGTCCAGTGGAAGCCCTTGCCTTCCATGCGGTTGGTCCAGCCGTGACGCGCCGTGGGTGCCGCGACCCCGGGCTGCTCGACGTAGCCGAACCAGACCTTGCGCTGCACCTCGCGGTGGCGACGTCCGTTCTTGAATTGCGGCGCGCGCTTCGCCTCGGCGGCGGCCGCGTTCTCGGCAGCCTCGTAAGCGCAGAACGCGAGTTCGAAGGCCGTCACCTGCTGCGTGTGCAGGTCGATCACCAGCGACCAGCCGCGCTGCGTGCCAGGCAGCATGTGCGACAGCAGCACGAGGCCGCGGTCCATCGTGGCGGCGTAACCGGCCTTGACCGGCCTGCCGCCGTTCTCGCCGAGTGCCAGCTCGCGGGCGCTGCGGAAGTGGTAGTCCAAGGTCGGACCGCCGTCGGTGACGATGCGCAGCCGGCGACCGGAGAGCATGTCCGTTGGCGCGCTGGCGTTGGGCCCGCTGGCTGTCGCCGGCAGGGCGGCGTCCACCTGCGCCATGGTCAGGTCCGTCCACGGGACGCGATGCAGCTGCAGCGCGGGATACCTGCGTTCCGCCATCTCGGCTCCTTCCGGGTCCCCACCCGTCGTCGTTGTCATGTCAACCCGCTGTGCGCCGCGGGCTTGCGGCAAGCATTACACCGTGCCGCGGGCCGTGTCGATGAAGGCCTTGAGATAGGGCGTCGCCAGGTCAGCACTGCGCACGCCGACGTGGATCTGCTTCGGCACGCCGCCGGGGCCGAGGCGTACGGGCAGGATGGACAGGGCACTGGCGCGCTCCTCGACCAGCCAGCGCGGCAGGGCGGCGACCCCGCGACCGAGCGCGACCAATTGCAGGATGAGGTCCGTGGACTCCAGCACCTTGTGCGCGCGCGGCGTGATACCGGCCGGCGTGAGGAAGCAGGTGTAGATGTCGAGCCGCTCGATGTCGACCGGATAGGTGATCAGTGTCTGCTCCAGCAGGTCCTCCGGCGTCGCGTGCGCGCGGCGCGCCAATGGATGTTCGTGCGCGACCACCAGCACCTGCTCATAGTCGAATACCGGCTCATAGACGAGCCCGGGCCGTGGCAGCGGATCCGGCGTGACCAGCACGTCGATCTCGTGCTCCAGCAGCGCGTCCAGTCCCCCGAAGCGGAATTTCTGTTTGACGTCGACGTCCACATCCGGCCAGGACTCAAGGTAGCCAAAGGATACTTTAAGTAGCCATTGGTAGCACGGATGGCATTCCATGCCGATGCGCAGGCTGCCGCGCGTGCCGCGCCCATAGCCCTTGAGCAGTTGCTCCGCCTGCTCGATCTGCGGCAGCAACCGCTGCGCCAGCGCCAGCAGCTGCCCGCCGGCCTGCGTCAGCTGCAAGCCGCGGCCCTCGCGGCGCCACAACCCGGTGCCCAGCTGCCGCTCGAGCTTGCCCATGGCGTGGCTGAGCGCGGACTGCGTCAGGTGCAGCCGCTGCGCGGCGGCCGTGACCGAGCCTTGCCGCTCGATCTCGCGGACCAGGTCCAGGTGGCTGCGTTCCAGCATGGCGGGGAGCGTCCTTGTACATGCACGAATTTCATGGAAGCGTTGAAAAGTATCACTTCTGCGCATTTTGCGCCGGTTCTAGGATGGCTCCATCACCCGACCACAGGATCGAAGACCATGGCCGAGCCCGCCCTGAACCAGACTCCCGCCCCGCTGCGCCTGCCGGCGCCCTATGACCACGTCGGCAGCTTCCTGCGTCCGGCATACCTGCTCGCGGCCCGGGCCCAGCGTGCCCGCGGCGAGATCGACGCCGCCCAGCTGCGGGAGGTGGAGGACAGGGCCATCACCGAGATCGTCCGGTTCCAGGAGTCGGTCGGCATGAAGGCGATCACCGACGGCGAGTACCGGCGGACCTATTTCCACATCGACTTCCTCGACCAGCTCGGGGGCGTGGCCACCAGCAAACCGGTCATCGTCGAGAAGGCCGACGGCACGCGCGAGCTGTCGCCGCCGGTGATCCGCGTGGTCGGCAAGGTGCGGCACGAGCGCGGCATCGAGGTGGACAACTACCGCTTCCTGCAGTCGCAGCTGTCGCGCGGCAGCGTGGCGAAGGTCGCGATCCCTTCGCCGACGATGCTGCACTTCCGCGGCGGGCGCGGTGGCATCAGCGCGCAGGCCTATCCGTCACTTGAGCCGGACTTCTTTGACGACGTGGCCCGCGCCTATGGCGATGAGCTGCACGCCCTGTACGCGGCCGGCTGCCGCTACGTGCAGATGGACGACACCAACCTCGCCTATCTCTGCGATCCGAAGATGCGCGAGGCGGCGCGGCAGCGTGGCGACGACCCGGACGAACTGCCGCGCCGCTATGCGGCCTTCGTCAACAAGGTGGTGGCCCGCAAGCCGGCGGGCATGCTGCTGGGCATGCACCTGTGCCGCGGCAACTTCCGCAGCACCTTCGCGGCCAGCGGTGATTACGAGCCCGTGGCCGAGGCACTGCTGGCCGGCATGGACCTCGATGCCTATTTCCTCGAGTACGACGACGGGCGCAGCGGCGACTTCCGCCCGCTGCGTTTCCTGCCCAAGGGCAAGACCGCGGTGCTGGGCCTGGTCAGCAGCAAGTTCGGCACGCTGGAAACGGCGGACGATCTCAAGCGGCGCATCGACGAGGCGTCGCAGTACGCGCCGCTGGAGCAGCTGGCGCTGTCACCGCAGTGCGGCTTCGCCAGCAGCGCCGAAGGCAACGACATCGCCTGGGACGACCAGCGCCGCAAGCTGGAACTGGTGGTGCGTGTGGCCCGCGAGGTCTGGGGCGGCTGAGGGCAGTCTTCAATCCAGATGCGGATGCTGCGCCTTCAGGCGCAGCAGCTCGACCAGCGCCGCGTCGCGCTCCCGCGCCAGCGTGTCGAGGTCCGTGGTGGCACGTGCCTCGGCGTTGCCGGCCAAGACTGCCTGCACCACCTCCGGTGTCAGGCGCGTGGGCAGCAGGTCCTGCCAGAACCCGTCCATGGGTGGGCCCAGATGGTCCAGCACATGGGCCAGGCCACCCGGTCCACCGGACAGATGTTGCGTGCCGAATGGCCCCAGCAGCGCCCAGCGCAGGCCCGGGCCATTGGCGATCGCTGCGTCGATGTCCTCGACACTGGCCACACCCGCCGCCACCAGCCCGTAGGCCTCGCGCCACAGCGCTGCCTGCAGGCGGTTGGTGACGA
>JBJOHO010000029.1:0-21792 GCA_046047615.1 Pseudomonadota bacterium
GCACCTCCGACGAATCTTCCTATCAACACATTCCCTCCCCTGCTCGCCGTTGACGAAGGCCCCGCATGCACGCTGTTGAACGCCGACGGTGCCGGCCATTTCCTGCTGGCCTGCGACCACGCCAGCAGCCGCATCCCGCGTGCACTCGGCACTCTGGGCCTCAGCGACGACGCCTTGAGCCAGCACATCGTCTGGGACATCGGCGCCGCGGCCGTGGCACAGCAAGTCTCCGCCTTGCTCGACGCACCGCTGCTGTTGCAGAACTGGTCCCGCCTGGTCATCGACTGCAACCGCCCACCCCATGTGAAGGACTCGATCCCGGCGCGTAGTGGCGGCATCGACATCCCCGGGAATGCGGATCTGGACGCTGCCCGACGCAGCCTGCGCCGCCGCGAGATATTCGACCCCTACCACGCGCGCCTGCGGCATGAACTCAACCGCCGTGCCGCCGCACGGCGGCTCACGGTGCTGGTTGCGGTGCACAGTTTCACGCCGGTCTGGCAGGGCATGCCGCGGCCCTGGCACTGCGGTTTGATGTACCACCGGGATACGCGCTTCGCTGGTGCCTTGCTGCCGCTGCTGCGCGCCGAGCCAGGATGGGTGGTGGGGGACAACGAGCCCTATGCGATGGGCGACGACACCGACTACACGCTGCCGGTGCATGGCGAGGGCCGCCGCATCCTGCATGTGGGGATTGAGATGCGGCAGGACCTCATCTCATCAATCGAGGGCCAGACCGAATGGGCGGCGCGGCTTGCCCGCCTGCTGCCGGCCACGCTGCAGGCATTGGGGGCGCTGGACGCGACACCAAAGGATGAGGTCCGCTAGGCTGGCGTCAAGGAGATCCCCATGACCACATTCGTCCTTGTTCACGGCGCATGGCACGGCAGCTGGTGCTGGAAGCGCGTCCGCAAGGCCTTGCAGGCCGCCGGCCACGAGGTCTTCACCCCCACGCTCACAGGCGTTGGCGAACGCTCGCACCTGCTGGCCCGCGACGTTGACCTGCGCACGCACCAGCTCGACGTCATGAACCTGCTGCGCTGGGAAGAGCTGGACGATGTCGTGCTCTGTGGTCACTCCTACGCCGGCTTCGTGGTCAGCGGCGTGGCCGATGCCATGCCGGAGCGGCTGCGCGCGCTGGTCTACCTGGATGCCTTCGTGCCCGAACACGGCGAATGCCTGGCGAACCTGGCACCGGTGTCCGGCGATGAGCTCGTCGACGGTTGGAAGTCGCCGCCGATTCCGGCCGCCGCGTTCAACGTGAACACCGCGGACCAGGCCTGGGTGGACCGCCAGTGCACGCTGCAGTCACTGGCCTGTTTCCAGCAGCCGCTGCAGCTCACGGGTGGCCTCGCCCGCGTGCCGCGGGTGCGCTACCTGTTCGCCAGCGGCTGGGCCGAGGGCAACCCGATCTTCCGGCCGCAGTACGAGCGCGCCAAGGCCAGGGGCTGGGACACCGCCGAGATCGACTGTGGGCACGATGTGATGCTGGACGCGCCCGAGGCGCTGACGCGTTATCTGCTGGCGTCCTGAGGCCTGCTCGCGGGCTTGTTGTTGGGCACCTCCAGCAACGCCAGTGCCATCAGCAGCGTCCCCAGCGACACGCTCCACTGCAGCGCGTAGAAAGTGAAGGCGTTGCTGGGGAGCAAGCCGAAGCTGTGGGTGGCTGCGAGCACTCCGCCGCTCCACACGATGGCGTGGGCGACGCCAAAAGCCCGCATCTCGCGTGTGCCCCGCCGGGCCATCACGATGGATGCGGCCACCACGACCACGCCCAGCAGGGGCGCGCCGATCAACAGCATCAGCCGCTGGAAGGGTTGCCACGGCGGGACCACCAGGGACAGGTAGAACGTCAGCGCAAGGCCGAGGAACAGCACAACCCCGACCGCCAGTGTACGGTCCAGACGTGGCCAGCCCGGCTTGAGGTCGAGGATCTCGCGCGCGAGGGCCGCCCCCAATCCGGCAGTGAGGCATAGCATCGACTGTTCGGCGACGGCGTCGAATCCAAAGGCTGTGGGCCACAGGTAGAGCCTGCCGTGGCCGTTTCCGGCCAGCAGGGCGATCACGAACGCAGCACCGAGGGCTCCGTACAGCAGCAGCTTCCTGCTGCGGTGCACGACTCCCAGCAGCAGCCCGAGCAGGGCCAGGGCGCCGATCTCCCCGTAGGACACCGCCTCCAGCAGGGTGGTCAGCTGCTGCCGGCCGGCGAAGTCGGCGGCAGTGTGCAGGCGCAGCGGTATGACAGCAGCAGCATCGTCGCGGATGTTCAGGTAGTGGACGCGGGGTTGCGGCCCGATGCCGACGGGAAACGCGAAGTTGGCGGCGGGCAAGGCACGCGCCGAAGCGGCATAGGCACTGCCCGTGGTGGTTACGCCTCCCTCGGCCATGTAGAGCTGCACGTGGTCAAGGCGGGCGTCTGCCACCTCCAGGATGTAGGCGGCAGGCGGTCCTTCAGTGTTCTGCAAGGTCAGCCGGAACCAGACACCGCCGCCGCTGCGGGCCAGTGTGTGCTGCTTGCCGGGAGGCAACGGCTGGAAGGCGCGCGTTCCGGCAAGGGCTTTGGCGTCGTTGATGCGCAGGTGGCCACCCGGGTCCGCCAGCCACTCCACTGTCATCAACGGTGTTGCGGCTGGTGAGCTTGCCGCAAGGGCAGGAGCTGCACCGAGTGCAGCGATCCAGAGCAGGCAGCGGCCCAGCCAGCCCGGCCTCATGGCTTGCCCAGCCGGCGCTCAAGGCGTTCGAGGGCCTGACGTGCATGGCGCAGATCCTGCTGCAGGATCTGCAGGTCCGCATCAAGTCCGGCCGCGGCGTCCAGTGGCGACTCGTCAGGCGATTCTTTGCCAATGATCGCGGCGCGGCTCTCCTCGAGGCTGTCGAGGATCACGGCGATGAACAGGTTCATTGCGACAAAGGTGCCGATCACGACGAAGCTCAGGAAATAGATCCAGGCCCAGCCATGTCGTGTGCTGGCCTGGGCCATGACGTCGGTCCAACCCTCCAGCGTCACCACCTGGAACAGCGTCAGCAGCGCGGTGCCGAGGCCGGCCCACCGTTGCGGATCGGCGTCACGGAACAGGTGGATGCCGATGACTGCATAAATGTAGAAGATCAACGCCAGCAGGACGATGACGTTGCCCATGCGCGGCACCGACTTCACCAAGGTGCTCACGATCAGCCGCAACTGCGGCACCGCCGACAACAGGCGCAGCACACGCAGCACGCGCAGCAGCCTGGCGGCAAGCGCAAACTGGCCGGCCGCCGGCACCAGCGACAGCACCACGATCGTGAAGTCGAAAAAGTTCCAACCATCGCGGAAGTAGCGCCAGGGCTTGGGCCATTGCGCAGCGAGTTTGAGCAGCGCTTCGATGACGAACACCGTCAGGACGATGCGGTCGGCGATGTGCAGCCATGTCCCGTGGCGCGCCATCAGCGTGGTGGAGGTCTCCAGACCGACAAGGATGCCGCTGAGGAGGATCACGACGATGATGAACGGCTCGAATGCCCGGGCGGTGGTGATCCGGCGGAAGGGATTGCGATCGGCTTCTGTGCGCATGGGTGCAAAGATATGCCAGCAGCAGCCGTCACGTTACATACCGTCACCCGTGCCGGGGCGGGTGCTCGGATAGAATCGCCGCATGAGCATCGATGCCGCCACGACTCCGATCGACAGCCTGCTGGGCCGCCGCTCCCTGGCGGGGGCCTTTCTCGCTGCCCCCGCGCCCGACGCCGCGCAGCTGCGCCAGATCCTTGGGGCTGCGCAGCGCGCGGCCGACCATGGTCGTCTTCGGCCTTGGCGGTTCTGGGTCGTGCACCCGGAGCACTATGAGTTTTTCTTCGACCGGCTTGCGGAGGCCGCGACCCGGCAGCAGGGGGATCCCTCGCGCCTTGCGCTGAACCGCGACAAGTACCGGCTCACTGCCCGGGCTCCGGTCATGGTCGTCGTCGGCGCGAAGGTGGATCCCGGGCACAAGGTGCCCGTGGTCGAGCAGGGTTTTGCGGCGGCGGGCGCTGCGCAACTGGTCCTCAACGGGGCGCATGCACTTGGCTTTGGTGCGTTCCTGTTTTCCGGGCCGGGGGTGTTCGACCCGGCCTTCAAGGCCAGTTTTGGTCTCGGCGAGGCAGACTCGCTCATCGGCGTGATCTGCATCGGTACCCCGGCGGGTCCCGGCAAGCCCGGCCCGTCGGCCGAGCAGGCCGTGGAGGACGGGCTGCGCGACACGGTCCGGACGTGGCAACCGGACTGACCGTGAACCTGGCGCGGGCCCTCGCGGTCAGGCTGTGTTGTGTTTCGGGCTTGCTGGCCGCGCCGTTCTGTGCCGCGCAGGGCTTCGATGACATTGCCGGTGGTCTGCTTTCCGAGGCGCTCGCGTCAAACCTGGCACTGCGGGCCGCAGAGGGCGACCTGCGAGCCGCAGAGTCCGCGCTTGCCGCCGCAAGGGCACGTTATTGGCCTGAGATATCGCTGAACGCGCGCTACACGCTTGCGGACGGTGGCCGGCAGATCGAGTTTCCGCTCGGACAGCTGTTGAACCCTGCCTACCAGACCCTGAATGAGCTGCTCGTGGCGCAGGGCCAGCAGGCCCGGTTCGCACCTCTCCCGGACCAGGCCTTCGACTTCCAGCGTGCTCACGAGCAGGACTCCCGACTGAGCCTGCGGCTGCCGTTGTATGCGCCTGGCCTTGGCGCCGCAGTTGACGCACAACGTGCCCGCGTCGCCGGCAGCGGTGCGGGCCGTGAGGCGTTGCAGCGGCAGGTGCGGCGCGACATGTGGCAGGCCTATGCCCGGCACCTCCAGGCAGTGGGGCGCGTGGATGTCCTGGCCGAGGCGGTCGGTGTCCTGCAATCCAACCTCCGTGCCGTCGAGGCCCTTCACCGGGAGGGCAGCGTCACGCGTGACCAGGTGTTGCGGGCGCAGGCCGAGCTGCTCGGGCTGCAACAACAGTGGCAGACGGCGCAGGTCGCTGTCGTCGAAAGCCGCGCATGGGTGAACGCCCTGCGCAACCACCCGCTGGAGAGCCCGGTGCCCGTGCCAGAGGTCGGGGCAACGGAGGGTCTGCCTGCGGCAGGCAAGGCGGCCGATCTTTTGCCCACGCCACGCCCTGAGCGCACACAGGCGGCCGCGGCCAGGGCCGCTGCCGAGGCGCTCGTCAAGGTTGCGTCGGCAGCGCGCCGCCCGCAACTGGCGCTGGGTATCGACGCCGGCACTCAGGGCACGGACTACGGTCTTGGGCCGGGCTACAACTATGTCGCGGCATCCGTGCTGCTGACCTGGAAGTTTTTCGATGGCGGGGCGTCCCGGGCTGCCGTGGCGGAGGCCCGTGCACTTGCGCGCCGCAGCGCCGCGATGGAACAGGACGTGGCGCAATCCCTGGCCTTGCAGTCCCTGCGGGCGCGGGAGCAGCTGAAATCGGCGTTGCTGTCGCGCGAGCTGGCGTTGTCGCGGAATGCAGCCGCTGCTTCGGCATTGCGGATTGCTCAGCGCCAACGCGACGAGGGTGTCATTGCCCAGGTGGCTTTCCTTGACACTCAGGCTGCCGCGTTGGCCGCTCGCCAAGGCGTGGTCGATGCGGAGCTGTCGTTGCGGGTGGCGCAGGCAGAGCATGTGTTTGCCGGAGAGGATCCCCCATGACACGAGCACGCCGACGAGCAGCCTGGGTGGTTACGGTGGGCGCGTTCGCGCTCGTTGGCTGCGAGGGTCCAGCGCCCGCACCGGAATCGGCGGCACGACCGGTGGCTGTTGCCACGGCCGCCACCGTCTCAGGCCTGCCGCCCTTGCGTCTTCCCGGCGTCGTTGCGCCGCGGGAGGGAGTGCGGCTTTCCTTCAAGACCGGCGGTGTCCTGCGCAGCGTTGACGTCCGCGAGGGGGATGCCGTTGCGGCAGGGCAGCGTCTGGCCCAACTCGAGTCCGTCGAGTTCGATGCCACGCTGCGTCAGTCTGCGGAGGCCTTGGCCAAGTCAGAGCGCGACCTTGCGCGGGCCGAGCGTCTGGTTGCCGACGATGTCGTTCCGCGTCAGGCGGTCGATGACTTGCGTACGCTGCGCGATGCCGCGCGTGCGCAATGGGAAGCTGTCCGCTTCAACCAGCATCGTGCCGGCTTGCGGGCGCCCAGTGCGGGTCGGGTCCTGCGGCGCCTGGCCGAGCCGGCGGAGACGGTCGCGCCCGGACAGCCTGTGCTGCTGTTCGAGTCTGCCGGCAGCGGCATGGTGTTGCGTGTCGGCGTTTCGGACCGCGAGGTGGTGAGCCTGTCCAGTGGTCAGGCGGCACATGTTGAGCTCGATGCGTTGCCAGACGCCCGCATCGCCGGGCGGGTCCTGGAGGTCCCGGCCGCCGCGACCCTGCCGGGCGGCGTGTTCGAAGTGTCGGTGGCCTTGGTGGATCCCCCCGTGGCCGTGCGTAGCGGGATGGTGGGGCGCGTGGTCCTCGCCAGGCCCGCCGCAGTTCCGGATGTGGCACAAGTTCCCATCGGGGCCGTCGTTGCGGCCGACGGCGACAGGGCGCATGTGTTCGTGCCCGTCGACGGCAAGGCTCGGCGTCGCGAGGTGGAAGTGGCGTGGATCGATGGCGAGCATGTGGCGCTGCGCTCGGGTCTCGTCGCGGGCGAGGCCGTGGTGACCTCGGGGGCCTTGTTCCTGGCCGATGGCGATGCAGTGACGGTCCAATGATGGGCAGCGCGTGAAGCTGCTGGAGTTTCCGCTCCGCCGTCACCAGTTCACGCTGGTGGCCTTCCTGTGCGTGGTGGCGCTGGGCGTGTATTCGTTCCTGGCCTTGCCCCGCGAAGAGGACCCGCACATCAAGTTCGCGGCTGTGGTTGTCACGGCCGTCCACCCCGGCGCCGATCCGGTTGATCTGGAGCGCGGCTTTGCCCGGCCGCTGGAAGACCGCATATCTGCGATCGGCGACTACCGGCGCATCGAGACTGTGGTGGTCGACGGCATCGCGGCGGTGGCCGTCGAGTTCAACGCCGATGCCGACGCGGATGAGAAGGTGGACGAGGTCCGGCGTGAGCTCGAGTCGCTGCGGCCGGAGCTTCCGGCGGGCATCCGTCGTGTGGAACTGCGGGAGGTATCGCCGTCGCTGGTGAACATCCTGCAACTCGCGGTGGTCGGGGCCGAAGCCCCCTATGCCGTGCTGGAAACCCAGGCGCGGCTGCTGCGTGATGAACTGGCGCGCGTTCCCGGCATCCGCAATGCAGACAGCTGGGCGGCGCCGCGGCGGGAGCTGCGCATCACCGTGGATCTGCAGCGTCTTGCGGCCGCGGGTTTGACACCCCTGCAGCTGCAGCAGCTGGTCCAGGCGCGCAGCACTGACATCCCCGGTGGCATCGTCGATCTGGGCACACGCAGCTTCAGCGTCCAGTCCAGCGGCGGCGTGCGCGACATCGAGGACGTCGCATCCCTCGTGGTCGGGCGCTCCGGCGCGACGACGGTGCGCCTGCGCGATGTGGCCGAGGTGGCGTGGAAGGACGGGCTGCACAGTTACGTCGGTCGCTTCATGGGTGAGCGTGCCGTGTTCGTCACCGCCAACCAGGAGGACGGCACGAGCGTGCTCGATGTGCAGGAGCGTGTCGACGCGATGCTAGAGCGCTTCGAGCGCGATCTCCCTGCAGGGGTCAGGCTTGAGCGTGGATTCGAGCAGAGCCGCAATGTCGGGGCGCGCCTGGAGCGTCTCTACGTCGATTTCGGCATTGCCGTCGGACTGGTGCTGGTGACGCTGTTGCCGCTGGGCCTGCGCGCAGCCGGCATCGTCATGGTGTCCGTGCCGCTGTCCGTCGCCATTGGCCTTTCCGCGCTGCACCTGCTGGGATTCTCGCTCAACCAGATCACCATCGCGGGCTTCGTGCTCTCGCTGGGCTTGCTCGTTGACGATTCCATCGTGGTGGTGGAGAACATTGCCCGGCACCTGCGGATGGGCCGGTCGCGGGCAGAAGCGGCGCTGGAGGGCACGCGGCAGATCGTGGTCGCGATCCTGGGATGCACCGCGACGCTGCTGTTTGCTTTCCTGCCATTGGCCGTCTTGCCGGGATCCCCGGGCAAGTTCATCCGCGTGCTGCCGATCACCGTGATGACGACCATCCTCGGATCGCTGCTGGTGGCGTTGTTGTTCATCCCGTTCATCGCCAGCCGCGTGCTCGAGGCATCGCCGGGACAGGCGCATGGCAGCGCGCTGCTGCAACGTGTCATGGCAGCCATCCACCGCTATTACCGTCCAGCGTTGCGCAGTTGTCTGGCCCGGCCGCGGTTCACGGTGTTGTGGGCGCTCGGAGGGGCACTGGCAGTTTCGGGAGTCCTGTACGCGACGCTGGGGTCGAGCCTGTTTCCGAAGTCCGATACCCCGCAGTTCATGATCACGGTGGAGACGCCGAACGGCAGCAGCTTTGCCGAGACCGACCGTGCCTTGCGTTTTGTCGAGGGCCGTCTGGCGCAGGAGCGTGGCGTTCGCGCCTGGTTCGCCAATCTCGGCCACGGCAATCCCTACGTTTATTACAACCAGATCGTCCTTGGAGACCAGCCCAACCTTGCACAACTGTTCGTGCAGGCCCGGGAGTTCCACAAGGACGAGACCCCGGCGATGCTCGAGCGGCTGCGTCGTGATTTCGAGGCGTTCGCAGGTGCCGAGATCCGCGTGCGGCAGTTTGTCCAAGGCACGCCGGTGGCGGCGCCGGTCGCGATCCGCGTGCTGGGTAACGACCTTGATGAGCTGAGGGGGCTGGCGGCGCGTGTCGAACAGGTGATCGCGGCCGTGCCGGGCGCGGTTGAGGTGCGCAACCCCTCGCGTGCGGTCCGGACCAACCTGCGTCTTGCGCCTGATCCCCAGCGTTCAGCGGTGGCCGGGGTCTCCACGACCGAGTTCGACGCTGCTGTCCGGCTGGCGCTGTCCGGACTGCCCAGTGGGGAAGTCCAGGACCGCGATGGCGAAACCTACGACATCATGTTGCGCACGCCGGTCGGGCAGCGGGCCGGTCCCTCGGCGCTGGAGCAGGTGCAGGTGGTGTCGTCCGGCGGGAAGTTGGTCCCGCTCTCCCAGTTGGCCGAGCTTCGCTTCGAGGAAGCGCCGGCCCGCATCCAGCGCTACAACCGGCAGCGCGCGGTGACGCTGGAAGCGCAGGTTGCCGCGGGATACCAGACGGCTGCCGTCACGCGGGAGGTGATTGCCCGCTTGGACCAGATGTCATGGCCGCGCGGTACAGGTTACGCCGTGGGTGGCGAGGCCGAAGCGGGCCAGCAGGCGTTTGGTGGCATCGGTATCGCCATCCTGGTTGCGTTGTTCGGCGTGTTCGCCATCCTGGTCCTTGAGTTTGGAGACTTCCGTTCGACATTGATCGTGCTTACCGTCGTGCCGCTTGGCGTCGTGGGAGGCATGCTGATGCTGCTGCTCACCGGCAACGATCTGTCGTTCACGGCGGGCGTCGGGTTCGTGGCCCTGGTGGGCATCGAGATCAAGAACTCGATCCTGCTGGTGGACTTCACCAACCAGCTGCGGACCCAGGGGCTGGCACTGGATGATGCCATCGCGCAGGCGGGTGAGATCCGGTTTCTCCCGATCCTGCTGACGTCTGCGACGGCCATCGGCGGCCTGCTGCCCTTGGCCTTGCAGGACTCCGGTCTGTATTCCCCCATGGCCTGGACATTGATCGGCGGTCTGGTCACATCGACCTTGCTGGCGCGGCTGGTCACACCAGTGGTCTACAAGTTGATTCCGCCGCAACTCGCCCCTTGAGGGCAGTGCACACCGCGGGCTGGCATTGAAATAGACTCGGGCCGTTTCCCATCTTGCTGGCAGGACGCGTTGATGTCCGATCTGAAGCTCAAGGACCTCCGCTATCTGGTCGCCCTTGCTGACACCCGACATTTCGGCCAGGCCGCAGCGCGCTGCTTCGTGAGCCAGCCGACGCTGTCGGCGCAGGTGAAGAAGCTCGAGGACTACCTCGGCGTACAACTGATCGAGCGCCAGCCGCGTCGCATTGCGCTGACGGACGCCGGCGCCGAAATCGTTTCCCGGGCGCGCCGCATCCTGGAGGCCAGCGAGGAGATCATGGCCGTGGCCAGGTCGCAACGCGATCCGCTCGCCGGCAGGTTGCGGCTGGCGCTGCTCCCCACGATCGGGCCGTATCTTCTGCCGCTGGTCGCTCAACGCATCCGCGCAGTGCTGCCGCGCCTCGATCTGTTGCTGTATGAATTCCAGACCGGGCCCATGACGGCCAAGCTGACGGCGGGTGACATCGATGCCGGCATTCTTGCCTTGCCGGTCGAGGGCGAGGGCTTTGACGCGGAGGTGCTGTACGACGAGCCGTTTGTGCTGGCCGCCCCGGCTGAGCATCCACTCGCCTCGCGCACGGAGGTTGTCGCAGAGGACCTCGAGGGCCAGACCCTGCTGCTGCTCGAAGACGGCCATTGCCTGCGTGACCAGGCGCTGGCGGTCTGCAGTCTCGGTGGCGCGGTTGAGAAGCAGGATTTCCGCGCGACGTCGCTTGAGACCTTGCGGCAGATGGTGGCCTCGGGTGTCGGTGTGACCTTGCTGCCCGAGCTTTCCACACGCGGCGCGTACGGACGGGCCGAGGGGTTGCGGGTGGTCCCCTTCGCGGCGCCGGCCCCCAGCCGGCAGATCGGGATGGTTTGGCGGCGTACCAGTGCGCGCAGCCTGGCGATCCACGCGGTGGCCGAGGTCGTCCGCGACGCGTTGCGGTCGCTCGCGTGAGCCGTACCGTCCTGCTCTGGTTCCGCCAGGATCTGCGTCTGGCCGACAACCCTGCGTTGCTGGCGGCAGTCGCCTCCGGGGCCCGCATCGTCCCGGTCTTCCTCTGGTCACCTGAGGAGGAAGGCGACTGGCCCCCCGGGGCTGCGGCACGTTGGTGGCTGCACCAGTCGCTGCAGGTGCTTTCCGGACGCCTTGCCTCCAAGGGGTCGCGGTTGATCGTCAGGCGGGGGCCGGCGGAAGAGGCACTGGCAAGGCTGGCGCGGGAGACGGGTGCCGATGCCGTGTATTGGAACCGGCGCTATGAGCCGGCAGCGCAGGCGGTCGAGAGCGCCTTGCGCGTCGCGTTGCCGGCGTTGGGCATTGGTGTGCACAGTTTCCAGTCCGCCGTGCTGGTCGAACCGTGGGCGATCCAGACACAGGGTGGCGGCCCCTACAACGTCTACACGCCCTTTTGGCGCGCCTGGTTGAAGCGCGCTCCGCCCGGGCCACCGGCGGCTTCGCCAGATCGGCTGGAGGCTCCGGACGTCTGGCCGGCGTCGCTCGCGCTGTCCGACCTGTCACTGTTGTCGGGCCATTCCTGGAACAGCAAATTGGCCGAGGTCTGGCAGCCCGGAGAGGCCTCGGCTCACGCCTTGCTGAAGCGATTCGTGGGCGACGCGCTGTCGGGGTACGCGACCGCCCGCGACCTGCCAGCGGTCGCCGGGACCTCCCGCCTGTCGCCGGCCTTGCACTTTGGCGAGGTGTCGCCGCGGCAAGTGTGGGCAGCCGTAGGCCGGGCATCGGCGGCCAAGGGCGAGGCCGGCAGTTCCTGGCAGGAGGGCCGGTTCGTCGCCGAACTGGCGTGGCGCGAATTCGCGGCTCATGTGCTGCACCACAACCCCTGGCTTCCGGACCGGCCCAAGAATGCCGCGTTCGAGCGTTTGGCATGGCGTGAGGATCCGGAAGGTCTGGCCGCCTGGACCCGCGGGCTGACCGGCTTCAGTCTGGTCGACGCTGGCATGCGGGAACTGTGGCAGACCGGCTGGATGCACAACCGGGTCCGCATGGTGGTGGGCTCGCTGCTGGTGAAAAACCTTCTCGTGCCTTGGCAGTCAGGCGAGCGCTGGTTCTGGGACACGCTGGTCGATGCGGACCTGGCCAGCAACGCCCTGAACTGGCAGTGGGTGGCCGGCACCGGGCCGGACGCCGCACCGTTTTTCCGGATCTTCAACCCTGAGTCGCAGGCCGCGAAGTTCGATCCGGAGGGGCTTTATCGGCGGCGCTGGGTGCCTGAATGGGGTACCTCCGCGTATCCATCGCCCATCGTTGATCTGCGGATGTCGCGGGAACGCGCACTCAAGGCCTATCAAGAAACAAGAGCTTAGGTCTTTTTCGGGTGTCGCTTTGCTACCTTTGGTTGGATTAAGTAGTCTTTGGTTCACCCCCGCCTTGACGATGCGCCGGGACGGGTAGCATAGTGCTACCTCGCATGGCTGCTGGATTTCGCGATGCCGCAACCCGTCAAGGTCTCCGACGAACTGCTTGATGCCGCCCGGACCGCCGCCAAACTGGCGCACCGCTCCGCGGCTGGCCAGATCGAGTATTGGGCGAGCCTCGGCCGGTCCGTCGAGCGCGCGCTGACGATCACGCAGATCGAATCCTTGATGCAGAGCGGTGAAGCGTCGGGCGCCCCGTTGGCACCAGCGGCTGTTCCGCCGCCAGTTTCCGCAGCGCGTCCGCCGGCCGCACGCCGGGCAGGGCGCGCCGCGAGACCCGAGCCCGTGACCGCGCCGGCGCTGCCGACACCAGACCCTGCGGCGGCTCCATCCCTGGTTGCACCACCCGTGGTTGCGCCACCCGTGGTTGCACCACCCGTGGTTGCACCACCCGTGGTTGCGCCACCGATGGTGGCTCCACCCGTGGCGGTTCCCAGCGAGGCGCCCGGGCAACCCGCCCACGTCCTACCGGTGCCGATTGCAACGCGCCCGGCAGCGGTCTCCTCCGGAACGCTGTCCGATGCGCTGGCCCAGTGGCCTGCGGTGCTCGAGCCCTCGCTGCAGCGTCGCTATGAGCGCGTGCTGGAGGCCGTCCGGCAGGGCGAGGCGGCAGGACGTCCGGTGCTGGTGGTCGTCGGCTGTGCAGATGCCGGGCGCCGCGCCGGATTTGTCGACGCCCGGTTTGCCTCGGTCGGGGCTGTACGGCGTCTGGCGCTGGGGGCCGGCGGCGCCGGCGCGTCTGAAGTCGACGCAGCCATCCCTGCGATGCAGCACCTGATCGTCACCACGGACCTCGGCGACAGCGCCCTTCTTGCATCGCTGCGCCGCTGGCGACAGCAAGGTCCACTGGTGCTGCTGCTCCACCTTGCCGGCCCGGCCACCGACCCGACGGCAAGGGCTGCCCACCGCGTTGCTGCCGCCGCGCTGTCGTCCGTCGACCACTTGGTGGAGTTCGAGGAGGGGACCGAAGGCACGGTCAGCGAGGCCTGGTAACAGGCCTCAGATCAGCAGAGGATCCGCGTCGACCACCGCTGCCGCTCCGCCCTCCACCGTCTGCGCGAGTCCGGTGGCCATTGGCAGCACCTGCGTCATGTAGAAGCTGGCGGTCTGCAGCTTCGCCTGATAGAAGGCCGCCTCCGCGGCGCCGCCTTGGATCGCCCGGCGCGCAACCTGCGCCGAGCGGGCCATGAGGGCACCGCCCAGCACCGTGCCGCACAGCTCCAGGAATGGCACGGCCACGGCCTGCGCGGCAGTCACCGAGCGGGCCTGCTGCAGGAGCACGGTCCGGCTGGCGGCGTCCAGCCGGTCCAGCGCAGCACGCACCGCAGCGGCCTCCGGAGCATCCGCGTCGAGCGCAGCGCCCAACTCGGCAAGGAGCGAGCGCAGCGTCGCGCCCTCATCACGGCCCAGCTTGCGGCCAATCAGGTCGTTGGCCTGGATGCCCGTCGTACCTTCGTAGATCGAGGTGATGCGCACATCCCGGAAGAATTGGGCGGCCCCGGTTTCCTCGACGTATCCCATGCCACCGTGAATCTGGACACCCGCCGACGTGACCTGCAAGGCGATCTCGGTGGACCAGCCCTTCACGATGGGCGTCAGCAGTTCGGCGCGCAGCATGGCCTGCTGGCGCTCCATTGCGTCCGGAGCGCGGTGGGCGATGTCCAATTGCAGGGCGGCGTACAGCGCCAGTACCCGCATGGCCTCGATGCGCGCCTTCATCGACAGCAGCATGCGCTTGACGTCCGCATGCTGCACGATGGCCACCGGTGCCCTGCTGGCGGCGCCCGCCAGCCGGCCCTGGATGCGGCTCTGTGCCCAGCTGCGCGCGAGCTGGAGCGCGCGCTCGGACTGCGCCAGGCCCTGCACGCCCACCGCAAGCCGTGCCGCATTCATCATGATGAACATGTGCTGCAGGCCACTGTTGGGGGCGCCCATCAGGTAGCCGACCGCGCCGGCCTTTTCGCCGAATGCCATGACGCAGGTCGGGCTCGCATGGATGCCCATCTTGTGCTCGATCGACAGGCAGCGCAGGTCGTTGGCTTCGCCGGGGCTGCCGTCGTCCCCCAGCAGATGCTTGGGGACCAGGAACATGGAGATGCCCTTGGTGCCCTCCGGTGCGCCGTCAATGCGGGCGAGCACGAGATGGACGATGTTGTCCGTCATGTCGTGGTCGCCGTAGGTGATGAAGATCTTCTGGCCGAAGATCCGGTAATGGTCACCCTCCGGCACGGCGCGCGTGCGCAGCAACGCGAGATCCGAACCGGCCTGCGGCTCGGTCAGGTTCATCGTGCCCATCCACTCGCCACTGACGAGCTTCTCCAGGCAGGTGTCGACTACCGGACTGGTCGACCCGGATGCCGCGATGGCCTCGACCGCGCCGCGGGCCAGCGAAGTACCCAGGTAGAAGGCCATGTTGGCTGAGAAAAACAGCTCTTCGACAGCCGTATTGATGATGTAGGGCATGCCCTGGCCGCCCAGCCCGGGTGGCACGGAGAGCTGCGTCCAGCCACCCTCGGCATAGGCCTTGTAGGCCTGCGCAAAGCCTTCGGGCACCTTGACGCCAGCTTCGGTCCAGCGCGCGCCGGCAACATCCCCCGGGCGGTTCAGTGGCTCGAGCACCGTCGCAGCAAATTTGCCGGCTTCCTCCAGCACGCTGTCCGCCAGTTCAGCGGCGTAATCCACGTCGGCATAGAGGCGGGTCGGGATGTCGTCACCCAGCACTTCGTGGAGGACGAATTGCAGATCACGCAACGGCGGTGTGTACATGCGGGGCTCCAGGCGGAAAAAGGGGGCAATGCGGGGTGGGTTACCAGGTGTAGCGCACGCGGTAGCGGGCCGTGGCCTTGCCCTGCGCGGGAACCTGCACGCTGAACACCAGTTGCCGCGCGTCAGGACGCTGCGGTGCCGGTGTGGCGTGCAGCAGGTTGGCCGTGTTCCAGCGGAAGAGGTTTTCGAGCACCTGCACTTCCACCGGCTCATCCTTGTGGTTGCGCAGTTCCACCTCGATCTCCTCCTCCATGTGCCGCGCACGGGTATCCACCTCGAAGGCACGCTGGCGACGTTCGGCCAGCACGTCGAAGGCTTTGCCCAGCATGAGGCGGACGGTCTCGTCGCGGGGCGTGTGCTGGATGACATCCTCGCCAATGAACTCGAGCGAGCCATCCCGCGGATCCAGCCGCGACACCCGCACGCGCCCCGCCGGCAGCGGCAGGCCCAGCCCCGCGGCACGGGCATTGCGGAATTCCAGCACGCTGGCGACAGTACGGCCCTGCGCGATGCCGCGACTGGCCTCGGTCTGCGGCACATCGTCACGCGGCGAATGGCCGATGATGCCCGTGTATTCGTAGCGGCGGCGGACCGGAACAGCGCGCGCCCTGTCGAACAGTTCGATCTGCTTGGTGGACTTGTCCGGCAGCGTCGTGCGCCGCCCCAGCGTGTAGAGGTGGTACTCGTCGAACGACTGTTCAGTGAATCCTGCGTCGGCAGCGGCCACCATCGGCATCTCCGTGCCGGTGAGGCGTAACGAGCGACGCGCTGCCGGGCCCGGCGCGCGGTTCACGTCGCCGGCGACAAGCTTCAGCCGGGCATCGGTGTAGGTGGCGCCGGACTGGTTCAGCAGGCTTACCCACGCCGAGAGGTCGACCGTTCCCGAATTGGCATCCTTCCCAGGGTGGAAGATCAGGTTGTAGTCCGTCCACCAGGTGAGCCCGCCGGTCTCGTAGGTCACGCGGGCGCGCTGCGCGCCCGCTGTCGCCGCCTGGAGGTCCCAGACCAAGGTCGGCCGGGTGATGAGTCCGCCGGGCAGCTCGCCGAACCGGACCGACTGGTAGGTGCCGGGCTGCAGCGCCGTCAGGCTGCCGTCATCGGTACGCAGCACCAACCCCTCCCCGGCGGCGAGCAGCGTGCCGGAAAGCTCAGGCGTCTCGAAACGCTGCACCGTGACGCGGTTGTCCACGTAGCGGCGCAGCAGCTTGTCGGTGCTGACGAGGTCGAACTCATAGGCCTGCTCCAGCACGCGCGTTGCCGGATCAGTCAGCGAGACGAAGGTGACGGTCGTGGGCTCGATACGGGCCGGCACATCCGTGAAACGCAGGCTGCTGCGACCGGCCGGCAGGGTGATCTCGCGCTCCTGGCGGACGATACCGAACCCGGGTACACCGGCACCGTCGGCGAAGGCCGCTGGATCGACTTCACCGGGAGCGGCGGCGGAATAGACAGTCAGGGCGGTATCCCCCGCGGGTGCGGCAGCATGGACCGCCGCAGCCGGCAGGGCGGCAAGCAGGCAGATCATCGGCGGATGCAGACGCATGGGCATTCTCCTCGGTTCTTCCCTCACCCCTGGCGCAGGACCGTGGCGGGCGACTGCCGGATCGCAGCACGCGTGGCACCGTAACCCGCCGCGCAGACGATGATGACACCCGCCACGACGCCCACAACCCACAGCAGCGGATCCGGCGTGTAGGGCACGTCGAGCAGGCCCTTCGCCAGCCAGGCACCGGCAATGGAGGCAGCCAACGCCGCCAGCAGGCCGGCCAGCAGGCCGATGGCGGCAAACTCCACCACCACGCCGCGACGGACGACCTTGCTGCCCGCTCCCAGGGCACGCAGCACGGCGCTCTCGAAACGCCGCTCCTCGCGGCTGGCCTGGACGGCGGCGAGCAACACCACCCAGCCGGCCAACAGCGTGAACACGAAGACGCTCTGCACCGCGAGCACGGCCTTGTCGATCATGGTCCGGATCTGGGTCAGCAAGTCATCGAGGTCGAAGACCGAGACGCTGGGGAAACGGCGCACGAGGCCGGCAACGGCAGCAGCGTCCGCCGGGCGGTAACGGGCACTGGTCATGTAGGTGCCGGCCGTGCCCTCCAGCAGGCCCGGCGGGAACATCAGGAAGAAATTCGGCTGCAGGCTGTCCCACTTCACTTCCCGGAAGCTGGCCACGGAAACCTCGATGGCTTCGCCGCCAATGTCGAAGCCGAGACGGTCGCCCAGCTTCAGGTCGAGGTCTTCCGCAAAATCCGTGGCAACCGACACCAGCGGCTTGCCATGGTCTGCCACCGAGAACCAGCGTCCCGCAACAATCCGGTTGCTGCTGCCGAGGTCTTCTGACCAGCTCAGGTTCTGTTCCCGCCGCGCGAAGCGCTCGCCGCGCCCGTCGGGGCGACGCAGCTCGCTGGTGTGCACGCCGTTGATCGAGGTCATGCGGCCGCGAACCATCGGCAGCATCCGCGTCGCCTCGCCACCGTTGTCCTTCAGCCAGGCGGCGAAGGCATCGCGCTCCTCCGGCGGGATGTTCACAAAAAAGAAGTTCGGCGCATCATCGGGCAGGCTGTTGCGCCAACTGTCGATGAGGTCGCTGCGCAGCACGGCCAGCAACAGCAGTGCCGTCAGGCCCAGGCCGAAGGCCATCACCTGGATCACGCTGCCACCCCGGCGCCGCGCCAGATTCGCCAGACCGTAGCGCCAAGCCACGCCCACGCGGCCGCGGAGGCGGCCCATCATCACCACAAGGCCGTAACCGGCCAGCGCGAGCGTCGCGGCTGTCACGGCCAGGCCTGCGGCAAAGGCGCCCGCGAGCGCCCAGTCCTGCGTGACGGCATAGACCAGGACGACCACCGCGGTCACCGCTGGACCGAAGGCGAGCAGGCTGGTCAGCGGCGGCGCCTGCAGGTCGCGGCGCAGGATGCGGATCGCGGGCACATTCGACAGCTGCATCAAGGGCGGCAAAGCAAAACCGCCCAGCAACAGTACGGCCGTCGCCAGGCCCAGCAGGGCGGGCTGCCAGCCGGCCGGCGGCAGTTCTGCCGTCACCAGCCCTTCCAACAGGCGCAGCAGCCCCTCCTGCGCGATGAAGCCCACCCCGGTTCCCAGCGCGGTCGCCACCAACGCGACAGCGAGCATCTGGGTGATGCTGAAGCCCAAGGCAAAACGGCGGCTCGCGCCCAATGTCTTGAGCAGCGCCACCACATCGAGGTGGCGCTGGACATAGCGGCGTGCGGTCATGGCCACAGCTACGGCGCACAGCAACACCGCCGCCAGACTGGCCACCGAAAGGAAGCGCGACGCCCGCGTGGCGGCATTGCCGACCTCCGGGCTCGCCTCGGCCAGGTCCCGCAGCCTTTCGCCCTCAGTCCGGTGCTCACGCAGCCAGGGGCCGAAATCGCGCACCTGGGCGACGCTGCCCGCGAACAGAACAGCATGGGTCGCCCGGCTGCCCGGCTGCAGCAGTGCGGCGGCTGGCAGATCGTCAAGGTGCATCATGGCCGTGGGCGCGAGTTCGGTGAAGCCGGAGCCCTGGTCCGGACGCGAGATCAGTATCCGGCCGACCCGCAGCGTCGATTCGCCGATGGAGACTTCCTGGCCCACGCTGGCACCCAACGCGGCGGCCAGCCGCGAATCCAGCCAGACCGTCCCGCGCACCGGAATGTCCCGCGCCACGGCGGAAACACCAAAGGGCCGGTCCGCGACCTTGAGCTGGCCCCGCAGCGGATACCCCGGCGACACAGCGACGAGATTGGCCAGCTGCGTCGCGTCGCCCTGGAGGACGACCGTCAATGTCTGGGTGGTGCGGGCGGTTTCCAGGCCGCGGCGGCGGGCCTCGTTCTCATAGGCATTGCCAACAGGCTGTGGAGATTGCAGCCGCAGGTCGGCCGCCAGCACTTCACTGGCCTGCCGGAGCATCGCGGTGTTGACCCGGTCGACCAGGAAACCGACCCCGGTCAACGCCGCGACGGCCACGGACAGGGCCAGCAGCAGGATACCGAGCTCGCCAGAACGCCATTCGCGCGCGAGGCTGCGCAGCCCGAGCGCGGCCGCCCGAGAGGCGTTCACAACAAGCGTCCTGCGCTCATCGCCAGGCGGCGGGAGCAGCGGGCGGCCAGCCGCTCGTCATGAGTGACGAGGATCAGCGTGGTGCCAGACTCCGCGTTCAAGGAAAACAGCAGGTCCGTGATCACCTGGCCCGTGGCGGTGTCGAGGTTGCCGGTGGGTTCGTCGGCAAACAGCACGGCAGGCCGCGTGACCAAGGCGCGCGCCATCGCAACCCGCTGTTGCTCGCCTCCCGACAACTGGCGGGGATAGTGACCAGCGCGGGCCGCAAGGCCGACCCTGGCAAGCATGGCGCCCGCCGCCTCCCTCGCATCCCGCCGTCCTGCGAGTTCCAGCGGCAGCATCACGTTCTCGAGCGCCGTGAGCGCCGGCAGCAGGTGGAAGGCCTGGAAGACAAAACCCACGCGTTCGGCCCGCAACCTGGCCCGGGCGTCTTCGTCGAGTTGTGTGATGTCGGTGCCCTCGAGACACACCTGCCCGGTGGTCGGCAGATCGAGCCCCGCCAGCATTGCCAACACCGTGGATTTGCCCGCGCCGGACGCACCGGTGAGGGCCACGGTTTCGCCAGCGGCAATCTCCAGGTCAACGCCATCGACGATGGTCAGCGTCCCGTCGGGACTGTTAACCTTCCGTGAAAGTCCAGCGGCCTTGAGCACAATGTTGCGATCCATCGGGGTACTCGTTTTCGGGCTGTGGCTTGCATGTTCCGACGCGCTCGGGGCGGGCTCGCCGCGGACCATCATGGTCTTCGGCGACAGCCTGAGCGCCGCGTACGGCATGGATGCGGAGCAGGGGTGGGTCAACCTGCTGCAGAAGCGGTTGATGGCAGAAGGTTACGGCCACAAGGTGGTCAATGCCAGCATCAGTGGCGAAACCACCAGCGGCGGCCGGGCGCGTTTGCCGCGTGCCCTCGCCACCCACAAGCCCCACATCGTCATCCTCGAACTGGGCGCCAACGATGGCCTGCGCGGCCTGCCGCTGGCCACTGCCCAGGCCAACCTGGATGCCATGGCCGCCGCCGTCCGCCAGACCGGGGCGCAGCTGGTGCTGCTCGGCATCCAGTTGCCGCCCAACTATGGACCGCAATACGCAGCGAAGTTCCGCGAGTCCTTTGTCTCCCTGGCCCGCCGGCACAAGGCGGCCCTGGTTCCCTTCCTGATGGACGGTGTCGCACTCGACAGCCGCTACATGCAGGCCGATGGCCTCCACCCCAACCCTGCCGGCCAGCCGCTGCTGCTTGGCAACGTCTGGCCCATCCTGAAACCGCTGCTGCGCCGCTGAACCGGCGTCGAGGTCCCGCGAGCCCATGGACAAGATCTGGCTGAAGCAGTACCCGCCCGGCGTGCCCGCGGAAATCAACGTCAGTGAATATTCATCCGTCAAGCACATCGTCGAGGACGCGATGCAGCGGCACGGGCCGCGACGCGCCTACGTGCACATGGGCCGCGAGATGCGTTATGCGGAGGTGGAGCAGCTGTCGCGCCAGTTCGGGGCCTGGCTGCAGCAACAGGGATTCACCAAAGGCGATCGCATCGCGATCATGCTGCCCAACCTGTTGCAGTATCCCATCGTCCTTTTCGGGGCACTGCGGGCCGGCCTCGTGGTGGTCAACACCAATCCGCTCTACACCCCGGACGAACTGCGCCACCAACTGGTCGATTCCGGCGCCACGGCCATCGTCATCCTGGAGAACTTCTGCCACACGCTGGAGAAGGTGATCGCGGACACACAAGTCCGGCGCGTCGTCGTGACAGCGGTCGGTGACCTGCTGGGGTTCCCCAAAGGCGCAGTCGTCAATGCTGTCCTGCGGCACGTGAAGAAGCAGGTGCCGGTCTGGCGGCTCCCCGGTCACGTGCGCCTGCGCGCCGCGCTGGCGGCCGCCGGTTCCAGCACAATCCTCGCACCAGTGGAACTCCAGCACGACGACCTCGCATTCCTCCAATACACCGGCGGAACCACGGGTGTTTCCAAGGGAGCCATGCTGAGCCACGGAAACATGGTGGCCAACCTGCTGCAAAGCCGCGCCTGGCACCAACAGGTGCCGATCGAGCACGCCACCTATTTCATCGCGCTGCCGCTGTACCACATCTTTTCACTCACCGTGAATTGCCTGCTGTACATGGTGGTCGGCGGATTCGGCGTGATGGTACCCAATCCACGCGACTTCCCGGCGTTTGTGGGCGAACTCATCAAATATCCCCCGAATACCCTGAACGGCGTGAACACGCTGTTCAACGCCCTGATGGGCCAGAAAGATTTCCACAAGATCGATTTCAGCAAACTGGTGGCATCGATGGGTGGCGGCATGGCCGTGCAGGCGGCGGTTGCCGAAAAATGGAAGGCCGCCACCGGTTGCGCCATCACCCAGGGCTGGGGCCTCACCGAGACGTCTCCCGTGGTGGCCGCTTGCCGACTGGTCGATACCGAGTTCAACGGCTCCATCGGCGTGCCGATTCCGTCCACGGAAGTTTCCGTGCGCGACGACGACGGCAAGGAACTGCCCCAAGGCGCTTCCGGCGAACTCTGCGTGCGCGGTCCACAAGTCATGCAGGGCTATTGGCGCCGCGATGACGAAACCGCACTCGTCATGTTGCCCGACGGATGGTTGCGTACTGGCGACATCGGACGCATGGACGAAAATGGGTACTTCTACATTGAGGACCGCAAGAAGGACATGATCAGCGTGTCCGGCCTCAAAGTCTTCCCGAACGAGGTGGAAGAGGTCGCGGTGCGCCATCCGGGCGTGTTCGAGGCAGCGGCGGTGCCGGAACCGGACGAGTATTCCGGCGAAGT
>JBJOHO010000030.1:0-8957 GCA_046047615.1 Pseudomonadota bacterium
GCCAGCCGCGGCGCCAGCATCAGGCACAGGTCAGGGCCGATGCCGGCGCTCTCGCCGCAGGTCAGCGCGAGCCGTGGCCTCACAGGTCCGTGTCGACGAAGGCCTCGTCACGCAGCCGGCGCAGCCACAGTTCCGTTTCCTCGTCGGCCTTGCTCTCGCGCAGCTGCGCGTAGGCGCGCTGGCGCAGCGACTCTTCGGTGGTGTCGAAGTCGCGCCGGCCCAGCAGCTGCACGATGTGCCAACCGAACTGCGTGCGGAAGGGCTCGCTGATCTCGTTTTCCTTCAGCGCGTCGAGCTGTGCCGCGAACTCCGGCACGAAGGTGCCCGGCCCCGTCCAGCCCAGGTCGCCGCCCTCGACCGCCGAGCCCGGGTCTTCCGACAGGCTGCTGGCGAAGGCCGCGAACTCCTCGCCCTTGAGGATGCGCTCGCGGATGCCCGCCAGCTTCTGCTGCACCGTGGCGTCGTCCTGCAGCTCGTTGGGCTTGATGAGGATGTGCCGCGAATGCACCTGCGCCTCGACCTTGCTGCGGCCATCGACGCTGCGGATGTCGTTGAGCTTGACGAGGTGGAAGCCGCTGGGCGTGCGCAGCGGCGGGCTCACGCCGCCGGCCTTCAGCTTGACGATCTCTTCGGCGAGGAAGGTCGGCAGCTCCGGTCCCTTGCGCCAGCCCAGCGCGCCACCCTCCAGCGCCGTCTGGCTGTTGGAGTAGGCGATGGCCAGGCGCGCGAAGTCTTCGGTGCCGGTGGCGCGCGTGTAGACGTCCTGCGCGCGCGCCGCGAGTTCATCGACCTGCGCCTGCGAGGCATCCTGCGGCACGGCGATGAGGATGTGCGAGACGTTGTATTCGTCGGTCTCCGACGGCAGCTTCTTCAGCCGCTCGAGGAACTGGTCGAGCTCGCGCGGCGTGATGCCGATCTTGGAGATCACGTCACGCTGGCGCAGGCCGTTGAGCGTGATCTCCTTGCGCAGGTTCTCGCGGTAGCTCGCGTAGTCGATGCCCTGCGCCGCCAGCGCCCGCGGCAGGTCGGCAAAGGCCATGTTGTTGCGCGCGGCGATGTCGGTCATCGCGGCGTTGACCTGCTCGTCCGACACCCGCAGCCCCATGCGCTTGGCACGCTGCAGCTGCACTTCCTGCAGCACCAGGCGGTCGAGCACCTGCTTGCGCAGCACGTCTTCCGGCGGCGGCGCCTGGCGCTGCTCGGCGAGGCGCTCGCGGATCATGTCCATCTGCTCGTCGAGCTCGCCCTGGGTGACGATGTCGTCGTTCACGATGGCCGCGACGCGGTCGAGCATCACGCCGCGCTTGCTCAATTCAGCGGCACCGGCGGTGCCGGCCAGCAGCGCCAGCGACAAGGCCAGCAGGGAGGCAACAGGCCGGATCATGGGGTCATCCTCGATGAATCAGCGGGCGAGTATCCACGGATCGCCCTTTCCAGGAAAGCATCCGCAGCGGTTCCGACCGACGACAGGCCGCGCAGTTCCAGCTGCAGGAACACGCCGGTGTCGCGCTCGCCGGTGCGCGTCGACACATAGTGCCGTGCCACGGCGCGCAGGCCCCAGCAGCAGCTGCTGTATTGCAGGCCCGCGAACTGCTCGATGCTGCGCTTGTCGCGCAGCGAGTAGAGCGTGCGGCCATAGAGGCTCCAGCGCGGGTTCACCGGCCAGGCCATCGACACATCGGCCTGCTCCAGCCGGTCGCGCTGGAAGCGGTAGCCCAGGTTCACCACGCGGCCGCCCTCGGGGCGGTACTGCGCGCGGATCTCGGTCTTTTCGGCGCGCGACAGTTGGCGGTCGTACTGCACGCCCAGGTCCAGGCTCCAGTTGTCCAGCGCTTTGAGTTCCACCTGCGCGATCAGGTCGGAGCTGCTGCGCGTGCGCAGCGGTTCGTCCGGCAGGCGCACCCGCGGCGTCTCGAAATAGGCGATCTGCCCCAGCGTGGCCGACAGGTAGCGCTGCCCGCTGCGGCTGGAGAACAGCCGCGTGGTCAGGCCCATCGACAGCTGGTTGGCATCGCCCATGCGGTCCGCGCCGACGTAGCGGTTGTTGCGGAACAGCTCGACGAAGTTCAGGTCCGGCAGGCCGGAATCGAAGACCGGGAACGCCGACTGGTCGCGGTAGGGCACGTACAGGTACATCAGCCGCGGCTCGAGCGTGATGCGCCGGCCGCCGTTGCGGCCCGCGGCGCGCTCGAAGGTCAGGCCGCCGTCCACCGACACCACCGGCATGCCGCGCCACAGGCTGGCGTCCTCGCCCGCTGCGGTGCGGTCGAGCTCATAGGCTGTGGCGCGGTAGCTGACCGCCGGCCGCAGCGAGTAGCCCGCGCCCTCGAAGCGCAGTTCGGCGCGCGGCGCGACATCGGCGCGCCAGCCCTGCACGCCGACATTGCGCAGGAACTGCACCACCTCGCCATCAAAGCCGTACTCGAGCGAGCCATCGCGGCTGCCCGGCCACCAGCCGCTGGCGTAGAGCCGCGGTGCCTCGATGTAGGGACGGTCGACGTCGGCCAGCTGCTGGTCGATGGTCTGGTACTGGCGCAGCAGCGCGCCGGTGCGCCAGTGGTCGTCGCGGTAGGACAGCTGCAGGCTGCGCGGCAGGAAGGCGATGCTGGTGCCGTCCGCGCCCTGCGCGAAGTCTTCGAAGTAGTTCACGTCGCTGACGCGCTCGGCGTCGAGCGCCGCACGCCAGCCCAACGGCAGCTCGGTCCGGTCGGCAATGCGCAGCCGGTAGCGGTCGCGGCCCAGCACCCGGTCCGACGGCAGGTAGTCGCCTTCGATCTGGCCGCGGCTGCGTGCCGTGAGGTAGCGCAGCTCGGCGCGCGTCGACAGGCCGCGCTGCGTGTAGAGCGTGGGCTCGAGCGTCAGGTCGCGGTTGGGCGCCAGGTTGAAGTAGTAGGGCACCGACAGCTGCAGGCCGCTGCGCGACGAGTTGCCCAGCTGCGGGAACAGGAAGCCGCTCTTGCGCGCCGGCCCGGCCGGGAACGACAGGTAGGGCAGGTAGAGGATGGGAACGCCCTTGAACTCCACGCGCGCGTTGCGCGCCACGCCCACCTGCTCGCGGCTGTCGATGCTCACGCTGGCCGCGCGCAGCGTCCAGTCCGGCGTCTCGGGCGGGCAGGTGGTGTATTCGACCTGCGTCAGCCGCAGGTAACCCTCGCGGTCGAGCGAGAGTGTCGCGGCACTGCCGCGCCCGGCCTGCCGCAGCAGGCTGAAGCGCGCGTCCTGGATGCTGGCCGCGCCGGCCTCGTAGCGGCCGCGGCTGCCGCTCACCGCCAGCTGCGGATCGCGGTATTCCACGCTGCCGTCGAGGTCGACGCCGTTGCGTGCCTTGTCGACGTGCACGCTGTCGGCGGCCAGCTGCCGGTCGCCCTGGCGCAGCACCACCTGGCCGGAGATCTGCGCGTCGCCGGCGATGGCGAACTGCGCCGCCTCGCTCAGCACGCTGATCGGCTCCTGCGGACCCACCGGCCGGCGCAGCGGCAGGCCCGCCAGCCCGGCCACCGGGCCACCGCCGCCGGACTGCGCCGCACTGACCACGGCAAAGGCCTGGTCCGGGCAGTAGGGCAGGGGGGAGGCAGCACGGGCCGCCGCGGCAGCGACGAGGGCCGACACGGCCATGGCAATGCGGGGGAGGGGGGCACGCATGAAGCCGCCAGTATACTGTCCGCCCCTCCGGCCCGGTGACCCATGCACGCTGACCTGCGCCTGCAATTGATACACGACTGGCTGCACCTGGACCTCGGCTGGTCCGGCTTCAGCGTCGTGCCGGCCTCGGCCGACGCCAGCTTCCGCCGCTATTTCCGCGTCAGCCACCAGGGCCGCAGCCATATCGTCATGGACGCGCCGCCGGACAAAGAGGACGTGCGCCCCTACCTGGCCGTGTCGGACCTGCTGGCCGGCGCCGGCGTGCACGTGCCCGAGGTGCAGGCCCGCGACACCGCCCGCGGCCTGCTGCTGCTCGAGGACCTGGGCCACACCCACCTGCTCACCGCCCTGCAGGCCGGCGGCGACCCCGACGCGCTCTACACCGACGCCCTGGTCGCGCTGGCCGGCCTGCAATGCCGCGGCGCTGCCGTCGCCGCGCAGTTGCCCCCCTACGACGCCGCCGTGCTGCGCCGCGAGATGCAGCTGCTGCCGGACTGGTACCTCGCGCGCCACCTGCAGCAGCCGCTGACCGCCGCCGAGCAGTCCCTGTGGGAAGACACCCAGGCGCTGCTGCTGCGCGAGATCGAGGCCCAGCCGCGCGTCTTCGTGCACCGCGACTACCACTCCCGCAACCTCATGGTCACCGGCGAGCGCTCGCCCGGCGTCATCGACTTCCAGGACGCGCTGCACGGCCCCGCCGCCTACGACCTCGCCTCGCTGCTCAAGGACTGCTACGTCGCCTGGCCGCGGGCGCGCCTCGAGGCCTGGGTGGCCCAGTTCCGCGCGCTGCTGCAGGAACAGGGCCCCCACGGCGCCGCCCTGGCCGGGCCGGACCTCGCCACCCACCTGCGCTGGCTCGACATGGTCGGCCTGCAGCGCCACCTCAAGGTGCTGGGCATCTTCGCGCGGCTGTTCTGGCGCGACGGCAAGCCCGGCTACCTGGACGACCTGCCGCGCACCCTGGCCTACGTGCGCGAGGCCGCCGGCCTCCATCCCGAACTCGCCGCCTTCCGCGACTTCGTCGACACCCGCCTCGCGCCCGGCCTCGAGGCCGCCAACGCCCGCGCCCGCGCCGCGGCCGTGTCATGACGGCCCGCTCATGAAAGTCATGCTGCTGGCGGCCGGTCGCGGCGAGCGCCTCAAACCCTTCACCGACGTCACCCCCAAGCCGCTGCTCGAAGTGGGCGGCCAGCCGCTCATCGTCTGGCACCTGCAGCGCCTGGCCGCCGCCGGCTTCGAGGAGGTGGTGGTCAACACCGCCTGGCTGGGCGAGCAGTTGCCCGCCGCGCTCGGCAACGGCGGCGCCTGGGGCCTGCGCCTGCGCTACAGCCCCGAGCCCTGGCCCGCGCTGGAGACCGGCGGCGGCATCCACAACGCGCTGCCGCTGCTCGGCGAGGCGCCCTTCCTGCTGGTCAACGGCGATGTCTTTACCGACATCGACTTCGCCGCCCTGCGCGCCGCCGCCGCCCAGGATGCCGCCGCGCCGCCCGCGCAGCGCCCCCTGGCCCGGCTGGTGCTGGTGCCCAACCCGGAGCACCACCCCGGCGGCGACTTCGCGCTCGACGGCCAGCGGCTCACCTATGCCGGCGTGGCGGTGATCGACCCCGCGCTGTTCGCCGGCTGTGCGCCCGGCCGCTTCCCGCTGGCGCCGCTGCTGTTCGCCGCCCGCGATGCCGGCCGCCTCGCCCTGCAGCGCCACGACGGCCAGTGGCTGGACGTCGGCACCCCCGAGCGCCTGGCCGAACTCGACGCCCACCTGCGCCTGTGCCACGCTGACGACCACGAGACAGGTGCCTGACGTGACCGACCCGCACGCGGCCGAGCCCGCCGCCCCCTTCGCCACCGACGCCCGCAGCGGCGAGAAGTACGTGACGCCGCAGGGCTTCACCGCCATCCGCGACGGCCAGAAGCCCCGCGACCCCGCCCAGCTCGCCGTGCCCGGCGTCGGCCCCGGCCTCGACAGCAGCCGCGGCAAGCCCCGCTGGCTCAAGGCCCTGCCCGCCAGCGGCGCCGGCTACGACAGCGTGCGCCGCACCGTGCACCAGCACCGCCTCGCCACCGTCTGCGAAGAGGCCAAGTGCCCCAACATCGGCGAGTGCTGGAACGCCGGCACCGCCACCCTCATGCTGATGGGCGCCGTCTGCACCCGCGCCTGCCGCTTCTGCTCCGTCGACACCGGCAACCCCCGCGGCTGGCTCGACCCCGAAGAGCCCGCCAACGTCGCCCGCAGCGTCAGCCTGATGAAGCTCAGCTACGTCGTGCTCACCTCCGTGAACCGCGACGACCTGCCCGACGGCGGCGCCGGCCACTACGCCGCCTGCATCCGCGCCATCAAGCAGGCCAGCCCCGCCACCGCCGTCGAGGCCCTCACGCCAGACTTCCAGGGCGTGCTGCGCGACGTCGAGACCGTGGTCGACAGCGGCCTGCAGGTCTTCGCCCAGAACGTCGAGACCGTCGAGCGCCTCACCCACCCCGTGCGCGACCCCCGCGCCGGCTACGCCCAGACCCTCGCCGTGCTCGCCCACGCCAAGGCCCACCGCCCCGCGGTGCTCACCAAGACCAGCCTCATGCTCGGCCTGGGCGAAACCACGGACGAAGTGCTGCGCTGCATGGACGAGCTGCGCGCCGCGCAGGTCGACATCCTCACCCTCGGCCAGTACCTGCGGCCCACCCCGAACCACCTGCCCGTGGCCCGCTTCGTGCCCCCGGACGAGTTCGCCCGGCTGCGCGAGGAGGGCCTGGCCCGCGGCTTCCGCGAGTGCGTGTCCGGTCCCATGGTGCGTTCGAGCTACCGCGCCGAGCAGGCGCTGGCCGGCAACAACGCCGGCCTGGACGCTGGCGGCTGCCGGCCGTGATCCCCCGCTGGCTCGGGCGCGTGGACTACGCGCCCACCTGGCAGGCCATGCAGCGCTTCACCGACGCGCGCGGCCCCGACACCCCCGACGAGCTCTGGCTGCTCGAGCACCCGCCCGTCTACACCCAGGGCCTTGCCGGCGATCCCGCCCACCTGCTCGATCCCGGCGACATCCCCGTGGTGCCCGTGGACCGGGGAGGGCAGGTGACCTACCACGGCCCCGGGCAGCTGGTGGTCTATGTGCTCGCCGACCTGCGCCGCCTCGGCCTGTCGGTGCGGGCGCTGGTCATGGCCCTCGAGCAGGCCGTCATCGACACCGTCGCCCCCTATGGCATCAGCGCCGCCGGCCGCCGCGACGCCCCCGGTGTGTATGTGGAGGGCCGCAAGCTCGCCAGCCTCGGCCTGCGCATCCGCCGCGGCTGCAGCTACCACGGCCTTGCGCTGAACGTCGCCATGGACCTTGCGCCCTTCGCGCGCATCAACCCCTGCGGCATGGCCGGCCTGCAGGTCACCCAGCTCGCGGACCTCGGCGGCCCCGGCGATGTCTGGGAAGCCGGCGAGGCCCTGCTGCCCCGTCTGCAGCAGGCGCTGCGCGCTACAGCACCATGACCACGCCCGGCACGCCCTTCAGCGCCGCGTGCAGCGCCGCCAGCTGCTCCGGGCCCTGCGCCACGATCGTGTAGGTGTAGGCCACGTAGCGCGCCTGGCCCGAGGCCCGCAGGCTCACCCGCGCCGCCCCCTCGCCACCGCAGACCGCCACGAACACCGCATCCAGCTGCGCGCGCAGCCCGTCCGCCGCGTTCGCCACCACCTTCACCGGGTAGTCGCAGGGAAACACGATGCGCGAAGCCTCGCGCAGCGCCTGTTCGTCCATCACTCCACGTCCTCGGCCGGGCGCGCCAGCGACTCGCCCCGCCATTCCAGCAATTTCAGGAACAACTGCACTTTCTCGACCATGCGCACCGGCTCCCAGCCCCGCGCATAGCCCCGCTTCGCCTCGCGGAAATACCGCTCGTCCGCCAGCAAGGGCAGGGCCCGCGCCACGTCCCGCCAACGGTCCGCGCTGCCCCCCCGCCGCTGCGCCAGCACCCGCGCATCCTCCAGGTGCCCATAACCCACGTTGTAGGCCGCGATCATGAACCACGACCGCTCCGGCTCCGGGATCCGCTCCGGGATCTTGCCCCGCACCTGCAGCAGGTAGCGCGCCCCCGCCATCACGTTCTGCCCCGGGTCGTGCAGGTCCCGCACGCCCATCTCACCCGCCGCCACCGGCGTCAGCATCATCACGCCCCGCGCCCCATCCCGCGACACCGCACCCGCCTGCCAGCGCGACTCCACATAGGCCACCGCCGCCAACAAGCGCCAGTCCAGACCCGTTTCCGCCGCCGCCGCCTCGAACAACGGCCGCAGCGCCGGCAGCTCCGTCTCGATGTCGCGCACCAGGCTCTCGGAGACGTTCAATTCAAAACGCGGGTTCTCCGGCGCCGCCTCCACCAACAACTGCGCCAACCGGCCACCCGCCTGCAGCTCCCCCAGGAACTCATCCACCCGGTCCAGCAACTGCCCCGAATGCCGGCCCACCATCCAGTGGCCCCGCCGCGGCTGCGGCACCCGCATCACCCGCACCAGACCCGGGAACTGATGCTGCGCATACGCAAAGGCGTCGCCATCCACGATGGCCAGCGCACCCTTCTGCGACTGCACCCGCGCCAGCACCTCCTGACGCGTGCCCTCAACCACCTCCCAGGACAAGCCCGGCCGCACCGACACCTGCAAGGCCCGCAACATCGCCTCCTGCGGACTGCCCCGCAGCACCACGAAGCGCCGGTTTGAAAGATCTGCCAGCGACGCCGCCGCGCCCTCGCCACGACGCCCCACCACCCACTGCGGCACCTCCAGCGCCGTCGACGAAGGCAGCGCCACCCCCGACCACGCCCCATCCAGGCTGATCACACCCGCGACCAGATCCACCTCGCCGTCCGCCAGCGCCTCACGCAGCGCCGCCTCGTCGCGCAGCGTCACCATCTGCAGGCCCACCCCAAGACGCGCCGCAAACGCAGACGCCAGCTCGTACTGCGCCCCCTGCGGGCCATGAGCCCCCTCGTAGTACGTCGTCGGGCCGTTCAACACCGCGACCGTGAGCGCACCCCGCTCCCGCACCCCCGCCAACGTGCCCGGCGACGGCCCACAGCCCACCAGCAAGGCGGCCGCCAACACGCAGCCCCCCCAGCCCGACAGACCACGCACCCGCCAGTCCCCCACGAAGGCACCCCCGGCAGCCCAGAAGAAGCCGCAAGAATAGCCCAGCCCCCAAAAGCCCCCCACACCCCCTGCAACACCACCCAAAACCCTGTACAATGCGCGGCCCACCGGAGAGGTGGCAGAGTGGTCGAATGTACCTGACTCGAAATCAGGCGTGGACTTACGTCCACCGTGGGTTCGAATCCCACCCTCTCCGCCA
>JBJOHO010000031.1:0-26623 GCA_046047615.1 Pseudomonadota bacterium
CTCGCCCGGGCGGCGGTAGTCGAGCGCGACCCGCGCGTTGCGGTTGTCATCGCCCTCGATGGTCCATTCGAAACCCAGCGCGATGAGCGTGGCGGGCTCCACGTACAACTCGCCGGCACTCACCGCATTCTGCGCAGCAGCGCCATTCGCGGCACAAGACAACACCACGGCCGCGCACAGCGACCGCCAATACAGATGAATGGACATCCCGACCCCCCGGTTGTGGATGCCCCGATGCTACAGCGCGCCGAGATAGGCCACGAGGTCGGCGCGCTCCTGCGCGCTCAGCCCCATGGCGAAGTGCCGGTCGTGCCAGGCCACCACGTCCTCAAGGCTTGCGGCGGATCCGCTGGAGAAATAGGGCGCGCGCGCCGCAAGGCCGCGCAGGGGCGGCACCACGATGCCGCCGACATCGGCGCAACGGCCAGTTACCAACGCCCGGCCGGGGTCCTGCGTCAGGATCACTCGGCCGCGCGTGGGGTGTGCCGTGCCGGCGCGGCACTCGATGCGGAACAGCGGCAACCGTGGGTCGGCCTGCGCTGCGTTCGCCACGTTGCTGAGACCCAGATCCACGCCGTCGCCCGCGCGGTGCAGCCCGCTCAATGCATCGTCATGGCAGCTGGCGCAACTGCCCTCGGGCCGGATGCGCCGGAAATGGAACAGGTCGTGGCCGCGGGCGATGGCCGACTGCGGCTGCGCGCTGGCCCGTGGCTGAACCGTCGACAGGCCACCCGCCATCGCAGCGTCCACACCCAGCAGCGCGGGAACCGGCGAGGCCTCCCCCGCGAGGCGCCCTTCGCGGCGGTCCACGCCCTGCGCCACGAACAGCGCGGACTCGAAGTCCACGATCTGCTGCAGCACCGCCTCCGGCAATGCGCCACGCACCGCCATGTGGGTGGCGGCGGCATCCGCGGCCTGTGCGGCCAGCGAGGGGGCGCGCGCGTCGGCCATCAGGTTGCGGGTCACACCGGCGTCGTCGGTGGACTGTGCGGTGTACGTCAGGTTGGCCGACGGCCGGGGCCGGCGGTAGACCGACACGCGCGGGTCCTTGGCTTTCGGCCCCAGGCGCGAGGGCCCGTTGCAGCGTGTGGGGTCGCGCAGCACGCGCAGCGTGAACTCCGCGGCGACCGCACGTCCGGTTGCATCGCGCGGCGGCCACGGCAGTGCGACCCGGAACAGCCCGCGGTCGAGCAGCAGCGAATGCGAGGCCACCACGCCGGCGGGCCGGTCGTCACAGTCCGCGCCGTCGGAGGTCTCGAAGATCGGGTCTTGCCCGCCGGTCACCAGCCACTGCCGGCGGATGCTGTCCAGCGACAGGCCCATGGCGTCCTGCGGTTGGTGGCAGCTGACGCAGGCCCGCGCACTGGCCCCCAGCGGCACGAAGAACGGGTGCCCCTCGATGTCCACCGCGCCCGCACGGCTGGCCACATGCAGCTGGCCGCGTTCGTTGGTATAGCTGCCGCGCGCCGCGATCATCCCGTTCTCGCCCGGATTGATCCAGCGCAGGCTGCGCCGCGGCATCGGGAAGGGGGTCTCTGGAGCTGTCTCCTGGGCCAGCGCAGACCCGGGAAGCAGGAGCAGGATCACCAGCAGATGGAACAACACAGGTCGCATGCCGTCACGCTGCGCCAGGGCGTGCGTGCCGGCCAGCCGCACAAATACCGACCTGACTCTTCTGCGCCGCGCTCAGCCGCGGCGAGCCGTCAGCGCACTGCCGAAGGAGGCCAGCATGACGCAGCCGATGGCCACCCACTGGCCCGGCGCCAGCACCTCGCCCAGCACCACCAAGCCCACCAGCGCGGCAATCGCCGGCTCCACGCTCATGAACACACCGAATACCCGCGTGGGCATGCGGGTCATGGCGTACATCTCGAGCGTGTAGGGCAGGGCGCTGGACAGGATCGCCACCGCCAGCGCCACCGGCAGCCACTGCCAGGCGAACAGGGCCGCGCCGCTGACGGCCGCGCCTACCGGCAGCACCGCGACGGCGCCGACGATCATGCCCAAGGCAACACTGCGTCCGCCATGGTCGCTGCCGGCGCGCGTGCCGAACACGATGTACAACGCCCAGCCCAGGCCGGCCAGCAGCGCGTACACCAGGCCCAGCGGATCCAGCGCGGCAGCACCAGGCGCCACCGGCAACAGCAGCAGCAGGCCAAGCACCGCGAGCGCGATCCACCCAAAATCCACGGCCCGGCGCGACACCGCAATGGCCACGCCCAGCGGCCCGAGGAACTCGATGGCCACCACCACGCCCATCGGTACCCGCTCGAGCGCGAGGTAATAGAACAGGTTCATGAAGCCCAGCGACAGCCCATAGCCGACCGTAGCCGGCCAGCTGCCGCGCAGCGACCGCCCGCGCCACGGCCGGTAGACCGCTGCGAGCAGCAGCGCGGCAATGACGAGGCGGAGCGTGGTGCCGCCGACCGGCCCCATGACCGGGAACAGCGACTTGGCCAGCGAGGCGCCGGCCTGGATCGACACCATCGCCAGCAGGATGGCCGCCACCGGCCCCACGAGGGTGCGCCGCTCCAAAGCTTCACCGGGATTCAACATAACGGTCAAGAAAGGCGCTTAGCGTCACATTCGCGGCCCCGCTGGCGCGCCGCGCATCTTCCCACCTTCCCGAGAACCCTGCAGGTACCCCGATGAAGACCCCCTCGAAGGTTTCCGTGCTGGCCGCCGTCGGCCTGTCGGTCCTGGGCGGTGCTGGCCTGACGGCCATCGCCCACGACTCCCACCACCAGCCTGCCCCGGTCCGCGGCAGCGTGCCGACCAACGCCGCCGAGTGGTACGCCGCCGGCAAGGCCGAAGTGCACGCCAACAAGCTGAACGTGCGCACGCCGAACACCGGCCGCGCCCGCAACGTCATCCTGTTCGTCGGCGACGGCATGGGTGTCTCGACGGTCACGGCCGCCCGCATCCTGCAGGGCCAGCTGGAAGGCCGCGATGGTGAGTGGAACCGCCTGAGCTTCGAGCAGTTCGACGACCTGGCCCTGTCGGTCACGGCGAGCGCGAACCAGCAGACCTCCGACTCGGCCCCGACCGCCACCGCAATGGTGGCCGGCATCAAGACCAACGACGGCGCGATCTCGGTGGACCAGACCATCGCCCGCACCGAAGCCAGCGCTGAAGTCACCGCCGCCAAGAGCGTGCGCACGATCCTGGAGCAGGCCGAAATGCGCGGCATGTCGACGGGCGTTGTCTCCACGGCGCGCATCACGCACGCCACGCCGGCGGTGAACTACGCCCACATCGCCAACCGCGACTGGGAAGCCAACAACAGCCTGCCCGCCGGTGCCACGGTCAAGGACATCGCGGCCCAGCTGGTCGACTTCAACGTGGGCAACGGCCTCGAAGTGGCGCTGGGCGGTGGCCGCAGCTACTTCATGCGCAGCACCGACGCCGATCCGGAATATCCGGCCAAGAAGGGCCGCCGCACCGACGGCCGCGACCTGACGGTCGAGTGGGCCGCCAAGCCGGGCGCCGCCTACGTGTGGAACAAGGCGCAGTTCGATGCCGTGAACCCGGCCTCGACCCAGCGCCTGCTGGGCTTGTTCGAGCAGTCGCACATGAAGTATGAGGCGGATCGCGCCACCGATGCCGGCGGTGAGCCTTCGGTGGCCGACATGACGCGCAAGGCCATCCAGATGCTGTCGAAGAACCGTCGCGGCTACTACCTGATGGTCGAGGGCGGCCGCATCGACCACGCCCACCATGCCGGCAATGCCTACCGCGCCCTGACCGACACCATCGCCCTGGCGGAGGCGGTCAAGGTGGCCCGCGAAATGACGAAGGACGAGGACACCCTCATCATCGTCACGGCCGACCACAGCCACACGATGACGATCGCGGGCTATCCCTCGCGCGGCAACCCGATCCTGGGCAAGGCTGATGTGGGCCTGGGCTTGATCGGCATCGCGAACATGGCGAAGGACTCGCTGGGCCTCCCCTACACCACGCTGGGCTACATGAACGGCCCGGGCTGGACGGGCAACGGTCGCCGCGAGTACGTGCCGGCCACCGAGGGCTACACCACGGCGGTGCCCTTTGTCGGCCAGCGTCCGGACCTGACCGATGTCGACACCACCAACCCGAACTACCTGCAGGAAGCGGCCATCCCGACGGTGGGCGCCGAGACGCACGCGGGTGAGGAAGTGGCGATCTACGCGCACGGTCCGCGCTCCTACCTGTTCAAGGGCACGATGGAGCAGAACGCGATCTATCACGTGATGCGCAACGCGCTGCGCTTCTGACGCCGGCGCTCCGTCCCGGCCACGGGACGCGTCGAGATCCGGGGAGGGGCCGCAAGGCCTCTCCCCTTTTGCATGGAGAACCGACCGATGAAGCCGATCAAGCTGCTGGCTGCCGCCGCGCTGGGCGTCCTGCTGTCCGCCTGTGCACCGTCAAAGCCGGTGCCGCCCCTGGCCACGGCTGATGCCGCGCCTCCGGTGGCGGCGGCCTACCGCACCACCTTCCGCGACGAGGCGGGAGAGGCGAAGGTCAACGAATGGCGCTTCTGGCGCGCGCCCGATCGCATCGAACGCGAAACGCCGGCACGCGCCAACGGCGAGCTGTGGCTGCGCAGCGCGGGCACGCTGTTCCATACCCGCCTGTACCACGGCGATCGCAAGGGCATTGAGTACCGCGCAGACGATCTGGCCGTGACCGGCGCGACGCCCTCCTGGGCCAGTCTTGCGCTGCTTGTCGACCCTGCGGCACTGGAACCGTTGACCGAACGTTCCGAGGGCTGGTCCGACGGCTATCCCTGGCGCCGCTACCGCGGCGAGATCGAGGGCGTGAAGTGGGACATCCGCATCCGCACCGACTGGATGCTGCCGGTCAGCATCCGCCATGACGCCGGCCGTGGCACCGAGACTGTCGAATTGCTGCAGGTACATCCGCGGGACAAGGCCCCGTGGGAGCCCACGCCCAGCGAAGGCTACGAGATCATCGACTTCGCCGATCTGGGCGACCGCGAGCGCGACCCCTTCATCCTGCGCATCCAGGCCGAGGAAGGCAGCGACGACGCGCACGGGCATGGTCATGCGCACTGAGTGGCTGGCGGCAGGGGCCACCGCTTGCGGTCTGTTGCTGGGAGCTGGCTGGCTGGCGCTGGCGCCCGCCCCAATGCGGGATTCGCCGGTGTCGTCAGCCGCCTTGCTGTCGGAAGCGGACGTGCCGCGTGACCTGGAACGGGCCTCGCCGACTGCGGTGGACTATCGGAGCGATGCGCTGGAACCGGCTGACCGGGCGCTGGTGGAAGACCCGGAACTGCGCGAGGAATCGGCCGTGCTGATGCAGGCCCTTGGAGCGGAAGCGGCGGACGACGAGTAGCCCTCGTCGCCCGCCACCGCGGTCGTCAGAACGTCTTGCGCAGCGTCGCGCCGACCTGGCGCGGCTGGTTGGTGTAACCCGACAGGCTCCCCGCCTGCGCCACCGACGGGAAGGCGCTGATCAGGTAGCGGTCGTTGTTCAGGTTACGGGCCCACAGCTGCAGCTCCCAGCCATCACGGCCGAAGGACGCGCTGGCGTTGAGCGTGCCCACCTCACGCGAGGCGTAACGCGACGGCACGTTCTCGACCACCTGCACGCTGCTGTCGTAGCGGTAGTCGGCGCGCAGGCTGCTGTCGAAGCTGCCCAGCGTGTAGTTGTAGTTCACCCCCGCGACGATGCTGGTCTCGTGGACACCAGCCGGCTTGGTGCCGGACAGGTCGACCGTGCCGACGGTGACGCCATCGGCCAGCAGGCCCTGCGCGCCCTTGAAGCTGTCGTACTTCGGGTCGAGGAAGGTCGCACCCAGCTCGAGGGTGAGCGCCTCGTTCACTGCGAACAGCGACTCGATTTCCACGCCCTTGGTGCTCTGCTTGCCGGCATTGGCCAGCACGAAGCCGGTACCGACGAAGATGTTGGACTGGAAGCCCTTGATCTCCTGGTCGAACACGGCGACGTTGAGCGAAGCGCGGTCCCACTTGGCCTTCAGTCCCAGCTCGATGACCGTCGATTCCTCGGGCCCGGCGTAGCGCGTGCCATAGCGGCCGTAGTACGGGTTGGCGAAGCCGCCCAGCGGCGAACGGTCACCCGTGGCGTTGGGGAAGGGCCGCGAGTCGCGCGACAGGTTCCAGGACGTCGCCTTGAAACCCGTCGAGACACCGCCGTACACCTTCACCGCATCGCTCACCTCGTAGGCCAGGCGCAGCGTGTAGGTGGTCTTGCTGTCGCTGCTCTTGCCGTCGCTGAAGGGCACGACCGGGTGCAGCAGCTGCAGCGAATACAGCCCCAGCGCCGAGTTGCAGCCCGGCACGCCGGCCGGGGCCGGGCAGGGCGTGACCGAAATCAGGTCCGCCGCCGCGCCCGCCGGCGCCGTGGCCGGGTTGCTCATGATCAGGCCGATGTTGGCGGGCGTCGGTGCCAGGCCGGTGATCGCCTGGAAGGCGCCACCGAAGCCGACCTGGACCAGGTCGAGGCCGCCGAAGGTGTCGGTGTTGCCCTGTGCGAGCGACACATCCTTGTCGCTCTTGGTCCACGCCAGGCCGCCGGTGAAGGTGAGCCGGTCGGTCAGCTTCCAGTCCATCTGGCCGAACAGCGTGTAGGCCTCGTTCTCCTGGCGCGTGTCGATGAAGCTGCCGGTGCCGGGCTTGAAGAAGGTACCGGCCGGAAGGCCCAGCGAGGTCTCAAGGCCGCTGAGCACCGTGGCGCTGCCGGTGGACGCGGCCACCAGGCCCGTGGCGTAACCGCGGAAGCCGGCGCCGAACTGCAGCGTGTTCTTGTACTTCACTTCCTCGTTGAGGTAGTAGCCGCCGACCAGACCGGAGACCGGGCCGCCGTTGTCGAAGCTCAGGCGCAGCTCCTGGGTGACCGTGCTGATGTCCTGGTCGTTGATGTTGGTCGGCACCAGGTCGGCGCTGGTGAAGTCCGAGTCGTAGTCGAAATAGGCTTCCTGGTTGCGCAGCGCCGTGATCGAGCTGAAGGCCATCGAGCCCGACTTCCAGTCGAGGTGCAGCGAGACGCCGTTGTTGTCCACCTCGTTCGTCGGCAGCTTGTTGAGGTAGGCCTTGTCGTCGAAGGGGTTGCCCGTGTAGAGCTTGCCGCCGACGGCCTGGATGAGTGCGCCGGTCGGCCCGTTGAGCAGGTTCACGACGCCGCAGCAGGCCTCGTCGATGGTGCTGTAGTCGGCCATCAGGCGCAGCGACAGGTTGTCGGTGGCGTTGGCCAGCAGTTGCAGGCGGATGTCCTTGCGGTCGCGGTTGTTGAGGTCCTCGCCGGTGGCGAGGTTCTCGAAGTAGCCGTCGCGCTTGTTGATACCGGCGCTGAGGCTGTAGGCCACCGACTCGCTGATGGGGCCGGTCACGTAGCCGCGCGCCAGCACCTGGCTCTGGTCGCCCACGCCCACCTCCACGGTGCCCTGCGTGGTGAATTGCGGCTTGCGCGTCGTGACGCTGATGACACCGGCCGAGGCGTTCTGGCCGAACAGCGTGCTCTGCGGGCCGCGCAGCACTTCGACGCGCTCCACGTCCATGAAGTCGCCGATGGCCGAGGCCGAGCGCGAGCGGTACACGCCGTCGATGAACACACCGACCGAGGACTCGATGCCCGGGTTGTTGGCGCCGTTGCCGAAGCCGCGGATGATGAAGTTCGTCTGCGTGCTGGTCTGCAGCTGCGACACACGCAGCGACGGCACCACCGACTGCAGTTCGAGCACGTCGAGGATGCGCGCGTCCTGCAGCGTCTCGGCGCTGGTCACCGACACGGCGACGGGGATGTCCTGCAGGGTCGCCTCGCGCTTGGTGGCGCTGACCACGACTTCTTCGAGCAGGGCGGTCTCGGCGGCACCGGCTCCGGCAGAGACCAGACTGGCCACCGCGAGGGCGACCGCGGACGGAATACGCTTCATGCTCCAACTCCCCTTCGTGGTTTTGAGGCGCCGTCGCTCCGGACGGCATTGCGCGCAGTCTAGTCCTGCCGAGGCTGGCGGTGCTAGGTTCGCCCCTTTCATTGTCCGGTAAGGTCCCATGCACGGAATTCGCGTGTCGCCCGCCCGCCACAGACTGCTGCGCCTGGGCTGGATCTCGGTGTCGTTGTTGGCCGGGATCAGCCTCGCATTGGTTGCCGCGGGCTGGTGGAGCCTGCGCGCCAGCCGGCCGCAGCTCACGGGAGAGAGCGCGCTGCCCGGACTGTCTGCGCCGGTGCGCATCGCGCGCGACGCGCGCGGGGTGCCGGCCGTGCAGGCCGCCACACGCAGGGACGCAGCCCGGGCCACGGGCTTCCTGCACGCGCAGGAGCGCTTCTTCCAGATGGACCTGCTGCGCCGGCGTGCGGCCGGCGAACTGGCCGCGCTTTTCGGTGAGCGTGCCGTGGCCCTGGATCGCAGCACGAGGCCCCATGGCTTCCGTGAGCGCGCCCGCGAGGTCGTCGCCCGGCTGCCGGCCGCGCGCCGCGAGGTGCTGGCCGCCTATGTCGAAGGTGTGAACGCAGGCCTCAGGGCGCTGCCGGTGCGTCCCTGGGAGTACCTCCTGCTGCGCGAGCCGCCGCAGCCCTGGCAGCCCGAGGACACCGTGCTGTGCATGTACGCGATGTGGCTGGACCTGCAGGACGAGGATGCGGGCTACGAGCGATCCCTGCAGGCGCTGTACGAGACCGGTGGCCCGGCCGCCGTGGACTTCCTCGCCGGCCTGCAGATTCCGGACGACGCCGCCATCGACGGCACCCAGTTGCTGGCCGCGGCGTTGCCGCCGGCCCTGCCCACGGTGGCCACGGCGGCTGCGCAGCACAGCCGCGACGGACTCGAACCCCCGTTCCATGTCGGCAGCAACAGCTTCGCCGTGGCGGGCGCGCTCACTGGCCATGGCGCGGCCCTGCTGGCCAATGACATGCATCTGGCGCTGCGCGTGCCCAATGTCTGGTACCAGGCCGAGTTGCGGTGGACCGACCCGCAAGGCCGTTCCCGACGCGTGGTCGGCGCCACCTTGCCAGGCACACCGGCGATGGTCGTCGGCAGCAATGGCGCGGTCGCCTGGGGTTTCACCAACGCCAACGTCGATACCGTCGATGCCCGCCCGGTGGCGGCCACGGAGATCCGCGTGCTGCGGACCGAGCGCATTGCCGTGCGCGGCGGCGAGGCCATCGACCTGCCCGTGCGCGTGACCGACTGGGGCCCGGTGGTCACCGACCCGCAGGATGCCGTGCAATACGCGGTGCGCTGGAACGCCCACCACCCCGACGCGGCGAACCTCGAGGTCATGGCGCTGGAAGACGTCGCTGATGTGGACGCCGCGCTGGATGCGGCACACCGCGCGGGCATGCCGAACCAGAACCTGCTGGCGGCCGACGCCACCGGCCGCATCGGCTGGACCGTCACCGGCTTCATCCCGCAGCGGGCTGGCACTGACGGCCGCTTGCCGCGCGACAGCGACGCCACTGCCGCGCGCTGGACCGGCTGGCTGCCCCCCGACGAGGTGCCGGTGGTGCGTGACCCGGCCGATGGACTGCTGTGGACCGCCAACAACCGCATCGTCGGTGGCGCGGCACTGGCCAAGCTGGGGGACTCGGGTTACGACAGTGCGCTGCGCGCGCGCTCGATCCGCAATGACCTGCGGGCATTGGCCGGCCGCGGTCCGGTCGACGAGGCCGGACTGCTCGGGGTGCAGCTGGCGGATCGTGCGCCGCACCTGCGCCGCTGGCAGGCGCTGCTGCTGCAGGTGCTGCAGCGGCCCGCGTTCGCCACCGACCCGCGGGCGGCGGCGATGCGCCGTGAGGTCGAGGCCTGGCAGGGCCGTGCCACCCCCGACTCGGCAGGCTACCGCCTTATCCGCGCGTTCCGGGCCCAGGTGGGTGAACGGACGGTGGCGCCCTGGCTGGCCGCGGCGCGCGAGCGCTATGCGGAGGTCGACTTTGGCCGCTTCCGCCTGGAGGAGCCGGTCTGGCGCCTGCTGCAGGCGCGGCCGGCGACCTTGCTGGACCCCGCCCTGCCGGCCGCCGACTGGGACCGCCTGCTCGACTCAGCCGTGGTGGCGGCGCTTGATGCGGCCGGCAGCCGACCGCAGGACGTCGCCGCCTGGACCTGGGGGCGCCGCAACACGCTGCGCATGGAACATCCCATCGCCGCGGCCCTGCCGGGCTGGCTGGCGCGGCACCTGAACATGCCCGCCGAGGCGCTGCCCGGTGACGCGGAAATGGCCCGCTACCAGTCGCCCGGTGGCGGCGCCTCGCAGCGCCTGGTGGTGGCGCCGGGGCGCGAGGAACAGGGCATTTTCCACATGCCCGGCGGGCAGTCCGGGCACCCGTTGTCGCCGTATTACGGCGGCAGTCATGCGGCCTGGGCCGAGGGACGACCCGCAGCGCTGCTCGCCGGCACCACGGTCTGGGAGCTGATGCTGCAGCCCTGAGGCTTGGCGGCCTCAGCCGCCGGGACGCGGCTGGGACCGGGCCACCACCGTGACGCGGGCGTTGCGGATGTGTTGTTCCACGCCCTGGCGCAGGCCGTCGAGCACACCCTGGATGTCGCCGATCGGCGTGCGCGCTTCGAACGACAGGAAGATCTCGATGAAGACGTCGCCCCCCGCGCAGCGGGAACGCACGCCGTCGAGACCGGCGTAGGCGTCGAAATGGAGCGCCAGCTGCTGGTTGATCACGGCTTGCAGCGGCTCGCTGATCGAGTGGTCGACCAGATCCTTCAGCGAGTGGCGGATCATGCGCCACGCATGGGTGAGCATGAAGCCGCCGATGACCAGCGAAGCAGCCGTATCCACGTAGTGCACGCCGGGGAAGGCCATCGTCACCGTGACGAGCGTGCTGGCGAACACGATCCCGTCCATCAGCGACTTGCTGGCGAACAGCCGTCGCTGTGCATCCACCAGCGGCGACGGATCCCGCTGGTGATGTCCGTTCGCCTGCCACCACAAGCGCGCATTCAACACCGACATCACGGCGGCCGTGGCCAGGCCGAGCCACAGTCCATCGCCGCCGACGTCGACGGGCTCCGACAGCCGCTGCAGTGCCATGCCGCCCAGCAACAGCGTGCTGAGCAGCATCAGGAGCCCGATGAACAGGCTGGCGACGTTCTCGAACTTGCCAAGCCCATACTCCAGCGCCGCGAAGCGCTGGCTGCGCAGCAGGCGGAAGGTGAGGTACGCCAGCAGGTCTGCGGTGAATTCCAGCAGCGCGTTGCACAGGTCGGCGACCAGTGCCAGCGAGTTGCTGTTGAGCACCACGACGATGCCGGCCACGAGGCCCACGAAGGTCGTGGCCAGGCCGACCAGGGACAGCGCCTCCACGGCCGCGTTGTTGCGTTTGGCTTGCATGGGCGCGCGATCATACCTACAAGCCAGGGGCCACCGGCCCCTGGCCGCCTGGACTGTGGATCAGGGCTTGAAGCGCATCACCATGTTGCGGACGATGATCAGCAGCGCCCCGCCGGCGGAGAACACCGCCAGCGAACCGGCGATGTCGGCCAGGTAGCCGCCCACTGCCGGTACCGTGTTCAGGCTCCCGCCCAGTCCGGCGAGCACCAGGGCGCTGACCATCACGCGTACGTGGTGCTCACCGGCGACGCCCCAGCCGGCCACCGCGCCCAGGACCAGCAGCAGCAGGCCTGCCTGGGGAATGTTGACGAACGCGCCGACCACGGCGATGACCAGGCCCAGCAGGCCGACGATCTTGTGCGGACTCATGAGTTGTTGCTCCCCGTCTCTTGTTGTGTTGCGGTCAGACCGCGCCGGAACGGCGCCGCGGCAGTGCAGCACGGGCGGCCTGCTGCCGGATAGTGGAATCCGGTCCGTTCCTGACGGGTTCCCGCGCGACGCGGGATTGCAAGAAAAACCAGACACAATTGTCATCTGTGGCAAGAACACCGCGGCTATGCCAGGGAGGCCGGCCATGACGCCCCAATCTGATGCTTTCGACCGCGTGCGCCTGCGCCGCAGCCTGTTGAGGTTGTCCAGCAGCCTGCTGCTGATCTTCCTGGCAACAGGTCTCCTGGCCCTGTTCGTGGCCTGGTCGCTGGACCGGATGCATCTGCGCCAGCTGCAGTCGCTGGGGGAGTTGGTCCGTGCCGTCGACGACGGCCGCGGCGCCCAGGCGACCTTCAAGCTTCAGGTGCAGGAATGGAAGAACGCGCTGCTGCGCGGCGCCGACCCCGCGCTGCGTCGGGCCCATCTCGAGGCCTTCGAGAAGCAGGAGCGCCTGGTGTCTGCGCGGCTGCGCAGCCTGCAGCAACGCCTGCCCGCCCTGGGCCTTGACGATGTCGCGGGGCCACTCGACGGCTTGCTCGCCCGGCACCAGGAACTGGGTGCCCGCTACCGGGCTGCGCTGCCGCCCACAGAGGCCCGCTGGAACGCGCAGGTGATCGACACCGCGGTGCGCGGCATCGACCGTCCCCTGGATGCCGGCATCGACGCGCTGGCCACGGCCTTGGTCGACACGGCCGCAGGGCGCGTGCAGGCAGCGCGCCTGGAGGCTGCGAACCACTACCAGCAGCTGCGCGCTGCGCTGTGGATCGCGTTCGCGACGGCCCTGCTGATGGTCGGCCTGCTGCTCTGGCGACTCGTTGCCGCCGAGGCCGACTGACATGGGCGCTGCTCCGGGGGTACTGGCCGGCCTGGGTCTGTTCTTCGTCGGCATGCGCCTGGTGGGCTCGCACCTGCAGCAGCTGGCCAGCGGCCGCATCCGCGACCTGCTCGCGCGCACCCTCGAGAGGCCGGCCGTGGCACCGCTGGCCGGCTTCCTGTCCGGCGCCCTGACACAGTCCACCAGTGCGTCCACCTTCATCGCCACCAGTCTGCTCGGTGCCGGCAGCCTGAAGCCGCCGGCGGCGTTGTCGATGCTTGCCGCAGCCAATGTCGGCACCTCGGTGCTGGTGCTGCTGGCCACCGTGGACCTGCAGGCCGCCGTGCTCTACCTCATGGCCCTCACTGGACTGGCCTTCCTCAACGGCTGGGACCAGGCAGAGCGCAGCCGCCATGCCGTGCTGGCGGTGCTGGGGCTCGCGCTGCTGCTCTACGGACTGGGCATGCTCAAAAGCGGCGTGGCGGGGCTGCGTGGTGACCCCTGGATGCGCGAATTCATCGAATTCGCAGGGTCGGACGCCCCGGTAGGGTTTGTCGCCGGCTTCATCCTCGCCGTGGCCGTCCAGTCCTCCTCCATCGTCACCGTGCTGGCGCTGCCCCTGGTGGCCGAGGGGCTGCTCAGCTTCGACCAGGTGCTGCTGATGGTCTATGGCGCCAGCGCCGGCTCCGGCTATGCCGCCCTGATGCTGTCTGCCGGTCTTGAGGGCCCACCCCGCCAGCTGGCCCTGTGCCAGGCCCTGCTGCGCACCGCCGCCGCAGTCCTGCTCAGCGGCGTGCAGCTGCTCGAACTCGCCACGGGCCTGCCGCTGGTGATGGCAGGGCTGGCAGCGCTGACCCCTGACGTTGCCACCCAGAGTGGCCTCGCCTACCTGATGTTCCAGTGCGTGGTCGCGGTCCTCGCCGCGCTGGCGTTCCGTCCACTGCTGGCGTTGACGGCGGCCTGGAGCCAGCCTGCCGCCGCGCCTTCGGAAGCCCGGCCCGCCTATCTGTTCCCCGCGGCGGTCAGCGAACCGGCCACGGCCCTCTCGCTCGCACAGCGCGAATACCAGCGCCTCGTCACGGTGCTGCCCCAATACCTGGATCCTGTGCGGCCCGAGGAGGAGCGCGACCCGCAGGGTCTGCCAGAAGTGCGCCGCATCACGGGAGACCGCGCCGTCATGACCGAACTCGAGGACTTCCTCGGGGCCATGGTGCGGGCCAACCCGGAAATGAACCAGATCGAGCAGGTCTTCGAGCTGCGCAGCCGTGCCCTGGGCCTCAAGGCCCTGCAGTCGGCCCTGGCAGAGTTCACCGGCCTGCTCCAGCAGGTGCCCGCCAGCGAGCGCCCCGCCTTCGTCGCCCACCTGGTCGAGGGACTGCACCTGCTGCTGGGTCTGGCCGCAGAGGCGGTGGAGGACCAGGATCCGGAGACGGCGGCACTGTTTGCCACGCTGACCAGCGAACGCGGCGAACTCATGGACCGGGTCCGCCGCGAGCTGCTGGGGGGCGCCGCCAGCATCGCCGGCCGCGAGACCCTGCTCTCGGCCACCTTGCTGTTTGAGCGGATACTGTGGATGCTGCGCCGACTGGCACCGGCATCCGCCGTCGTGCCCGGGGAGGAAGATGGTCAACCTGCTTGAAGAACTGGTCCTGCTGACGATCGACGACGACGGCAGCGTGGCCTTCACCGCCGGCGGCAGCGGTTTCCGCATGAGCGCGATCGGCGCCTGCCTGGTGGAACTGAACCTCGCGGGCCGCGTCGATGCGGACCTGCAGGCCGTACGCGTGCTGTCCGAGGCACCGACGGGCAATGCCGCCCTCGACCTGGTCCTCGCCGAAGTCGTCCGTGGGCCGGAACGCCCTGTGCAGGCCTGGGTCCGCGATCTGGTGCCCGTATCCGGGGATGTGGTGCAGCAGGCGCTGCGTTCGCTGGCCGACCGCGGCATCCTCAAGATGCAGGACGCACGCTTCCTCTGGGTGCTCAAGGCGCGCCGCTATCCGGTGGTCGACGGCACCGAGCAGAAGGAAGCCAAGCTGCGCATCCTGCACACGCTGCTGGGCGACGACCTGCCCACGCCGCATGACAGCACCCTGCTGGGCCTGGCCCGCGTCGGCGGCCTGCTCGAGGGCTTCCTGTCCGTGGCCGAGATCGCACGTCTCGACGAGCGCATCGACAAGGTCGGCGGCCTCGACCTCATCACCAAGGGCGTGGAAACGGCCCTGCGCGAGGAACAGGAACAGATCGCACGTTCCTTCCTCGCTCCCATCTGCTGACAGTCTTCCTGACGGAGTTTCCCTGACATGAACGTCACCCTCGACAACGCTGGCACCACCACGATCGCGACCTTGGTGGGCCGCCTCGACTTCGGCGCGGCTGCAGGCCTGCAGCAGCAGCTGGAACAGGCCGTCGCCGCCAAGCCGAAGGCGCTGGTCGTCGACTGCGCCGGCCTCGAGTACGTTTCCAGCGCGGGCCTGCGCGTGTTCCTGGTCGCCGCCCGTGCCGCGAAGGCCGCTGGCGTCGGCTTCGCCGCCTGCGCCTTGTCGCCTTCGGTGCGCGAGGTGTTCGAGGTCAGCGGCTTCAGCCGCATCATCGACACGCACGCCGACCGGGCTGCCGCGCTCGCCGCGGCCGGCTGACCGCCGTGGTCGCGGCCGCCGCGCCGCCGCGCACCCGCAGCGTGGCGGCTCTTGCGCCGCAGCTCGAGGAACTCAACCGTTTCCTTGGCGTGTTCTGGCAGGAAGCCGGGCTCACCGAGGAGGGCCGCCTCGCCTTCGAACTGGCGCTCGAGGAAGTCTTCATCAACGTGGTCACGCACGGGGCGCACCCGGGTACATCACCGCCACACGTGCAGCTCACGCTGTCGCACGAGGGCCACCGTGTGCGCATGGTCCACGCCGACGACGGCATCCCCTTCGACCCACTGGCCCAGGCCGCCCCGGACCTGGACGCCGACCTTGAGCACCGTCCGGTCGGCGGACTGGGCATCTTCCTCGTCCGCCGGATGATGGACCGGGTCGAGTACCGCCATGAGGCGGGGCGCAATGTCCTCTGCATGGAGAAGCAGCTGCCTTGAGACCGATCCATTTCCTTGCACTGGCGGCAACACTGCTGGCCCTCGCGGCCTGCCGCGACGACCGGCCCGAAGTCGTCAGCCCCCCGCTGCGCATCGCCGTCGAAGCCCCACTGAGCGGCGAGCAGGCCTCCAATGGCCAGGACATGCTGCGCGGCGTGATGCTGGCCGTTGACGAGGCCAATGCCCGCGGCGGCGTCCTGGGCCGCCGCGTCGAGATCATCGAGGCCGACGACAAGGCGGATCCGGCAGGTGCCGCAGCGCTGGCCGGCCTGGTGGCCGATGCCGGCGCCGTGGCCGTGATCGGCCCGTACAACTCCGCCGTGGGCTTGCAGAACCTGCCGGTATACGAGGCCCGACGTGTGGTCGCTGTCCATCTCACCTCCAGCGATGCCACGGCCGGCTACGGCATCACGGTCCAGCCGAAGAACAGCCAGATCTCGCCGGTGGAGATCGACTGGATCGCGGCCCGGTCCCCGCGCCGCGTGGTGGCGCTGGTGGATCCTTCCGCCTACACACAGAGCATGGCCGATCGCCTGGCCACGGGCCTCGCCGCCCGCGGCATCAGCGTCACCCTGCTGCCGGCCCCCCCGGGCGCCGCCGAGTACAGCGCGCTCGTCGCCACTGCGCTGGCGCTGCAACCGGACCTGATCTACGTCAGCACCTATTTCCCCGAAGGCGCCCTGATCGCGCGCGCGCTCGCCGCAGAGGCCGCTGCGGGCCGCGACATGGCCTGCTTCATGGGGCTTGCCAACCAGGATCCGGCGTTCGTGCGGGCTGCAGGGGTCGCCGACAGCCAGCGTTGCGTGTTCAGCGGCGTGCCCCTGCCCATGCAGTTTCCGGAGGCCGCGGACTACGTCGCCGCCTACCGGCGCAGTTACCCGGGCCTCGAGCCGGGCACCTGGGGCACCTTCACCTACGATTCCGCCAAACTGCTGTTCAACGCCATCGAGCGCGTCGGCAGCGCGGAACCGGTCGCGCTGCTTGCGGCCCTGCGGGCCACCACCGGATTCCCGGGCGCCACCGGGCCGATCACCCTCGAACCGGCCACCGGCAATCGCAGCAACGTGCCCGTGCGGATCCTGCGCGTCGACGCCAGTGGGCAGTTTGTCGTCGTCAACTGAAGCCACGCGGGCTGCTGGACTGGCGCGCCTCGAGGCCTTCGTGCCGCGCGCCGGCCGGGATTACGCCGCAAGGCGCAACGATGACCTTGGCCCGGGCCGCCACGCGCATGTTTCGGGGCTTTCGCCCTGGCTTCGCCACCGGTTGGTCACGGAAGAGGAGGTCCTGCGTGCCGTGCTGCGCCAGCACAGCCCGCAGGCCGCCGCCAAGTTCATCGAGGAAGTGTGCTGGCGGGCCTACTTCAAGGGCTACTTCGAGCAGCATCCGTCGATCTGGCTGGACTACCTCGCGCAGCTGCCACGTCTGCAGGCCGCGCAGCAGTCCCTGCCAGTGCTGCGCGACACCCTGGTGACGGCCACCGCAGGCCGCACCGGCATCGACTGCTTCGATGCCTGGGTGCAGGAACTGCTGGCCACGGGCTATCTCCACAACCACGCCCGCATGTGGTTTGCCTCGATCTGGATCTTCACGCTGCGCCTGCCCTGGCAGCTCGGCGCCGCGTTCACGCTGCGGCACTTCCTCGATGGCGATCCGGCCTCGAACACGCTGTCGTGGCGCTGGGTGGCGGGCCTGCACACGCGCGGCAAGCACTACGTGGCCACCGCCGACAACATCCAGCGCTGCACCGGCGGGCGCTTCACGGCGCAAGGCTTGGTGGCGGCGCCCGTACCGCTCACCGAGGACGCCGAGCATCCGCTGCGGCGCTTGCCCTCCAGCGGCATGCCTGACCTCGAGCAGCCCGCGGTGCTGCTGCTGACCGAGGAAGACCTGCATGCCGAATCCCTTGGCGGGCTGGCGGGGCTGGACCTGCGTGCGGTGGCCGCGCCTGCCGCAGCCGCTGCAACGGAATTGCCGCCGTTGTCGGCGGCGTTCCGCGCCGCCGCCCTGGCCGATGGTCTGGCGCGGGCGGCGACCCATTTCTCCGTGCCAACCCACACCCTCCCGGATCTGTCGGCGCACAGCCTGCTCGGCCTCGCACAGGCGCAGGGTGTACGGCAACTCGTCACGGCATGGGCGCCCGTGGGCCCCGTGGCGGATGCGCTCGATGCGGCCTCCACGCGGCTGCAGGCCCAGGGGGTGCGGCTCGTGCAGCTGCGGCGCCACTACGACAGCACCGCCTGGCCGCACGCCACGCGCGGCTTCTTCCAGCTGCGGCAGCGGATCCCGGAACTGTTGCCGGTGTTCTGACGGCCTCAGGGCAGGACGGTGATCTCCACCCGCCGCGCGGCGGCGTCATCCACGCCATCCGGCGTTGCCGGAGCGGACTCCCAGCGCACTTCATAGGCAGGCGCCGTCAGTCCTGCTCCCCGCAGCAGCTCCGCCACCTGCTCCGCGCGGCGGCGGGCACGGTCCGGCTGTTCCGCCAGCACCGTGCCGTCCGACAGCAGGGCGTCACCGCGATGGCCGGTGATGACGATGCGTGAGGCCGGCATGGCCTTGGCGAGGTCCAGCAGCGGTGTGAGCTGGAAGGGGTGCTTGAAGTTCACCATGCCGTCGAAGTCGTACTGCAGCGTGAACTCATGGGCGCGCCGTTCCACGGCCGCCGGCTTCACCGGCATCGGCAAGGTGTTGAAAGCCAGGCGGCCGCCACTGGGGCCCGGCGGGCGCGGCGGCGCGAAGGTCAGGTTATAGCGCTCCTCGGCCGGCAGCTGCGTGTTGCAGCTGGCGTCGAGCTCGGGCATCACCGACAGCTTCACCGGTTCCAGCGGGATGCCGCCGCAGATGCGCGGCTTGTCGCTGCGCCGGCCTTCCACCAGCACCTTGTGTCCCAGCCAGGGCGGGTTCACGGGCGCACTCACGTCGGCCTGCAGCGTGAGGAAATACAGCTCGCCCTCGTGCTCCGCCAGCCAGCAGGGCACGCTGGCGGTGTCGCGCACGACGGGGCAGGCGACGAAGTTGCGGATCGCCGGGTCCGCGGGCGGGGTGGCCGCCACGGCAACCAGCGCTGGCGCCGCAACGAATGCCAGGCCGACACACAGCGCGCGCATCACAGCACCCCCAGGAAGTTCACCAGATCCTGCTTTTCCTGCTCGGAAAAGCCGATGTTGTAGCGCCGGTCGTAGAAGTCCACGACCTCGCGCAGGCTGCCGCCCGAGCCGTTGGAGAAGTAGGGCGCACGCGCGGCCAGCCCGCGCAGCTGTTGCATCACGATCGTGCCGACATCGTTGCAGCGTCCGCTGACCAGCGCGCGCCCAGGGTCCTGCGTGTAGATGACGCGACCCAGGAAAGGGTGCGGCGGCACGCTGGCCTTGCAGGTCACCTTGAACAGCGGCATCTGCGGCTTGCGCGCATTCCAGGGATTCAGCGGCTCCTCGCGCGCCCAGGGCAGGTTGGTGGTGCCGATGTCCATCCACCCGTCGGCGGTGTCCATGCCGGTCAGGTGCATGCCGTGGCAGGTGGCGCAGGTGCGCTTGGTCGGGTTGCCGAGGCCCACGCTGTTGAGGTGCATGGAATCGCGGATCCAGAAGGTGCGGAACATGTAGATGTCATGGCCGCGCTGCACCGACTCACGCGCCGCGTTGCGCGCGTTCACCACCGCATCGCTGCCGCGCGGCAGTGATTTCCACTTGTCTTCCATCGGGAAAACCCAGCGCGTGGTGTTGTTGCCCAGCACGCCCGCCTCGCCCTTCAGCATCGCCTGGGGACCCAGTCCCGACGGTCCGCCGGGCTCACCCAGGTCGCCCGCCTGCGCGTCGTGGCGCTGCGCCATGTAGACCTGCGATTCAAAGCCCACCAACCGGTCGATCACGGCTCGCGCCAGCGGCGCCTTCACCTGCAGGTGCTTTTCTGCGGCATCGGCGGCCTGGAAGGCGAGGCTGGGCGCGCGCGCGTCGGCCATCAGGTTCATGCCCGTGGCGCGGCCGGTATCCGGGTCGCGCGAGGCCGGCAGGCCGTTCTTGCCGATGAATGGCAGCACACCGAAATTTTCGTGCGTGGTGAACTTCGTGTTCGCCGCCGGGCGTGGCCGGCGGTACACCGACACCGTCGGCTGCGCCGACGCCAGCCCGAACTGCGGGTGCGTGTTGCAGCCCGTCGGGTCGCGCACCACCTCCAGCGTGAATTCCGGATCGATCGGCTTGCCCTCCGGGTCGCGCGGCGGCCAGGGCAGGGCCACGCGGATGAGGCCCCGCTCCAGCAGCAGCGAATGCGAGGCCGCCTCGCCCTGCGGCAGGTGCGGGCAGTTGCTGCCATCCACCGCCGCGAACAGCGGATCGCGGCCCTTCGAGCGCTCCCACACCCAGCGGATGCTGCGCAGCGACAGGCTCATGGCGTCCTGCGGCTGGTGGCAGCTGACGCAGGCACGGCCATTGCTGCCCAGCGGCTGGAAGAACGGGTGGCCGGCCATGTCGACGGCCTTGCCGTCGCCCAGCAGGAGGCCGATGCGGCCCGTGCCGTTGTCGTACTGGCTGTCGGCGGCAAGCGTGCCGCGCTGGCCGGGGTCGATCCAGACCACGGGGAGTTCGGCGGCCACCGCCGCGGCGGTGGTCAGCAGCAGCCCGGGCAGCAAACGGGAGAAGAGGGTGTGGTGCATGCCCAAATGCTGCTACAGATTCCCGTCCGTGTCCTCGGGAAACTCCGCCAGCAGGGCCACCAGAACCGCAACGAGTGAGGGCACCTGCAAGGTCGCGACATCGAAGACACGCCGGTGATCCAGCGTTGCGTAACCGTGCGCCAGAACGTTGCGGAACGCGACAATCAACGGACCGTCGGGAACGCGTGCAAACAGCGCTGGATCCGTCTTGCGCAATTGGCCGAGCGCATCCCCCGCAACTTCCTACTGGCGTTCAACAGCCGCCTGCCGCAGTTCGTCCTCGAGATACACCGAACGCTCGATGCCTGCGAGGAACACAGGCACCCGGCGTAGCGCCCTCAGTGCCAGTTCAAGATGGATGTCAGCCCGGCGCGGCGCGCTCATAGATCGGCTGCTGTGTGCGTTCGATGACCCGCTTTAGGCGCGACGTGGGCATGACCGCAAGCTCGACAAGGTCGACTGGCCGCTGGAACAAGGCTACCAGACTGGCCTGAAGCGCGAAGAACTCGCGTGCGGACAGTTCTGCGTCCGCAATGAACTCGACGGCGAGGTCGATATCGCTGGATTGCGGATCGAAATCCGCTCGCGTGGCGGAACCAAACATGCCCAAGCGCCGGACCTGGAACTGTTCGCAAAGCGCTTGCAGCGCAGCGCCCTGCGTGGCCAGCACGGACTCGACCGAAACCTGCCTGGGCGCCGACAGCGCGGGCCGGCGGGTCCGCCATTCACGCAAGGCTTCGCGGACCACCTCGCTGGTCGAGGCGTACTCACCTTGGGCCACGGCGCTGCGCACCGCGCGCAGCAGATCGTTGGACAGGGCGATGCTGACCTTTTCAACGGTGGCCATGACGCTCCAGCACAATGGGTAGCAATTAACGCTACTGATTCTTACCAGGCAGTGCCAGCGCAAAAGAAAAGCCCCGCTTGCGCGGGGCTCCTCTCTGCTGCGGCCGTCCGGGCCTCAGAACCGGACCTTGAACCGCACGCCATACTCCCGCGGCGCGCCGTAGAACTCGTTGGTGCTGTTCTGGCCGGTGGTATAGACGCTGCCGCCGAGGTTGGTCGCCCAGAGCTCCGCGTCGAACCGCTCGAACGTCAGGCTGATGCCGCCGTTGATCACCTCGTAGGACGACAAGCGGTCACGCTGCGGATCGTAGGCGATGTAGGTGTACCGCGGCCCGACATGCGCGAGGCTCACATAGGGCGCGACCGGAATGCCACCCAGCTCGAACGGATATTCCGCCGACAGGTTGTAGGTCAGCTTGGGCGAGAACAGGTTCGGCCCACCCGCCGTGGACTGGATGAACGGCGCGTAGTCCACGCAGGCCGGCGGATTGGAGGGCTGCCCGGCCGGGCACTGCGGTGCATTCGAGACGCCGGGGAAGGCCACGGCAAAACCGCGGACGTCCACGAAGTCCGTGCCCGACAGCGACGAGTCCGTGTAGCCCAGGCCGCCAGACAGCCGCAGGCCCGACAGGTCGGCCTGGAACTGTGCCTCGACGCCCTTGACCTTGGCATTGGTCAGGTTGATCAGCGAGCTGCGCCCGGTCTCCGCGTTGATGACATCCAGCTGGAAGTTCTTGTAGTCGTAGTGGAAGGCGCCGAGCTGGAAGGTCACCTTGCCGTCCGCGAAGCTGCCCTTCCAGCCCGCTTCCACGTCGACCACCGTTTCCGGCAGGAAGGTGGTGGTGGGCGAGGCGAAGCCGCCGGACTTGTAACCCTTGGCCACAAAGACATAGGCCAGATGGTCTGCCGACGGCTTCCAGTTCAGTCCGAGCTTGCCCGTGACCTGGTCGTCCTTTTCCTTGCCACCCGGATCGGCCAGGAACAGTGCGGTGGCCGGTGCCGGACGCACCAGTTGGACGGCGCCGCTGCCGTCGACCTTGTAGTTGCTCTGCCGCACGCCGGCATCCAGGCTCCACTCGGGCGAGAAGTCGTAGGTCACCTGGCCGAACACGCCGGTGGTGATCTTGCGGTTCTGGATGTCGATCGTCGTGTGCACGGGCACGGTCGGATTGTTGACGATCGCGACGTCGATGCGGTTCTTCTGGTAATAGCCGCCGACGATCCAGCTCAGGTCGCCGTCGTCCGGCGACAGCACGTTGACCTCCTCGGTCCACACGCGCTCACGCACGAACTGGTTCTGCGTCGAGCGCGGCAGCGACGCGGCATCCGTGCCATCGCTGTCGTATTCGTTGTAGATGCGCTTGTTCTGGTAACCGCTGATCGACCGGAACGTCGTACCGCCCGCCGTCCGGTACTCCAGGCGACCGGTCACCTGGTCCGCCATCTCGTCGTTGCGCGTGGCATCGGAATAATTGAGGGTGTATGGGTCGTCCGTGCGGAACGGCGCATAGCGTGTGCCCGGAATGGGCCGGTAGGCGTAACCGCCGGTCTGCTTGTCGGCGGCCTCGGCCTTCAGCAGTGCCGAAAAACTGTCCGTGGGTTGCCACAGCAGGCCCAGTCGCACCGCGGCCTCATCCAGCGACGCCGGCGGCTCGATGCCTGCCGTCTGCTTGTAGAAGCTGTCACGGCTGCGGTAGATGCCCGCAGCGCGGATCGCCAGCGTTTCGCCGACAGGCAGGTTGATCGCGCCCTCGGCCACCTTGCGGCTGTAGTTGCCCAGTTCGCCCTGGAAATAGCCGTCGACGCCAGCGAGGCTTGGGTCCCGGCTGTTGATGAAGATGGCGCCACCGGTGGAGTTGGAGCCCACGAAGGTGCCCTGCGGACCGCGGAAGACTTCCACCGACTGGATGTCGTAGAAGCTGTTGGTGGTGACGATGGGGGGTTGGAAGACCCCGTCGTAGTAGGTGGCGACGCCGTTGGCTGCGTTGGGCGAGCCACTGGCCAGGCCGACGCCGCGGATGTTGACCGACTGCGTGAGCCCGGCATCCGTGATGGACAGGCTGGGCGCAATGGTCTGCAGGTCGTCGATACGCTCGATGCCCCGGCTGGCCAGTGCATCGCCACCGATCACTGTGGCCGCAACGGCGGTCTCCTGCAGGTTCTCGGCCCGCTTGAGGCCGGTGATGACCACCTCCTCAAGCGCGTTCTCGGTGTTCTCCGCGGCCAGTGCCATGCCGGGCAGGGCGAGACTCGCCGCGCCGACGAGGGTGATCAGGTGCTTGTTGTCCATCCAGGTCTCCTTGCCGGCGCTCAGCCGGATATCGATTCAACGCCGGCGCGGACCCGCGCCAGCAACTCCACCAACTGCTTCTGCTCGGCCGCCGTAAGGCCGCGGCACAGTGCCGCTTCCACCTGCCGGGCCTGCGCGACGAAACGCGCTTCCTGCTGCATGCCACTGGCGGTGAGATGCAGCGCGTGGCGCCGCCGGTCCGCCGCTGCGCGGCGCTCGACCCATCCGGCGTCCACCAGCCGGTTGACCAGCTCCATCGTGCTGGCCCGGTTGATCCCGAGCACCTTGCCCAGCTCGGTCTGGGCACAGCCTGGGTTGGCGCCAATGAACGCCAGCGCCGTGGCCCGTGCCGGCGTCAGACCGACGGCGGACAGCTGACGGCGCACCAACTGCATATGCACGAGGTCGACACGCCGCAGCTGGTAGCCCAGCAGCGCGCTGATGGCGCCGAGCTTTGAGTGGGGATCGGACACAGGGAGACGCACCGACGGTCGTGGCCGTGGAATATTTGTACGTATACCGTACATTTACGGCAGGCGAAAAGCAAGTCTCGCCATCAAGCGCGCCAGTTCTGCGCCACAAAAGAAAAGCCCCGCTTGCGCGGGGCTTCCCAGGACCAGGCGGGCCCGCCACACACCCCGGGTGGGCGCGGGGGCGACGGGCCAGCCTGTCAGGCGGTGTTATTCCGCCTTGCCCTTCTCGCGCCAGCTGCCTTCCGCGTAGACCGAACGCACCGAGGCCACGTAGGGCACCGGGCAGACGATCGCGCGGATCTGCACCTGCTTGTGCGGCTCGACGGTCGGCTTCTTCGTGTTCGGCGACTCACCCCAGACGAAGATCACTTCCGTGCCCGGCACCGCGAACTCCGGCTCCAGGTAGGCCAGCGTCAGTTCCTTGCGCTCGTTCGACGAGTAGCCGACCCAGGTCGACACGCCGACCTGCTTGCTGCCGTCCTTCGACAGCACCGCGTCCTGCGGGTACATGGAGTACACGGCCGACGGGAAGTCGAAGTACTTGGCGCGCTCGTTCTCCTTGCCGTACTGCGAGGCGATGGCCTTGGCCACGTCCTCGTCGTTCAGCTCCAGGGTGACCTTCACGCGGTGCTTCTTGTCGGCGATCTTCTCGAGCGCGTCACGACCGATGAAGTCGTGGTCGAACTTGATCATGAAGCCGTAGCCCAGGTCATGCGGCGTGGTGTAGTGGTCATCGATGTTGTTCGAGACGTACGAGCCACCCAGCGATGCATTGGCCTCGAAGCCGTTGGCCGGCAGCCACTCGCGGTACTTCTTCATGCGCTCGTCGCCGGAGTAGATCGCGGCCATCTGGCCCGGGATCCAGCCCGACTCGAGGGTGTTCGACGAGTAGGCGCGCGACCCGACCAGGCGCAGGCCGAATTCCTTGCCCGCCGCGACGATCGCGTCGAGGATGACCTGGCCGTCTTCCGAGGGTCCGAACAGCTCGAAGCCGGGCTGGCCGGCCATGCCGTGGCGCAGCGCGGTGACCTTCTTGCCGGCGATCGTGACTTCGCACATGTTGAAGAACTTGAGGTCCGGCGGGGTGGTGCCCAGCACGGCCGTCATGACCTTCATCGCGTTGGGGCCCTGCACCTGGTAGCGGTAGGTCTTGCGCGCGGTCGGGTTCGGGCGCGAGGCCGAACGCTCGTCACGCTCGAACTTCACGTTCCACTTCGAGCCGTCCTTCTTCGTGCCCGTCTCGCCGTGGTACTGCACCCAGTTGGCGACCGGCGGGCGGCCGATCAGGTTGAAGTGCTCCGGCGCGAGGTAGCACAGGATCACGTCGCCGATGACATAGCCATCCCAGCTGACCGGCACGTACTGCTTGGCCTTGCCCGGGGTGAAGCCCTTGAAGCTGTTGATGCCCAGGGACTCGAGCAGCTCGAAGGCATCCGGGCCCGACACGTACAGGTCGGTCATGTGGTACGACTGGTTGAACAGCACGGCCGTGTTCTGCCAGGCCCACTGCTCGTCACGCCAGTTCGTGTATTCCGGCTGCTTCACCGGGTACGGGTTCGGGCCCGACGGCGAGTTGCGCAGCATGTTGACGGCGCCGCCCTCGGCGTTCATGCGTTCTTCGAGGTTCTTGTAGCTCATGCTCTCTCCTTGGTTGTCAGCGGGGCCACCGGCAAGGCAGCCAGATTGATGCTCTCTTCGACCACGTGCGCGTGTTCGCGCATCAGGGCTTCGGCACGCGCGCCCTGGCCCTTCTCGAAGGCCTCCACCAAGCTGTGGTGCTGGTGGTGCGCGTAGCTGAGCTGGTCATACATGCGGTCGAGGTTGCCGCGGTCGAACGCCAGCGCCTGCGGGCCGGCGAAGGGCACGCGGTTGTTGCGCTCGATGGCGTCGGCCAGGATCGGGCTGCCGGCCTCGGCGAGCACCAGCGCGTGGAAGCGCTGGTTCATGTCGGCATAGGAGGCTTCGTCGTCGGCCTCGACACGGCGCTTGTCGAGGATGGCGTTCCCGTCCTCCAGGCAGTCGCGCAGGCCGCGCAGGAAGGCCTTGCTGGGGCCGCGCTCGGCGACGCGCCGCGCGGCCAGGCCTTCCAGGGCGGAGCGCACATCGACGGCGTCGAGCACGTCGGCGGCGGTGAAGGCGCGCACCATGAAGCCGCGGGTGTCGTGCTCGGCGAGCAGACCTTCCTGCGCCAGCAGCGGCAGCGCCTGGCGCACCGGCGTACGCGACATGCCCAGCAGCTCGGCCAACGGCGCCTCGGCAAGCCGCTGTCCGGGCAGCAGGTCCCCACGCAGGATCATCTCGCGGATGCGGACGATGGCTTGGGAGAGGTGCGTGCTCATGTGGGCGGCGATCCTGCGCCCCGGGATCCCGTCCTGTCAATTCGGGATCCCGTCATGTGACGCACTCCCGCCTGTGGGCTGCCTCACGCCGCCGGGGGGCACTCCCGCCCTATGCTTCGACCTGCCCCGACCGGGCTGCCGACCGCCCTCTGATATGAAAGCCTTGTTCAAACAGGCCGCGCATCTGGCTGCGGCGACGACCGGACTTTCGACCCTGCTGGCCCGCCGCCAGCAGCGGGCCCGTGTGCTGATGTATCACGGCATCCATCCGGGCGTGCTCGATCCCCAGGAATTCGAGGCCCAGTTGCGCTATCTGCGGCGCCACTTCGAGCCGGTCACCCTGTCCGACCTGGTGCACAGGTTGCAGGAGAATTCGCTCACCGGCAGGGAGGTCGTGCTGACCTTCGA
>JBJOHO010000032.1:0-90000 GCA_046047615.1 Pseudomonadota bacterium
CGACGGAACAGGTGAGCGCCAGGTTGGCGGCCAGCTGGCCCAGGTAACCGCCAATGATCCGCGTGCCGGGATGGTCGGCATCCAGCTGGTCGAGCGGACGGCCCCAGCGGGCCATGATCGCTGGCCCGGAGGCGAGCCCCTCGAGGCAATCCCCATGGAACGGGCAGCAACCGGCGAAGTCCGCGTCCCGCGGGTCGCGGCGCAGGCTGATATGGCCCACCTCGGGGTGCAGGCGGCCGTGTACGGGCACGCCACCAAGGACCAGTCCCGCACCGATGCCAGTGCCCACGGTGACGTAGGCCACCGAGACCGCATCGCGTCCGGCGCCGAACCGGGCCTCGGCCAGCGCCGCAGCGTTCACGTCGGTGTCGAGACCCACGGGGCAGTCCAGCGCGGTCTGCAGCGGACCCACCAGATCGGCGCCACTCCAGCCCGGCTTGGGCGTCGGCAGGACCTTGCCGTAGGTCGGGGAGCCCGGTTCCAGGCCCAGCGGGCCGAAGCTGGCGATGCCCAGCGCGGCCAGCGGCCCCTGTTCGCGCACCCTCTCGTTGAACCAGGCGATGACTTCGCCGAGCGTGGCGGCCGGCGTGGTCGTGGCGACCCGGTGGTGCGCCAGCATGTGGCGGTCAGCGTCTGCGATCGCACAGATGAACTTGGTACCGCCTGCCTCGATGGCGCCATAGACACGCGGCCTGACCACCCCGGACTTCATGCGGCCTCCCGTTGCGGCGTGGCGCTGATGCGATGCGTACCCGCGCTGAAGTCGACCTCCAGCGTCACCGCGGCCGCGCCATGCTGCCAGCCCAGGCAGAGTCGTGACGGCGCAGGCTGCGACCACTCGAAGCGGCCCGCGAAGGCGGGATGCGTGTTGCGCAGCCGCAGCAGGCTGCACAGTTCGCGGACCACCGGGCGCTGCAGGTCCTGCTGGATCTCAACCGCCGTGTAGTGGTGGCGGTTGATGTCGCGGCCGACGCGCGTCTGCGCCAGCAGCGCCATGTCGTTGTGGCCTGCCAGCAAGCCAACGTAGTAGACCTGCGGGATGCCGGGCATGAACAGCTGCACGGCGCGGGCGGCAAGATACTGCCCGTCGTCGCGGCCGAGGGCGTCGTAGTACGTGCAGTTGACCTGGTACAGGTCGAGGTTGGACGCCGCCGCACCCGTGGCCTGGCGGCTTTCCCCCTTGGAATTGTCATGGATCCAGTCGACCAGGCGGTCGAGTTCCTGCGGCGGCACCAGGCCCGGGTGGTGCTCACGGTCGGCACCGTCGGCGCCGATGTCGACGATGCCGATGCCGTCGTGCGTGTCGAGCACGGTGACGGCGTTCTCCGGCCGGATGCGGATCCAGTTCGCCAGCGGCGCGGCCGTGCGGAACGCAAAGGCGTGCAGCAGCAGTGGCGGCAGCGCGAAGTCGTAGACCCAGTCGACCCGCTTCGCGATCTCGATCTGCCGCTGGTAGTAGGCGTGGATCTCCACCAGCGTCTCGATGCCGCGCCGGCGCGCATCTGCCGCGAACGAGGCGATGAACTCGAAGGTCTCCGGCAGCATGAAGCAGGGGGTGCCGCGCTTCTTGATGGCATAACCGACCGCGTCGAGGCGGGCGAGCGACACCTGGCTCTCGCCAAGCCGGTCGAGGATGCGCTGCAGGTAGTCGTGGCCGGCGGGATGGTGGACGTCGATGTCCAGTTGTTCGCGCGTGAAGGTCGTCCAGAGCGTTTCCTCGCGGCCGTCTGCCAGGGTGGCCGTGGTGAACGGCAGGCCGGGCCGCGGCCGGTAGATGCGTGCCAGTTCCTCCGGCGAAGCCCCACCCGGAAACACGGCATCACGTGTCAGGAACATGCCGGCGTAGGGAGACGCGGCGCCGCGCGCGGCATAGTCCAGGAATTGCGGGGAGCGGGAGGACACATGGTTGACGATGACATCGGCCATCACGCGGCGGCGCGCGGCCAGGGCACGGATGTCATCCCAGCTGCCGAGGCGGGCATCCACCTGCAGGTGGTCGATGGGGTCGAAGCCGGCGTCCGCACCGTCGATGGGGTGGAAGAACGGCAGGATATGGACGCCGCCGAACAGGCCCTGCAGCGGACCGTCGAGCAGGGCCGACAAGCCGGGAAGACTGCCCCCGAAACGGTCGGCATAGGCGATCAGTTGCGCGGCGTGCTGCATTCGACTCCCCGGTTGCAGCCAGGCGGCGGCTGCCCTAGTCTTTTCTGCAATCGATTGTAGACGAGGGAAGGCCGTGTCGGCCAGTCGTGTCGCGGGGCTGCCCGCCTTGGCCTGTGCGGCCTATTTCCTGGCTGCGCTGGTGGCCGATGCCATCGGCAGCATCCTGCCGTTGGCCATGGCCGAGCTGCGGGTCGGCCTGCAGCTGGCTGGCGCCTTCCAATACCTTCCGGCGGCTGCCGTGGCGGTCGTGGCGCTGGGGGCGGTGTTCCTCGTCGACCGGCTGGGCGCGGCACGCACCGTACTCGCCGGCCTCGCGCTGTTCGCCGCTGCCGCGCTGGCGTTGCAGGCCCTGCCGGGCGTGGCTGCGGCACTGGTGCTCGTGGTGCTGGCCGGCGTCGGCATTTCGCTCTTCAAGCTGGGCACCGTGGCGATGCTCGGCCGGCTGTCCCTGTCGCCGGCGCGGCACGGCGCGCTGATGACGGCGGTCGAGGGCTGCTATGCCACCGGGTCCGTGGCGGCGCCGCTGCTGGTCATGGCGCTGGAGCGCGGCGGTGCCGGCTGGCGTGGCCTGTACCTGCTCGCTGCCGCCATCGCGCTGCTTCTCTGGCTGTGCTTCCTGCCCTTCCGGGAGCGGGCGGCTGCGCCCTTGACGGTGGCGGCCGTTGTGCCACCGGAGCCCGTGCTGCGCGAACCCGTGGCCTGGTGGTTCGGCGGGCTGCTGGGCGTGTATGTCGCGGTGGAGCTCGCGGTCTGTGTGTGGCTGCCGACGTTGCTGATCGAACTCGGCGTGGCGGCCACGACCGCCGCCCTGGCCCTGACCGTGTTCTTCGCCCTGCGGGCGGCCGGGCGCTTCGCCGGCATCGCGCTGCTGCGCCGCTTCCGCTGGCCGCCCGTGCTGGCCCTCTGCGGCGTGCTGGCCTTCGGGTGCACCCTGTCGGGCAGCGTCGGGGACGCAGGGTTGGCGCTGTGGAGCCTGCCCGCCAGTGGGCTGTTCCTGGCGCTGATGTACCCCACACTGAACTCGCACGTGATCAGCCGCTTCGAGTCCCGCCGCCAGGGCGCGGTGGCCGCCCTGACGACCTTCTGCTCAGCCGCCGCCGCAGCGCTGGGGACTGCGGCCATCGCCGCGGCGGGCGAGGCCGCCGGGAGCCTGCGCCGCGGCTTCCTGGTCGCGACTGTCCTAGCTGCGGTGCTCGCCCTGCTGCTGGTGTGGCAGGCCTGGCGCCGGCCTGCCTTCATGCGCCTGCCCTGAGCGGCGCAGGATCACACGCTTGATCCAGTGCTCGAAGTCATCCACCAGCGTGTAGATCACCGGCACCACGAACAACGACAGGGCGGTCGAGGCGATCAGGCCACCGATCACCGAGATGCCCATCGGCGCGCGGAAGCTGGCGTTGCCGCTGGTGCCGATCGCGATCGGCAGCATGCCCGCGCCCATGGCGATGGTGGTCATGATGATGGGCCGGGCCCGCTTGGAGCAGGCATCCACCAGCGCCTCGAAACGCGGCAGCCCATGGTCGCGCCGCGCCATGACGGCGTACTCGACCAGCAGGATCGAGTTCTTGGTGACGATGCCCATGAGCATCAGCAGGCCGATCAGCGAGGGGATCGACAGCTCGAAGTCGAACAGCCACAGGCAGAAGACCGCACCACCGGCCGAGGGCGGCAGTGCCGACAGGATCGTCACCGGCTGCAGCACGTCGTGGAACAGCAGCACCAGCAGCAGGAAGATGCACAGGATGCCGACCAGCATCGCGGTGACGAAGCCACCGAAGATCTGGCCCATGAACTCCGCCTCGCCCGACTCGGTGCGCCGCACGCCGGGTGGCAGGTTCTCCATGATGGGCAGCTTGTTCACCTCCGCCAGCACGTCACCCAGCGGCCGGGTGCCGCGGTCGGCGCCGACCGTGATGTTGCGGCTGCGGTCGAAGCGCGTGATGGTCGCCGGACCCGAACCGAAGCTCACCTCCGCGACGTTCATCAGCGGCACGGCGCCGCCACGCGTCGGCACCGGCAGCAGGCGGATCTGCTCGATGTCCGCGCGCGCTGCATCGTTGAGGCGCACGCGGATCGGCACCTGACGGTCCGGCAGGTTCAGCTTCGCGAGGTTGTTGCTGATGTCGCCGCTGGTCGCGATGCGGGTGACCTGCGCCAGCGTGGACGTCGTGACGCCCAACTCCGCGGCCCGCTCGCGCAGCGGCCGGATCACCAGTTCCGGCTGCAGCAGGCTGGCGCTGGTGCTGATGGAAGTCAGGCCCGGAATGGTGCGCATCTCGCGCTCCAACTGGCGCGCGGCGGCCTCGAGGCTGGCCGAATCCTCGCCGAGCAGCTCGATCTCCACGCGGGTGCCACCCGGGCCGTTGAAGCCGCCACCGAAGGACAGCCGGGCGCCGGGCACATCCTGGATGCGCGCCATGAAACGGCCCTGCAGTTCCTGCTGGCTGGCGTCGCGCTGGTCCTGCGGCACCAGCATCAGCGTCATGGTGGCGCGCCGCACGCTGGCGCCCGAGCCGGAACCGATCACGGTGTAGACCTTGTCGATTTCCTTGAACTCCGCCAGCCGCCGGCGGATCTCCTCGGTCGTGGCGCGCGTCTCCTCGAGGCTGGTGCCGGGCGCGTGCTCCACCTGCAACGAGATGTAGCCGATGTCGCCTGCCGGCGAGAAACCCTTGGGAATGAACGGCACCAGGCTGAAGGCCGCGAACATCACCAGCGTCGACGCCGCGATCGTCGTGCGCCGGTGGCCCAGTGCCCACTTCACCCTCGAGAGGTACCACAGCTTGAAGCGGCCCGGTGTCTCCTCCTCGTGGTAGGGGCGCATGAACTTCGACGCCATCATCGGCGTGAGCATGCGCGCCACGAGCAGCGAGAACACCACGGCCACCGCCGCGGTGAAGCCGAACGGCCGGAAGAACTCGCCGGGGATGCCGCCCATGAAGGCCACGGGCACGAACACCGCGACCAGCGTGAAGGTGGTGGCGACGACGGCGAGCCCGATCTCGATCGCGGCGTCGGTGGCCGCCTGCAGGGGCGGCTTGCCCATGCGCAGGTGGCGCACGTTGTTTTCCACCTCGACGATCGCGTCGTCCACCAGCATGCCCACGACCAGCGACAGCGCCAGCATCGTCAGCGAGTTCATGCTGTAGCCCAGCAGGTGCATCGCCCAGAAGGTCGGGATGATGGCCAGCGGCAGGGCGGCGGCGGAAATCAGCGTGGCGCGCAGGTCGCGCAGGAACACGAACACCACGATGATGGCGAGGATCGCGCCCTCGATCAGCATCTCGATGGAGTTGTGGTAGGAGTCGCGGATGTACTCGACAGTGGAGTTGAGCTCGGTGATGCGCACCTGCGGATACTTGGCCTGCAGGGCTTTCACCGCAGCGCGCGTGCCGTCAGCGACCTCCAGCGCGCCGGAGCCCCAGGCGCGCAGCACCTGGAAGCCGATCACGGGCTTGCCGTCGAGCAGCGCCAGCTGGCGGATCTCGGCCGCCTGGTCGCGGATGTCGGCGATGGAATCCAGGCGCACGTTGCGGCCGTCCGAGAGGGGCACCTGCAGCTCGGCCAGCTCGTTCACCGTCTGGATCGTGCCGGTGGTGCGCAGTGTCTGCTCGCGGCCACCGACGCGCGATTCACCACCCGGCAACTCCACCTGCGTGCGCAGCAGCTGGTTGGAGACGTCACCGGCCGTGACGCCCAGCGCGGCCATGCGGTCCGGGTCGAGATCCACGCGGATCTCGCGGGACACGCCGCCGGTGCGGTACACCTGGCCGACGCCATCCACCGAGCTCAGTTCGCGGGCGACCACCTGGTCGACGAACCAGGAGAGCTCGGTGTCCGACATGTTGTCGGCGGCCACGCCGAAGCTGATGACCGCGTTGCCGGTGGTGTTGAGCCGCTGGATGACGGGTTCGTTGGCGTCGAAGGGCAGGTCGGAGCGGATGCGCGAGACCGCGTCGCGCACGTCGTCCAGCGCCACCTGGATGTCGTAGCCGAACTGGAACTCGATGAAGGTCTGGGAGTTGCCCTGGCTGATGCTCGAGTTGATGTGCTCGATGCCGATCACGTTGGCGATGGCGTCCTCGACCTTGCGCGTGACCTCGGTCTCCATCTGCGAGGGCGGGGTGCCCGGGTAGGAGATGCTGACGATGACCGCCTGGAACTCGATGTCCGGCTGGTCCTGCACCTGCAGCCTGGGGAAGCTGTAGAGGCCGGCCAGCATCAGCGCCAGGAACAGCAGGACGACCGGAACCGGATTGCGGATGGACCAGGTGACGAAGTTCATGGTGCGGCCTCAGTCCTGGGCCACGGCGACCAGGTCGCCGTCCTGCAGGAAACCTGCGCCCTTGACGACGACCCGCTCGCCGGGCTGCACGCCGGAGAGGATCTCGACCTCGTCGCCATGGACGCTGCCGGACTGCACGCTGCGCCGCTGTACCACGTCGCCCTGGCCGAGCACGAACAGATAGCCGTAGCCATCGCGGACCACCAGACTGGCGGCGGGTGCCAGCGTGGCCGCGCCACGCCCGGTCTCGATGGTGCCCCGCGCGAACATGCCGGGGCGGGCTTCGCCGCGCGTGATGTCGACATAGACCAGGCCGGTGCGGTTGCTGGCCTGCACGGTCGGCGCCACCGTGCGCACCGTGCCGGCGATCGACTGGCCGGCCGCGGTATTGATGGTGACCGGCTGGCCGGCGCGCAATTGTGGCATCACCGCCTCCGGCACCTCGGCCCGCCACTCGACGCGGGACTGGCGCAGCAGCCGCAGCATCTCGCCGCCGGCCTGGGCGATCTGGCCGACGCTGACCGTGCGTGCGGTGATCACGCCATCATCCGGGGCGATGACCTGCGTGTAGCGCAGCCGCAGTTCGGCCATGGCGAGGTCGGAGCGCGACGTTTCCACCTGCGCCTGTGCCGCAACCTCCTCGGCCTCGAGCCGGTCCAGGTCCGCCGCCGACAGCGCGCCCGACGCCGAGACGGCCTTGCCACGCCGCAGGGCGGCGGCCGCGTTGAGGGCGCGCGCTTCCGCGCTGCGCAGGGCCGCCCGCCGCGAAGCCACGTCCGCGTTGAGCATGTCGGTGGACAGCCGCACCAGCACCTGGCCCTTGCGGACGACGCTGCCCACATCCACCAGCACCTCGGCCACGCGGTAGCCACCGACCTCGGCGCCGACGATGACCTCCTGCCACGGGTGCACGGCACCGCTGGCGAGCACCGTGCGCGGGACCTCGGCACTGCGCACCGCTGCAGCCGTGACCGTGAGCGCCGGCTTGGCCTGCGTGCCCGACGTGGACGTGTCCTTGCCCTCGGGTGGCCCGCCGCGGCCACCGCAACCGGCCAGCAACAGGCTGCCCGCCACCAACAGGACTGCGGAGAGAGAGGGAACTTCAAGGGCTCGGAGCAGTCGCATGGGGTACCTGGTGCGGCCTGAGGGCGGCATTGTGAGTATCAGGAAGCTGATATATTATCAGTCACCTGATGATTGACAAGTCCTCCGCAGCGCTTTCGTGCAGCACCGTTGCCGCCGCCACGGAGCAGCAGATCGGCATGCTCTTCAAGCAGCTGATGCACGGCTTTCGCCATGAAATGGACCAGCGGTTGCGCGGCGCCAACCTGTCGCTCGCCCACCTGGCGACCTTGGGCCAGGTGGCGGAAACGCCGGGCCTGCCTGCCGCGCAGCTGGCGCGCCGCCTGTTCGTCACCGCCCAGACGCTCACCAGCCTGTTGCGCCGCCTCGAGGAGGAAGGATCGCTGCAACGCCGTGCGCATCCCCACAACCGGCGCGCCGAATGTTGGTACATCACCCCTGCGGGCGAGGCGCGCTTGCACGCGCTGCGGCAGGCGGTCGCGCCCGTGATGACGCAGATGCTGGCGCCGTTGTCGCCCGCGGAGGTCGAGGCCCTGCGCGACAGCCTGCAGCGCTGCGTGGTGGCGCTGGGAACCGGCAACGCGGGCTGAAGCGCCGGGGGGCTCAGTCGCCCAGCGTCTTCCCCATGCAGTGGCTGAGGGGCGAGTCCACATACTCGCCGAAGCGGGCGATGTCGACGAAGCCCTCGCTGCGGTACAGGGCGACGGACGGCGCCAGCCTCAACCCCGTCTCCAGCACCAGCCGCCGCGCGCCAAGCGCGCGGGCCTGTGCCTCAAGGTGCCGGAGCATGCGCCGCGAGTAGCCGCGGCCGCGCCAGGCGGGGCGCACATACATGCGCTTGAGCTCGGCCGTGACGGCGTCGAGCATGCGCAGCGCGCCGCAGCCGACGGCCTCGTCACCGATGAAGGACAGGAAGCAGCCGCCGCGCGCCGGGCTGACCTCGTCCGCATCGACCCGGTAGTGGTTGGCGCCGGCCTCGGGGTAGATGCCATCCACCTCCTGGTTCAGCTCCGCGAACAGCTGCGCCAGCAGCGGGGAGTCCAGCGGCTCGCGCCGCAATCGCAGGTCGTCCATGGGCGTATCTTAGCGTCATGCCTTCCGACGCACGCCTGGCTGCACTGTTTGTCCACCCCGTGAAATCCTGCCGCGGTATCGCCGTCGACGCGGTCGACGTGCTGCCGACCGGGCTGGCCCGCGACCGTGAGTGGATGGTGGTCGATGCCGCAGGCCGCTTCGCCACGCAACGCCGGCTGCCGGACATGGCGCTGGTCGGTACCGCGTTGCGCGGCACCTCCCTGGTCCTCGACGTGCCCGGCGGCGACGCGGTCGAGGTGCCGGTCGACCATGGTGGGGCGCTGCGCGAGGTCGGTGTGTGGCGCTCGCGGGTGCAGGCGATCGACGCCGGCGATGCCGCGGCGCGGCTGCTGTCGGACTTCCTCGGCGAGCCGCTCCGCCTGGTCCGCTTCGCGCCCGGCCAGCGGCGCCTGAGCAACCGCGCGTGGACCGGGGGGCTGGCCGCACCCAATCTGTTCACCGACGGCTATCCGTTGCTGGTGCTGTCCGAGGCCTCGCGGCAGGACCTGTCGCGCCGTGTCGGCCGCGACCTTGTGGTCGCGAGATTCCGCCCGAACCTGCTCCTCGATGGCGTGGCCGCCTACGCCGAGGACGCCGCCAGCACGCTTGAGGCCGGCGGCATCGTCATCCGCCTCGCCAAACCCTGCACGCGCTGCGTGATGACCACGCTGGACCCCGCCACGGCTGCGGCAGTGGACGAGGAGCCGCTGCGCAGCTTGCAGGCCTACCGCCACGATGTGCAGTTGCGCGGGCCGGTGTTCGGCCGCAACGCCGTGCTGGCGCGGCTGCCCGCGGCGGCGCGGCTGCAGGTGGGCATGCCGGTGCGGCTGTCCTGATGCGCTAGACTCCGCGCCATGATCGAACGCAGCATCGAACGCCTCCTGTTCGCCAGCCGCTGGCTGCTGGCGCCCATCTACCTCGGCCTGTCGCTCGCACTGGTGGTGCTGGGCATCAAGTTCTTCGCCGAGTTGTGGCACTCGCTGTCGCATGTCATGACGCTGACCGAGGCGGACGTGGTGCTGTCGCTGCTGGCGCTGGTCGACCTGGCGCTGGTGGCCAGCCTGGTCGTCATGGTCATGTTCTCCGGCTACGAGAACTTCGTCTCGCGCATCGATGCCGGCGACGGCAGCACCGACAACCTCGGCTGGCTGGGCAAACTGGACTCCGGCACCCTCAAGCTCAAGGTGGCGGCCTCCATCGTGGCCATCTCCTCCATCCACCTGCTGCGGGCCTTCATGGACGCGCAGAAGATCGAGGACGACAAGCTCTTCTGGTACGTCATCATCCACCTGACCTTCGTGGTTTCGGCCGTGATGATGGGCGTGCTCGACCGGCTGACCGCCAAGTCGCACTGAACGCAACAGAATCCGCGGGAACATGACCGGAATGTGACGCCGCGCGGCCTGCGCGGCCCGGTTCGCGGCCAGAATTCCGGGCAGGATTTACACCGCTACCCTGATCCGGACACGGCCATGCCCGACCCACTCGAAGAGACGCAGATCAACCTTGAGGTTGCCCAGTGGATCGCCAGCCGCCGTGCAAGCGGGCAGGCGCAGCAGGTCCATGACGCGCTGCCTGCCATGCCGCGGGATTCAGACACCCCGGAAGGCGCCTCTGCCGGCTGAGCCCCGGCAGCAGGCCGGGGCCGCGGTCTCTCAGTTCCCGGCGTCCTCAGGCTTCGCGCGCAGCCAGCGGCCACGCGCCACCTGCCACAGCACCGCGGCGATCAACACATAGGGCAGCAGCGCCAGCAGGTCCGCCCAGGGTCCTTCGTAGAACGGATTGTTGGCGACCGCCCAGCGCTGCAGGCTGGCATCGAAGTCGCCCAGCACGCCGGCCAGGAAGGCGATGACGATGCCGGCGATCGCGCCGCCGGCGATGTACCCCGAGGCCAGCAGCACGCCCGGTCCGCGGTCGGTGATCGCTGCCAGTTGCGCCTCATCCAGCGTCTCGTTGCCGGCCTCGCGCTTCGTGCGCCGGTCGATGAACCAGCGGATCGCGCCGCCCACGAACAGCGGCGCGCTGGTGGCGATCGGCAGGTAGACGCCGACCGCAAAAGCCAGCGACGGCACGCCGGCCAGTTCCATCATGACGGCGATCATGGCGCCGAACAGGATCAGCTCCCAGGGCAGCTCGCGGTCCAGTATTCCCTTGATGATGTAGGACACCAGAGTGGCCTTGGGTGCATCGAACTTGCGCACCTCCGTGCCATCAGGGCGCGTCGTGTGCACGCCGTTGATGCCCGGGTCGACCAGCCAGACCGCGTTGCCGGCGTCGTCCACCAGGTACTTGCCAGCCGGTCCACCCTCCAGCCCGGTCTTGTGCCAGACGCGGTAGCGGCCGGCATCGTCCGCCGCCTGCGGGCCCTTGAGGGCTTCGAGTTCCGCCGGCAGCGCGGCCACGTCGGTGCGCAGCCCCTGCGGTGCCACCTGGGCCGCGGGCACATAGACCGTGGCAGTCTCGTTGAGCTTGAGCAGGATGGGCCCCATGAGCAGCGCCGAGGCCAGCGCGCCCACGAGGATCGACAGCTGCTGCAGCCGCGGCGTGCCGCCGACCAGATAGCCGGTCTTGAGGTCCTGCGAAGTGGTGCCGCCGTTGGAGGCGGCGATGCAGACGATGCCGCCCACCGACAGGGCGGTCACATACCAGGTGCCGCCCGTCCAGCCGACCACCAGGAACACCAGGCAGGTGAGCATCAAGGTGGCGATGGTCATGCCGGAGATCGGGTTGGAGGTGGAACCGATCTCGCCGGTCAGGCGCGAGGAGACGGTGACGAACAGGGCGCCGAACAGCACGATGAGCACTGCGCCGAGCAGGTTCATGTGCAGCGACGGCGAGGCGAGGATCGCGCCCAGCAGCACCAGGATGCCGATGCCCACGAACTTGGGCGAGAGGTCCTGCGCCGTGCGCGCGCTGCCCGCCTTGCCAGCCCGCGCGGCGGCGATGTCCGCCATGCCCGACTTGATGCTGCCGATGATCAGCGGCAGGGCGCGCACCAGGCTGATGATGCCGCCGGCCGCGACGGCGCCGGCACCGATGTAGAGGATGTAGGCGCTGCGGATGTCGTTGGCGCCCATCCCGCTGATCGGCGTGGTGCCCGGCGCGATGATGCCGCTGACATGCTGGCCGAAGAACATCACCAGCGGGATCAGCAGCAGGTAGGCCATGACGCCGCCGGCGAACATCATGCCGGCGATGCGCGGGCCGATGATGTAGCCCACGCCCAGCAGTTCGGGCGAGACCTCCACCGCGACCGAACCGCCCTTGAGCGGCGCCCCGAAGGCCATGCCCGGCGCGTCACGCCAGGCCTTGAAGGCGATGTTGAGGGTCTTGTAGGCCAGGCCGATGCCGAAGCCGGTGAAGATCGTGCGGGCGCTGATGCCGCCGAGGCCGGCGCCGGCTGCCTGCGGATCGGCCGCGGCGCGCGATTCTGCCGAGGCGCCGGCCTTGAGCACTTCGGCGCAGGCCGTACCTTCCGGGTACTTGAGCACGCCGTGCTGGTTGACGATCAGGGCGCGGCGCAGCGGGATCATCATGAGGATGCCGAGCAGGCCGCCGAGCACGGCCACCAGCATCACCCGCGCGAGTTCCAGGTCGAAGCCCAGGATCAGGATCGCGGGCATCGTCACGCCCACGCCGAAGGCGATGGACTCTCCCGCCGAACCGGTGGTCTGCACGATGTTGTGCTCGAGGATGCTGCCATCGCGCCACTTCAGCTTCGAGAGCAACCTGAACAGGGTGATCGAGATCACCGCCACCGGAATCGATGCGCTGACGGTGAGGCCCACCTTCAGCACCAGGTAGAGCGACGAGGCGCCGAAGATGATGCCCAGCACGCAGCCGACGATGACCGCGCGCAGGGTCATCTCCGGCAGTCGGGTGGCATCCGGGATGTAGGGCCGGTGCGTGGCGGGCGTCGTCATGTGCTGCTCCCGGGGCCCATTGTTGTTGGCGTGAGGCGGCCCGTGGCGTGGACTCTAGCGCGGTTCGGCGAGCAGCGCCCGCAGCGCGGTGACCAGGGCGACCGGCTCGCTGACCGACAGATGGTGCCAGCCACCCGGAATGACCAGTGCTTCGCGCACGCCCGCGCCCAGCGCGGCCTGCAGCCGTGCGGCGCGCTGTGCGGTCACCACGCGGCTGAACTCGCCGCGCACCAGGTCCACCGGTACGGCAAGCCCGGCCACGGCGGCGTGCTCGTCGCCGCGCGGCGTGTGCACGTTGCGGAACAGCCGCGTGATCTGCTCGTCGAACTTCCACACCCAGCCGTCCGGGTCCTGGCGCACCGAATGCCGCGCCATGTGCGCGAGTGCCGCGGCTGGCGCCGGTTCCTCCGGCCGCAGCACGAAGCGCGGCAGGATCTCGGCCTCGCTGCCATAGCGCTTCTTGGGCCGCCAGTTCTCCTCGAAGCCGCGCATCGGGTCTTCCGGCGAGGACAGGCGCGAATCGACGATGAGGGCCCGCTGGATGAGCGCGGGAAAGGCCTTGCAGGCGTACAGCAGTGCCCGGCCCCCGAAGCTGTGGCCGACCACAGCGCAGGGAGCACCGCCCAGGTGCTGCAGCAAGGCGCCGATCTCCTCGACGAAGTCCTCGTCGCGGTAGCGCTCGCGGCAGCTGCTGTCGCCCATGCCGCCGAAGTCCGGCGCGATCACCCGGTAGCCATCGGCGGCCAGCCAGGGCGCGACGAAATCCCACCAGTGCGCGTGCGCGAGGAACCCATGCAGCAGCACCAGCGTGGGGGCACCCGGCGGTGCCTCCCATTCCAGGTAGTGCATGCGGATGCCGGCGAGGTCCGCGAACCGCGACTGGCCCGGCTGCGCCAGCGAACGCTGCAGATGGAGGTGGAAGCTGTCCTGCGGCGCATCGTTCATCGGCGGTCCTCGTTGACACTGGCATGGCGCGACCGGTTAAGTGTCGCGATGAAGTTGCGTGTGATGTTACAGGCTGGCGCCGCAGCGCTCGCCTTGCTGGGGACCAGCCTGCCACCACCTGCCGGTGCGGCGGTCCGGTCCGACTGGGTCGCCACGCCGCGCGCCATGCCGGCAGCGCCGGGCGAGCCGGTCCTGGCAGCGTCCCGGTCGCGCCCGGCGCTGGATCTGGTGGCTCAGGGCTACCGCGAGCAGGAGTACTGGGTCGCCGGGCAGGCGCGGGTGTACGACTGGCCGGTCGCCGCCGGCGGCGACCCCACCGTGCGCGACCATCGCAACGACTACCAGGCACGCATCCTGGTACGCCGTCCGGCCGATCCGGCGCGTGCCAGCGGCCGAGTGGTGGTCGAACTGCTCGTGGAGTCGGCTGGCACCGAGCTGGCGCCGCTGTGGTCGCTGTCGGCCGCGGGGCTGGTGGCTGCCGGGGACGTGTGGGTCGGCGCCAGCCTGCATCCGGGAGCGCGGAGCCTGCTGCAGCGGCTCGATGCCGGGCGCTATGCCGCGCTGCGGGTGCCGGAGCCCGCGGCGCCGGACTGCCTCGACGCCAACGGCAGCCTGCCCCTGCTGCCCGACATGCTCGCCCAGCTGGCGGTGCTGCTGCGCAGTGGCAGCAAGGAGAACCCACTGGCTGGCATCGCCGTGGGCCGTGTGGTGGCTGCCGGCGCCGGGCCTGCGGCGACCCAACTCGCGCTGTATCACCAGTTGGCGCAGGAACGTCTGCGGGGCGTGGGAGACGCGCCCCTGTTCGATGCCTACCTGCTGGCGGAGCCCGACAGCCTGCCGGCCGTGCTGTGCCTGCGCACGCTGGATCCCACCGATCCCGTGGCGGAACTGGCTGCTGCGGATGTGCCGGTAGTGGTGCTGCGCCATCCCTCGAAATTGCCGCCCAGCGTGGTGGGGCCGCCGCTGGCGTCGCTGCCGGTGCTGCCATCCGCTCCGGCGCCCGCCGCCAGGGCAGCGCCGCCGGGCCAGCCTGCCGCCGAGCCCCAGCCGCCGCTGCCCCTCGCGCCGGCCGTCTACCTGCTCGGCCACGCCGGTTTGGCCGAGGCCTGGTCGGGGACGGGGACGGCCGCGGGCAGTGGTCCGGGCTGCGCAGCCGTCGCGGTCGGGCCGGCAGCGGCGATGGCACAGCTGTGGCGGCAACTGGATGACGCGATGCTGCGGGGAATACCGCTACCGGTCGTCACGCCCGTCGACTACGGTGCCTGCCTCACTGTTGCAGCGGAAGACGCACCATGACGCACTCGCCCCGGATGCTTGCCCTCGGCACATTGCTGGCGCTGGCGGCCGTGCTGCCCCCGGCGACGCTCGCCGCCGACGAGGCGCCCACCACGCGTGAAATCATGCTGGCCTTGACCATCCCCACCTCCGACGTGGTGTTCGGCGTCGGCTCGAAAGAGCCCGCCTCGGCGCTGGAATGGGAGCGGGTGGTGGCCAACGCCATGCTGCTGGCCGAATCCGGGCGCCTGCTGCAAACGCAGGGCCGTGACCCTGGCGCGCCGGAGTGGCGGGCCTTTGCCCAGTCGCTGGTAGCCAGTGCCCGCCAGGCCGCCGCCGCGGCACGTGCCAAGGACGTCGACAGGACCCTGGACGCCGGCAACACGCTCTACGAGAGCTGCGAGGGCTGCCATGCGAAATTCATGGCGGCCCGAACCCCGACTGCATCCAACTGAGGGCGGTCGCGCATCCTCTGTTGCAGGAACGGCCACGGTGGCCGTCCGTGGATACCGGAGCCTGCAACATGAATATCGAAGAATGGATCGTCCCCGTCGCTTTCTGGGTCGCCATGGTGTTGGTCGTAGCCCTCAACGTGCGCGCCCGCATGGCGGCGGAACGTGAGCGGCACCAGACGCTGCGCGTGCTCATCGAGCGTGGCCAGCCGCTGGATGCCGAACTCATCCGCCAGCTCACGGCACCACCGCAGCGCAAGTCGCCCTTTGGCTTGACCATCGCCGGCATCGTGGTGGCCAGCTTTGGCCTTGGCCTCGCGCTGCTCGGCGTCGCCATCGGCAGCGAGGAGCCGGATGCGCTGCGTCCCGTGATCGGTTCGGGTGCGTTGTTCGCCGTGGTGGGCATCGGCCTGCTGGTGGCCGGGACTGTGCAGCGGCGCCTGCAGCGCAAGGCGGGTGAACTGCAGTTGCCGCCCGATGCCGTGGCCGGCGGGAGCCCGGGTCTCGGCCAGTCCGGCGCCTGAGGAACGGCGTGCGCCGCGCGGCATACCGCGAGGCGGCCGAGGCCACGCTGGTGGCCTTGGCTTTGGCCGCCGACGTGGCTGCGTTCGAGGAATTGGTGCGCCGGCGGCAGGCTTGGGTGCGCGCCCTGCTGCGTCGACTGGGGGCTTCGCCGGCGCTGGCCGACGACCTGGCGCAGCAGGTTTTCCTGCAGGCCTGGACGGGCCTGGCCGGACTGCGCACCCCCGCGGCGTGGGCGGGCTGGCTGCGCCAGATCGTCGTCAATGCCTGGCGCATGCACTGGCGTGGCGCGGGTCCCGCCATGGACTCGCTGGATGATCCGGCCGGGGACGCGGCCGCGCAGGCCGCCGCTGCGGCCGCGACCCACGATGATCCCTCGCTGGCGCTGGACCTCGACCGCCTGCTGGCGGCGCTTCGGCCGGCGGAACGGCTGTGCGTGGTGCTGGCCCATGCCGAAGGCCTGTCGCACGGCGAAATCGTCGCCCTGACGGGCTGGCCGCTGGGTACCGTAAAATCGCACGTGAACCGGGGCACCGCGCGACTGCGTGCGGCGTGGACCCCGCACCCGCAGGAGGCGTGATGAGCGACCATGACGAACGCTTCGGGCAGGAGGAGGTCGAGCGGCGGCTGCGGCAGTCGTTCGCGTTGGCGCCGGAACCCGAGGGTGGCGAAGTCTTCACCGCGGGCGTGGTGCGGGCCCTGCAACGCCGCCGCCGCTGGCAGTGGTTGGGCATCGCGGCCTTGGCCCTGTGTGCCGTGGCAGGTCTGGGGCTGCTGTGGGTCGGGCTGGGGACTTATGTGTCCGCCTTGCCTGCCTGGTTGCCACGCCAGCTCGGCCCCGTGCTTGAGGGTCTGACCAGCCTCCCCGGCCTGTTGCTGGCGGTGGCGGCGATCAGTGTGCTGGCCTGGGCGTCACGCTGGCGCGCGGAGCGCTGATGGGCAGCCTCCGCCACGGGCTGTGGGCCGGTCTCTGTCTGGCCGCTGCGGCACTGTCCTGCCGGGCGGCAGAGCCCATGGAAGAGGTGCTGGTCAGTGGCGAGCAGCCGGGGCCCGGGCTCTGGCAGGTGCGCCACCAGGAACACCGGCTGTGGATCCTTGGCACCCTGACGCCCCTGCCCAACGACCTGAAGTGGCGCTCGCGGGAGCTCGAGTCGGCGTTGGCACAGTCGCAGCTGGTGCTGGCACCCGTGCGCCTGCGTACCGACATCGGCCTGTTCAAGGGGCTGAGCCTGCTGCCCGCGGCGCTGCGCGCGCGCAAGCTGCCCGACAAGGTTTCCTTGGCCGAAGTGCTCGGGTCCGAGCGCCATGCGCGCTGGGGTGCGCAGCGTGACCGCTACCTGCGCGGCAACGACGCGGTCGAGGGTTGGCGGCCGCTGTTTGCCGTCGGCGAGCTGTACGACGAGGCGCTGGAAGCCGAGCGCATGGATCGCAGGCGGGATGTCTGGCAGGCCGTCAGGCGTCTCGCCCGCCGCCAGGACGTGCCGGTGCGTGAGCCGAAGATCGAGCTGTCCATCGAGGACCCGCGCGGACTCATCAACGACTTTGCCGCCACGCCCGTGGCCGCAGACCTGCCCTGCTTCGACAGCCTGCTCGAGCGCGTGGCCGCGCAGCTGCCGCTGCTGCGGGAGCGCGGGGAGGCCTGGGCCCGCGGAGACGTGGCGCGCCTGCGGCGACTCTCTGTTGAGGAGACCGAGCGCAGTTGCCTGGCCGCCGTCACCACCTCGCCGCGGCTGTCCCGCGAATACGAGCAGGCGCTGGCCCGCTGGCGCCTGGACTGGATCATCGCCGCGGAGTCGGCGCTGCTGCGCAACCGTGGCACGGTGGCCGTCCTGCCCATGCGGGAACTGCTGGCTGCCGACGGGCTGCTGGCGCAGCTGCGCAGCCGGGGCTACGAGGTGGTCGCGCCTGACGATTGAGGCGCCGGCGCGCCCCGCTGGGCCAGCTGGCGGGCCTCGCCCGCCAGCAGCAGGTCCAGGTCGTGCATCGCACGCGCGCGGAAGTCCATGCGCCGCGACAGCGCCGGTGAAAAGGGCGTGTGGGCGAAGATCGACCAGCCGGTCACCAGTACCTGCACGCTGCCCTGGATGCGCAGCGCCTCCTCCAGCGGCAGATCAAGTTCCGCCATGGCGGCCCGAAGGCGCAGTTCGGTACGGGCGATCCGCGTCTCGTCGAGGGTGGTTGTCACCAGCAGCCGCGCGAAGTCGCGCACGCCATCCTGCGTGTGCCACAGCGCCTCACCAAACGCCCGCATCCACGCCGGCCAGTGGCGCAGCGCCGGTACCGAGGCAAGGGACTGGGCGAAGATCTTCTCCATCATGTCGGCGAGCAGCGTCGCCTTGTCCGGCACATGCCAATACAGCGAGGGCGCGCGCACGCCGAGCCGGGCGGCGATCTTGCGCAGGCTGATGGCGTCCAGGCCTTCGCTGCACAACAGTTCGATGCCTGCGTCGACGAGGATTTCGCGGCTCAGGCGTTGCGCCGGAGCGGGGGCCGGGGGAGGGGTCTCTGGGACAGGACGCACCACCTCAGTCTACGGTTGCAGGGTTGGACTAACGCTGTTAGTTTGGAATGGCGAGACATCGTGGGGGGAAGTCCATGTATCCGTTCAAGCCCGGCAGCTATGCGCCACGCAACGGCTGGTATGTCGCCGCGTTCTGCGAAGAGATCGGCGAGAAGTTGCTCAGCCGGTGGATCCTCAACCATCCCGTGGTGATGTACCGCAAGGCGGACGGCACCGCCGTGGCGGTCGAGGGCCGCTGCCCGCACCGGCACTTTCCGCTGGGCGACAGCAAACGTATCGGCGATGCCATCCAGTGCGGTTACCACGGCATCACTTTCGGGCACGACGGCAAGTGCACCTTCATCCCCAGCCAGACGACGGTGCCTGGCGTGTATTCGATCAAGGCCTACCCGCTGGTCGAGCGGGGACTGTGGGCCTGGATCTGGCCGGGTGATGCGGACAAGGCCGACGAGTCGCTGATCCCGACGATGGACGAGATCGGCTACACGCCAGGGCCCGACTTCCATGCCAAGCCCTTCTACGTGAACCACGTGAACGGCCGTTACCAGCTGCTCAACGACAACCTGCTGGACCTGACCCATCTGGGCTACCTGCACAGCACCAGCATCGGCACGGCGGATGATGCGGCCACGCCGGAAGTGCGGGACCAGACGGAACGGCGCCTGCGCAGCCGCCGCATCATGAAGAACACGCCGGCAACGCCGGCCATCCGTGAGCGTTGGGGCTATGATGGTCCGCTCGATCGCCTGTCCGGCATGGATTTCTTCCATCCGGGTTTCCACGCCGGCATCGGCGACAGCACGGTGCCCGAAGGCCAACCGCGCGCCGGCCAGAAGCTGGCCTCCAGCCGTGTGTGGCACGCAGTGACGCCGGCGACGAAGACCTCCACCAACTACTTCTTTGCGATGGGGTCGCCCGATCGTGCCGGCGTGGAGTTCATGGTCGACTACCTCAAGCCGGTGCTCGCGGAAGACGTCTTCGCCACCGAAGCGATCGAGAAGATTGTCAGCACCATGGATGAAGTGCCGCCGGAGCTCATGCTGCGCAGCGACACCACGGCCGTGATGGGCCGGCGCGTGCTGCAGGCGATGATGGACAAGGAAGCCGCGGAGCTCGCGGCCAAGGCTGTCCCATGAGTTACGAGGTCCGTTACGTCCGCAATGCCTGGTACATGGCGGGCTGGGCCAAGGACTTTCCGGCGGGCACGCCGCACAAAGCCCTGTTGCTCGGCGAGCCGCTGGTGCTGTACCGCCAGACAGCAGGCAAACTTGTCGCGCTCGAAGACCGCTGCCCGCACCGGCTGGCGCCGCTGTCGATGGGGCAGGTGGAAGGCGATGACCTCCGCTGCCTCTACCACGGCGTCAAGTTCAACGGCTCTGGTGCCTGCGTCGAAGTGCCGGGCAGCACGGCCAGGCCGAAGGCGCTGTGCGCCCGGGCCTACCCTGTGGTCGAGTGTGAAAGCGCGGTGTTCGTCTGGATGGGCGATGCAGCCAAGGCGGACGAAGCGCTGCTGCCACCGTTCATCGGTTACCAGAACCCGGACTGGCACATGCTGCCCGGGCGCATGGATTACGACATCTACTACGAGTTGATCCAGGACAACCTGCTCGACCTCTCGCACATTGCCTGGGTGCATCGGAACAGCTTTGGTGGCGGCAACGCCGAAACGAACAAGGCATGGGCGGAGGCTGAACTGCGCATCACGACCCTGCCGAACGGCATACGTGTCGAGCGCTGGATGCCCGACGCACGGACGCCGCCGCACCAGGAGGCGATGGTGGGGCCCCGCTGCGACGTCCTCACGAGTTTTGAGTATCTGGTTCCGGGATACTTCCTGCTGACGTCGAGCAACTACCGCCCGGGTGCTGCCGCGCGGGCCGGCGCGGCACGACCCACCGAGGAGCCCGTGTTCTCAAGTTGGACGTCGCAGGCGGTCACGCCCATCACGGAGCGCAGCACGACCTACTTCTTCTGCTTCGGCCCCTGGGCCCGCCAGCCGGGGGGCGAGCAGATGAAGGAAGCCTTTCTGGAGCTCGGCTACAAGGTCTTCAACGAGGACCGGGAGATACTGACCGCGCAGCAACGCATCATCGATGCGGATCCCTCGCGGAAGATGGTGTTGTTCGACGTCGACAAGGCGCCGACGCTGTACCGTCGACTGGTCGACAAGCTGCTGGCCGAGGAGGCCCCTGAATGAACCGCGCCGATTACGACCGCTACCTGGCCTGCTTCAACGCCAAGGATTACGACGGCGTGCTGTCTTTCTGGGCGGACCACTTCGACCTCCAGTTCGCGGGCTACCGGTTCACGACGCCGGAAGAGGTGCGGCGGTTCTATGCCTTCCTGCATGAGTACCTGAAAGAGACGATCACCGTCGCCGCCTATGTGAACGATGCGCAGATGGTGGCCATGGAGGCGATCGTCCGCATCGAGGGGCTCAAGCCGCTGGACCAGGCGACACTGGATGCCGCCGGTTACGGCAGGCTCGTGCCGCTCGCCGTCGGCCAGGTGGTCGAGATCCCCCAATACATCCACTACCACCTGCGCGACGGCAAGATCGTGCGCGCGGGTTGCGCCATCGCCTGAGGAGACCTGCGTGAAACAGCTCATCACCGGGGCAAGCGGCCAGTCGTACTGCAATGCCATGGTCGCCACGCGCGCCGAGTGGGATCCGACCTTTGCCGGCTGAAGCACCCTTGCAGCGCATCGTCATCGTCGGCGGCGGGCAGGCCGCGGTGCAGGCGGCCGACACGCTGCGGCGCGAGGGTTTCGAGGGCTGTCTCACGATGGTCTCGGGAGAGCCCGGCTGGCCCTACCAACGGCCGCCACTGTCCAAGGCCTGTCTGGCTGCAGACGGCGGCGATCCGCCACTGCTGAAGCCCGAAGCCTTCTATGCCGAGCGGCAGGTGGACCTGCGGCGTGGCAGGCAGGCTGTGGCCATCGACCGCAGCCGTGGCGAACTGCACCTGGATGACGGTGAACGCCTGCCTTGGGACCGCCTGCTGCTGGCCACGGGCGGCCGCCTGCGGCGCCTGCCGGCGATCGAGGCCGCCGCTCCCGGGCGCGTGCACTACCTGAAGGGCAGGGGCGATGCCGCGGCGCTGCGGACGGCATTGGCTGCGGCAGACCGTGTCACGGTGATCGGGGGCGGATTCATCGGCCTGGAGTTCGCGGCAGCCGCCCGCAAGCGCGGCCTGGCGGTCTCGCTCCACGAAGCGGCGGATCGGCTGCTGGGGCGGGTCACGCGCCCGGAGGTGTCCCTTCATCTGCAGAGCGTGCATGCACGCCACGGGGTGGAACTGCACTTCGGGGCTGGCGCGCCCGATCCCGCCAAGGCGGATCTGGTGCTGGTCGGCGTCGGCGCCCTGCCGGAAGACGATCTGGCGCGCGATGCCGGGCTGCATTGCCAGGACGGCATCGTGGTGGATGCCGCCTGCCGGACTTCGGATCCGCGCATCTTTGCGGCCGGCGATTGCACGCGTGCGCCGCGCGCAGGCCATCCCGGCCTGTGGCGCCTGGAGTCGGTGGACAATGCCGTCACGCAAGGCACGGTGGCCGCCCGGTCGATGCTGGGACGGCAGGCCACGCTGGATGCGGTGCCCTGGTTCTGGTCCGACCAGTACGACCAGAAACTGATCATCATCGGCCTGTCGATCGGCCACGACGAGGTGGTGGTGCGTGGCGATCCGGCCGATGGCGCGTTTTCGCTGTGCTACCTGCAGCAGGGGCGTCTGCTGGCCGTGGACTGCATGAACCGCGCGGCCGACAGTGTGGCGGCGCGCAAGCTGGTGGCGGCGGGTGCACGACTCGACCGCGGGCGGGCTGCGCTCCCCGCCATTCCCTTGAAGGACGCTATCCTGACGCCCAACGACTGACGGGGGGCGCGATGAATCAGGGAAAGTGGCGTGTTGTGGGCCGTTGTCTGGCGGGCCTGTGCCTGGCGGGTCTGGCACTTGCGGCGGTGCCGTCGCGGGCGCAAACGCTGGTCACCGACGGTGTGCCGGTCTACGTCGACCTGCCCGACACGCGCAGCGCCCCCACGACGCTCTCCGTCACCACCGATGGCCGGGTGTGGTTCACGCAGTCGGGCAGTGGCCGCATCGGCCGCCTGGAGCCTGACGGCTCGGGACTGGTGGAGTTCGACCTGCCGGACAGCGCCAGTGCGCCGCGGATCATCGCTGTGGGTGCCGACGGCAACCTGTGGTTCACGCAGCACGCCGGCAACCGGATCGGGCGGCTGACGCCGCAAGGCGATCTTGCCGAGTTCGCCATCCCCACGGCGGACAGCCAGCCGCGGGCCATCGCGCTGGGCACTGATGGCGCGATGTGGTTCGGCCAGTTCAAGGCCGGTCGCATCGGCCGGATCACGCCGCAGGGCGAGATCCGCGAGTTCAGCGTGCCCACGGCGGACAGCGGCCCGCGGGCGATCGCGGCCGGCCCCGACGGCAACCTGTGGTTCTCGCAATACCGCGCCAACCGGATCGGCCGAATCACGCCGCAGGGCGTGATCAGCGAATATCCGCTGCCGCGACCCAACTCGGGCCCCGGCGACATCACCGCGGGCCCGGATGGCGCGATGTGGTTCGTGCAGCTGTCGGGCGGCATGGACGGGCTGGCGACTGACGGCAACCGCATCGGTCGCGTCGACATGCAGGGCCGCATCACCGAATACCCGATGCCGCCCGGGCCGGAATCGCCCATCAACATCGCGGTCGGGCCGGATCGCAACCTCTGGTACACCCGCGGGTCGCGACTGGGGCGGGTCACGCTGCAGGGCACGATCACCGAGTTCGCACTGGGGGAGGGCGTGCGCGCGGTGGGGTTGACGGCGGGTGCCGACCGGCAAGTGCCGGACCGTCTGGTGGATCGCCTGTGGTTCACCGACGGCGCGCGCGGCCGCGTCGGCTACCTGCAGTTCACGCCGCCGGTGGCGCCGCAGCCTTCAGGTGGCGGCTTGGCTGTGGTGGCGCCAACGCAGGAGTGCACGGGTCTTGCGATGACGGCGCTGGCGCTCCCGGACGGCACGCCCGTGCGCGTGGAGACCGCCGCCGTGCAGTCGCACGACGGTCATGGCTACTGCACGCTGAAAGGTTACGTCGCACCCCAGGTACGCTTCGAGTTGCGCCTGCCTCTTCAGGGCTGGCGGCAACGCCTGTTGTTCACGGGTTGTGGCGGCTTCTGCGGCCAGGTGAACATCCGCGTGCAGGCAGCGGACCGCTGCAGTGCCATCACCCACGGGGAGATGGCGCTGGTCAGCAGCGATCTGGGCCATAGCGCCGCGGGCAGCGACACGCTGTGGGCGGCCGGCAATCCGCAGGGCCTCAAGGACTACGGACACCGGGCCGTGCACGTGGTCACCCAGGCGGCGCGTGCGCTGATCACGCGCTATTACGGACAGGATGCACGCTACCGCTATTTCAGTGGGTGCTCCGACGGCGGGCGCGAGGGCGTGATGGCGGCCCTGAGGCATCCCGAGGATTTCCACGGCATCATTGCCGGCGCACCGGTGGTGGATGTCGCCACCAACAACTCGCTGTGGCACGCGTGGCTGGTGCGGCACCTCAGTCGCCGCGACGGCTCGCTGGTGTTCAGCGACGCAGACCTGCAGCGCCTGCACCGCGCCGCACTGGCGGCCTGCGGTGGCACCGCGGCCGCGCTGGGCGTGGCTGCCCATCCGCCAGCCTGCCGGCCGGACCTCGCACCCCTGGGCTTCAGCGAAGAGCAGCAGCGGATGGCCGCCGCGTTGTACGAGGGACCGGTGGATGAGCGCGGTCGCCCGCTCTATTTCGGGGCGCCGCCGGGCAGCGAACTGACCTGGAATGCACAGGTGCCAGGGTCACGGTTCTTCGCCAGCAGCTTCATTGGTTTCGTGGGCAGTGAGCCGCCGGTGGCCGGGTTGGACCTCTGGGACCTGCAGTTCACCCGTGCCAACCACCGCGCCTGGACGCGCGCCGCGCCGGTCATCAATGCGAAGGATCCGGACTTGCGCGCCTTCCACAAGGCGGGTGGCAAGCTGCTGCTCTGGCACGGCTGGGGCGATGCGGGCGTGCCCGCCGGCAGTACGGTGGCCTTGTACCAGGGCTTGCAGCAACGACTGGGCATGGACGCTGCGCAGCAGATGCTGCGTCTGTACATGCTGCCGGGCGTCTACCACTGTGCCAATGGCCCGGGGCCGGACCGCATCGACCTGCTGACGCCCTTGATGGCGTGGGTGGAGGCGGGTGCGGCGCCGGGCGACATCGTCGCCCGTTCCGCGGACGGTGCGCGCCGGCGCGTGATCGCCCCGGCGCCCTGAGCCGGCGGCCGGCTCAGTCCTCGACGAGGAAGCTGCGCAGCTGTTCGCTGCGCGACGGGTGGCGCAGCTTGCGCAGCGCCTTCGCCTCGATCTGGCGGATGCGCTCGCGCGTGACGTCGAACTGCTTGCCGACTTCTTCCAGCGTGTGGTCGGTGTTCATGTCGATGCCGAAGCGCATGCGCAGCACCTTGGCTTCGCGCGGCGTCAGCTGCGAGAGCACCGAGTGGGTGGTCTCGCGCAGCGACTCCATGGTGGCCTGGTCCAGCGGCGAGGCGACCGAGGTGTCTTCGATGAAGTCGCCCAGGTGGCTGTCCTCGTCGTCGCCGATCGGCGTCTCCATGGAGATCGGCTCCTTGGCGATCTTCAGCACCTTGCGGACCTTGTCTTCCGGCATCTCCATGCGCACGGCCAATTCGTCCGGCGTCGGCTCGCGGCCCATCTCCTGCAGCATCTGCCGCGAGATGCGGTTGAGCTTGTTGATGGTCTCGATCATGTGCACCGGGATGCGGATGGTGCGCGCCTGGTCGGCGATCGAGCGCGTGATGGCCTGGCGGATCCACCAGGTGGCGTAGGTCGAGAACTTGTAGCCGCGGCGGTATTCGAACTTGTCGACCGCCTTCATCAGGCCGATGTTGCCTTCCTGGATCAGGTCCAGGAACTGCAGCCCGCGGTTGGTGTACTTCTTGGCGATGGAGATCACCAGGCGCAGGTTCGCCTCGACCATCTCCTTCTTGGCGCGGCGTGCCTTGGCCTCGCCGACCGAGACATCGCGGTTGATCTCCTTGATCTCGGCGATGGACAGGTTCTGCAGCTTCTCGACGTCTGCCAGACGGCCTTGGCGCTTGCCGATCTCGTCCTGGCGTGCCAGCAGCGCGGCGCCCCACTTCTTGCCGACCGCGACCTGGCGCGGCAGCCACTCCGGGCTGGTCTCGTTGCGCGGGAAGCTGGCGATGAAGTCCTTCTTGGGCATGCCGGCGTCGACGACCACCAGCTTCATGATCTCCTTCTCGAGCCGGCGGATGTCGTCGACCGAGCCGCGCAGCCGGCGGATCAGTTCCTCGAACATGCGCGGCGCCAGCTTGAGTTCCATGAACTCTGCCGACAGCTTGGTGCGCAGCTTCTGCGTCTTGGGATCGGTGGTGCCGACCTTGCCAATGGCTGCGATGACTTGCGCATGCAGCTTGGCAAGGGACTCGAAGCGGCGCGCGGCTTCCTCCGGATCCGGTCCGGTATCGGCTGATTCCTCGTCGCCGCCGTCCTCGGCCTCGTCCTCTTCGCTGGCGTCGGCTTCCTCCACCGCCTCGGCCTTTGCCGGGTTCTGGGGCTGGGCAATGACGTCCGGGGCGTTGGGGTCGATGAAGCCGACGATGATGTCGACCAGCCGGCCCTGGCTGTTCTTGTGTGCGTCGTAGGCGGCGAGGATGTGGCCGATCGTCGACGGGTAGCGCGACAGCGCGCGCTTGACCGCCTCCAGGCCTTCCTCGATGCGCTTGGCGATGCTGATTTCGCCCTCGCGCGTCAGCAGCTCGACGGTGCCCATCTCACGCATGTACATGCGCACCGGGTCCGTGGTCCGGCCCAGTTCGGCATCCAGCGCGGCCAGCAAGGCCGCACCTTCCTCGATGGCCTCCTCGTCGGTCGGCTGGGAGGCATCGGTGGCCAGCAACGGCTCGGAATCCGGTGCCTTTTCATACACCTGGATGCCCATGTCGTTGAGGGTGTTGATGATCTCCTCGATCTGCTCAGGATCGACGATCTCCGACGGCAGGTGGTCGTTCACCTGCGCGTAGGTCAGGTAATTCTGTTCCTTGCCCAGCGCGATCAGCAGCTTGAGCTGCGATTGCCGGTCCTCAGGCTTCACGGTCATTCGGCGCTCCGGCAACAGCGTCTTCCCAGACGCTGCGCCCTTGTCGGACTTGTCGGGAGCCCCGCCTGACGCTCCGGCGGGCTTGGCGACAGGCGCAGCCGGGGCGACGATGGCAGGGGCGGGGGATTCCTTGCGGCGCCCGGCATCCGGGGCAGCCTTGCCCTTGGGTGCTGGAACCGGCTTGGCGACCGGCGCGGCCTGTGCCGCTGGGGCGGACTTGCCCTTGGCGGCAGCAGGGGTCTTGGCAGCGGGTGCCGCCTTGGCGGCCGCCGCCGTCTTGGCCGCGGGCTTGGCCGTGGGCTTGGCAGCCGGCACGGCCTTCGCGGCCTGGGCGGGCTTGCCCTTGGCGGCCACAGGGGCCTTGCCTTTGGCGCCGGCAGGGGCCTTGCCCTTCGGCGCTGGCCTGGACTTCGCCGCTGGCGCGGCCTTGGCCGCCGCCGAGCTCTTCGCCTTGGTCACGCCGCCCTTCTTGCCCTTGGCAGGTTCCGGCTTGGCGGCCGCCACCCGGGCCGGGGCCGGCTTGGCGGGGGCTGCGGTGCGCTTCGGCGTGGCAGCGGACTTGCGGGAGGCGGACTTCTGCGGCTTGGAGCTCATGGTTCCTTCCTTCGCGTGGCCGGGCCCCCGTGCCACCCTGGCCCGACGCAGGCGCAGCGGGCTTCAAGTGGCGGGAGGCCCCATAGGGGGGCGGGCGAACCCGCGAGCCTAGCAGAAATTCGTCAGCGACGACAGTTTTCAGTCCTGTCGGGGGTCACCTGGCCGTCGCCGCGCGAGGATGCCGGCGCGCTGTACGGCGTTCTTGCCAAACCGTTCGCGGATCCGGTCCAGCGCGTGGTCCAGCGCGCCGCCGGCAGCTTCCGGGGCATTCTGCGGAGAACTGGCAAACAGGTCGGCCTGGGTGGCGGTCGCCTCGAAGGCGCTGGTGCCGACGCCCAGCAGCCGCAGCCGCGCGCCCGGGTTGGCCCGCAGCCAGCCTTGCAGCAGCCGCGCGGCGCTCTGGCTGATCCGCGCGCCGTCGTTGGTCGACGGCCGCAGCGGCGCCTGTCTGGTGAAAGTCGTGAAGTCGTGCAGGCGGATCTTGATGCTGACGGTGCCCGCGGCCAGTGCCTTCGCGCGCAGCCGGCCACTGGCCTTGTCCGCCAGCGCCAGCAGTTCGGCGCGCAACACCCCGGGGTCGGCGATGTCGCGGTCGAAAGTGGTCTCCGCGCTCACCGACTTCTCCTCGTGCACCGGCACCACCGGCCGGTCATCCACGCCGAGCGCACGCGTGCGCCAGCGAGGACCGTCGCGGCCGAACAGCCGCAGCAGCTGCGTTTCGTCGGCCCGCTGCAGGTCGCCGATGCTGCGCAGCCCGGCGGCCGCCGCGGCATCGCCCTTCTTCCGGCCCAGGCCGGGCAGCCGTTGCACGGGCAGCGGCGCCAGCGTGGCCGCCTCCTCGCCCGGGCGTACCACCGTGAGGCCGTCGGGCTTGTGCAGGTCGGAGGCGATCTTCGCCACGAGCTTGTTGCTCGCCACACCAATGGAGATCGTCAGCCCGGTGACCTCGCGCACCCGGGCCTTGATCGCACGCGCGATCGTCTCCCCGTCACCGTGCAGGCGCCGGCTGGCGGTCACGTCCAGGAAGGCCTCGTCCAGCGACAGGCCCTCCACCAGCGGCGTGTACTGGCGGAACACCTCGAACACCTGGCGCGACACCGCCTGGTAGCGTTCGAAGCGTGGCCTTACGCAGATGGCGTGTGGACAGCGCTGCAGCGCCTGCCGCACCGGCATGGCGGAGCGCACGCCGAAGCGGCGCACTTCATAACTCGCTGCCGCAACGACACCACGCCCGCCCGTGCCACCCACGATGACCGGCAGGCCTGCCAGCGCCGGATTGTCGTGCTGCTCCACCGAGGCGTAGAACGCGTCCATGTCGGCGTGCAGGAGGGTCCTGTCTGCCGCCATGCGACTCAGTCTCCGGCGGGGCGGCCGCGCGCCAAGCGGGTCGACAACTGCGTGAGCGCCTGTTTTTCGGCCGCGTCGAGTTCGTGGCCCGTGGCTGATTTCTGGATCAGCGCGTCGAGCCGTTGGCGGTCGGCCTCGGTGACCAGCCGCAGCGCGGCGTGGTGCAGCTCGTTGCGGGCGGCGACTTCGTCCGGGACCAGCGCCTCGCTGGCCGCCAGCTGCTCCAGCCGCCCGATGTGCGGGTGCTCGCGCCAGCGCTCCAGCACCTGTGCCGTGCTGCGGGCAGGCCGCTGCGCCAGGTCCTCGAGAAGCTGGCCGAGCGTGTCGGTCCCGGGCACGCCTGAGGCCGCCAGGGCAGCGCGCAGTCCGGCGTCGATGCCGGCGGCAGCCGCGGGGAAATGCAGCAGGGTCTGGATGGCCTGGCTTACCAGGCCGCCGCGCCCGGCGCTGCGCCGCAATCCCCCCACGATGGGCGCACGCCGTTCCGGGCCGCCTTGTGGCGCCGGGGCTTCGGCGACCGGCCCGACGATCCGCAGGAAGCGCTCGGGAGCGACGCGGATGGCCTCCGCCAGGCGCTCCAGCAGCAACTCGCGGTAGGGGCCCTCCGGCAACCGTTCGAGCAGCGGCTTGGCCTGGGCCACGAAACGCGCCTTGCCGTCGGCGTGGGAGACGTCCACCTGCTCGAGCAGGTGCTGCACCAGGTACTCCGAGAGCGGCAGTGCCGTGGCATAGCGGGCTTCGAAAGCGGCCGCGCCTTCCTTGCCGACCAAGGTGTCGGGATCCTCGCCTTCCGGCAGGAACAGGAAGCGCAGTTCGCGTCCTGCCTGCGCCTCGGGCAGCGCGTTGTTGAGTGCGCGCCAGGCAGCGGCACGGCCGGCCTTGTCGCCATCGAAGCAGAACAGGATCTCGCTGCAGACGCGGAAAGCGCGGCGCAGATGCTCGGCTGTGGTGGCCGTGCCCAGCGTGGCCACGGCATAGTGGATGCCGGCCTGGTGCAGACGCACCACGTCCATGTATCCCTCGACCACCAGCAACCGCGTCACCGGCGCGCGCTGTTGCCGGACCTCGTAGAGGCCGTAGAGCTCGCGGCCCTTGTGGAACAGCGCGGTTTCCGGCGAATTGAGGTACTTGGGCTCGCCCTGGTCGATGATCCGGCCGCCGAAGGCGAGCACCCGGCCGCGCGCGTCGCGGATCGGGAACATGAGCCGGTCCCGGAAGCGGTCGTAGTACGGATCGCGCGACTCGCCGGGGCTGCGTTCGCGCTCGATCAGCAGGCCGGCATCCAGCAGGCGCTTGCGCGCCGCGTCGTCCCTGCCATGGCGCTTGAGCACGGCATCCCAGGCGGCGGGCGCGTAGCCGATCGCGAAGCGCTCCAGCGACGCCGCATCGAGGCCGCGCCGCTGCACGTACGCACGCGCCTTGTCGCTGCCGCCGAGCGCCTCGCGATAGAAACGGGCGACTTCGCCCATCAGCCCGTACAGGTCGTCGCCCGGGGCGCGCACCGGCGCGACGCCGGGTGGTGGGGCCTCGCGCGGCACTTCCACGCCGAGCCGCGACGCCAGCTCCTCCACTGCTTCGGGGAACGGCAGGCGGTCGTGGTTCATCAGGAAACCCAGCGCGGTACCATGCGCGCCGCAGCCGAAGCAGTGGTAGAACTGCTTGGCCGGGCTGACCCAGAACGACGGTGTCTTCTCGTCGTGGAAGGGGCAGCAGGCGCGGTACTCGCGGCCCGCTTTTTTCAGGGGCACGCGCGAGCCGATCAGTTCCACGATGTCGGCCCGGGCCACCAGGTCGTCGATGAAATGCTGGGGGATCCGCCCGGACATGGTGCGGAGTCTACCCGAGCCCAGGGAGGGCGCCGATGAACGAGCTGGTCGATTCCGCCTGTGCCAAGGTCAGCCGGCGCCTGCTGCCGTTCCTGCTGCTGCTCTACATCGTGGCCTGGCTCGACCGCGTGAATGTCGGCTTCGCCGCCTTGCAGATGAACGAGGACCTGGGATTCAGTGCGGCGGTCTACGGTTTCGGCGCCGGTGTCTTCTTCATCGGTTACGCACTGTTCGAGGTGCCCAGCAACGTGATCCTGGCGCGCGTCGGTGCGCGGCGCTGGATCGCCCGCATCATGGTGACCTGGGGCCTGGTCTCGGTGGGGATGATGTTCGTCAGCGGACCCCTGGAGTTCTACGTGCTGCGCTTCGTGCTCGGCGTGGCTGAAGCCGGCTTCCTGCCCGGCGTCATCTACTACCTGGGCCAGTGGTTCCCGCGGGCGCAGCGGGCCCGTGCGATCTCCTGGTTCATGGTGGGCATCCCGCTGTCCACCGTGGTCGGCGCCCCGGTGGCGGGCCTGCTGCTGGGCATGGACGGCCTGCAGGGTCTTGCCGGGTGGCAATGGCTGTTCCTGCTCGAGGGCCTGCCCGCGGTGCTGCTCGGTCTCGTGGTCTGGCGTCACCTGCCCGACCGCCCCGCTGATGCGCGCTGGCTGACGCCGGCGGAAAGCGATGCCCTTGAGGCACAAGTGGCGCGGGAACAGACGGAAACCACTGCCCGACATGCCGTGGGCGTCGGTCGCGCGTTGTTCCACCCCACGGTCTGGCTGCTCGGCCTGGTACTGTTTGCCTGCCAGTGCGGCAGCTATGGGCTGACCTTGTGGATCCCGCAGATCGTCAAGGGACTTTCGGGGGCCGGCGACCTCTGGGTGGGCTTCATCTCGGCCATCCCCTACGTGGCCGCCGCCGCAGGCATGGTGCTTATCGGCGCAAGCTCCGACCGCCACGGTGAGCGCTTCTGGCATGTGGCCGTGCCCAGCCTGGTGGGTGCGGCAGGCTTTGCCGCCAGTGCCGTCCTGATGTCACCGGTGCCAGGTCTCATCGCCCTGACGGTCGCGGCGGTCGGTGACCTTGGCAGCCGGGGGCCGTTCTGGGCGCTGCCGCCGCGTTTCCTGGCGGGTAGCGCCCTTGCAGCGGGCATCGCCCTGATCAACACATTGGGCTCGCTGGGCGGCTTCGTCGGCCCTTATGCGGTGGGTCTGGTGAAAGAGGCCACGGGCGGCTTCACGGGAGGCTTGTTGCTGCTCTCCGCGCTGCTGGTGGCCAGCGCCATCGCGACGCTGTGGCTGCGGCGCTCGGCGGTGCTGGCCGGGAGAGGCTGATCAGGGCTTGTCGTCGTCGCGCAACCGCTGGCGCAGGCGGCGGTAGAGGCTGGTGCCGATGATGCCCACCAGCACGCCGATCATGACCAGCAGCGCCAGTCGGGGCGCCATGTCAGCCGCCGAGCAGGGCCTTGATGCGGCCCCCGACGACGCCCATGTCGGCACGGCCTGCAGCCTGGGCCTTCACCTGGCCCATCACTTTGCCCATGTCCTTGATGGACGCCGCGCCGGTGGCAGCGATGACCTCGCGGATCAGGGCGTCGAGTTCGGCCTCGGACAGCGGCTCGGGCAGATAGCCCTGCAGCACTGCCATCTCCGCCAGTTCCTTGGCGGCAAGATCGGGCCGACCGCCCGCCTCGAACTGCGTGATCGATTCCTTGCGCTGCTTGACCATCTTCTCGAGGACGGCCAGCACCTGCGCATCGTCGAGCGTGATGCGCTCGTCGACTTCGCGCTGCTTGATCGCGGAAAGGACCAGGCGGATGGTGGCGAGACGCTCCTTCTCGCCGGAGCGCATCGCCGACTTCATGTCCTCGGTGATGCGCTCTTTCAGGGCCATGGCGTCAGGCCCGGGCGCGGGACTCGCCGCCACGCGACGAGCGCTTGAGGTGCCGCTTCACGGCGGCGGCCTTCTTGCGCTTGCGTTCCTGGGTCGGCTTTTCGTAGAACTCGCGGCGACGCAGCTCGGAGAGCACGCCGGCCTTCTCGCAGGCACGCTTGAAACGCCGCAGGGCGACGTCGAAATATTCATTTTCGCGGACACGGACACTGGGCATCGAAACCTCGGCCGGTGCTTTGTGGGTCGATGGGCTGTAAAACCGGGCCGCGAAGTGTACGGCCCATGCGCGCAAAACGCAAAGGCTTGTCGCAGCGGGATGCGGCACAATGCGTGCCATGCGGGTCCTGGCCATCGAATCCTCCTGCGATGAAAGCGCCGTGGCGGTACTTGATTCCCGCCACGGGCTGCTGGCGCACCAGCTTTACAGCCAGGTGGACCTGCATCGCGTCTATGGCGGCGTGGTGCCCGAACTGGCCTCCCGGGATCATGTGCGGCGACTGCTGCCGCTGCTGCGGGCGGCCTTGGCCGAGGCCGCCGCCCACACCCCGGGCGAGGTGGATGCGGTGGCCTACACCGCAGGCCCGGGGCTCGTCGGCGCGCTGCTGAGTGGCGCCGCCCTGGCGCGCAGCTACGCTTTCGCGCGCGGCCTGCCCGCCGTCGGCGTGCATCATCTGGAGGGGCACCTGCTGGCACCCCTGCTCGAGGACCGTCCGCCGCCGGTGCCGCACCTCGCCCTGCTGGTCTCGGGGGGGCACACGCAGCTGGTGGTGGTGCGTGGCCTTGGCCGCTACGAGCTGCTGGGCGAGACCCGCGACGATGCCGCCGGCGAGGCCTTCGACAAATCCGCGAAGCTGCTCGGCCTGCCCTATCCCGGTGGGCCGGAGCTGGCGCGTTTGGCCGGGGAGGGCGTGGCCGGGCGCCATGTATTTCCGCGGCCGATGCTCGACCGTCCCGGGTTCGAGTTCAGTTTCTCCGGCCTGAAGACCGCCGTCGCACTGGCTGCCCGTGAACGGCCGCTCGACGCGCAACGCCGCGCCGACATCTCGCGCGGCGTGCAGGACGCCATCGTCGTGACGCTCACCACCAAGCTGCTGCGTGCCCTGGACCATACCGGCCTGCAGCACGTGGTGGTCGCCGGTGGCGTCGGTGCCAACCGCGCCCTGCGGGCCGCGCTCGCCGAGGCAGTGGTGGCGCGCGGTGGCGAGGTCTACTACCCGCGCATCGAGTTCTGCACCGATAATGCGGCCATGATCGCTGTCGCCGGCTTGCTGCGGCTGCGCAGCGGCGGTGCGGCCGACGACCTCGCCATCCATGCCAGGGCGACCTGGCCACTCTCCGATCTGCCCGCCCCGGAAGGGGCGGCCCCTGCCTGGGACTACAAAGAGCACGCATGAACGAGTCGACCGACCGAGTCTTCCTCCGGGGCCTCGCGATCCAGACCACCATCGGATTCATCGAGTGGGAACGCCACGTCAAGCAGACGGTGGTGATCGACCTGGAGATCCCCGTCGACTGCGCCCGTGCGGCGCGCGCGGATGATGTCGTCGACACCGTCGACTACAAGCGCATCGCCAAGCGCAGCATCGCCTTTGTCGAGGCGGCCGAGTTCAAGCTGGTGGAAACGCTGGCGCACCGCCTTGCGATGACGCTGCTGGATGAATTCGACATCGCCTGGATCAAGCTCACCGTGAACAAGCCGGGTGCCATCCGCGGTTCGCGTGATGTCGGCGTCAGCATCGAGCGCCACAAGCCCGCCACGCCGTGAGCGGCACCACGGCCTATGTGTCCGCCGGCAGCAATGTCGACGTCGAGGCCAACCTGCGCCGGGCCGCCGCCGAGCTGCGGCGCAGCTATCCGGGCGCCTGCTTTTCCAGTTGCTGGCAAAGCCCGGCCTTCGGCTTCGACGGGGCCGACTTCGTCAACGTGAGTGTCGCCTTGCCGGTGCCGGCCGGTGTCGACGTGCTTGCGCTCAATCGCGACCTGGAGCGCATCGAGGGCCTGTGCGGCCGGCTTCCGGGCGCGCCGCGCTGGGCCCCCCGGACCATGGACCTCGACATCCTGCTGTTCGGTGACCAGGTCGGCGAGGTGGGTGGGCTCACCCTGCCGCGGCCCTCGCTGCTGGAGTGGGCGTTCATGCTGGGCCCGACCGCCGAGCTGGCGCCGGACCTGGTGCATCCCCTGACGGGGCGCAGCCTGGCGTCCCACTGGGCAGCCTTCGACCACAGCGTCACGCCGCTGACGCGGCTGGACCTTGATCTCTCACGTGGATGAGGCGTGGCCGCGCCCGGGCGGCGTCAACCGTGGATGCTGCGCCCTCCGTCGACCGCCAGCACCTGGCCCGTCACGTAGGGCGCATGGGCTGCGAAGAACAGTGCAGCCCGCGCGATGTCCTCGGGCGAGCCGCGACGCTTGAGCAGCGTGCGATCGATGATCTCGGTCTTCTTTGTCTCATCCAGGCCTTCGTCAGGGAACATCACCGGACCGGGAGCGATGGCATTCACGCGGATGCGGGGCCCCAGGTCCCGGGCCAGTGCCTGGGTCAGCATGATCAACCCGGCCTTGGCCGCGCTGTAGACCGGGAAGCTCTTGAGCGGCCGCTGGCCATGGATGTCGACGATGTTGAGGATCAAGCCATCGCTGCGTTGCAGTGCCGGAATGGCCGCCTGCGACAGGAACAGCGGGGCCTTGAGGTTGGTGCCGATCAGGTCGTCCCACTGCGCGGTGGTCACACTGCCCAGCGGTGTCGGATAGAAACTCGAGGCGTTGTTGACCAGGATGTCGAGCCGGCCGAAGCCCGACAAGGTCGCCTCCACGAGGCGGGGCAAGCCGGCGGTGTCGAGCAGGTCGCCTTGCAACAGGCAGGCCGAACCCGGGCGCAGCGCCTCGAGCGACTGCAGCAGCGCGTCCGCGTCGGCGCCGGGGCGCCGGTGGTGGATGGCGACGCGGGCGCCAGCGGCGTGCAGCGTGCGCGCGATGCAGGCACCGACGCGGCGGGCGCCTCCGGTGACCAGTACTACCTTGCCGTCGAGGGGGCGTTCCATGGAGCCAAGTATGACCGCAGCAACGCCCGAGGATGAAGCCGCCCAACAGCGGGCGATGGGCGTCCTGATGGGGAACGCCCTGCGCGACAGTGGCGGATTCCTGTCCTTCCCGGCGTTCATGCAGCTTGCGCTGTACGCGCCCGGCCTGGGCTACTACAGCGCAGGTGCCCGCAAGCTGGGACCCGGCGGCGATTTCACCACCGCTCCTGAGCTTTCACCCTTGTTCGGTGGCTGCCTGGCCCGGCAGGTGGCGCAGGTCCTGGGGGTCCTCGGCGGCGGTGACGTGCTGGAGCTCGGCGCAGGCAGCGGCCGGCTGGCCTTCGATGTCCTGCAGGCCCTGGCTGCTGTCGGCAGCCTGCCTGGGCGCTACGCCATCCTGGAAGTCAGCGCGGACCTGCGGCAACGGCAGCAGGCGTTGCTCGCGCAGCTGCCGCAGACGCTGGCCGGCCGCGTGGTCTTCCTCGATGCGCCGCCCGCTGCAGCGTGGCAGGGCGTCCTGCTCGCGAACGAAGTGCTCGACGCCCTGCCCGTGGAACGGTTCGCCGTGCGCGAGGAAGGCCTGATGCAGTGTGGCGTGGTGTTGTCCGCCGAGGGCTCCCTCGCCTGGGGCGAGCGCCTTGCGCCACCGGCGCTGGCCAGCGAGCTGGCGCGCTTGCAGACCGGCTTGCCTGTGCCCATGGCGCCTGGCCATTGCAGTGAGGCCTGCCTGCTGGCGGGTCCGTGGGTGGCGTCGGTGACCGCGCACCTGCAGCGCGGACTGGCATTGTTCATCGATTACGGGATGCCGCGGGCCGAGTACTACCACCCGCTGCGATCGGCGGGGACCTTGCGCTGCCACTACCAGCACCAGGCCCATGAGGACGTGTTCTTCCGGCCCGGCCTGCAGGATCTCACCGCCTGGGTCGACTTCACGCGCATCGCCGAGGCCGCCGACACCTGCGGGCTCGAGGTGGCCGGCTATACGACGCAGGCCGCTTTCCTGCTGGCCACCGGCATCGAGGCCGAGGTGGCGCGACAGGAAGACGCGCTGGCCCGTGCCAGGGCGGCGAGCCAGGCGCGGCAGTTGCTGATGCCGGACGAAATGGGAGAGGCCTTCAAGGTGATGGGCCTTGCGCGCGGACTCGAAGATCTGGATCTGGACGGGTTCAGCCTGCGGGATCTCCGGCCGCGCCTGTGATGCCCTGCGCGGCCCGTGACGTGTTGCGCCAGGCCCGCAGGGCGGCGCGGCGCCGCTCCCTGAGAAGGGCCGCGATGTCCGGTCCCGCCAGGCCGGCGCGCTCGTCGGCCGTGAGCACCGTGGCGGCAGCGGTTTCCCGCGCCCTGCGCAGGTAGCCCCGCTGCGGGTAAGGCCGGTCCTCGAGACCTTCGCGGCCGCGCGCATCAAGCTCGCAGGCCAGCAACATCGATTCGAAGCGCGCCGGACGGCGCAGGGCGTCGCAGCGCTCCAGCAGATCCAGGACCGTACTGGCGCGCAGTTCAAGGGCACGGTGCACCAGCGTGTGATGCTCGCAGACCAGCGCCCCCAGCTCCCGCCAGGCAGCTGGCGGCCGGAGGCGGTCGCAGAGACGATGCAGTGGTGCGAGGCCGGCGCGCTCGTGGCCCAGGTGGCGCGGCCACTGTCCGGGCGGCGTCAACGCTTTGCCGAGATCGTGCACCAGCAGCGCGAAGGCGACATCCGCCGCCGCGCCATGGCGGGCTGCCTGCTGCAGGCAGGCCATGACATGCCGGCCGGTATCGATTTCCGGGTGCCACTGAGCCGGCTGGGGCACGCCGAAGAGGGCGTCGACTTCCGGGAACAGGATCTGCAGGGCGCCACAGTCCCGCAGGGTCGCGAAGAACAGGTCGGGGCGCGCTTCGCCCAAGGCACGGGCCGTCTCCTGCCAGACGCGCTCCGGCACCAGCGCCGCCACCTCGCCCGACTCCACCATGGCGCGCATGAGGGCCTGTGTGTCCGGGTGCACGCGGAAGCCCAGCGGTGCGTAGCGCGCCGCGAACCGTGCAACCCGCAGGATGCGCACCGGATCTTCCGCAAAGGCCTCGGAGACGTGACGCAGCCAGCGCTCCGCAAGGTCGCTGCGGCCGCCCCAGGGATCGATGAGTTCGCCGCTGGCGCTGCGCGCGATCGCATTGATGGTGAGGTCCCGGCGGCGCAGGTCTTCCTCGAGAGGGATGTCGGGGGAGAACTCCGTGATGAACCCGCGGTAACCCGCGCCCGACTTTCGCTCGCGCCGCGCCAGGGCGTACTCGCTGTGGTCCGTCGGGTGGAGGAAGACCGGGAAGTCGCGCCCGACAGGGCGGTAGCCGAGACGCAGCAGTTGCTCCGCGGTGGCCCCGGTCACGACGTAATCCCGCTCGGTGACCGGGCGTCCCAGCAGTTCATCGCGGACCGCGCCGCCAACGAGGTAGACCTCCATGGCGGCATGGTAACCGCGCGGCGCCTCAGGCGGCCTCGACCTGCACTCTCCGCGGTGACAGCTCCGGCAGCTTCGGCAGGCTGACTTCCAGCACGCCGTGGTTGAAGCGCGCCTTGATGCCGTCGGCCTGCACGTTGTCGGGCAGGGTGAAGCGGCGATGGAAACTGCCGGCCACGCGCTCCAGCCGCTCGTAGCCGTCCGCGTCACGGTCGCGGGCACCCGCCTTGCGCTCGCCGCGCAGTGTCAGGATCCCCTTGTCGGCGGTGATCTCGATTTCCGAGGGTGCGACGCCCGGCAGGTCCGCCTCGATGACAAAGCGGGCGGCCTCCTCACGGATGTCAACGGGCGGGATGAAGGCGACGGGCGAGCTTGCGGTCCGTCCGAGAGCGCCATCGACCTCGCGCTGCAGCCGGTTGAGTACGGTCCAAGGGTCATTGCGCATGATGTTCATGAAAATACCTCCTGAAATGACGCCATCTACAGCGATATGCGCTTATGGATGCCTGTACCGGCTGTATGCGGCCACCGCAGCCGGTTTCAAGTGCCAGCGGCACCGGCGCAACAGTCCTGTGCAAAAACTGTGCATGCCTTGTGGGGCGCGCACCACAATAGGTTGATTGCCCGGGTGCCCGATCCGTACCGTTTCCTGGCTGCTTGCAATCGCGCCAAAAGCGGAAGTAATTTTACAAGTCAATGAAATATATAGAAAAGATAGCTGACGGAGCATGACAGGCCGCGCTTGACGCTCCCGTTTCACTTATCTAGGCTTCCGCCCCGCGTCACAACATCTTGTGTTGACGTCCCGAACTCTGGGGAGAGCATCCGGTCCATGAACAGCGTCGTGAAAATCGTGCCCATGAATGTCGACACCATTCCCTACCAGGAGGCTTCCCTGGACATCTGGGAAAAGAAGTACCGACTCACTGCCAAGGACGGCACGCCCATCGACCGCACCATGGACGACACCTACCAGCGTGTCGCCCGCACCCTTGCGGACATCGAGCCCGAAAGCCAGCGGCACCACTGGTACGAGCGCTTCCTGTGGGCCTTGCGCAAGGGCGCGATCCCCGCGGGGCGCATCACCTCCAACGCCGGGGCCTGGGAGCACAAGCCGGCCACCTCCACCATCAACTGCACCGTGTCCGGCATCATCCGCGACTCCATGGATGACATCCTGGCCAAGGTGCACGAGGCCGGGCTGACCCTGAAGGCCGGTTGCGGCATCGGCTACGAGTTCTCGACGCTGCGGCCCCGCGGCGCCTATGTCTCCGGTGCCGGTGCCTACACCTCCGGGCCGCTGTCCTTCATGGATATCTACGACAAGATGTGCTTTACCGTGTCCTCGGCAGGCGGTCGCCGCGGCGCGCAGATGGGCACCTTCGATGTCGGCCATCCGGATGTCATGGAGTACATCCGCGCCAAGCGCGAGAACGGCCGCCTGCGCCAGTTCAACCTGTCGCTCCTGATCACCGACGAGTTCATGAAGGCGGTCCGCGAGGACCGCGAATGGAAGCTTGCCTTCCCGCTGAGTGCCCGGGAGTACGACCCTGCGCAGGACGACCTGAAGGACCGCGCCAGGTTCCTGTGGCGCGAGTGGCCTGTGCATGACGGCTACGTGGTCAACGAGGAAGGCCTGGTGGCCTGCAAGGTCTACAAGACCCTGCCGGCCCGCCGCATGTGGGACGTGATCATGTCGTCCACCTACGACTTCGCGGAGCCGGGATTCATCCTGATCGACCGCGTCAACGAACTGAACAACAACTGGTGGTGCGAATACATCCGCGCGACCAATCCCTGCGGCGAGCAGCCGCTGCCGCCCTACGGTTCCTGCCTGCTCGGTTCGGTCAACCTGACGCGCTTCGTGCTCGATCCTTTCACCACCCATGCGCGCTTCGACTGGGACGAGTACCGCGAGGTGGTGCGTGTCTTCACGCGCATGCTCGACAACGTGGTCGAGGTCAACGGCCTGCCACTGGCCCAGCAGCGCGACGAGATCCTGCGCAAGCGCCGCCATGGCATGGGTTTCCTCGGGCTCGGCTCCACGATCACGCTGCTGGGCATGAAGTACGGCAGCGACGAGTCGGTGCAGTTCACCGAGCAGGTGTCGCGCGAGATGGCGCTGGCCGGCTGGGAGGCGGGCCTGCACCTGGCCCGCGAGAAGGGCCCGGCGCCGATCATGACCGAAGAGTTCACCGTCACGGGCGAGATGCTGCGCAAGCGTCCTGAAATGAAGCGGGACGGCTGGAAGGTGGGCGCCACCATCCCCGGGCGCCTGCTGCATGCGCGCTACAGCCGCTACATGCAGCGCGTCGCGGAGGTCGCCCCCGAGCTGGTCGACCAGCTCGCCCAGGTCGGTGCGCGTTTCACGCACCACACCTCCATCGCCCCGACCGGCACGATCTCGCTGTCGCTGGCCAACAACGCCAGCAACGGCATCGAGCCGTCCTTCGCGCACCACTATTTCCGCAACGTGATCCGCGAGGGTCGCAAGACCAAGGAGAAGGTCGACGTCTTCTCCTTCGAGTTGCTGGCCTACCGCGAACTGGTCAATTCGGATGCCATGCCGTTCGCCACCGAGGCCGGCCGCAAGTTGCCGGATTACTTCACCACCGCCGACGACGTCACGCCGTCGCAGCACGTGGACATCCAGGCGGCGGCGCAGAAGTGGGTGGATTCCTCGATTTCCAAGACCGCCAACGTGCCGACGGACTACAAGTACGACGACTTCAAGCACATCTACCTGTACGCCCACGAGAAGGGGCTGAAGGGCTGTACGACCTTCCGCTTCAACCCGGAAGCGTTCCAGGGCGTGCTGGTGAAGGAAGAGGACCTCAAGAACACCAAGTACGTGTTCACGCTCGAGGACGGTTCCGAGGTGGAGGTCTCCGGCGATGCCGAGATCGAGTACGACGGCGAGATGCACTCGGCCGCCAACCTCTACGACGCCCTCAAGGAGGGCTATTACGGCAAGTACCAGACCTCGTCCTCGGAGGGCCTGCAATGAGCACCATGAAGATCGACAAGCGCATCATCAAATACCGGGTGCGCAAGCCGGACGAGAAGCCTGCAGCCCCTGCGGCGGCCGCCGAGCCGGTCCGCGAGTCCGCCAAGATCATCCGCATGCACGAGGAGATCCAGCGGCCGGACATGCTCATCGGCTCCACGTACAAGATCAAGACGCCGGTCTCCGATCACGCCATGTACGTGACCATCAACGACATCGTGCTCAACGAGGGCACCGAGCACGAGCAGCGCCGGCCGTTCGAGATCTTCATCAATTCGAAGAACCTCGACCACTTCCAGTGGATTGTCGCCCTCACGCGCATCATCTCGGCCGTGTTCCGCAAGGGCGGCGACGTCACCTTCCTGGTCGACGAACTGAAGGCCGTGTTCGACCCCCGCGGTGGCTACTGGCAGCCGGGCGGCAAGTTCATGCCGTCGATCATCGCCGAGCTTGGCCACGTCATCGAGAAGCACCTGGTGCTGATCGGCCTGCTGCGCACGCCTGGGCTCGATGAGCACCAGCAGAAACTCATCGCCGAGAAGCGCGCCGAGTTCGAGGCGCGACAGAAGCAGCAGGATGCGTTCAGCAAGTCGCACTTCCCCGAGGGTGCCCAGCTGTGCAGCAAGTGCAGCACGGCGGCTGTCGTGATTATGGACGGCTGCATGACCTGCCTCAATTGCGGCGACTCCAAGTGCGGATGACCGCAGTTGCCGGCTGACGGCCCGTCCCCACGATCCGTCAGCCGCATGGCGGTCGCGCTGCTGGCCGCCGGTCTGCTCGTGGCTGCAGCCAACGCCGCGGCCTCCGCGGGCCCGTCGCCGGACCTGCCCCGCCCGGCAGTCCTGGAGCCGGACATCCGGTTCTGGGTCGACGTCTACACGCAGGCAGCGAGCGACGGCGGCTACCTGCACGATCCGGACGATCTCGACATCGTCTACCACCAGCTGCGGTTTCCCGCCGGTGCAGACCCTGCCCTGCGGGAGCAGCTGGTGGAGGACCTGCGCCAGCGCTACCGGGACGCGCTGCTTCAACTCGCCGGGGAGCATCCGGAACCCGGCATCGATGCGCGGCGCATCGCGCCCCTGTTCGGCGAGTCCGCAACTCCCGGGCGCTTCCTCCGTGCTGCACAAACCCTGCGTTTCCAGCAGGGCCAGGCTGACCGCTTCCGGGACGGGCTCAGGCGCGCAGGCGCCTACCGGGCGTACATCAAGGCGGAGCTGGAACGCCAAGGTCTGCCCACAGACCTCGCGGCCCTGCCGCATGTCGAGTCCTCCTACAACCCGGCGGCCGGCTCCCATGCCGGTGCGATGGGCCTGTGGCAGTTCATGCCCGCGACCGGCCGCCAATACCTGCGCATCGACGCGGCCGTGGATGAGCGTCTGGATCCATGGCGGGCCACGGAGGCGGCCGTCCGGCTGCTGCAGTACAACCATCGCGTGCTGGGCACCTGGCCGCTGGCGCTGACGGCCTACAACCGCGGCGCCGCGGGTATGCGCCGGGCCCGTGACGTGGTGGGCAGCGACGACATTGCCCGTATCGTGCGTGAGTACCGCGAGCCGGGTTTCGGCTTCGCCTCCCGCAATTTCTATGTCTCCTTCCTGGCCGCGTTGCAGGTTGACCGGGACCCCGATCGGTATTTCGGGGCGCTCACCCCGCTTGCGCCGACCGTTTTCCACGAAGTCGAGTTGCCTGTTGATGCGCCGCTGCCACGTCTGGTCCGCGTCCTCAAGGTCGAGCTGCGCCTGCTGCGGGAGCTCAACCCGGCCTTGCGGCCCGCGGTCTGGCGCGGCCGCCTCGCGGTGCCCCGCGGCTACCGCTTGCGCCTGCCCGCGCTGCTCCCGGCCTGGACGCCGGCGCAACTCGCCGACTCTCTGGCGCGTGACGGCGACAGCGGTCCGCGACCCTGAGCCTTCCTATAATCCCGTGCCGGCAGTTGCCCGGTTGTCGTGGGGAGTCCTGGTTCCGTGCGTGTGTCCTTCCCGCTTCTTGTTGCCGCCGGGCTCATGGCGCCGCTCGTCCCGCCGGCATATTCCGAGCCCAATCTGCCCGCGACGCCGATCTCCGTTGCCAAGCCGCGTTTCGCGGAGTTGCCGCAGGCCGATCGCGTCGTCGTCCACAAGTCCCGCCGGCGTCTCGATCTGCTGCATCGAGGTGAAGTGTTGCGCAGCTACCGCGTCGCGTTGGGCCTCGTACCCACCGGGCACAAGGAGCGCGAGGGCGACTTCCGGACACCAGAGGGTCAATACCGTCTGGCGCGGCGCAATGCCCGCAGCGACTATTTCCTGTCGATCCAGATTTCCTATCCGGACCCGGACGACGTCCGCAACGCACGTGCCAACGGCTGGGCCCCCGGGGGCGCGATCATGATCCACGGGCAACCGAACCTGCCGCGCAAGGATCCCGGGTACTACGCCAGCAGTGACTGGACCGACGGTTGCATTGCCGTGTCCAACGCGGACATGGTGGAGATCTGGCTGCTCACCGCCGACAACCTGCCCATCGAGATCCGCCCATGAACCAGCGCAAACCCGAGATCCTCGCCACGCCCCAGGTGGTCGACGCCAGCGTGGGGCCTCGCGGCAGCCTCGAACACCTCTCCCAGTCAGAGATCGACGCACTGCTGTCGTCCGGGGCGGCGGGCCTGCACCGCGTATTCCGCAATTGCGCGCTGGCGGTGCTGACCAGCGGCACCGAGACCGATGACGCCCGCCAGCTGTTCGAGCGCTATCGCGATTTCGAAGTCCAGGTGGTGCGCCATCCCTGGGGCATCCGTCTCGAGATCCGCAACGCCCCGGCCTGCGCCTTCGTCGATGGCGAGATGATCCGCGGCGTCAAGGAGCAGCTCTTTGCCGTGCTGCGCGACGTCGTCTTCGTCGCCCACGAGATGAACGGCGGCTCCCGGTTCAACCATGACCGCCCGGATGCGGTCACCAACGCCGTTTTCCACGTGCTGCGCAATGCCCGCGTGCTGGAGCGCAAGGTCCAGCCCAACCTCGTCGTCTGCTGGGGTGGGCACTCCATCAACGGGGTCGAGTACAAGTACACCAAGCAGCTGGGCTACGAACTGGGGCTGCGCGGCATGGACATCTGCACCGGCTGCGGCCCCGGCGCGATGAAGGGCCCCATGAAGGGCGCAACCATCGGCCACTCCAAGCAGCGCATCAGCAACGGACGCTACATCGGCATCACCGAGCCGGGCATCATCGCCGCCGAGCCGCCCAACGCCATCGTCAACCAGCTGGTGGTGATGCCGGACATCGAGAAGCGCCTCGAGGCCTTCGTGCGCCTGGCGCACGGTGTGGTGGTGTTCCCCGGCGGCGTCGGGACGACCGAAGAGATCCTCTATCTGCTGGGCATCCTCCTCGACCCGGCCAACGCCGGCCAGGTGCTGCCCATGGTGCTCACAGGGCCGCCAGAGAGCGCGGCCTACTTCGCCCAATTGCAGGAGTTCATCGCTGCCGCGCTCGGCCCAGCGGCGCTCGACTGCTGCAAGGTCGTGATCGGCGAGCCCGCCGATGTCGCGCGACAGATGGCGCACGCGATGACACGTGTCCGCAGCCACCGGCGGTCGGCCAACGATTCCTACAACTTCAACTGGCTGCTGCGCATTCCGCCAGCCATGCAGCGTCCCTTCGAAGCGACGCACGATGCGATGGCTGCCCTGCCCCTGCACCGCGACCAGCCTGTCCACGAACTCGTGGCCAACCTCCGCTGCGCGTTTTCCGGCATCGTCGCAGGCAATGTGAAGGCCGCGGGCATCGCAGCCATCCAGCAGCAGGGTCCGTTCCGGCTGCATGGCGATGCCAGCGTGCTGCGACCCCTCGACGCGCTGCTGCGGGCGTTCGTGAAGGACGGACGCATGAAGCTGCCCGGCAGTGTCTACACGCCTTGCTACCAACTCGTGGAGTGAATTTCCGGGCCGGCGGGTGGCCGACTGTGACCCAGTTACTGCTGTGCTGCCCGGGCTGTCCCTAGTCTGCCCCGGCGATGTCCCCGACTCCCGGGGGCACTGACGGGAAGGTCGAACATGAGTGCCACGCTACGCCGCGCCGCGCAGATCGCGACGACGACCGACAATCGCCTGCCTGGCGTCGCCGAGCGCTACGCGGACTGGCTGGCCCGTCGGGAGCGGGGCAAAGGCCGCCAGGCGACGCTGAGCCGCAACCTCTCCAGCCTGACCAGCTATCGCACCTGGGCACAGAAGGTCCGCGAGAACTGGGTCGACGATGCCGCCAATGCCACCGAGGCGCCGCAGCCCCCGACCGCACTGCGGCGCCGCTAGGCGCCGGGTGGCTTGAATCCCCGGGGGGCGCCCCCACATCGGCCCGACGTCCCACAGGCGCCGGAGCCCGACATGACCACCCCATCCCCCCAAGCCGCGGAAACCCGCGGTTTCCAGGCCGAGGTCCGTGAGCTGCTGAAGCTCATGATCCACTCGCTGTACAGCCATCGCGAGATCTTTCTCCGCGAACTGATCTCCAACGCGTCCGACGCGAACGACAAGCTGCGTTTCCTGTCCCTGTCCGACCCCGGCTTGCTGGGTGAGGAAAAGGAACTGGCCGTCTGGATCACGCCGGACAGCAAGGCCGGCACGCTGACGATCCGTGACAACGGCATCGGCATGACCCGCGAGGAGGCCGTCTCCCACCTCGGCACGATCGCCCGCTCGGGCACGGCGGAGTTCTTCGGCCGGCTGACGGGTGACGCGCGCAAGGATTCCCAGCTCATCGGCCAGTTCGGTGTCGGGTTCTACTCGGCCTTCATCGTCGCCGATCGCGTCGAGGTCCTGTCGCGCAAGGCGGGTGGGCCGGCCGCTGCCGGCGTGCGTTGGCAGTCCGCGGCCGACGGCGACTACACGGTCGAGACCGTGCAGCATGAGCCGCGCGGCACCACGATCATCCTGCACCTCAAGGAGGACGCGAAGGAATTTGCCGATGCGTGGCGCTTGCGGTCACTGGTGCGGCGCTATTCCGACCACATCGCCTTCCCGGTGCGCATGCCCAAGGAAGGCGCCGCGACCTTGGAGGACGAGGTCGTCAACCAGGCGCAAGCCCTCTGGACGCGGCCCCGCACGGCCATCACCGACGATGAATACCGGGAGTTCTATCGCCACATCACGCACGACGGCGAGGCGCCCCTGGCCTGGAGCCACAACCAGGTGGAGGGCAAGCGCGAATACACCAGCCTGCTCTACGTGCCGGCCAATGCACCCTGGGACCTGTACCAGCGCGATGCCTCGCGTGGCCTGAAGCTGCACGTCAAGCGCGTCTTCATCATGGACGACGCCGAACAGTTCCTGCCGCTGTACCTGCGCTTCATCAAGGGCGTGCTCGATTCCTCCGACCTGCCGCTCAACGTGTCCCGCGAGCTGCTGCAGAAGGATCCGGAAGTCGATGCCATGCGTGGCGCCCTCACCAAGCGTGCCCTGGACATGCTGGGTCGGCTGGCCAAGGACGACCCGGCCAACTACGCCCGCTTCTGGAAGGAGTTCGGCAGCGTGCTCAAGGAGGGCCTCGGCGAGGACTTTGCCAACCGCGACAAGCTGCTGCCCCTGCTGCGTTTTGCCAGCACCCATGAATCCGCCGACGACGACACCGTGTCGCTGGCGGACTACGTCGCGCGGATGAAGGACGGCCAGGACCGCATCTACTACGTGCTGGCGGAAAGCCGCGCCGCGGCACGCAGCAGCCCGTTCATCGAAAGCCTGCGGGCCCGTGGCGTCGAAGTGCTGTTGCTGGGCGATCGCATCGACCCTTGGGCGATGGGCCAGTTGCAGGACTTCGAAGGCAAACGCTTCCAGGACGTGGCGCGCGGCGACCTGGACCTGGGAAAGCTGGGTGGCGAGGCCGCACAGGAGGCCAGCACGGCCGCGACGAAGCCCGGGGCAGAAGACGAAGCGCTGTTCGCGCGGCTGGCCACCCTGCTCGGCGATGGTGTCGCCCAGGTGCGCGCGAGCGACCGCCTCACCGAGTCTCCGGCCTGCCTGACGCGCGACGAGGATGACCTCGGCGAACAGATGCGGCGCATGCTGGCAGCCGCGGGACGTACCGATCTGCCGGCTGGCAAGCCGCGCCTCGAGCTGAATCTCGGCCATCCGCTCGTCGCCCACTTGCGGACGCTGGAGGGCGAGGCCTTCGAGGATCTGGGGCGGCTGATGTTCGACCAGGCGCAGCTCACCGAACAGGGCCAGGTCAGCAACCCCGGCGACCATGTCCGCCGCCTGAACCGGCTTCTGCAGCGCCTTGTGGCACCCTAGCCGTCAACCACCACTTTTCCACGGAAACACGACATGACCGACAAGCCGTCCCTTGATCGCGAGGCGCTGCGCAAGCGCCTGTCCTCGCTGCAGTACCACGTCACGCAGGAAAAGGGCACCGAGCGGCCCTTCACCGGCAAGTATGCCGATCATTCCGAGGTCGGCACCTACGTTTGCCTGTGCTGCGGCAGCGAACTGTTCCGGTCTGAGAAGAAATTCGATGCCGGCTGCGGCTGGCCCAGCTTCTGGTTGCCCCTGGCGGGTGAGCGCATCAAGCAGCATCGCGACACCAGCCACGGGATGATCCGCACCGAAGTCACCTGCGCGCATTGCGATGCCCATCTGGGCCATGTCTTTGATGACGGTCCGGAGCCTACCGGCTTGCGCTATTGCATCAACTCCGCATCGCTGGATTTCCACGCGGACCCTCCCGAGGCAGGGCCGGCCTGATGGTGCCGGAGCGGGAGGCCTTGCAAATTCCGGGACCGGCCGGCGTGCTGCAGGCCGTGCTCGAGGATCCGCGATCCGCGCTGTCGCCGCCGCTGGAAGCGTTCGTGGTGCTGTGCCATCCACACCCGCTGCATGGCGGCACCATGGACAACAAGGTCGTCACCACGCTGGCGCGCAGCTTCCACGAGCTTGGCCTGCCGACCTTGCGCTTCAATTTCCGCGGCGTTGGCCAGAGTGCCGGCGCGCACGACCAGGGCGAGGGAGAAGTTGACGACGCCCTTGCCGTCATCACGGAGGGATGCCGGCGTTGGCCACGGGCCGCGCCGTGGCTGGCTGGATTCTCGTTCGGTGGGCGTGTTGCCCTGCGTGCTGCATGCCGCGCGGGTCCGGGCAAGGTCGCGCGTCTGGTCACCGTGGCGCCAGCCCTGACACGCTTCGCCGCGGTCCCGTCCGAGGTGCCGGTACCCACTTGCCCCTGGCTGGTCGTCATGGGCGATGCAGACGAATTGGTGCCGGCGGCCGAGACGGTCACGCTGGTGGAGGCGCTGCGCCCGGCGCCGCGTCTGCTGCTGCTGCCGGGCGTCGGCCATTTCTTCCACGGGCAGCTCAACGTCCTCAAGGACGAAGTGCTGTCCTGGGCGCGCAGCCCCTCCTGAAAAACAAAGGCCCGGAAGACCTGCGTCTCCCGGGCCTGGTGGGCCCCTTGCAGGTGGGCCGCGTCAGGTCTCAGTTGACCATTTCCTTCAGGCTCTTCAGCGGCAGCGCGCGGACCTTCTTGCTGGCGGGCTTGGCCTTGAACATCTGCTGCTCACCGGTGAACGGGTTCGTGCCCATGCGCGCCTTGGTGGCGGGCTTCTTCACGACCTTGAGCTTCATCAGGCCGGGAAGCGTGACGACGCCGTTGCTGCGCAGGCTCTTGCGGATGATGGCATGCAGCGAGTCGAAGACCGCGCTGACCTGCTTGCGGGACAGCTCCGTGTCCTTGGAGATCGTCGCCAGGATTTCCGACTTGGTCGGCGCTCCGCCCTTCTTCGCCATGCAGTTCACTCCCGATGTTGTAATGGTTTCGCCCGGAAAACAGAGGCGAAAATAGACTGCGGAAACATAACACAGGCAGGGTGCGGCGCAAGACTCCGCCTGAAATATCGACGGCCGCGGGTCAGCGCAGCGGCGGCAGCAGCAGCAAGGCCTGGATCGCCAGTGCTGCCCACAACGGCGACAAATCCCAACCGGTGGGCGAGGGCAGGCGGCGGAAGGGTCGCAGCAGCGGGTTGCACACCGCTGCCAACAGCGGTTGCACGGGTGAATGTCCCCCCTGTCCCAGCAGGGAGAGCAGCGCATGGACGATCAGGCTGTAGAGGTAGACGTGCAGCACCAGTCGTATCAGGGCACGCAGGCAAAACAAGGCGAAAACGGCCGGATCGGCCAGTGGCGCGAGCCCTGCCAGAACCTGCAGTACCGCCACCTGGAGTGCCGTCAGCACCAGCAACGCCACGACCGTGCCCGTATCCACCCGCCACACGGCGGGCAGCAGGCGCCGCAGGGGAAGGACGACCGGATTGGTGACCTGCACCAGACCCCGCGCGGCCTGACTGCGGAAATCGGCACGCACCCACTGCAACAGCAGGCGATACAGGAGGGCGCCCAGGTAGAGGCTGGACAGCACCTCGAACAGGAAGGCGATGACCGTCATCCTGGCCTCAGTCGCGTCCGAACTGGTCGGCCAACTCGCCGGCACGGGTGGCGGCGGCTTGCATGGCGGCCCCCACCAGTTGCGGCAGGCGCTGTTCGTCGAAGACCCGCAGCGCGGCTTCCGTCGTTCCACCCTTGGAGGTGACCTCGGCCCGCATGCGCGCCAGGTCATCGTCCCGTTCCGCGGCCACCAGTTGCCCGGCACCCGCCAGCGTGCGCGCCGCCAGTGCGCGGGCCGTGGCCGCCGGCATGCCGTGGGCGACGGCCGCCTCCGCCATCAATTCCGCCAGACGGAAGAAATACGCCGGTCCGGAGCCCGACAGGGCAGTGACCCAGTCGATCCCCGTCTCATCCTCGACCCAGACGCACAATCCCGTGGCTTCCATGACCGTCGTGGCCAGTTCGCGCGCCTCCGCGGGAGTCCCGGCGGCCGCAAAAAGGCCGGTGGCGCCAGCGCCGACCAGCGCGGGCCGATTGGGCATGGCCCGGACCACCGGCACGCCGGCACCCGCCCAGCGCGACAGGTCTGCGACGCGCAGGCCGGCAGCAACGGACAGCAGCAGGGGCATGCGCCGGGCCAGCACGGTTTGCAAGGCGCCCAGCACCTCGCGCATCTGTTGCGGCTTGACCGCCATGACCACCACGTCGGCGTCTGCCACGGCCACCGCGTTGTCAGCCGTGGTCTGCACGCCAAAGCCGGCCGCCAAAGAGGCCCGGGTTGCGTCTGCCGGATCGGCGACGCGGATGTTGGCGGGTGGCAGCCCGCGGCCGATCAAGCCACCGATGAGGCCACGCCCCATGTTGCCGCCGCCGATGAGTGCGATCTGCAGGTCCTGTAGCGTCTTCATGTTTCCAGCATACCGGAGCGGGGGCCGAACAGCGCCGTGCCGATCCGTATCCAGGTGGCGCCGTGGGCAATGGCCTGTTCGAGGTCGTCACTCATGCCCATCGACAGGGTGTCCACTGGCAGGCCTTCGTGCCTGGCCGCCTCCAGCAGGTGCTGCAGGCGCCCGAAGCCTTCAGCCTGACGTGCGTGATCCGCCCCGTAGGGCAGCATACACATCAGGCCGCGCAGCTGCAGGCGGGGCAGGCTGGACACCTCGGCAAGCAGGGCGGGCACGGCGTCTGGCGTGACGCCGCCTTTGCTTTCCTCGCCGAGGACGTTGACCTGCACGCAGATCTGCAATGGTGGCTGGTAGTGGCCGCGCTGAACCGAGAGCCGCCGCGCCAGTTCCAGGCGATCCACGCCATGGACCCAGTGGAAGTGCCCGGCGACACGGCGCGTCTTGTTCGCCTGCAGTCGGCCGATGAAATGCCATTCCAGCGGCAGATCACGCAGCGCATCGATCTTGTCAACGGCCTCGTTCAGGTAATTCTCGCCGAAGGCATGCAGCCCGAGGGCTGCCGCCTCGCGCAGACGGTGCGCTGGCTGACCCTTGGAAACGGCAAGCAGGCCGACCTCCGCCGGCTGCCTGCCGGCGAGCGAGCAGGCGGCCCGGATCCGGCGCTGCAAGGCCTGCAGGCGCAGTGACAGGCCGGGATCCGGGGAAATCTGTGGCGTGCTTAACATGGCTGTACCGGGGCCCGAAACTATACTCCGGCCTCATCTGCCGGAGTTCACGATGAGCCTCGATGTCGCGCAGTTGCTGGCGTTTGCCGTGAAGAACAACGCCTCCGACCTGCACCTCTCGGCGGGAGTGCCGCCGATGATCCGCGTCGATGGCGACATCAAGCGCGTGAACCTGCCTGCACTGTCCCACAAGGACGTGCATGCGATGGTCTACGACATCATGAACGACAAGCAGCGCAAGGCCTACGAGGAATTCCTCGAGACCGACTTCTCCTTCGAGATTCCGGGCCTGTCACGCTTCCGCGTCAATGCCTACAACCAGAACCGTGGCGCCGCTGCGGTGTTCCGTGCCATTCCTTCCGTCATCGCCAGCCTCGACGATCTTGCGGCGCCGCGCATCTTCCGCGACCTGTGCATGCTGCCGCGCGGCCTGGTGCTGGTCACCGGTCCCACCGGTTCCGGCAAGTCGACCACGCTCGCCGCGATGGTCAACCACTGCAACGAGCACCGCACGGACCACATCCTCACCGTGGAGGATCCGATCGAATTCGTCCACGAGTCGCGCCGCTGCCTGATCAACCAGCGCGAGGTGCACCGCGACACGCTGGGCTTCACCGAGGCACTGCGCTCGGCCCTCCGCGAGGACCCCGACGTGATCCTCGTCGGCGAAATGCGCGACCTTGAGACCATACGCCTGGCCTTGACCGCCGCCGAGACCGGACACCTGGTGTTCGGCACGCTGCACACCAGTTCGGCCGCAAAGACCATCGACCGCATCGTCGACGTTTTCCCCGCCGCCGAGAAGGACATGGTCCGCTCGATGCTCTCGGAGTCATTGCGCGCCGTCATCTCACAGACGCTGCTGAAGAAGAACGGCGGTGGTCGGGTCGCTGCCCACGAGATCATGATCGGCACACCGGCCATCCGCAACCTGATCCGCGAGAACAAGATCGCGCAGATGTACTCCTCGATCCAGACGGGCCAGGCGCATGGCATGCAGACGCTCGACCAGTGCCTCGCGGACCTGGTGGCACGGGGCCTGGTGACCCGCGACGAGGCGCGCTTCAAGGCCCAGAACAAGGATTCCCTGTGACCGGCGGGCGCGGCTGATGGACCGCGACCAAGCCACACGGTTGGTCCAGGACCTGCTGCGCCGCATGGTCGATCGCAAGGCCTCGGACCTGTTCATCACCGCCGGCTTTCCGCCAGCGATCAAGATCGATGGGGACATCCGGCCGCAGGCCGAGCGGCGGCTTGCTCCCGAAGAATCCGCGATCATGGTGCGGGCGATCATGAACGACCGCCAGGCCAAGGAATTCGACGCGACGAAGGAGTGCAATTTCGCCATCGCCCCCCCGGGCGTGGGACGCTTCCGCGTCAGCGCGTTCATGCAGATGGGCCATGCCGGCTGCGTCATCCGCCTGATCAACTCCACGATCCCGAGCTTCGAGGAACTGGATCTCCCGCAGATCCTCAAGGAAGTCGTGCTGGCGAAGCGCGGGCTCGTGATCATCGTCGGCGGCACCGGCTCCGGAAAGTCGACGACGCTGGCGGCGATGGTGGGGCACCGCAACGAATCCACCCGTGGCCATATCGTCACCATCGAGGACCCGGTCGAGTACGTGCATCCCCACAAGGGCTGCGTGGTCACCCATCGGGAGGTGGGCGTGGATACGGACTCCTGGGGTGCCGCATTGCGCAACACGCTGCGCCAGGCGCCGGATGTGATCCTGATCGGCGAGATCCGCGACCGCGAGACGATGGAGTACGGCATCCAGTTTGCCGAGACAGGCCACCTCGTGCTGGCGACCTTGCATGCCAACAGCGCCAACCAGGCCCTGGACCGCATCATCAACTTCTTTCCCGAGGAACGGCGCGAGCAGCTGCTCATGGATCTGTCGCTGAACCTGCGTGGATTGGTGTCGCAGCGGCTGGTGCCACGCGCCAGCGGTCGCGGCCGCATCGCGGCCACCGAAATCATGCTGAACTCGCCGCTGATCGCGGATCTCATCTTCAAGGGTGAGGTGGCGCGCATCAAGGAAGTGATGTCGCGCTCCACCCGCCTGGGCATGCAGACCTTCGACCAATGCCTCTTCGACCTGTACGAGGGTGGCTTCATCAACTACGAGGAAGCCCTGCGCAACGCGGATTCCAAGAACGAACTGCGGCTGCGCGTCAAGCTCGACAGCAAGCGCGAACCGCCTGCGTCGGCGGATCTGGCAGGTCTCAGGATCGAGGAAGGCTAGGATGGCGGCAGACACAGCCGCCACGGCGATCAACATGGCGCCCCTGTTCCGCCTGATGGTGGAGCGGCGCGCCTCCGACCTGTTCTTCACGGCGGGCGCACCGGTGAAGATCAAGATCGAGGGGCATATCCATGCCGTCAATCGCGGCGAATTGTCTGTTGCCGCCGTGACGGCCGCGGTCCTGTCGCTGATGACGCCTGAACAGCAGGCGCTGTTCCGGGAGGATCTGGAAATCGACTTCGCCGTGGCCGAGCCAGGGCTCGGACGTTTCCGCGTCAATGCGTTCCTGCAGCGCGGCATGCCGGCGATGGTGATCCGCTACGTGGCCAGCCGCACGCCGGCGCTTGCGGACCTCGGACTGCCCGACACCACGGTCGAACTGGTCACGGCGCGTCGCGGTCTGGTGCTGGTCGTCGGTGCCACGGGCTCCGGCAAGTCCACCACGCTGGCGGCGATGGTGGATTACCGCAATGAGCACTACGCGGACCACATCATCACGATCGAGGACCCGATCGAATACGTCCACGCGAACAAGCGCTCCATCGTCAACCAGCGCGAAGTGGGCCTCGACACAGCGTCCTTCGGACGAGCACTGCGCAGCGTCATGCGCGCTGCGCCGGACGTCATCCTCATCGGCGAGGTGCGCGACAGGGAGAGCATGCAGGCGGCGCTGACCCTCTCGGGAACCGGCCATCTGGTGCTTGCCACCCTGCACGCCAACAACTGCGCCGAGACCCTGGACAGGATCCTGAACCTCTATCCCGCCGAGATGCATCAGCAGGTGATGCTGGACCTGTCGCAGTACCTACGCGGCATCCTCGCGCAGCGCCTGGTGCCGGGCATCGACGGGCGCCGCGTGGCCGCCGTCGAGGTGTTGGTCAACACGGCCCACGTCGCCGAACTGATCGGCAAATCCGACGTGCTCGCCATCAAGGAATCCCTGACACGCAGCAGCGAGCGCGGTGTGCGCAGCTTCGATACGGCACTGCTCGATCTCTACAAGGCGGGGCGCATCTCCCTGGAGGAAGCCTTGTCGCACGCGGATTCCCGCACCAACCTCGACGCGCGCATCAACTTCGGCTGACGGGGCTCACTCCATCGACACGTCGCGTGGATGTTCCGACATGCCCTGCGACCACGTGCTCCACCCGGAGTTCATGCCATAGGGAACGCGCTGCAGGAAGGCGTCGATCTTGCGGATCTGTCCTTTCTCGATCTTGAACAGCTCGGCGATCTGCCAGGTCCAGGGCTGAACGGGGCCGGCCGTCACCAGGCGTCCGTCGGGAGCCCGGAAGGTCCGTGCCGAGCCGCCGGAATGATCGAAGAAACCGAACGCGAAGACGATGCCCCGCTCCTCGTCGATGGCGACGAAACGCCGGTCGCGGATGCGGTTCACGAACTGCATCAGGCCCGACTCGAACTGCTCGCGGCAGCTCCACTGCGCCGAATAGTTGCGGGCGGTCCGGGGGTCCGGCCGCACCTCGCCGGCCGGCGTCGGTGCATTGGTGCTGCGCATGCCGTTCTCGAGGCGGTCGCAGTCGTCGGCAAAGGGATAGTCGCCTTTGCCGTCGTTGCGCTGCAGCCCGGCGAAGTAGAGGTTGCCGATGCGGACCAGCTCCGCCCGGCCCGGTCGTTCACCCACCGGCACGGTCTCCCGGTACAGCGGATGCGGGCTCTGGGCCGCAACGCGCTGGGCAGCCTTTTCGTCCCGCACGACAATCTGCTCGACTTCGTGGATCTGCCCCTCCCGCAGCTTGAGGCGCAGGGCCAGCAGCGCGGGCGTCGACTTGTCGGCGTCGCGGTGGTCTTCGTCGATCGTTGCCAGCACGGCCACCTGGCCGGCGGCTACGTCAGTGACGAAAAGACGGTAGCTGCCCTTGGCCTTCAGCGTGTTCCACAGGCCATCACCCATGGCCAGCTGCTGGCCGTCCTCGGTGAAACGGACGGCCGGGGCCAGCGGCAGCCGATCCGGCCGGTTCGCCACCACGGCATCAAGGTAGCGTTCAACCATGCTTTCAAGGCAGGCGCGGTCGCAGTCCTGGCCTGCGCCGGCTGTGGCAGCCGTGCCCGCCAGCAGCGCTGCCACGAACCAACCCGACGACATCACGGTCCGGCGGCGTCGTGCCGCCGGGCTGGGGCTGCACAGCGGCATGTCCATTCTCCCTCGATCGGTGCCGGGAAGGTTCAGCGCAGCGGCTTGCGGAACTTGAAGACCGACTGGTCCGTGAGGCCGCGCAGCCCCGGCGCGAAGGGCATCAGCGTGTGGTCGTCCTTGGGGTTGGCCAGCAGCGTGCTTTCTTCGACCAGCTCGAAGCCGGCCCGCGTGATCTCGGCCTTGATCACCGCCGGATCGATGCGGTGCAGGGTCTTGATGTCACGGACACCCGAGCCTGGTGCGGCGTTGTGGTCGACGACGAAGAAGATGCCGCCCGGCTTCAGTGCCTGCAGGATCTTCGCGTTCAGCGCCGCGGTATCGATGTTGTTCAGCGGCAGGTCGTGGTAGTACATGACGTTGAACACCACGTCGACGCCTTGCGGCAGCTCGACGCTGTTGTAGTTGACCAGCGTGTACTGCGTGTTCGGGTGCTTGTCGACGAAGGCGCCGCTGGGCGCGCCCGCGCGGGCTGCCGTGTAGGGCAGGTCGATCATGTACACGCGTCCCTGGGGGCCCACGACGTCGGACAGCAGTTGGGTCATGTACTGGCCGAAGGCCGCAAACTCCACGACGCGGTCGCCGGGCTTGACGCCGGAGAGCATCAGCAGTTCGGCGGGCTTGCGGTTGGCATCGCGCGCCCGGGTTTCGGCGTTGCGTTCCGGCGACTCGATGGCCGCGCGGATGGCCGCCGGCGTGCCAGCCGGCAGGGCATAAGGCGCTGCGGGGGCAGTGGCCTCGGCCGCCTGTCCCGGCAGCGCCGCAAGCGCCAGCAGTGCAGTGATGGCAAGTCCTGCGGCAGTGCGCTGTGTCTTCGTGCTCAGAGTCATGATGTTCCCCCTTTGTCCGTTGCAGATTCGCCGGCCTGGCACCGGCCGTCAATGATTCAGGCTGGCGCCCCGTACACCATGCGGGCGTCGAAGACCGGCCCGTCGACGCAGACCCGTTTCATCGCCGGCCCCTCGGCGGTCTGCACTTCCACGGCACAGCCAGCGCAGCCGCCCACGGCGCAGGCCATGTATTCCTCCAGCGAGACCTGGCAGGCGACGTCGTACTCCCGGGCCAGGGCAGCGACGGCCTTCAGCATGGGTGTCGGGCCACAGGCGAAGATTTCCACTTCCGTCCGCGCCGCCATTGACAGCGTGTCCAGCCAGGCGCGCGCCAGGTCGGTGACATAGCCGTCGTGGCAACCTGGAAAGCCCGCCTTGCTCGTCAACCGGCTGGGAATCCCCCAGCCCTCAAGCAGCGGCATCGACGCGATCACGCCGTCGGGCATGCCGGGGACCAGCAGCCGGGAGGGTCGGGTCTGGAAGGGGAAGGGGATCTCCGATCCAAGGATCGCCAGTGGCCTGAAGCCCTCCTCGCATCGGTCACGCAGGGACTCGGCGAGGAAGACCACGGGTGGAATTCCGACGCCGCCACCGACCAGCAGCGCCAGCGGCCGTCGCGGATCAGGGCGGAAGCCTTGCCCGATCGGGCCGAGCAGGTTGACGTGGTCGCCGATGCGCCGCGCCGCCAGATGGTCAAGGCCGCTGCCCATGACCTTGTAGAGGATCTCGATCCAGCCCGCGGCACGGTCCACGCGCATGATCGACAGCGGCCGCCGCATCGGTACCGCCGGGTCCACTGCCACATGCACGAAACAGCCGGGCTCGGCGCGTGCGGCTGTCTGCGGCGCCAGCAGCCGCAGCACGAACTGGCGTCCCGCATGGGCTTCCTGGGCCAGGACGCGAGCGTCCTCGACGAAGATGGTGTTGCGGTGCGCGTGGCGGTCGGTGGAATCGCTCATGGGACTCTCAGGAGGTGCGCTGGGCACGCGGCCGCAGGGCCAGGGTTTCCAGCACGGCCATGCGGACGGCAACGCCGTTGGCCACCTGCTCGCGAATGACCGACTGCGGCCCGTCGGCCACGGCAGAGTCGATCTCCACGCCGCGGTTCATCGGCTGTGGATGCATGACCAGCGCACCGGGCGCCGCCAGCGCCAGACGCTCCGGCGTCAGGCCATAACGCGAGAAATACTCGGCTCCCGCGGGAATGGCTGAATCCTCGAAGCGTTCCTTCTGGATGCGCAGCATCATCACCACATCGGCGCCGCGGATGCCGCTGTCCATGTCGGTGTGACGGCTGCAGCCCGGGAACTCGCTCTCTGCAGGCAGGAGTCCGGGCGGACCCACCAGCCGCAGTTCGCCGACGCCCAGCGTGGAGAAGGCGTGCCACGCGGAGCGTGCCACGCGGGAATGGCGGATGTCGCCCACGATGGCGATCGAGAGGGCGTCGAGGCGGCCGCGGTGCTGGAGGACGGTCAGCGTGTCCAGCAGCCCTTGGGTCGGGTGGGAAAGATGCGCCTCGCCCGCCGACAACACGCTCACGGCGGGATCCACGTGGGCGGCGACATGCGCCGGCACGCCGGCCTCCTTGTCGCGCAGCACGAGGACGTCCACGTGCATGGCCTCGAGAGTGAACACGGTGTCGAGCATGCTCTCGCCCTTCACGCGCGAGGACAGTTGCACTTCCAGGTTCACCACGTCGGCACCCAGGCGCATGGCCGCCAGCTCGAAGGACATGCGCGTGCGCGTGGAGGGCTCGGCGAACAGGTTGGCCACGGTGACACCATCCAGCACCCGGCTGCGGGGCGGGGCCTCGGCCCGGCGGCGGACGTAGTGTTGCGCCCGTTCGAGCAGCGCCTCGATCTCGTCGCGGCTCAGGCCCTCAAGCGTCAACAGATGGCGGAGGCTGCCGTCGCTGCGGCGTTGGTTGCTCATGCGGTCCTGTTCCTGCTGTCCTGCTGCCTGAGCCAGCTGCCGAGGATCACCGCCGCGGCGCCGCTGTCCACATCGCCACGGCGCAGCCGTCGGTGTTGCCCGGCAGCCCTCTGGTCCTTCAGCAGCGACGCTGCCTCCACGGACGAGAAGCGCTCATCAACGCGTGCCACCGGCAGGCCGCTGCGCGTGGCGAGCCCGGCGGCGAAGCCGTCCGCTGCCGCTGCAATCCGCGCCGGCGTCCCGTCGTCATTATACGGCGCCCCGACCAGCAGCAGGTCCGGTCCGTGGCGGCGCACGGTGTCCAGCACCTGATCCCATGGAATCCCTGACGCCGGCACGAGGACGGGCGGGCGCGGCGTCGCGAGGCCACTGAACACGTCGCCCGAGGCGACGCCGATGCGGCGCAAGCCGAAATCGAAGGCCAGCAACAACCGGGCGGGGCGGGCGTCCACGCGGCTCAGGCGTGCCCGGACTGCGCGCTCAGACGCCCCACGTCGATGCCCAGGCCCTGCCACGCCGCCAGCCAGCGCTGCTCCACCGGCAGGCTGAACAGCAGGCGATCGTCGAAGGGCAGCGTCAGCCAGGCATTCTCCAGGATCTCCTGCTCCAGTTGCCCCGCGCCCCAGCCGGCATACCCCAAGGCAACAAACGCGCCCTCCGGCCCTTCGCCGCGCGACATGGCGTCGAGGACATCCCGCGAGGTGGTCACCTGCACCTGTGCCGAAATCCTGTGGCTGGAATCCCACTGCCCGCCCGGACGGTGGACGACGAAGCCGCGGTCCCGCATGAGCGGGCCGCCGCGCAACACCGGCGCACTGCCGCCGCTCGCCTTTGCGAGGTTCATCTGGCCGAACACGTCGGCGAGTGTCATGCCCTCGACCGGCTTGTTGACCACGATGCCAAGCGCCCCGCGCTCACTGTGGTCGCAGATGAGGGTGATGCCGTGGGCGAAATCGGGGTCCTCAAGGGAGGGCATCGCCACCAGCAGCTGGTTGGTGAGGTTTTCGTGCGGCTGCATGTCCCGAGTATGGGGGCAGCCTGCCGCCCTCTCAAGGAACCTGCAGATGCCCCTGCGACATCATCCCGTCGCGGAATTGCCACTCGTAGGCGAAATGCAGCAGCCGGTACTGGGACAGGTTCGCAGGAAACGGTTCGAAGGGCGTGGCCAAGCGCAGGATGTCCAGGGCCGCCTGGTCGATGCGCCTGTCGCCGCTGCTGCGGCGGATGCGTGCGGCGGCCAGCCGTCCGGTGCGGTCGATGCTCACCTCGATCACCGGACTGCTGACCTGGCCGCTGCCGCGGGCCACACGTGGAAAATGCAGCGTGCCCACGCGCTCCACGCGCCGGCGCCAGCCATCGAGGTAGGGCGCCAGTGCCGAGGCCCGCGTGTCGGGGCTCACATACAGTTCATCGTGCGCGGTGCCGCGGAGCGTCAGCGCGCCGTCACCAGCCAACGCGGGCTGGCCCGGCTCCGGCAGGCGTGTGCGCGCCGCCTCCCGTGGGTCACCCGTCTGCATCTCCGCCGTCGGCAGCAGGTTGACGCTGGCCCGGGGCGCGTCAGCGGCCTCGGCCTGCAGCAGCCGGTCCTCGGGCGCGGCTTCCTGGGCATCCCGGCCCGGATCGCCGGCGTCGCTGCCTGCCGGCACCCGGCTGCCCGCCAATTGCGCGGCCTGCCGCACGGTCGTGTTGCCGGAACCCTGCTGGGTCCGCTGGGCCAGGTACACGGCATCGTCGTTGCGGCGCGATTCCGGCACATCCTCGGGAACGATGAGGACTTCCAGGCCCTGGTTGCGCCGTGACCCCTCCTCCGGCAGGAATGTCACGCCCAGCAGCAGCAGCAGATGCAGCAAGGTCGCCAGGACAACCAGCGTCCCCAGTCGCCGCGCGGGAGGCAGCCCGGCGGAGGCTTGCGGCGCAGGTGCCGGGGGAGAATCCATGGGGCGGGCGCTGCTCAGTCCGCCGCGCGCTGGTCGAGGCGGCGGTCGATGGCCTCCAGCAGCAGCCCCGCGAGGTCGGTGCCGAACTGCTTGTCCAGTTCGCGGACGCCCGTCGGGCTTGTGACATTGATCTCCGTCACGTAACCGCCGATGACGTCCAGGCCGACAAACAGCATGCCCGCCTCGCGCAGCACGGGACCGATCCGCGCCACCAATTGGCGGTCACGCTCGTTGAGCGGCCTGCCGACGCCGGTCGCGCCTGCCGCCAGGTTGCCACGGTTGTCGGTGGCTGAGGGGATGCGGGCCAGTGCGTAGGGTGCGGGTTCGCCATCGATGACCAACACCCGGGAATCGCCGGTCACGGCAATCTCCGGGAGATAGCGCTGCACGATGGCATAACGGCTGCCGTAGTCGGTCAGCGTCTCGAAGACCACCTGCATGTTCTTGTCGCCCGGGTCGACCACGAAGATGGAGCGCCCCCCCATGCCGTGCAGGGGCTTGCAGACGACACGGCCATGTTCTGCCGCGAAGGCCGCCATGTCGCCCATGTCGCGCGTGATGAGCGTCGGCGCACAGCATTCCGGGAACCAGGCCGTGTACACCTTCTCGTTCATGTCGCGCAGCCCGCGCGGCCGGTTGACGACCAGCGCCCCGGCCTGCTCGGCGCGCTCGAGGATGTAGGTCGAGTAGATGAATTCGGTGTCGAAGGGTGGATCCTTGCGCATCAGGATCGCGTCGAAATTTCCCAGAGGCTCGCTGCGTGCATCGCCGAGTGAGCAGTAATTGCCGGGATCGCGGCGCACCGTGACCGGGCGTCCGTTGCCCATGGCCACGCCATCCCGCAGGGAAAGGTCCTGCAGTCGCAGGTAGGTGAGCTCGTAGCCACGCGCCTGTGCCGCGAACATCATGGCCAGCGTCGTGTCCTTGGCGTACTTGATCTGCTCGATCGGGTCCATGACCACGGCGAGCCGGCGTGTCTTCTTCATGTGCACTGCTCCCCCGGACCGGAATCCGATCGCAATCCGGGCAAATGCCTCTCGCGCCGGCCGAGGCTGGCCGGGTACCGTGCCTTGCCGCTCATGGCGGAGGCCGCGCGGCGTATGTTAAAACACCTTGCGATCCCCTTGCCCGACATCCCTCACGGAGCCCAGCGCGCGTGACAGCCGAAAACCCGCCCCTGCAGGGCCTCAAGGTCCTCGTCGTTGACGACAGCAAGACGATCCGGCGCACCGCCGAGACGCTGCTGGCCAAGGAGGGCTGTGAGGTGTTCACCGCGATTGATGGCTTCGACGCCCTCGCCAAGGTGGCGGACCACAAGCCGGACATCGTCTTCGTCGACATCATGATGCCGCGCCTCGACGGCTACCAGGCCTGCGCGCTCATCAAGAACAACAGGCAGTTCCGCGGCACGCCGGTCATCATGCTTTCCTCCAAGGACGGCCTGTTCGACAGGGCGCGGGGCCGCATCGTCGGCTCGGAGCACTACCTGACCAAGCCCTTCACGAAGGAAGAGCTGCTCGGGGCCATCCAGTCGCACATCCCGAGGTGAACGGCATGCCGCTGATCCTGATCATCGACGACTCGCCCACGGAACTGCACGTCATGCAGCGTGCGCTGGAGCGCGGCGGCTTCCAGACCGCCGTCGCCGCCGATGGTGCCGAAGGACTCCGCCTGGCGCGCAGCATGCACCCGGATCTCATCTTCATGGACGTCGTGATGCCCGGCCTCAACGGCTACCAGGCCACGCGTGCGCTGGCCGCCGATCCCGACACGCGTGGCATCCCGGTGGTCATGGTCAGCTCGAAGGGGCAGGAAACGGATCGCATCTGGGGGCTGCGGCAGGGCGCGGTCGATTACCTCGTCAAGCCCGTTTCGCCAGACCAGTTGGTCCGCAAGGCACAGTCGGCTCTGGCCGCCTGAACCGATGACGGAGGACAGCCGACATCTGCGGTCACTTCGTGACCGGCCTTACGAGTTGCTCGCCGCGCTGGAGCGGCGGAGCAGGGCCGCGACCGGCTTGCCACCGGAACAGGTCTCCCGGGAATGGGTCGGCATTGCGCTGCGCCTCGCTGGCGACCTGTACCTCGTGGCGCGCGAAGAGACGCGGCAGGTCCTGGGCTACCCCTTGCCGCTGACGCGCGTGCCCGGTTCCCGTGCATGGCTCAAAGGATTGGCCAACGTGCATGGCAGCCTGGTGCCGGTCATCGATCTGCGTCTCTACCTGGGGAGTGGCCCGACGCCCCAGACCCGTGCGACCCGGGTGGTCGTGGCCAACCACCGCGAGGTGCCCGCCGGCCTGCTGGTCGATGAGGTGCTGGGGTTCCGCCGCTTTGCGGACAACGAATTCACCGCTGAGGCCCCGGTCACGCTGGCCCGGTGCGAGCCCTATCTTGCCGGCGCGTTCCGGCGCGGCAGCGAGACCTGGCCGGTGCTGAGCCTGCGCCTGCTGGTGGAGAACCCGGAGTTCCTTGATGCCGCCGCCTGAGTTTCCCACGGCGAAGCCTGCGGTGCTGCCGCTGCTGCTGGCGGCGGTGGGTGCAGTGGGCGGCACGACGGCTGCCTGGTTCCTGCAAGGACAACCCGCGCAAGGGATCGCTGCGGTTGCCGGTGCCGTGCTGGCCGTTGCCGGACTCGTCTGGTCATGGCGGGTACAACAGGCGACGTTCGCGGAACTCGGATCTGCCTGGTCCGCCGCCACCGAGCCGCCGCCGGTGCAGGACGGCACCGGCGAGGCATCCTCCCGCGCGCAGCGTGCCATCCTGCGCCTGCTTGATGAACTCGAGGGCCTGTCGCGTGGCGACCTCACCACCCTGGCCACCGTCAACGAGGACGTCACCGGTGCGCTGGCCGATGCGGTCAATGTCGCCATCGAGTCGTTGCGCAACCTTGTGCGCACGATCAACGCCTCCGCGCTGCAGGTCGACGACGCTGTCCACCACTCACGCACGCTGTCGCAGGCCCTGGCCCAGGCGGCAGTCGCACAGGCACGGCAGATCGCACTGGCCACAGACTCCATCGCCACGATGGCCGGATCCATCGAGGAAGTGTCCGGCAACGCCGAGCGCGCTGCCGACGTCGCGCGCCACTCCGTCGATGTTGCAGGCAAGGGCGCCGATGCCGTCAAGCGGACGATCGACGGCATGAACAGCATCCGCGAGACGATCCAGGACACATCCAAGCGCATCAAGCGGCTTGGCGAGAGTTCGCAGGAGATCGGCAATATCGTCGAACTCATCAACGACCTGGCGGAACAGACCAACATCCTGGCGCTCAATGCATCCATCCAGGCCTCCATGGCGGGCGAGGCCGGGCGTGGCTTCGCGCTCGTTGCCGATGAGGTGCAACGGCTTGCCGAGCGTGCGGCCTTGGCCACGCGCCAGATCGAATCCCTGGTGCGCACCATCCAGTCCGACACCGGTGGGGCCGTCGTCTCGATGGAGCGCAGCACCGCCGACGTCGTGGGTGGGGCATTGCTGGCGGAGAACGCCGGTGCCGCCTTGGCTGAGATCGAGCAGGTCTCCGTGCAGATCGCCAGCCTTGTCCACAACATTTCCGCCAGTGCCCGCGAACAGGCAGCCGCCGGGCAGAACATCGCACGCAACATGCAGGCCCTGCGCGAGATCAGTGAGCAGACGTCCTCCTCCACACAGCTGTCCTCGCAGTCTCTGGGCCGTCTCGCTGATCTTTCCGCGGGTCTGCGCACTTCCGTAAGCGGATTCCAGTTGCCGCCGGAGGCGGCATGAACCCCGCCCTCCACGGTGAGGCGCCGCCTGGCCTGCCCAGCCACACGGTAGAGGCGGTGGGGCGCGAGATAGCGTTGTCGCTGGCGGATGCGAGGGCGGCACTGGAAGCCCACGTCGAGCAGGAAGGCGAGTCCCGCCTGCTGAAACGCTGCGCCGACGAGATCCATGCTTCCCGCGGTGCGCTGCGCCTGCTCGGCTGCCATGGCTCTGCACTGGTCGCCGAGGAAATCGAGCATTCCCTGGCCTACCTCGCTGTCCACGCCGGTGCCCCCCAGGCGGCGGAGGTGCTGGAGGTGCTGATGCGGGCGATGGTGCAGTTGCCCGGCCATGTCGAGCGCGTCATGGCCGGTGCGACCGATACGCCGCTCGTGCTGCTGCCACTGCTCAACGATCTGCGGGCTGGCCGCGGCGAGGCGCTGCTCTCCGAAGGCGCCCTGCTGTCCCTCAACCTCAAGTCGGACAAAGCGCCGCCGCCACGGGCGGTGGTTCCCGCCAGCGATGTCCTCAGCGTCGCCCAATGGGCCCGCCGGCTGCGGTCGCGCTACCAGACTGCGCTGGTCGGCTGGATCCGTGGTGAGGCGCCCGCCACGCAATTGGCCGTGCTGGCGGAAGTGGCGCAACGACTTGAAGAGTCCGCAACGACTTCCGCCGTCCACCAGTTGTGGTGGGTCATGGGAGCCGTGCTCGAGGCCTTGCGCGCCAACACGCTGGAAGCCGGCGGCACGGTGAAACGGCTGGTCGGTCTGGGTGACCGTGAGCTGCGGCGCCTTTACGAACAAGGCGAGAGCCGCTACGCGTTGCAGCCGCCGGTTGAACTGCTCAACAACCTTCTCTACTACGTTGCACGTGACGGTGGAGACGGTCCGCGCGTGCGCGCCGTCCGCGAGTCTTTCCGGCTTGCAGATCGCCTGCCCGTCGACGACACGGTGGACGAGGTCCGCCAGCAGCTCTCGGCCCCCTCGATCCGCCTGATGCACTCCGTTGCCAGTGCCCTGCGCGAGGAGTTGGGCCGTATCAAGGACGTGCTGGACATCTTCACCCGGCGCGGTGCGGCGACCCCGGAGGAGCTGGGCCCGCAGGTCGAGGCGCTGCGCAAGGTGGCCGATACGCTCGGGTTGCTCGGACTGGGTGAACAACGTGTCCGCCTTCTCGAGCAGACCCACCGGCTGGCCGCCGTCGCGGCCTCGCGCGAGCGACCCGAGGAGTCGCTGCTGGTGGACATCGCCAGTGCCATCATCCAGATCGAAGATCCGCTGGATGACGCGCTGCAGGCGCAAGTCATGCCACAGCGTCAGGCTGGTGCCGCTGAAGGACGGGAGCCGGATTTCCGCCCTGTGCGGGCGGCAGTGCTCCGTGAGTGCCTTGTCAACCTCGCACAGATCAAGGACTACGTCGGCCAGGCACTCGCCGGTGAGGCCGGGCGCCTGGGCGTGGATAACTGGCGCGAGTTGTTGCGCGGTGTGCAGGCGGCACTCGAACTGCTGGAGCGGCCGCTCGCTGCCAGCATGACCGGAAGACTGGCCGGTCCGCTGCGCCGTCTCCTGTTGCCTGGTGGCCAGTTCCCGGTTGCCGGGCTTGATCGCCTGGCCGATGCCGTGGTTGGCCTCGAGTACTACCTCGAGGCTCTGCAGGCTGACCGGATTGAGCCTGTCTACATGCTCGACAACGTCGGTTCGGCGTTGCAGCAGCTTGAGTCCCTGCCAGCGATCCAGCCCATGCCGGAACCGGTGGCTGTGGCCGCCCACGAATCAACGCAGGTCCTGCCGCCCGATTTCCCGCAACCCTCCGCCGAGGCCGGGCGTACGCCGCCGGCCCCTCCCGTCGTGCCGCGGCCGCTGCCGGCGGAGCCGGTCGCTGACCCCGAGTTGCTGGGTCTTTACCTCGAGGAGTCGCGCGAGCTGCTGCAGCGCATCCAGTCGCTGTTTGCGGCGTGGGACCACAACCCGCTCGACGAGGTCTCCCTGCGCGACCTGCGTCGCGCCTTCCATACGCTCAAGGGCAGCGGCAGGGTCGTTGGTGCCCGCGGAATCTCCGAGTTCGCCTGGTCGATCGAAAACCTGCTGAATCGCCTGCTCGACCAGACCCTGACGCGCTCTCCGGAGATCCTCGACCTGCTGCGCGATGCGCTGCTGGCAATGCCGGAATTGATCGAGCAGATCGCGACGGGCCACAAGCCGCGGGCCGATGTCGAGCGCCTGATGACCGAGGCACACGCGCTGGCGGCAGGACGCCCACGCTCGTCCGTCGTCATGCCGGAGCCGCTGCCGCCTGCGCCTGACGCGCCTGTCGTGCCGGCGCCGGCACCGGTACCCGTGGCGACACCCCCGTCGGTGACGGTGACGGACCAGGTGCTGCGCGACATCTTCGCGCGCGAGACGGACGGCCATGTGCAGGCAGTCCGTGATTTCCTTGAGCAGGCTGCCAGCGAACCGGCGCCGCACCTTCTCACCGAAGCGGTCTACCGGGCCTGCCACACGCTCGCCGGGACCTCACGCGTGGCGGATGCGCGTCACGGTATCCGGCTGGCGCAGCCCCTCGACCACTGGCTGCGCAAGAATTTCGAAAGCCGGGCAGGACTCACCAACGAGGACCTGACGCTGCTCGATGACTGCATGCGGGCCATGCTGGATGTCACCCGGCATCTGGATGAGGGCACAGGTTACTTCCGCTCCCACGACCACCTCATCGCGCGCATCGAAGCCGCGGAGCATGACCTGGATGCACGCATTGCGGCTGCGGAGGCGGCGTCGGTGGCCGGCACCGCGGCCGAAGCGGACAGCCATGGCTACGACCCGGACATTGCAGCTGTCTTCAGCGACGAGGCCACCGAGTTGCTGGAGGCCGTCCAGTCACAGCTGGCCGCTTTTGCGGCGCCTGCGTCGTCCCTGGACGGGCTGAAGCGGCCGTTGCACACCCTCAAGGGCGGCGCCCGCCTGGCTGGAGTGCTGCCGATGGGCGATCTGGCGCACGAGCTGGAAAGCCTCATCCTGCGTATCGATGCCGGCAGGGTCCCGCGCGACAGTGCTGTCCTGGGCTTGCTGCAGGATGCGGTCGACGAGCTTGCACGCATGCGCGACCTGCTGTCCGCCGGTCGTGCCGTGGGTCCGGCGACGCCGCTGCTGGATCGCCTGGCTGCCGCGGGTGCCCTTACCCTGCTGCCACTCCCTCCGGAACCACAGCCGGAACCGGAACCGGTACCGGAGCCGGCACCCGAAACCGCGGAAGCACCTCCGCAGACTCGATCGCAGGACGCCGAAGTGGCCGCTGCGCCGGCGCTGGCGGTCCTCCCGCCCGGACGTGAGCCGGTCGCACCCGCGGAGCGGCAGGAGCTGGCCCGCGTGGATGCGGAGCTCCTCGATGAATTGCTCAACGGTGCGGGCGAAATCAGCGTGGCGCGGGCACGCATCGAACAGCAGCTCGGTGCCGTGGAATCCAATCTCGGCGAACTCGCGCGCACCGTCACGCGCCTCAAGGAGCAGTTGCGCAAGCTCGAGATCGCGACCGAAGCGCAGATCCGTCATCGCCACGAGATCGACAGCCCCGACCCGGCAGGATTCGATCCGTTGGAACTGGACCGCTACTCGGCGATCCAGCAGTACTCCCGTGCCTTGGCAGAGACCGCCAGCGACGTGGACAGCCTGCAGCAACTGCTGGTCAACCAAGGCAGCGAAGCGCAGAACCTCCTGCAGCAGCAGGGGCGCGCGCTGACCGAGTTGCAGCACGGCCTGCTGCGGACGCGGATGGTGTCGTTCCAGAGACCCGCGCAGCGGCTGGCGCGATTGGTCCGCCAGGTGGCCCAGGAGTCGGGAAAGACCGCCGAGCTGGTTGTCGAGGGCAGCAGCCACGAGATGGACCGGCAGGTCGTGGAACGCATGATCCCGCCGCTCGAGCACCTGGTGCGCAATGCCGTCATCCACGGCATCGAGATGCCTGCGCAGCGCGGGGTGGCGGGAAAGCCCGAGGCCGGGCGCATCGACCTTGCGCTGCGCCGTGAGGGCGCCGAAGTCATCCTGCGTGTGAGCGACGATGGCGCGGGCATGGACCTGGCGGCAATCCGCCGCAAGGGCGAAGCTCTCGGCATGATCGCCCCGGACCAGGTGCTGGGCGACGAAGACCTGATGCAACTGGTGCTCGAGCCGGGTTTCTCCACCGCTGCCACGGTCACGCAGGTGGCCGGCCGTGGTGTAGGCATGGATGTCGTTGCCAGCGAGATCAAGAAACTTGGCGGCTCGCTGCGCATGGAGACCCGGCCGCGCGCCGGTACGACGTTCACGATCCGCCTGCCGTTCACGCTTGCGGTCAGCCATGCGCTGGTGGTGCGCGTCGGCGACGAGTGGTACGCGCTGCCGCTGCCGACGATCGACGGTGTCGTGCGCGTGGAGCGCGACGACGTGGCGCAGATGCTGGCGGATCCCGGTGCCATGCACGAGCACGCTGGTCACCGCTACCGCCTGCAATACCTTGCGCCATTCGTCGGACTCGAACCCTCCGGACTGCCCGAGCAGGCCGGACCCATGCCCGTGGTGCTGGTCCAGGCCGGCGAGCATTCTGCAGGGCTGCTTGTCGATGAACTCATCGGCAGCCGCGAGATCGTGGTGAAGAACGTCGGGCCGCAGATCGCGTCGATCCGCGGCATCTCCGGCGCCACGATCCTCAACGACGGCCGCATCGTCGTCATCCTCGACATCGGAGCCCTGCTGCGGGCGGGTTGGCGCTCGCGCTCCGGCACTCTGGCACGCCCGAAGGCCGACGACCGTCCCGTCGCACTCGTGGTCGACGACTCGATCACGGTGCGCAGGGTCACGCAGCGCCTGCTCGAGCGCAACGGCATGCGCGTCCTCACGGCACGTGATGGTGTTGATGCCATGGCACTGCTGCAGGAACAGCGCCCGGACATCCTGCTGCTCGATATCGAGATGCCGCGGATGGACGGCTATGAAGTGGCCCGGCAGGTCCGCGAGGACCCGCGGACCCGCGACCTGCCGATCATCATGATCACCTCGCGCACCGGCGACAAACACCGCAGCCGCGCCATGGAACTCGGCGTCAACGAGTACCTCGGCAAACCCTACCAGGAAAGCCAGTTGCTGGACGCAATGGGTCCGTTGCTGGCGCAGCGCCACGGACAGGGGCAGCCATGAGCGGCATCGCCGACGAACTCTACTGTCTGCTGGTGCCACTGGCCGAAGGACGTCTGCTGATACCCCGTGGCTGTGTTGCGGAGGTGATCGGTTACCAGACGCCGGCGGACCTCACCGGTGTCCCGCCATGGTTGCAGGGGCTGGTCAGCTGGAATGGCCGGCATGTGCCGGTCGTCTCCTTCGAAGGCTGCCTCGGCGGCGACCTGCCGCCCGTGACCAGCCGCGCACGGCTGGTCATCCTTGCCGCGGCCGATCCGCGTATCGCCGCCGGCAACATCGCACTGGTGTCGCAGGGGTTTCCGCAGTTGCTGCGGGCTGCACGCGAGGTGCTGCGCAACGACGACTCCGTGCGCTACCCCGACGAGGGGCCGGTCGTCACGCGGCTGCAGTTGCTCAACGAGACCGCACTTGTCCCTGACCTGCCCTGGATCGAGGCGCGGGTCGCGGAAGTCACGGCGGGCCTGCCTCGCTGAGGGCGGGGTAGTCCGTATAGCCTGCAGCGCCGGTGCCATAGAACGTGCCGAAGTCTGGCGCGTTGAGCGGCGCTCCTTCTGCCAGGCGCCGAGGCAGGTCCGGGTTGGCGATGAAAGCCTTGCCGAACGCCACGGCATCCGCCTCGCCGCTGTCCAGGGCCTGTGCGGCTGCTGCCCCATCGTAGCCCTCGTTGGCGATGTAGACGCCGCGGAACCGGCGGCGGAGCTGCGGGCCGATCCGTCCTTCGCCCCGGTGCTCGCGGACGCAGACAAAAGCGATCCCGCGGACATCCAGTTCATCCATGACATGGCCGAAGGTGCCCAGCGGGTCGCCATCACCCATGTCGTGCGCGTCGCCACGGGGTGCGAGGTGCACGCCGACGCGCTGGGGACCCCAGACACCGGCCAGGGCATCCACGCACTCCAGGAGCAGGCGCGCCCTGCCCGCGCGGTTCCCGCCGTACTCATCCTGGCGGCGGTTGCTGCTGTCCTGCAGGAACTGGTCGATGAGATACCCATTGGCGGCATGCAGCTCCACGCCGTCGAAACCCGCGGCCATGGCTTCGGTCGCCGCGTGCCTGAAGGCGCCGACAATGCCTGGAATTTCCTCTGCCGCCAGCGCATGCGGCACTTCGTAGGGTGTCTCCGGCCGCAGCAGCGACACCCGGCCGGCTGCAGCCACCGCACTGGGTGCCACCGGCAGCTCGCCGCCGAGCAGCGACGAGTGCGAGATGCGTCCGACATGCCACAGCTGGGCGAAGATCCGGCCGCCAGCAGCATGGACGGCACGCGTGACCGCGCACCAGCCCTCGCGCTGGCCCGCCGTGTAGAGACCCGGGGTGTCCGCGTAGCCCGCCGCCCGCGGCGCCACGATCGTCGCCTCGCTCAGGATCAGTCCGGCCGAGGCCCGTTGCCGGTAGTAGGTCGCCATCAGGGCATTGGGTTCGCGGGCGCCGCCGGTGGCGCGCGTGCGCGTCAGCGGCGCCATGACCACCCGGTTCGGCAGCCAGAGGTCGCCCAGCTTCAGGGGCGTGAACAGGTCGGTCATGACGGCGCTTCCGTTGTTGCGGGCAGGCCCGCCGTTATACACGACCGGTGCCGCTGGCCTTCGCGACGCCGCTGGTGCGAACATGCGTGCAACACCAAGGGGGGTACATGTCAGCAAGGTCACTCACGACGGCAGTCGCCGTCCTGCTCGCAGCTTCCGCCGGCGCTGCAACGCCTGAATATGCCACGGTCCGCATGTCGATCGACATCGACCGGCCGGCTGCCCAGGTCTGGGCGAAGGTCGGCAAGTACTGCGACATCCAGGACTGGTTGCCCCTCGACTGCAAGATCACTGCCGGCGACGGCGGGATGGGGACGGTGCGCGTGCTCGCAGGTGGCCGTATCGCCGAAATCATGGTGGCGCAGACAGCGCTTTCCTATGGCTATACGCAGCCCGCCGTGGAGGGGCGTTTCTACAACCTCTACCATGGCTTCATGGAGGCCGTGCCTCTGTCCGGGACGCGTTCCCGCCTCCTGTACACGCTGGTGCTCGACGTCTCCGACAAACCTGACCAGGCGGCCAAGGACGCCGACCTGGCGCGTCGCCGCAGCAGCTTCGAGGCTGCACTGCAGAAGATGAAGCAGATCGCTGAAGCGCCCTGACCCGATTGCCGGGTCCGTGCGCAGGGCGGGTCAGGATCCGAGGTCGCCCACCAGCGCCTGGATGACCGCCAGCGCCGCCAGGGGGGCGGTCTCGGTGCGCAGGACCCGCGGCCCGAGCCGGCAGGCGCCGAAGCCTGCCGCGACCGCGATGGACTCCTCGGCAGGGTCCAGCCCGCCCTCGGGGCCAACCATCAACGTGATGTCGGCCACACCGCCAGCTGCCGTGATACGGGCCACCAGGCCCGTAGTCGCGTCTGCCGCCAGCACCAGGCGCAATGAGGTCGCCGGCGTCGCTTCGCTTGCCGCGGGAATGTCCAGTGCGGGCAGGAGTTCCGGCACCCGGCACCGCCCGCTCTGCTCGCAGGCGCCGACGACCACGCCGTGCCAGTGCTCCATGCGCCGGGCGAGGTCTCCCGCCTTGAGACGCACGCTGCTGCGGCGCGCCAGCAGCGGCCGGATCCGGCTCACGCCCAGCTCCGTGGCCTTCTGCAAGGCGACATCCATGCGTTCGCCGCGCGACACGCCCAGCAACAAGGTGGTCTGCAAGGGCGACTCGCTGCGGGAGTCGAACCGTGTGCCGGTCTGGACCTCCACGCTCCGGCGACCGACGGCCGTTATCACGGCGTCATATTCATGGCCCTGCCCATCGAAGATGCGCAATGGGGCCCCCGGCGCCAGGCGCAGCACCAACGCCAGATGGCGGCTGGGCCCTTCCGGCAGCGCAAGGCGAAGGTTCTCCGTCACGGCCTCGGCGCAATGGACGCGGGTCAGGCGCATGTGGCCGCCTCGATGGCTTCCAGCGCCACGCGCGCCAGCAGGTCGATCTGTTCCGGCGTGATCACGTAGGGCGGCATGAAATACACCACGTTGCCCACGGGACGCAGCAGCACCCCCCGGGAAAGGGCGTGCCGGTAGACGCGCAGCCCGCGCCGTTCCCGGAAGTCGAACGGTGTGCGGCTCGTCTTGTCGCGGACCATTTCAATCGCCAGGATCATGCCGGCCTGCCGCACCTCCGCGACTGTCGGCAAGTCCGCGATGGGTCGCGCAGCGCGTGCCATGTGGGCGCCCAAGGCCCGGTTGCGATCCAGGACGGGCTCCTGCGCGAAGATCTCGAGCGTGGCATTGGCGGCGGCGCAGGCCAGCGGGTTGCCGGTGTAACTGTGCGAGTGCAGGAAGGCGTTGAGCCGCGTGTACTCGTCATAGAACGCGTCGTAGGTTTCCTCACCGGCCAAAACCACGGACAGTGGCAGGTAGCCCCCCGTGAGTCCCTTGGACAGGCACAGCAGGTCGGGCGCAATGCCTGCCTGCTCGCAGGCGAAGAGCGTTCCGGTCCGGCCGAAGCCCACCGCGATCTCGTCGGCGATCAGGTGGATATGCAACTCGTCGCAGGCCTTGCGCAGCAATTGCAGGTACACCGGATCGTACATGCGCATGCCGCCTGCGCACTGCACCAGCGGTTCGACGATGACCCCCGCGATCTCGCCGGCGTGTTGTTCCAGCAGCCTGTGCATTGCCGCGAAACTCCGCCGCGCGCAGTCCGCGGCGCTTTCACCGGGTTGCCTTGCGTAGGCATCCGGCGATGGCGCCGTCAGCACGTCCATCAGCAGCGGTGCATAGACGTCCTTGTAGAGCGCCACGTTGCCCACGGCGAGCGCGCCGAGCGTCTCGCCGTGGTAGCTGTTGGCGAGCGTCACGAAGCGGCGCTTGGCCGGCAGGCCCCGGTTGCGCCAGTAATGGAAGCTCATCTTCACGGCGACTTCGACGGCCGCTGAACCGTTGTCGGCGAAAAAACAGCGTGTCAGTCCCCGCGGGGCGACCCGCACCAGGGCTTCCGCAAGCGTGACCGCAGGCTCGTGCGTGAAGCCTGCGAAAATCACGTGTTCCAGTTGCTGCAGCTGCCGGCTGACCGCAGCGCCGATCCGCGGGTTCGCGTGGCCGAACAGGTTGACCCACCAGGAACTGATCGCGTCCAGGTAGCGCTGTCCGGCCATGTCCTCAAGCCAGACGCCCTCGCCACGTTTCAGCGGGATCATCGGCATCTCCCGCTCGTGGTCCTTCATCTGCGTGCAGGGGTGCCACACACGGGCAAGGTCGCGGCGCGCCAGCGGCAGGTTGGCGGTGGCTTCGGCGTCGTTGAGGTCCATGCCACATAGCCTACCGGAGGCCGTTTCCTTGCGGCCGGTCGCGCGGCATCATCCACGGGTGACGGCGCTTCAACCAGCCGTCCGGGGGAAAGTTGATGTCCATGCCAAGCCACACGCCGCGAGCCCTGTCGGGCGCCGTGCCCGTTCTTGCCGGCCTGACGGCCGCCCTGCTGCTCGCCGCCTGCAGCCAGGATCCACCGGCCCGTGGGCCTGGTGCGGTCGACCTGGCCCGTCTGCACGCCATCCAGGACGAACCGGGCCAATGGCTGACGTCGGGCCGCGACGCCGGCAAGACCCACTATTCGCCGCTGGAGACGTTGAACCGCGACAATGTCCAGCGGTTGGGCCTGGCCTGGGAGTTCAAGACCGGCACCAACCGCGGCATGCAGGCCACGCCGGTCGTGGTCGACGGTGTCATGTATGTCACGGGCGTCGCCGGGCGCGTCTACGCGCTGGATGCCGCGACGGGCACACCGCGCTGGCAGTTCGATCCGCAGTCCGACCTGCGCAACGCCCGCAGCGCCTGCTGCGACATCGTCAACCGCGGCCTTGCGGTGTGGCAGGGGCGGGTCTACGTGGCGAGTTTCGACGGCCGCCTGCATGCGCTGCAGGCCAGCGACGGCAAGGTGGTCTGGCAGGTCGATACGCTCGAGGATCGCAGCCGTGGCTATTCGGTGACCGGCGCACCCCAGGTTGCCGGCAAGGTCGTCGTGATCGGCAATGGCGGCGCGGAATACGACTCCCGTGGTTACGTCACGGCCTATGACCTGCAGACGGGTCGCAAGGTCTGGCGTTTCTATACGGTGCCGGGAGATCCGGCACAGCCCTTCGAGAACTCCGGCCTGGAGATGGCCGCCAAGACCTGGGACCCGGCAAGCCGCTACTGGGAGCGCGGCGGCGGCGGCAATGCCTGGGATTCCATCAACTACGACGCAGAGACCAACCTGGTCTATTTCGGTACTGCGAACGGCGCTCCCTGGAGCCGCAACAAGCGCAGCAACGGCATCGGTGACAACCTCTTCCTCGCGTCCATCGTCGCCGTCGACGCCGACACCGGCGAATACCGGTGGCACTACCAGACCACCCCGGGTGAGCGCTGGGACTACGACGCCACACCGCACCTCATGCTGGCCACCGTCCAGCACCAGGGCGCCGCCCGCAAGGTCGTGATGCAGGCTTCCAAGAACGGCTTTTTCTACGTTCTCGACCGCAAGAGCGGCGAACTGCTCGCCGCGGACCCCTTTGTGCCGACCACCTGGGCCCGCTCGGTGGACCTCAAGACCGGGCGCCCCGTCGAGAACCCGGACGGAGACTACAGCGACGGCAAGCCGAAGCTCATCTTCCCCTCCTCCGTGGGCGGCCACAATTTCAACCCGATGTCCTACAGCGCCCGTACCGGACTGGTCTACATCCCGGCGGTCCACGTTGGCATGATCCTCGCCGAGGGGCCGCCACCCGGGCCGCACCAGCCGCAGCGGCTCTACACCGGCGTCCAGGTGGCGTTCGCCGGCCAATTGGCCGCTCCGCAGACGCTGCCGCCGGAAATGCGCCACCTGGCTGATCCCCAGTTCCTGAAGACGCAGCCCGACATCACCATGGGGGCGGCCCTGAAGGCCTGGGATCCGGTGCAGCGCAAGGTTGTCTGGGAGTTCAAGAACAGCTCTTTCATGGATCACGGTGGCGTGCTGTCCACGGGCGGTGGGCTGGTCGTGCAGGGTGGCCTGGACGGCGTGCTGCGCGTTCTCAACGACGAGACCGGTGCCGTGCTCAAGGAGATCAACGTCGGCACGGCCATGATCGCCGCCCCGATGACCTACACGATGAATGGAGAGCAATTCGTCGCGATCATCGCCGGCACGGGCGGCGGCGGTTGGAACATGTGGTTTCCCGAGAACGTCGCGTTCCGCAATGGCAACGACAACCGCATCCTGGCCTTCAAGCTGGACGGCGGGGCCGTGCCCCAGCCCGCGCCGCTGCCGACCCAGCCACCGATGCCAGAACCTCCTGCCGCCACCGCCAAGGCGATTGACGTGCAGGCCGGCGGGGTCCTGTTTGGCACCAACTGTGCCATCTGCCACGGCAACACCTGGCCCGCTCCGGTGCCGGACCTGCGACGCTCCGCCACGTTGCACAGTGTGCAGGCCTTCCAGAACGTGGTCCGCGGAGGGGCGCTGCAGCCGCGCGGCATGCCGGCCTGGGACGACCTGCTGACCGAGCAGGAGGTCGAGCAGATCCGCGCCTGGCTCGTGGTCCAGGCCCGCAGTGCCTGGGACCAGCAGCGCAAGGCAGCCGCCGCCACTCCCTCCGCGACGGCCCGCGGCGTGGGTGAGGGCCATTTGTGAGGCTCATCCTGCCGCCAGGCATCGATGCGGCGCGTTTCAATGCGGCGCTGGCGGCCTTCCGGAAGATCGTCGGCGACGCGTGGGTGCTCGCCACCGACGAGGACCGGGAGGCCTACCTCGATGCCTATGCTCCCGGGCTTGAGGCGCATCACGCGGCCGCGGCCGCCGTCGCGCCCGCATCCGTGGAGGAAATCCAGGCCGTCCTGCGCGTCGCCAACGAGTTCCAGATCCCGTTGTGGCCCATCTCGCGCGGCAAGAACTTCGGCTACGGCGGTGCAGCGCCGCGTATGGCCGGTACCGTGATGCTCGATCTCGGGCGCATGGACCGCATCATCGAGGTCAATGAGAAGTACGGGTACTGCATCGTTGAACCGGGCGTGGGCTTCTTCGACCTGCATGACCATCTCCAAAAGAACGGCATCGCGCTGCAGTTGGGAATTCCCGGCAACGGCTGGGGCAGCGTGATGGGCAATGCCCTGGAGCGCGGCTTCAGCGGCAGCGGCGACCACAGCAACAACATCTGTGGCATGGAGCTCGTGCTGGCCGATGGCCGCATCGTCCGGACAGGCATGGGCGCCATGGACGGCGGCAAGGCCTGGGCCCTCTGCAAGCACGGCTTCGGTCCCTCATGGGACCAGTTCATCGTGCAATCCAACTTCGCCATCGTCACCAAGCTCTGCCTGTGGCTGAAACCCGAGGACGAGGCAGCGATCACCGTCGACGTGAAGCTGGACCGTCCCGACGAGCTCGAGTGGTACACCGAGGCCACCACCGGCCTGCGTCAGCGCGGCGTGCTCGATGGCCTGGTCCGCGTCACCAGTTACCAGGCCTCCGCCACCGTCCCCACGTTGCGCAAGGAGTGGTACCACGGCCGCGACTCGATCCCGGACGAGGTCATCGAACGCATCAAGCAGCGCTACAACATCGGTTGGTGGAATGGACCGCTGCGACTCGCCGGTTACGCTGATGTCTGCGAGGCCCACTTGCGGCGCGTGCTCGACGAATTGTCGCGGCACACGCGACAGGAGTTCCGGGTGACGCGTACTCCCGGCAACCAGCGGCCGGGGCCGAGCACCTATCCATTGCAGATGGTCAACTGGTACGGCGGTCGCGGTGGCCATATCGGCTTTTCCCCGGTGATGCCGCCGGATGGCCGGTTGGTCATGGAACAGTTCCGCCGCACGCGGGCCCGCTACCAGGAGTTCGGCCTCGACTACTCAGGGACGTTCTACAACGATGGCCGTGCCATGACCAACGTCAACCTGATCCTCTACGACAAGGACGATCAGGAACAGAAGGAGCGGGTGCGGCGGCTCTTCGAGGCCCTGATCCGCGATGCACATGAGCAGGGTTACGGCGAGTACCGCACGCATCTGGCTTACATGGATGACGTCGCCGCGAGCTACGACTTCAACCGCAACGCCCTGCGGGACCTCAACGAGCAGGTCAAGGATGCCCTCGATCCGCAGGGCATCCTCGCGCCCGGCCGCAACGGCATCTGGCCACGCGCTTACCGCGCCCAGCGGGGGCGGCTGTGAGCGGCGCCTTGCGTTTGCCCCGCGCCCGATGCCGGATGCGCGTGAGCGTCCTCGCCGTGCTGGTGGGACTGGCCGCTACGCCGCTGGCGGCACAGCAGGCGGCCGTCGTCACTCCGGATGCCGTCACGGTACAGGCGGCCTTGCGTGAACGCGGCAAGGCCGTATTCGAGCACCGCTGTGCCATGTGCCACCGCGAACGGCAGACCGGTACTTTCACGCTGGCCCGGCGCCTCGGTCCCGAGCGTGCCCTGCTCGAGTCGCGCGACGACCTCGCAGGGATCTACATCCGCACGGTGGTGCGCTGGGGCCTGGTCAACATGCCGCGACTGTCCCGTGTCGAGATTCCCGATGCAGATCTGGATGCCGTGATCGCCTACCTGGTGCCGTCCCGGCCCAGCACGGCACCACCGGCCGCCGCGGCGCCGTGACCGGCGGGGCCGGTGCAGCGTTCGCCATCGACGTTGCCACCGGCTTGCTCGTGGGCGTGCGGCAGGTGCTGTCGCCTCATCATGAGGCGCGACCATCGGGCGTGACGGCCGATCTCATCGTCATCCACGGCATCAGCCTGCCGCCCGGTGACTACGGCGGCCCGGCCATCGAACAACTGTTCAATGGCCACCTCGACCCGATTGCGCATCCCTACTACCGTGCCATCGCCGGGCTGCGCGTGTCGGCGCATGTGCTGGTGCGCCGCGATGGCGAGTGCGTACAGTTCGTCCCTTTCCAGCGCCGGGCCTGGCACGCCGGGGTCTCGTCCTACGAAGGGCGTGGCAATTGCAACGACTATTCGATCGGCATCGAACTCGAAGGCACGGACGAGACGCCCTATGCGCCGGCGCAGTACCGTGCCCTGGCCGGGGTGCTGCAGGCGCTGTTCAGGGCTTATCCGGCACTGTCCGCAGCGCGCCTGGTGGGTCACAGCGACATCGCACCGTCCCGCAAGACCGATCCGGGACCCGCCTTCGAGTGGCTGCGGCTGCGCGCTCTTCTGGCCGCCTCGCCGGCCGACGGGGATTGACCGCCGCCGCTTGGTCGATCGTACAATGCCGGGTGCCCGCCGGCCGCGGGACAAGGGGGCAGAGATGGACACACCGCAGGATCCGCGGCGCCGCGCGCTGTTGGCCGCCGCCGTTGCCGCACCCGCCATGCTCGGCGCTTACGCTGCAAGGGCTGCGGAACAGGGCTGGTTTGACGGCATCGAGCCCGAGATGCCCCTGCGGCCGGCCGGTTCCGGTGGCCAGTTCTCGCCGCTTCGTGCCGAGGTCAGCATTGCCGACTGCGAAGTCGAGGGGCGCCTGCCCGCGGATCTCGATGGCGGCTTCTACGCCGTCGGGCCCGATCCGCAATACCGCCTGCATCCCCGTACCATCGTGTTCGATGGCGAGGGCCACGTGCGGATGTTCCGCATCCGCAACGGCCGTGTGGACTACCGCACGCGTTACATCCGCAACCCGCGCTACCTCGCGCAGGACGCGGCGCGTCGCAACCTCATGCCGCTGTACCGCAATCCCTACACGGACGACCCGTCCGTCCGTGGCCTCAACCGCGGCACGCACAACACCCATGTGCTGAACCACCAGGGGCTGATCCTCGCGTTGAAGGAAGACACGGCCCCCGCGGCGCTCGATCTCAATACGCTGGAGATGGTGGATCCGCAGTACACCTTCGGTGGCCAGTTGCCTGCGAACCAGCCGTTCACCGCGCATCCCAAGATCTGCTCACGGTCCGGCAATATCGTCGCCTTCGGCTATGAGGCCGAAGGCCATGGCAGCGATGTCGTGTCGGTCTACGAGTTGGAGCATGGCACCGGGCGCAAGCTCTGGGAGGCGCGCTTCAAGGTGCCTTACATCTCGATGATCCACGACTTCGCCGTCACCGAGAACCATGTGCTGTTCTTCGTCGTGCCGCTGGTCATGGATCCTGATCAGATGGCCAGGGGTGGTGTTCACTGGTCCTGGGACAAGAACCGGCGGACGCATCTGGGCGTGATGCGCCGCCACGGGGATGGCAAGGACCTGCGCTGGATCGACGGCCCCCTCTGCAGCGGCCTGCACACCATGGGTGCTTTCGAAGAGGGTGACCGCCTCTATTTCGATACGGAGATGACGGCCGGCAACCCGTTCCCGTTCATGCCCAACAAGGACGGGTCGCCGCCGGACCTTGCCGGCAGCACCAGCCACTTGCACCGCCTGACTGTCGACCTGAAAGGACGACCGAAGGCCTTCGGCATCGAACGCCTGTTCCCCTTGCAGGCCCCGCTGCCCCGACAGGACGACCGTTACAACACCATGCCCTACCGCTGGGGGTTCGCGAATTGCCCGGACCCGTCGACGCCACCCGGCAGGCCGGCGGGCACCGGCGTGGCCCGCGTCGACCTGCAGACGCGCCGTTTCGAGTTCTGGAATGCCGGCCAGGACGTGTCGGTGGCCGAACCGGTGTTCGCACCGCGGAACCTTCGCGCTGCGGAGGGCGAAGGATATCTGCTCGCGGTGGCCTACCACCTGAACGAGCGGCTACGCTCCGACTTGCTGGTGTTTGATGCCCAAAGGATCCCGGACGGTCCCGTGGCCCGCGTCAAGTTGCCGCTTCAGGCGTCCCCACAGATCCACGGCTGGTGGGTCCGCGGCGACCAGTACCCGACGGCAGGCTGATGACGCAGCCGCCGCCATGGCGGCGGCGGGCGCAGTGCCGCATCAGCCCGGAGCAGGGTCGAAGCGCTTGCGATCCCAGACGATCTCGCTGCCGTTGGCTTCGCGTGCCAGTGCCCGCGCCAGCACGAACAGCAGGTCGGAGAGGCGATTGAGGTAGGTCGTGGTCACGCCCTCGACCGCCTCGGTCTTCGACAAGGCCCAGCAGCGGCGCTCCGCACGCCGGGCCACGGTGCGGGCCACATGGCAATGCGCAGCGGCCGGCGTGCCGCCCGGGAGCACGAACTCCTTCAGCGGCGGCAGCGAGGCATTGAATCGCTCGATGTCAGCCTCAAGCTGGCTGATGTGCGCGTCCGTCATCATGCTGTAGCCGGGCACGGCGAGACCGCCTCCCAGATCGAACAGATCGTGCTGGATGCGCAGGAGGCAGTGGTGGATCTCGTAAGGCAGCGCCGGCACCGCGAGGATCATGCCGACATGGCTGTTGAGTTCGTCCAGGCATCCCACCGCTTCGATGCGTGCCGAGTCCTTGGCGACGCGGCTGCCGTCGCCGAGTCCGGTGCTGCCGTCGTCGCCAGTACGCGTGACAATCTTTGAAAGTCTGTTTCCCATGCCCGGCACTCTACCAGCCGTTGGCACCCGCTTGGCGGCGGCGAAATACTCTGTCACCGTTCCCTCATGGAACACATCGTGCAAACGCCGTCACCCCGCCTGGCAGCCGCCTTGGAGGCCGCTCGCGCGGCAGACGCGGTCATCCGGCCGCTGTACCGCAACAACCTGGCCGTGGAGATCAAAGCTGACCGCTCTCCGGTCACCGAGGCAGACCGGCGGGCCGAGGCGGCGATCCATGCCGTATTGCGCCGTCACTTCCCCGACGATGGTTTCTTCGGCGAGGAGACCGGCCAGCACGGCATGCAGTCTGACTACATCTGGCTCGTCGACCCGCTGGATGGCACCAAATCCTTCGTACGCGACACGCCGTTCTTTTCGACGCAGATCGCACTGATGCACCGTGGCGATCTGGTGCTGGGAGTGTCCTCCGCCTGTGCCTATGGCGAGCTGGCCTGGGCAGAGCAGGGCGGCGGCGCCTGGCTGGACGGCAAGCCGATCCGGGTCAGTGGGACGGCGACCGTGGAGGATGCCATCCTCTCCACCGGCAACCTGAAGTCGCTCGCGGCCGGCCCACAGTGGGCGGCGTTTGGCCAGTTGGTGACGGGTGTCAACCGCCTGCGGGGCTATGGCGACTTCGTGCACTACCACCTGCTGGCGCGCGGCGCGGTCGACGTGGTGATCGAATCAGATGTGAACATCCTCGACATCGCCGCGCTGGCGGTGATCGTGCGCGAGGCCGGTGGCTGCTTCACCGACCTTGGCGGCGGACCGCTGACCCTGCAGACCACCACCGTGCTGGCCAGCAACGGACGGTTGCACGAGGACGTCAGGCGTCGTGTCGGCTATGGCTGACCTTCAGCGGTTGAGCAGGTTCGCAGGCGAGTACTGGTCGGTCAACACGCGCGCCGAGCGGTCCCAGTCCACTTCACGCGAAAACATGGGCAGCAGCGGCGCCAGCGTGACATCGAAGCGGCGCAGCGGCTCTTCCCAGCGTGCCGCGCGCTGCGCGAGGTCCGTCGCCGTCGGCAGGCCAGCCGGCCGTGCAACGATCACGCGGTTGTCGCGCTTCAGATTGAAGAAACTGCCGAAGACTGCTGCGTAAGTGGCGCTCTCGTGGTCATAGAGCCTGCTCGACGAGAAGGTGTTGGCCACCAGCACGCCACCTGGCGCCAGCAGCGCCTTGACCTCTTCCAGGAACTCGCGCGTCAGCAGGTGCTCCGGAATGTATTCGTGGTCGAAGGCGTCCAGCAGGACCGCGTCATACCGTTGAGTGCCCCGCAGGGCACGCTTGATGAACACCCGGCCATCGACCTCCGCCACCCGGGTGAGCGCGCCATCCTGGAAGCCGAAGAACCGTCGTGCCACGCGGGTGACGGCAGGATCAATTTCCACCACGTCTATACGCGCGTCCGGCAGCAGTTCCCGCAGTGCACCCGGAATGCTGCCACCCCCCAGACCGACCACCAGCACGCTGCGCGGTGGTTCCGCGCGCGTCAGCAAGGTGCCGGCAAGCATCATGTGCGTATACGACAGGGCCAGATGCCGGGGACGCGCGATCTCCAGGCAGGATTGCCGCCCGATCCGGCATTGCCGGGTGAAACACATGCAGCGTTCCCCAGCCTGCTCGTAAACCAGAACCTCCCGGTAAAGCGACTTTTCCGAGTGAACCACGCGCATCTGCGCGCCGCAGACGCTTGCAGCACCCGCCAGCGCCAGCACGGCGATGCCTTGCCCGATCTTGCGCCATGGACTCATGTCTTGCTCCGGTCGGTCACGGCGCCGAGCGCCGCAAGGATGAGGGAGATGGTCACCAGGCTGAGAAGGATCTGGTCCACCTCGAACCACAGCACCAGGAAGAATGACGTCATGATCGTGCCTGCAGCGCTGCCGAAGGTTGACACGAAATAAAGCTGGCCGGCCCTCCGGCCGGAGGTCTCGTCACCGGCGATGATCAGCCGCACGCAGTAGGGCGAGACCATCCCGGAGAAGAACGTGGGGATGAAAAACAGTACGGACGCCGCCGCCAACGAGCCGTAACGTGGATCCGGGATCGCGATGGCCAGCATTTCAAGCGGCGCCCCCTGCAACAGCAGGACGGGCACTGCGGTGAGGGCGGCCACCGCGAGCAGCAGCGACAGGCGCGTGAGGCTGGGCGAGTGCTGCGACCACCGTCCGCCGGCCAGATAACCCAGCGACAGCGCCAGCATGAAGACGCTGATGATGGCTCCCCAGACATAGATGCTGCTGCCGAAATTGGGTGCCAGCAGCCGGCCGCCCAGCAGTTCCACGCCCATCACGAAGAATCCGGACCACAGCGCGATCAGGTAGCAGACCAAAGACCGTGATTTCGATGATGCAGTCATGTCATGGGGCTCCGTGGCAGATGTCAGGGCTGCAGGCGCGTCGCGTCCCAGCAAGCGCCGGGAACCGGGTTGCCGCCGGACACGTCCAAGGGGCGCGTCCAGCGGGCGCGGTCATGCACGCGCGCAGCGCCCTCCATCCACAGTTCGACGGCAGAGACCCAGAACACATAGCCGCCCCAATGCGCCGGTCGCGGTATCGGCTTGCCCTCGGGTGGCGGTGCCACGCCGTAGCGCTCGGTGACCGCCTCAAGCTGCTCGACCAGCTGCGAGCGCGAAGCGATGGGACGGCTCTGCAGCGATGCATGGGCGCCCAACTGGCTTGCGCGCGGCCGCTGCGCGAAATAGAGGTCGCTGTCGGCGTTGGTGGCCCGCACCACCACGCCCTCCATGCGCACCTGCCGGTGGCTGTGGTCCCAATGGAACACAAGCGCGGCCCGTGGATTGGCGGCCAGTTCCGCGCCCTTGCGGGATTCGTAGTTGCTGACGAACAGGACCCTTCCGGGCTCTGGCTCTATGCCTTTGCACAGCACCACCCGTGCCGAAGGTTGTCCATCCTGATTGCAGGTCGCCAGGACCATTGCGTTGGAGTTGGGCTGGTCACGGCGCCGGTGTGCCTCCGCCATCCAGTCCGCGGCAATGGACAGGGGATTGGCCGGCAGGGGCTCAGGCAGGATCTGGTTGAGCGTCATCACCTCATATTAGCCGCGCGCAGCCGACTGCGGCATCCTTGCATGCCCATTCCCACCGATCCCCTGCCGGAAACGCCCATGACGCTCGACGAACTGCGCCGCCAGCTGGATGTCCTCGACGGCGAACTGCTGTCACTCATCGCACGCCGCCAGGCCACCAGTCGGCAGATCGCTGTCGCCAAGCGGAGCACCGGGCATCCGACGCGCGACTACCGCAGGGAGCGCGAGGTCGTCCTGGGCGCGCGTGCCCGTGCCGAGGAACTGGGACTTCCTGGAGAACTGGCCGAGGACGTCATGCGGTTGTTGATCCGCTACTCGCTCACCACGCAGGAGCAGGCCCGGGTTGCCGCCCAGCACGTGGGTGACGGGCGCCGGGCACTGGTGATCGGTGGTGCGGGGAAAATGGGCGGCTGGTTTGTGCAGTTCCTGGGCTCGCAGGGCTATGCCGTTGACGTGGCGGATTCCTCCGGCAAGGTGGCCGCCGGCCACCCCTGCATCACGGATTGGCGCGCGATTGCCGACCTGGATGTCTTCGATTTCATCGTCGTGGCCACGCCGCTGGGCGTGAGTGGCGCAATACTGAGCGAGCTCGCCCTGCGCCGCCCGCGAGGCATCGTTTTTGATCTGGGTTCGCTCAAGTCGCCGCTGCGGGGCGGGCTGTACGCCCTCAAGGCTGCGGGCGTGCGGGTGACGTCGCTCCATCCGATGTTCGGTCCGTCCACGGAACTGCTGTCCGACCGGTTCGTCATCTTCATCGATCTGGACAATGCCGAGGCGTTGCAGGCTGCCCGCGACCTCTTCCAGGCGACCATGGCCGAGCAAGTCGTCATGGGTCTCGAGGAGCATGATCGCCTCATCGCCTACGTGCTCGGCTTGTCCCATGCGCTCAACATCGCTTTTTTCACTGCCTTGGCGGGCAGCGGCGAGGCAGCCCCACGTCTGGCGCAGCTCTCCAGCACCACCTTCGACGCGCAGCTGGAGGTGGCCACCGACGTCTCCGAGGAGAGCCCGGAACTGTATTTCGAGATCCAGGCCCTCAACGATTATGGGGCGGAGTCGCTCGAGGCCCTGTCCCGCGCTGTCGAGAACATCCGGACCGCCGTCCTCCGGCGCGATTTCCCCAGCTTCAAGGCGCTGATGCAGCAAGGACATGACTATCTGAAGGACCGTCGGCAGGTGGTGCAGCGCCGTGCTTGAGGCCCGTGTGGGCAACGGGTAAAAAGGGACGCATGGGCGACGTGATCGATCGCAATGGTTTCCGGGTCAACGTCGGCATCGTGCTGATGGACCCGGGTGGCCGCCTGTTTCTCGGGCGCCGGGCGGGTGGTCGCGGCTGGCAGTTCCCGCAGGGTGGGGTGCTCCATGGCGAAGCCCCGGAGGACTCCCTCTACCGCGAACTGCACGAGGAAATCGGTCTCGGGCCCGCCGACGTGGAGCTCCTCGGCCAGACTTCGCGTTGGTTGCGCTATCGCCTGCCGCGGCGTTTCGTGCGGCGCGACAGCCGCCCGCTGTGCATTGGCCAGAAGCAACGCTGGTTTCTGCTGCGCGCGCGGGAGGCCCAGCCTGCGTTCCGCTTTGACACCACCGGTGCGCCTGAATTCGACCGTTGGCGCTGGGTGGACTACTGGCAGCCGGTCCGCGAAGTCGTCTATTTCAAGCGTCCGGTCTATGTCCGGGCGCTGCAAGAGTTGGCTCCATTGGCTGGCGGCCCCTCCGGGGTTCCGCCGAAGCCCGACTGGTGGCCCGATACCACCGAGGGCACCGGCCCCGATCCGGCCGGGCGACCGGGGCAGCGCGGCTTGTGCGCCGCCTCCTGAAGCCCGGCATGTGGCGACCGGGGGCTTTCCCGTCGGGCGAGCGGCTGATTGTCCGCCCCCACCAGCCGTGGCGCGCTTGGGCGCTGCGGGGCAGCCTCTTGGTCCTGCTCATCGTCATTCCCTGGCTTGCCTTCGAGTGGGGCCGGTACAGGGCGGCCTACGACCGCCTGGCGGCGGACCGGCGCGAGTCGGTCCTCGAGCAACAGATCGACGAACTTGAGGCCCGGCTCGAGGAACGCCAGGAGTCCCTGGCGCGCCTGGAAGCTGCAGCGGTCGGCCGCGAGGGCGAGCGCGCCGAGGTGGCCCAGACACTGGTGCAACTCCAGTCGCGGATCGCCCAACTGGAACAGGACGTGGCTTTCTACCGGGGTCTGGCAACCCGGCAGTCTGATGAGCAGGTCGTGATCCAGCGCATCAAGCTCCTGCACCGCGGCGGCAGGCGTTTCAGTCTCACGATCTATCTCGGCCGCCCGGCTGTCAGCGCCACTGGCAGTGTCCGCGGCCGGGTCGACCTCCGTCTGGAGGGCACGCAGGCCAACCTGCCGGTCGCCCTTGAGGCCTCCAAGCTGGGTGCCGAAGGGTCAACCTGGCCAAATGACTACGGGTACCGTTTCGTGCAGGAACTCGCCTATACAATGGACCTGCCTGCCGGGTTCGAACCCCAGCGGCTCACGGTCCAGCTTCAGCCCGCCGCCACCGGTGCGGCGCCTGTGCGCCAGACCTATCGTTGGCAACCCGAGTCGACCTAGAAAGGGAACCCATGTTCGGGAAAAGCAACAGCCCACCGCAACGCATCGACACGCTTGTCGCGCGCACTGTCCACGTGCAGGGAGACATCGTCTTCAGTGGCGGCATGCACCTGGAAGGCCATGTCCACGGCAACGTCTCCTCGACCGACGGCATGCTCTCGATCAGCGAGCACGGCATCGTGGAAGGATCGGTCGATGTGCCCCGGGTTGAGGTCCATGGCCAGGTCAGCGGTGACATCCACGCCAGCGAGCGGCTCACGCTGGGTGCCAAGGCGCAGGTCCAGGGTGACGTGGCCTATGGGCTGCTGCAGATGGCGGCGGGCTGTACCATCAACGGCCGATTGATGCGTCTCTCCGTGGACCACAGTCCGCGGTTGATCGAATCACCATGATCCCGCCGGGAGCCTGAAATGACTGGAACCACCGCCGAAACTCTCCTGTTCACCGACGCTGCCGCCTCCAAGGTGGGCGAACTCATCGAGGCCGAGGGAAATCCGGCGCTGATGCTCCGCGTATTTGTCCAAGGTGGCGGGTGCTCCGGTCTCCAGTACGGTTTCGAATTTGATGAGGTCCAGCAGGAGGGCGACACCTTGGTCGAAAACCAGGGTGTCCGGTTGCTCGTCGACCCCATGAGCTTCCAGTATCTGGCCGGTGCCGAAATCGATTACCGGGAGGGTCTGGAGGGCTCACAGTTCGTGATCCGCAATCCCAACGCCACGACAACCTGCGGCTGCGGATCGTCTTTTGCCGCCTGATATCCGGTCGCGCGTGGCAGGCCACGCAGGATCGGTTCCCTAGCGTCCACCGCCGCCCGGATACAGCCCACCCAAGACCCGTAGACCGTGGGCGCCAGTCGCGGCTGGCAGATTCCCCGGCAGTCCTTCGATCCTGCGATGCGCCAGCCACGCGAAGGCCGCGCCTTCCACCCACTGGGGGTCCAGCCCGGCCTCCGATGTCGTCGTGATCCGCGCGCCACCGGCGTGTGCGGCGAGGCGGCGCAGCAACTCCGGATTGCGCGCTCCGCCGCCACAGACATACACCACATCCACGGCACCTGCGTCGCGGATTGCGTGGCCCAATGTCAGGGCGGTGAATTCGCACAAGGTTGCCAACATGTCGCTTGCTGCGGCCTGCCGCCCGGCCAGCCGTCCGGCAAGCCATGCACCGTTGAACAATTCACGGCCCGTGCTCTTGGGCGGTGGCTGGTGGAAGTAGGGCTCGTCCAGCAACCGCTGCAGCAGCTCTCGGTCGATCTTGCCGCCCGCTGCAATGCGCCCGCCATCGTCAAGCGGCAGACCCAGGCGCTCCCGACAGTAGAGGTCCATGAGGCAGTTCCCGGGCCCGGTATCAAAGCCGCTGACCTCTGCCGACGCCGGCAGCACGGTGATGTTGGCGATCCCACCAATATTGGCCACCACCCGCGTGTGGCCTGGCCGTCGGAAAATCTCGGCGTGGAAGCCGGGAACGAGCGGCGCACCCTCGCCACCTGCCGCGACATCCCGCCGGCGGAAATCTGCGACGACGTCGATGCCCGTGAGTTCGGCGATCGTGTTCGGATCACCGATCTGCAGGGTGAAGGGTGTCGCACCTCGCGGCTGGTGCCGCAGGGTCTGCCCATGGCTGCCGATGGCGCGCACTGCTCCGCATTCCAAGTCGATCCCTGAAAGCAGCGACAATGCCGCCTCTGCAAAACACCGGGCCACCCCGACATCAAGGCGGCACAACGCATCCACGTCGGTGGCCGCTGGCTGTTCCACTGTCGCCTGCAATTGTGCAGCCAGAACCGCAGGATATGGCTGATGGCGGGCGGCAAGCGTTTCGATACGGCCGTCCGCGATACGGACCAGGACGGCGTCGATGCCATCCATGCTGGTGCCCGACATCAGGCCGACATACAGCATCACTTGCCAGCTGCCGCCGCAGTGGCGGCGGTCGCAGTACCGCCTGCCGGCGCTGGCATATGGCCGGCCGTGCCAAGGCTCGCCAGCAGGGGGCGAGCCTTGGATTGGAAGTCTCCCAGCAGAGCCGGCTCGATCCGTTCCGATTCCTGGTTGCGGACGGCGGTCTGCGGATTGCGGTGGACGCCCCGCACCAGGAACTCGAAGTGGAGGTGCGGTCCGCTTGCCAACCCGGTCATGCCGACGTGGCCGATCACTTCCCCCTGCTCGACGCGTTGGCCCGCGACCAGGCCGGTCGCAAAGCGGGAGAGGTGTCCGTACCGGGTCACAACCTGGCCCGCGTGCCCGATCTCCACCACGTTGCCGTAGCCGCCCCGCACGCCGCGGTACAGGACCCGGCCGCTGCCGGCCGCCCGGACCGGGGTGCCCGCGGGTGCCGCGTAGTCGATGCCACGGTGTGCCCTGACCCGGTTGAGTATCGGGTGCCTGCGGGCGGTGCTGAAACGCGAACTGATGCGCGAGAACTCCAGCGGTGCCTTCAGGAACGCCTTGCGCATGCCGCGCCCGTCGGGCGTGAAATAGCGCGCCTTGCCGTCGGAACCCACATAGCGAACGGCCTCGTGCACGCGCCCATCGTTGATGAATCGCGCTGCAAGAATGTCGCCGTCCCCGATGTACTCCCCCTCGCGCGTCACCCGCTCATAGGCCAAGGCGAACCGGTCACCCTTGCGCAGGTCCAGAACGAAATCCACGTCCCAGCCGAACAATTCCGCCAGAGCGAGCGTCGTACGGTCTGCGAGTCCTGCCCCGCTTGCGGCCTCGAACAGCGAGCTCTCGATCACGCCCGACGTGGTCGTGACCGTCCGCGTGAGGGGCGTCTCCAGTACGGTCGTGACGAACGCGTCACGGCCGTCGCGCCGCACCTGAAGCACCTCGCTCGGGGAAATGCGTCGCTCCAGACCCATGATCTCGCCAGCCCGGTGGCTCAGCACCAGCAGTTCACCGGGCCGCAGCCGGTCGAGCGTGGCCCGCAGTTCCTTGACGCCACGGAGGTCCGCGAGGTCCGCGAGCGAGAGCTCAAGGCGGCGGAAGATCTGGTCCATCGTGTCGTTGCGCCGCACCTCCACCTCGATCCGCGACCATCCTGCCTCGGCCGCCCGCAGCGCGGAGGCCGCGGGCTGCATGGCCGGCTGCATGACACCGAGTGCGGAGGCGATCTCGCCGGAGGTTTCCGCGTAGCGAACGGAATCCAGCGCGAGCCAGACCAGGAAACTGGTCGCAATGACCTGCAGCGCATGAACGCGCCATCGAGTGCGCTGCGCGCCAGCCGTGAGCGTGCCCAAGTGTGCTTCCTCCCGCGTGCCGGCAACTGCGACGCCGAAACCTAAAGTAAGGGCTGCGCCCGGTCAACGCACGACGTGCCCTGCAGGCGGGACACCCGGCCGGCCCAGCAGTTATCCTGCAGCGATGGAAAACACAGCCACAGTGCCGGATGCAGTGCCGGCAGATCACCCCCAACTGCCAGAGCTGCGCCGCGGGACACAAGAAATCCTGACCGAGGCCGACCTCGTCAAGAAGCTCGCCAGGGGCGTCCCGCTGGTTGTGAAGGCAGGCTTCGACCCGACGGCTCCCGACCTGCATCTTGGCCATACTGTGCTTCTCAACAAGATGCGCCAGTTCCAGCAGTTCGGGCACGACGTGGTGTTCCTGATCGGCGACTTCACCGGAATGATCGGGGACCCGACCGGACGCAACGTGACCCGTCCTCGCCTGACGCCCGACGCCATCGAGGCCAATGCCCGGACCTACCAGCAACAGGTCTTCAAGATTCTTGACGCGCAGCGCACGCGCATCGAATTCAACTCACGTTGGTTTGGTTCAATGCCTGCCTCCGGCCTGATCGAGATCGCTGCACGCCACACCGTTGCGCGGATGCTGGAGCGAGACGACTTCAACAAGCGGTTCAGAAGCAACCAGCCCATCGCCTTGCACGAGTTCCTCTACCCCTTGGTGCAGGGCTATGACTCAGTAGCTCTCAAGGCGGATGTTGAACTCGGCGGAACGGACCAGAAGTTCAATCTGCTGGTTGGTCGGCAACTGCAGGAACAGTACGGCCAGCCACCGCAAGTGGTGGTCACGCTCCCTCTGCTCGAGGGGCTCGACGGCGTCAACAAGATGTCAAAATCATTGGGCAACTATGTGGGCATTGCCGAGGACGCGAACACAATCTTCGGCAAGCTCATGTCCATCTCCGACACACTGATGTGGCGGTACTTCGAGATGCTGAGTTTCCGGCCAATGGCTGACATAGACGGGCTGCGCCGTCAGGTTGCCGAGGGCCGGAACCCGCGCGACGTCAAATTCGAACTGGCCCACGAGATCACGGCGCGTTTCCACGATCCCGCAGCGGCAACCGCCGCCCAAGCTGCGTTTGTTGAGCGCTTCGCGAACAGGGCTTTGCCTGACGATCTGCCCCTGCAGCAACTTCCAGCGCCGGATGCGAGTGGCGTGCGTGTTGCTGCGGCGCTTCGCGAGGCCGGGCTCGCGGCAAGCAACTCCGAGGCCTCGCGCAAGATTGCAGAGGGTGCCGTCCGGGTGGATGGCGTCCGGGTCAGCGACAAG
>JBJOHO010000033.1:0-50079 GCA_046047615.1 Pseudomonadota bacterium
GACCGGCCTATAGTCGGGGCATGCGCGGGAACCGTGTTGCGAGGTGGATGGCACGAGGTCTGGCGGCGGCCGCCGCCGCCGCCTGTGTTGCACTCGCGACTGGTGCGGCGGCGCTGGACCCGACCACCCAGCGTGACCCGCAGGCCGAATTCCACATGGCACGGCTGGTGTATGCCAATGGCGGAGGATCAGGCGGTCGCGGCATGGGTTTCGGCCGGCCGTGGTGGGCCATCGACTACCCCGAAGCGGAGTTCCACCTCACACAGGGGCTGCGGCGCCTGACGCGCCTGCGCACGGCCGACGACAGCATCCACCTGCAAGCCACCGACGAGGCGCTGTTCGACCACCCGTGGCTGTTCGCCCAGCAGGTCGGGCGCTGGGCGCTCAGTGATGCCGAGGTCGCCCGGTTGCGCGAGTACCTGCTGCGTGGCGGCTTTCTCGTCGTCGATGACTTCCATGGACCCCTGCAGTGGGAGCTGTTCATGGCGTCGTTCCGCAAGCTCTTTCCGGACCGTCCGATCGTCGACCTGCGGGACGACGACGAAGTGTTGCACGTGCTCTACGACCTGGAGCAGCGCACGCAGATCCCGGGGCGGCGGCACCTGGTGGAGCTCGGTGGCGGTCGCGTCGAGGTGGCGCCGGAGGGCGCGCCACCGACGTGGCGTGGCGTGTTCGACGACGCGGGCCGACTGATGGTGGTGATCAACTTCAACATGGACATGGGCGATGCCTGGGAACATGCCGACGACCCGGTGTACCCGGAGCCCATGACGGCGCTGGCCTACCGCTTCGGCGTCAATTACATCCTGTATGCGATGACGCACTGAGCGGCAGCGCTGGCACGGCAGCTATTTCGCGAACAGGCGCGAAGGATCGCGGAAGGTCTTGAACTCCAGGGCGTTGGTCGACGGATCGAGGAAGAACATCGTGGCCTGCTCGCCGACCTGGCCGGCAAAGCGGATGCCCGGCGCGATCTGGAACACCACTCCCGCCTGCTGCAGCCGCGCTGCGAGGTCATGCCAGGCCTGCCACTCGAGCACCACGCCGAAGTGCGGCACGGGGACGTCATGACCGTCGACCGGGTTGTGGAGCGGCGGCCCGCGCTGCGCCAGGGCCGGGTCCAGATGGACCACCAACTGGTGGCCGAAGAAGTCGAAGTCGATCCACTCCGGCGCGCTGCGCCCCTCGGGGCAGCCGAGCAGCCCGCCATAGAAGGCGCGGGCGGCAGCGAGGTCGTGGACCGGTATGGCGAGATGGAAGGGTTGCAGCGGCATCGGCGGTCTCCTGGGCGGGTGCGTGCAGTCTAGGGGAAGCGCCTGGCGGGTGCCGCCACTGGTGGGCGGCGCGCTGCATCCGGTTGCAGCAGGCTGGCCGCCATCAGCTGCACGCCACGGCACACCGTGCCGTGCAGGGCCGCACCATCCTTGCCGCCCGCCGCCCGCAGCAGCGCCCGCCAGACCTCCGGCTGCAACTCCCAGCGCGGCCGTACCCACCATGGATGTCGCGCGCAGAGCAGCTCGATTTCGCGCAGCGCGAGGGCCGCGATCCGCTGCCGGCAGCCCTCGGTCACGCCCAGCACCATGCGCGCCGCCAGTGGCTCGGCACGGCAGAGATGCCAGGCGTAGAACAGCACCTGCCGGGTGATGTCGGCCACCTGCGCCGCGGGAAAGCACACGCTGCGCATGGCCCTGGGAAGGTCCTGCACGCCCGTGTAGTGGAGCCGGCGCCAGCGCGCCTCGTCGACGAACCCCGCATCGACCAGCAGATAGGGCGACGCCGCCAGCTGCCGGTGGCCGCGGTCGTCGAGCTGCTGCCACTCGCTCGCAAGGTCGCGCAGCACCGGCAGCGACGCCATCGGACCGGCCTGTTCGCGCAGCAGTCCGAGACACTGGGCGTTGAGATCTGCGAGCAGGTCGTCCTGCCACGTTTGCGTGCCTGACATCGGTATTCCTCCCTGTTTGTCGCCCTTATTTGCCATAAGGTCGCTACCACGCGCGTCCTGAATTTGGGATATTTTTCCCAAATCCGCAAATCGACCTGCGGATCACGCGGCACGAACACCAACACGCAGAATGGGGATTCCATGAGGATCAGCGACGCCCGCTACAGCCGTGACCGGCTGCGTTTCGACCTTGCCCTGCGCTTCATCCAGCACGAGGCGCGCACCAGCACGATCCGCGCCTGGACGGGATTGACCGATGACCGCATCCGCAAGCTGTGCCGGGACTATCCGGCCGAGACGGGTCAGGCGCCCACCCGGCATCGCGGGCGGGCACCGCGGCAGGCAGCGTTCTTCATCCGCAGCGCCCGGCTGCGCCGCGAAAGTTCGCTGCTGGCCAGCGTGTGTTACCTGCTCGGCGTGGTGCCACCGCTGCGCGTCGAAGATGCGCCGCGCAGCCTGCCCGACGTGGGTCGCGGCATGGTGCTGTGCGAGGCCTACGAAACCTACCGGCAGATGGTCGGAAAGCCGCGGATCAGCTTCGAGCATGCCGTCGGGCTGGTGATGGCGTTGGCCGACGGCGACGAGCTGCGGGCGACGCGCTGCCGCCGCTGCCAGGGACTGGTTGTCGCCGAGCCCTTCCGCCTGCGCGACAGCCATTGCGCCGAGTGCCAGACCCAGCCGGAGGGCCGGACCGACTGAAGCGCGTCATTGCTATGATGCGGGGATGAGCCTGCGCCCGAACCCTTTTTCCGGCGGTTACCTTGACCGGCGGGTCGAGTATCGCGAGCAGCCGGACTGGTTCGAGGCCGCGCGCCGCGACCCCGAAACGCTCTACCTGGGCATGCGCGGCACGGCGGCGCTGCTGTCAGGCTCGCCCGAAGTCCACGGCATCGCATGGCTCGGCGCGGACGATCCTCGCGTGCGCGCCACGCCGCTGCAGCGCCAGCTGCTGCTGGGCTGGTTCCGCTCGCGGCGCTGCGTGCTGGTCCAGTTCGACATGGCCTTGCCCGAGTCCGCCTGCCTCGATGCCAACGGCACCACGCAGTTCGCGGAACTGCGCCAGGTGGCTGGCCAGCTGGCCGAGGACGAGGCGGGCCTGCTTGCCTACGCGCGCGCCCTGGCGGTCTGGCGCGACAACCACCAGCACTGCGGGCGCTGCGGCGCCACATGCATCCCGGTGCGGGCGGGCCATGTGCAGCAGTGCACGTCCTGCGGGCACGAGAGCTTTCCGCGCCTGGATCCGGCCATCATCGTCCTCGTCCACCATGAGGGCCGTGCCCTGCTGGGGCGCCAGGCCAGCTGGCCCGCAGGCCGTTACTCGACGATTGCCGGTTTCGTCGAGCCGGGCGAATCGCTGGAGGACGCCGTCCGGCGCGAGGTCCTCGAAGAGACCGGGATCGCGGTGGGCGCGGTGGCGTACCACTCTTCGCAGCCTTGGCCCTTTCCCTCCTCGCTGATGCTGGGCTTTGTCGCCGAGGGCCTGGGCGGCGAGCCGCAGCCGCGCGACAGCGAGCTTGAGGACGCACGCTGGTTCACGCGCGAGCAGGTCCGCGCCGGTGCCATCCTGCTGCCGCCGGCCGAGTCGATCTCGCGTCGGCTGATCCACCACTGGCTGGACGGCGTGTGAGGGCGCGCGGCGGACTGCTGGGCCTTGTCGCCGCCATTGCCTGCAGTCCGCTGGCAGCCGGCATCCGGGTCGACATCGACGGGGTCGAGGGCGAGCTGCGCCGCAACGTCGAAGCCTTCCTCAGCGTGCAGCGCTACCGCGAGCGCGATGGCCTGGAGGCGGACGTGGTCAACCGCCTCTTCAACCGCGTGGACGACGAGATCCGCGCAGCGCTGCGGCCACTGGGGTTCTATGAACCCGTCATCCGGTCGACGCTGGAGCAGCCGGGCAACGACCAATGGGTGGTGAGGATCGAGGTGCAGCCAGGCCCCGCCGTGGTGCTCGAAACCACTGTCGTCGAGGTCGAGGGTCCCGGTGCCGACGAGCCCTTCTTCCGTGACGCACTGGCGCGGCTGCCGCTGGCCCGCGGTGGGCGGCTGAACCACGGCGCCTACGAGCAGGCCAAGGGCGACCTGCAGCGCACCGCTGCCGCCTACGGCTATCTCGACGCCCGCCTGCTCGAGAATGAGCTGCTGGTGGACCTGGCCACCCACCGGGCCCACGTCCGCCTGCGCCTCTGGAGTGGCGCGCGCTACCGTTTCGGCGCAGTGCAGATCGACCAGACCGTCATCCGTCCCGCCCTGATGCAGCGGTTCATGCGTTTCCGCGAGGGCGAACCCTTCAGCAGCGCACAGCTGCTGCGCACGCAATTCGCGCTGGACGACAGCCTGTATTTCTCCACGGTCGAGGTGCTGCCACTGGAGCGCGACCCGCAGACGCTGACCGTCCCCGTGCGCATCACGGCGGAGAAGAGCCGCCGGCAGTTCTCGCTGGGTGGCGGCTATGGCACGGACACCGGCGTACGCGGCACCTTCACCTGGGTGGACACGCGCATCAACGACCGGGGCCACCGGCTGCGGCTCGACCTCAAGGCATCGGCCATCACGCGACGCCTCGATGCGCGTTACGACGTCCCCACCGGCGATCCGGCACTCGAGAAGTATTCCCTGCAGTTGACCAACCGCAGCGAGGAGATCAGCGACCTGGCCACGCGGGAGTTCTCGCTGACGCCGTCGCTGACCCAGGTGAGGGGCCGTTGGCAGCGCGTGCTGTCGATCGCCGCCACGCGCACGCGCACCGACGATGGCGAGGACCGGCGCACCGAGCAGCTGCTGGTGCCTGGCATCAGCTACGCGTCGGTGCCCGAGGGCTATCTGGGAGAAACGCTGTTCACCCGCGCCTTCATTGCCGAACTCATCGGCTCGACCGGGCTGCTCGGCTCGGATGCGGATTTCCTGCGCCTGCACCTGCAGGCCGAGCGCGTCCAGGACCTGACGCCGCGCTGGCACCTGCTGCTGCGCGGCGAACTGGGCGCCAGCCTGACGCGGGACTTCGACCGGCTGCCCGGCATCTACCGTTTTTTCGCCGGTGGCGACCGCAGCGTGCGCGGCTTCGGCTACAACGAACTCTCGCCGACTGCGCAGATCACCCTGCGGGACGGCACCACCGCGGAACGCAGCGTCGGTGGCCGCCACCTGCTCGTGGGCAGTGTCGAGATTTCCCGGGACCTGCCGCGCAACTTCGGTGCCGCCGCGTTCGTCGATGCGGGCAATGCCATCGACAACTTCGGCGACCGGCTCCACTACGCTGCCGGCGTTGGCCTGCGCTACCGGTTGCCCGTGGTGGCGATCGGCCTCGACATCGCCCAGCCGCTGTCGACCTCGGGCTCACCCCGCCTGCACCTGAACATCTCGCCGCGGCTCTGAGGCAGCCATGAGACTGCGCCGCCTCGTCCTGTCACTGCTGGCCTTGATGGTGCTGGTCCCCTCGGCCTTCCTGGCCTGGGTCATGACCACAGAGCAGGGACTGCGCTTCGTCACGGCGCGGCTCACGACGCTGGGACCGGTGCAACTGCGCATCGAGGGCGTCGAGGGTTCGCTGTCGAGCGGCGTGCGGCTGGCGCGCTTCGAGTTGCACCACCGGCGCGTGCACATCGTGGCCCAGCGGCTGTCCGGCCGTGTCGACCTGCTGCCCTTGGTGTGGCAGACGGTCAGCCTGCGGTCGCTCGCGATCGACGACCTGCTGGTCGAGGTCCCGCGCGTGCCGGACAGCGGCAAGCGCTGGAACGAGCGCTTCCTGCCGAGCTTCCTGCACATCGACGTGCGCAGGCTGCAAGTGGCCCGCGGCCGGCTGCACGTGATGGAAAACACGCGCTTTGACGCCCGCGACCTGAGCGCGACCGCGGCCGTGCATCCACGCTGGCTGCGCGTCTACCGCGGCGCCCTGGACCTCGGCAGCCTGCATCTGGATGTCCGCGGTGACCTGCGGGCGCAGCAGCGCCTGCCCTTCACCAGCGAGGTCGCGGCACGCTGGCGTCCTGCGGGACAGCCCGAGTGGCGCACCGAGGTGGCGCTCGACGGGACCCTGGACGACATCCCACTGCAGGCCCGCATCGTGGCGCCGATGAGCGCCCGCATCGAAGGGCACATCGCCACACCGACAAAGGGCTGGCGCTTCGAAGGCAAGGGCAGCGTCGATGAGTTCCGGCTTGAGCCTTTCGGCGGTGGCGGCTTCCTGGGAGCCCTGTCGGGCGAACTCGACCTGCAGGCCGATCGCGACGGTTTCGGCGCCCGCGGCACCGCGGTCTCCAGCGGCCTGGCGGCTGGGCCGTTCGAGGTCGACTTTGCAGGACGTTATGCCGCCCGCGTGCTGACCATCCTCGAGACACGGCTGCGGCACCGGGGCGGCGGCGGCGGCGCGCTCGTGGCGGGCAGTGTCACGCTGCGCGACGGACAGCGTCCGCTGCTCGAGCTGTCCGGCAGCTGGCAGGACCTGCGCTGGCCGCTGCGTGACGCCGCGTCCCCTTTCCACAGCCGCAGTGGCCGCTTCACGCTGCGCGGCGACCGGCCCTATGCGCTGACGGCCGAGGCGCCGTTCCGCATCCTGGACCTGCCGGAAATGCAGGCACAGGCCGAGGGACAACTGCTGCGCGACCGCGTGCAGGTCGGCGCCGCGACACTGTCAGCCTTGGGCGGCCAGGGGCGGGTGCGTGGTGAGGCGCGTTGGTCCGGACAGCGGGGCTGGGAAGTCAGTGGCGAGCTGTCCGGCATCGAGCCACAACGGCTGCGGCCCGGCGTCACGGGGCGTCTTGATCTCGACCTGCTGGCACGCGGCAACCGCTTCAGCGCGGACACCGACCTGCAACTGGAGCTGCGGCGGCTCGCGGGACGCCTGGGTGACACGCCCGCCCGCGGCCGGGGCAGCCTGTCGCGCGGAGCCGGCCGCTGGCAGTTCGACGACATCGAGTTGCGGCTGGGCACCGCGGCGCTGTCCCTTGATGGCGAGCTCGAGAGCGACCGCCAGGCGTTGGCGTTCTCCCTGCAGGCCGCCGATCTCTCGCTGCTGCTGCCGGAGGCAGGCGGCCGCCTGAACGCGCGCGGCCGCCTCGGCGGCAGCCGCAGTGCGCCGACATTGTCGGTGCAGGCGGAGGCGGCACGGTTGGTCTTGCGAGGCCTGCAGCTGCGCTCGGCCGATCTGGACATCGACATGGACCTTCAGGAGGGCGGCAGCATGCGGGCGCGTGCCGATGCGGCGGGCCTTGAGGTCGCGGGCCGGCGCATCGACGAGGTGGCATTGCGGGTCGATGGCCGGGCGGAACAGCATTCCGTGCTGCTGTCGCTCGCTGGGCCCGGCATCGTCGCCGAACTGGGCGCGGCCGGTGGCTATGCCGACGGACGGTGGCTTGGAAGCCTGCGCGATGCCCGCGTCGGCGATGGCGGCGAGCTGATGCTCGAGGCCGTCGCCCCGGCAGCCGTGCAGCTGGATCCGCTGCAGCAGGCCCTGGAGAGCCTGTGCCTGGCAGGCAGCGGCGGCGCGCAGCTGTGTCTGGAGGGCCGGCGCGGGGCCGGTGGCTGGTCCGTGGGCACGCGCGCGTCCGGACTGCCTCTGCGGACGCTGACGGCCGGTCTTTCGCCCGACATCGACTACGAGGGCACGATCACTGTCGATGCCCGCTTTGCGCAGGCTGCGGCGCAGGCGGTGACCGGCGAGCTGTCCGCGAGCCTGCGGGACGCCCAGTTGCGACGGCGCCTGCCCAACGGCCGCGAGGAGCGCTTCGCGCTGGGAACGGGCGTGGTCGAGGCGCGCATGGGCACAGGGGACTTCACCTTCGCGGTCGGCCTTGATGCGGGCAAGGCCGGCAACATCGAGGGACGGCTGGCGGGACGGCGCGAGGGCCCCGCCTGGCGGGAGCATCCGGTCGCGGGGGATTTCTCGCTCGAAAGCGCGGGTCTGCTCGGCCTGCTCGATGTCTACCTCACCGGCATCGACCGCGCGAGCGGACGGCTTTCCATGCAAGCGCAGGTGGCCGGCCGGCTCGGAGCGCCGGATCTCACCGGACGGCTGCGGCTGCGCGACGGCGAGATCGACCAATACCCGGTCAACCTCGCCCTGCGGGGCGTGGAGCTGGATGCGCAACTCGAAGGGTCGACCTTGTCGCTGGAGGGGCGCGCCAGGGCCGGGGACGGACAGGCCCGCTTCAAGGGCCGCATGCTGTGGCGGCAACGCGAACCCAGCGGCGAGTTGCACGTCGAGGGCGAAGACCTGCGTGTGGTCAACGTGCCTGAGGCACGCATCCATGCCTCGCCGCGCCTGGATTTCCGCATTGACGGCCGGCGCATCGAGGTCAAGGGCGATGTCAGGGTGCCGCTGGCAGTCCTGGAGCCGGTCAGCATCACCAATGCAACGCTCAGCTCCGGTGATGAGGTGATGGCAGGTGCGCCGCCACGCGATGCGCTCACGGCGTGGCAGGTGGTCAGCGACATCAACCTGGTGCTGGGCGAGCGCGTGTCGCTCGACACCTTCGGACTCAAGGGCCGCCTGACCGGCACCCTGCGCACGCAGACCGATGCCAACCAGGTGAACCGCGGCAGCGGCGAGCTCAATGTCGTGCCGGGTGGCCGCTACGCGGCCTTCGGGCGCAACCTCGACATCGCCCGTGGCCGCCTGATCTACAACAACGTGCCGCTGGCGGACCCGGCCATCGACCTGCGGGCGCAGAAGGTCTACCCGGACGTCACCGCCGGCGTGAATGTGCGCGGCAGCCTGCGCGCGCCGCGCATGACCTTCTTCAGCGAGCCGGCGATCCCGCAGTCGCAGATCGTCTCGCTGATCCTCGCCGGCGGTTCGCTCGACAGCGTGCAGAGCAGCTCGCGGCCTGGTGCCGCGCGCAACGAGGCCCTCGCCCAGGGCGGCGCCATCCTGGCGCAGCAGATCGGCAACCGGCTGGGCATCGAGGACGTCGGCATCGAGTCCGACATGAACAACGAGACCTCGCTGGTGCTCGGCAAATACCTCTCGCCGCGGTTGTACGTCAGCTACGGAATCAGCCTCGCCGAGGCCGTCAACACGCTCAAGTTGCGCTATACCATCGGGGACCGCTGGACGTTGAAGACCGAGGCCGGCAACGAGCGTGCCGCTGACCTCGTCTACACGATCCAGCGCTGAAGTCTGCAAACGGGGGAATGACCATGAAGACCATGCAACGGGCCGCCTGTGCGGCCGCACTGCTGCTGTCCGCCTGCAGCCTGGCGGCCGCACAGCAGCTGACGATCACCAATGCACGCATCCTGGATGGCAACGGCGGCGTGATCGAGCGCGGCCATGTGGTGGTGCGCGATGGCCGCATCGCCAGCCTCGGGGCGGGTGCGCCGCCGGCGGGCAGCGGCACGCCGCTGGATGTGCGCGGCCGCACGGTGATGCCGGGCTTCATCGACGCGCACCGCCATGTCGTGCGCGGCAATGCGGCGCAGTGGCTGGAGAAGGACGCCGCGGCGCAGATGCAGGACTTCCTCGACGCCGGCTTCACGACGGTGCTGGCGGCGATCGATCCACCACAGTTGCTGGAAGTCCGCCGGCGCATCGAGGCGGGCACGATGAAGGGTCCGCGGCTGTTCGTCGGCACCATGATCCCGCTGGCGGCCATGGGACCGCCCGCGCCGCGGCCCGCCAATGCCGTGGGCAACGACCCTGCCCGCACGGATCCGGCGCGCCAGCCGCAACCCCTGGGAACGGCCACCGCGCAGGCGATCCCGCGCGACGCCACGCTGCGCATGATCGACAACGCCAAGGCGCAGGGCTACGACTACCTGAAGACCATCATGAACGCGACGCCGGGCGGACCGGAGATCGCCACGCAGCAGTTCGTGGTCGCCGAAGGCCGCAAGCGCGGCATGCCGACCATCACGCATGCCGTCAGCGTGCGCGACACGCTGGCCGCGCTGGAGGGTGCAGAGAAGCCGGCGCTGCTGGTGCACACACCGCACATCGGCGACCTCGGCCAGGACGCCGCGGCGCTGTACCGCATCGCCAGCGCCGGCGTGCCGATGACCTCGACGCTGCAGGTGTTCCTGCCGCACTTCGGCCCGGACGGCAAACCGCTGTTCCGGGATGGTGCCCCCTTCCCCTTCGACACGCTGTCGAGTGCAGGCCAGGGGCCGGTGAATGCGCGACAGCTGTGGGAAGCGGGCCTGAAGGACTACGGTTTCGGCACCGACACGCAGTGGCCGCCGAAGGAAACGCTGTTCGACGAACTGCGCGCGCTGTCGCTGGTCTTCGCGCCGGCCGACATCGTGCAGATCATCACGCGCAACGCCGCGCGCGCGACATTGAAGGGCGATGACATCGGCACGCTGGCCCCGGGCAAGCGTGCGGACCTGGTGGTCATCGACGGCGATCCACTGGCGCGCGCCGCGGACCTGATGAAGGTGGTGATGACGGTCAAGGACGGCGTCGTGGTGTCCGGACGCCGGCCCTGAGCCCGGCCTGCGCGGCCGGCCGCCGCGGCGCGCTCAGCGCGCCGGGCGGATGCGCAGGATGGCGCCCCGCGCCTCGTCGGTGAGCACGTAGAGCAGTCCGTCCGGCCCGGGCTGCACGTCGCGGATGCGCTGGTGCAGGTCGGCCAGCAGCGTCTCGCGGCGCAGTTCCTCCATGTTCTCATTGAGCAGCACGCGGTCGAGCCGGCCCGTCCCCGGGATCTCGCCGGTGCGCAAGCCCGCGACGAACAGGTCGCCCTTCCACTTCGGCAGCGCGTCGCCGTTGTAGAACGACAGGCCTGCCACCGAAATGGCCGGCGTCCAGTAGACCACCGGCGGGACGTAACCCTCGTGCGTGGGGATGTTGCCCTTGTGCTGCCACGGGCCCGGATAGGTCCGGCCGAGGCTGACGACGGGCCAGCCATAATTCGCACCGGGCTCCAGGCGGTTGATCTCGTCGCCGCCGTTCGGGCCCATCTCGCTGATGTACATGCGGCCACTGGCCTGGTGCTGCACGAAGCCCAACACGCTGCGGTGGCCCATCGAATAGATCTCGGGGCGATGCCCGGGCTTGCCGGCGAACGGGTTGTCGCCGGGCACACTGCCGTCGTCCTTCAGGCGCAGCACCTTGCCGCCGATCACCTTGACGTCCTGGGCTTCGTCGTAGGTGTATCCCGCCGTGGCCAGCCACAGCATGCCGCCACGGTCGAGCGTGATGGGCAGCGCGCCGCGGGCCTCCGTCGAGACGAAAATGTCCTTCACGTCGTTGAGGCGACCGCCCTCGTAGCGGCCGCGCGCCACGGCCACGGCGTTGCGCCCGCCGTCCATCGGCTTGGTGTAACTCAGGTAGACCCAGCGGTTCTGCGCAAAACGCGGGTGCAGCGCGAGGTTCATGTAGCCGTGCACGGCGCCGGCCGTGCCGGACTTGCCGGCGGAGTGGGCCTGCGGTCCGCCCTCCACCCCCTGCAGCACGCCCTCCTTCAGGCGGCGCAGGCTGCCATCGCGGTGGCTGACCAGCGCCTCGCCGTCAGGCAGGAACACGATGCTGTAGGGATTCGGCAGGTCGCGGGCCAGCACCTCGACGGTGATGTCCATGCCCTCGCCGGTCTTGTAGTGGAAGGGTCCTGCGCCCAGCGGCAGGTCCTCGAGGCCCGTGGGCGCCACCGGCGAGAAGCCGTTGGCCGAGAACGGCACCTTCTGTTGTGCGGTCGCCATGCCGGACGCGAGCACGGCGGCGACGGCGCCGGCGAACACCAGGCGCTTGCGGTAGTTGTCCATGGTCCCCCCCAGAAATCAGAATTCGAAATCGATGTTCGGGTCGTCCGGAACGCTGAAGTCGTAGCCCTTGGTGAAACCGATCCAGCGGCCGAAGACGATCACGGCGATCCACAGCAGGATCGACAGCGCTCCGGCAAGCTTGGCGGCGGGCGGGGACTGTCCTGAGTCCCAGCGCGCCACGCCACGCAGGGTCAGCCCCTGGAACACCGCCATGTTGAGCCCCGCGCCCAGCAGCGCCAGCAACTTGAGCCGGAAAGCGGTGTTGGCCACGTAGGTGGCGGCGTTGGCGACGAACATGAGCGCGCCCGTCGCCACTGCCGTGCCAAAGGCCCACCAGGTCAGGCGCAGCAGTTCGTCCGAGACCTGTGTGAAGCGGCGTCGCAGGTCCGTGAGGCCCAGCAGCCGCAGGTCGACGACCAGGATGGTGCCGAACACGCCGGCCACGGCCATCACGTGGATGGCCTCGACCACCGGCATGGCCTTGAGGTTGGTGCGCATCCACTCGGCGATGCCGGAGGCCTGCAGGCTGTCGATGAGGGCGGTGAAATCCATGCCGTGTTCCTGTGTCAGGCGCCGCCGCCCCAGACCTCGACGTCATAGGCGATCGCACGGCCCAGGAAAATGATGAGGGCCCAGCAGGCGACGATGCCCCAGGCCAGCGCCGGCGCAGCGGGACGGCCGCTGCGTTGCCCTGCATCGAGCCGCAGCGACATCAGGACCGCGAGGATGAGCAGGGCCATTTTCAGCCAGAAGGATGTGGCACCGAACTGGCGCGCCGGCTCGCCGACGATCAGCAGCAGGCCCGTGAGTGCCATGACGGCCAGACCACGGCGCAGCCACGGCGCGAAACGCGCCGCGACCTCTTCCCAGGGCCGGTCGACCCTGCGCTGGCCCAAGGCGCGCAGCACCAGCATGAGGCTGGAGACGCAGACCACGCCGATGCCCAGGATGTGCACGGACTGCACCGCCGGGATGATCCAGGCGACATCACGCAGGACGTGGCTGAGCGCCGTGGCGTCCAGCCAGGCCGCGATGGCCATCATGGCGACCGTGCCTCAGCGACGCTGCGACTGCGGATTGCCCGGATCCGTCACCGGCAATTGCCCGCCGCCGATGGTGACGCTGCCGGCCACGCTGTCGCAGTGCTGGCCGGCGGCCGGCGGTGTCTTGGGCGGACAGCGGTAGATGGCGCCCGGGTTCACGCGGGCGCCCGCACGTTCGCCATTGCGCAGCGGGTGCAGGCCAACGGTGAAGATCGTGCCCGGCGGGAAGGTGCTGACGGAAATGCCATCGGCCGCGGCCTGCGCCGAACCGGTCATCTCCACGGCCCAGACCACGGGCTTGCCCTCGCCATCGCGCTCGACGTTCTTGCGCTCCTCGTTCATCGGCGCGAAGAAGATCTGCAGGTGGTTGGCGTCCGGGTTCACGCGCGTGACCACGCCGGTGAAACGCTTGGTGGTCTGCATGTCGTAGACCGAGAAGGAATGGTGCGCCCAGGCCGTGCCAGCGACGGCGGCGGCCAGCAGGGCGGAGGCAAAACCCCGGCGGATGCGTGTGTTGATGCTGCTCATGCTGCGGTCCTCATCGGTCATTCGAAACTGAAGATATCCTCTTCCTCGGGCTTCTTCATGTCCTTCTCGCCGTACTCTTCCCACATCTTCGCCCAGGGCCGTCCGTACATGTCGGGGATGCGGTACTGGATGGTCTCGCCCGGCGCCACGGCGGTCGCCTTGCCTTCCAGCGGCATGATGGTGGGAATGCACTCGATGAACACGAACGGGTCAGCCTTGTCGAAGCCGGCCAGCTTGCGGTAGTTGCGGATCTGGCGCACCGGCTCAAGCAGCGAGTCCGGGTCGTAGAAGATCGCCTCGTGGTTCAGGCCGGTGAAGTTGCCGTCCTTGTCGCGGTTGGGCGAGTAGATCTCGATGGTCTGCATCTTGTTGGAGAACTCCGGCGCGCCGTGGTTCATCCAGCCCTGCACGTTCGAGGTCCAGGTGACCAGCACGTCCTTGTCCCAGAAGCCGACCGTCTCGCCGTACCAGCGCGGCACCTGTTGTCCGAGGTAGGGCACGGCGCCGTCCATCTTGAATTGGCGGCCCACATAGACATTGGTGATGAAGTTGCGCGCCACGCCCGCGAGGATCTGCACCAGGTCCGGCGTGACCGTGATGTCCCAGTCCCAGGTCGCGTACTCGTGCCAGCGGCGCATGAAGCCCTCGGGCCAGCAGTACTGCGACGGCCAGTGGCCGTTGTTGCGGTGGCCCTCGTGGTAGGCCTGCTGGACCATGCGCTTCTGGTACTCGGGCGTCAGCAACGACAGGATGGTCGTCATCTGGTTGTGCCGCATGCGGTACCAGTACATGTTCTCGCCCGGCGTGCGGATCACCTGCTGGTAGCGGCCGCTCCATTCGCCCGGCACCGTGGCGTAGCTGTGCTGGGTCGGGCCGCCGCGGCCGCGAGTCTCCGCGAGCAGCGCGTCGTAGTGTTCCTCGGCAGTCTTGAAACCGTAGGGGCTGACAATGGCCTCGCGCGGGTAGTCCCGGTCGCAATGGCCCCAGGCCGCCGTCTGCGGTCCACCCTCGCCCATGTAGCGCGGGCCGGTGGCGCCCCACTGCTCCTCGATGCCCACCGGGCTGTTGCAGCGGAAATAGCGCGGGTCCGTCCAGAGGTGGCGGTCCTGATAGAAGTCCTTGGTGGTGAACAGGTCGACCGGCAGCGGCGTGATGCCCGGCGGCACTTCGCCATTGCGGGCGCCGCCCGTGAACACACCGGCCGGCACTTCACCCGGGCGTGTGGGTGCCGGACCGCGCGACAGCGTGGCACCGGTGACCTGGTAATCGCGGATGTTCGCCTTGAGCGGCGCGCCCCGGCCCACGCTCTTGAAGCCCGGGTCCGCCACATGCTGTGCCGATGCCAGCCCGGCACCCAGGAACAGCGCCGACAGCGCCGCCGCACGCCAGATGAGATGTGCCATACCCGCCCCGTGTGTCTCTTGTCCGCAGTCCGCCCGATCCTAGCCCCAAACCTGGGCCGGCGTACAATCGACGGCATTCCGCAATCAATGCAGGCAGGGGGAACGATGAAGACGCAACATTGGCTGGCCGGGCTGGCCATGGCCGGACTGCTGGCGGCCGGCGCCGCCCACGCGCAGGTCCCGCCCACGCCGATCTCCCACGCCGAGCAGCGCGCCCAGCTCGAGAGCAGCGACCCGAAGCTGGCCCGCAACAAGAAACACGTGTTCGATTTCTGGCGCATCGTCTACGAGGGCGGCAACGTCGACGAAGCCCCGAAGTACATGGCCGAGGGCTACATCCAGCACAACCCCAACCTGCCCTCCGGCCGCAAGACCTTCATGGAGTTCTTCCGCACCGCCCGGCCTGCGCGCCCGGTGCTGGACCACATGAAGATGCCGGTGGTCTCGATCACCGCCGACGGCGACCGCGTGATCATCCTGTCGGCGCGCAAGGTGCGCGACCGCGCCAATCCGGCGCACATCTACTACATCACCTGGTTCGACGCCTTCCGCATCGACGACCAGGGCCTGATCGCCGAGCACTGGGATCCGTCCGAGATGTGGGTCGATGGCAAGCCGCCCGGCGCGGAATTCTTCGCCGAGTGGGACCGCTGAGTCGGCGGTGAGCGCCTGGCGTGCGGTACTGGCCTTCAGCCTGCTGGCCATGCCCGGCAGCGCCTGGGCGGCCCAGGATATCCCACCTCCCCCGAAGGGCATGTTCGCGCCGCCCGGGCGGGGCATCACCCACGTCGCAGGGGATGTCTACCGCGCCAACAACGGCGGCTGGCATGTCGCCTTCGTCGTCACCGATGACGGCATCGTGCTGGTCGATACGCTCAACACCGGCTTCGCGCAGTGGCTGAAGGCCGAACTGGCGCAGCGCTTCCCCGGCAAGCCGGTGAAGTACGTGATCTACAGCCACAGCCACTGGGACCACGCCGAAGGCGGCGCGGTGTTCCGCGACACCGCCACGTTCATTGCCCACGAGCGCATGCTGCGCAACATGGATGGGCGCTACCCGATGCTCCCCGGGGACATCGTCGACCGCAACGCCGACGGCTTCCTCGATGTCGGCGAGTTCGAGCAGCCCTTCCTCGACCGGCTCTGGTATTGCGGCGCGTTCCGCAGTGCCGTGACGGACAAGGATCGGGACAGGGATGGCCGGGCCACGCCAGCGGAATTCTTCGCCGACACCGTGAAGCCGGATCTGGTGTACGCGGAGCGCATGACGCTGCGCACGGGAGGCAAGACGCTGCAACTGGTGCACCCGGGTCGCAACCACGCCGACGACGGCACGGCGGTGCTGTTCACCGACGAACGCGTGCTCTTCGGCAGCGATTTCCCGGCGGATGCGCTGGTGCAGGACACGATGCGTTCCCTGCCCAGCGCCTGCGGCCCCTTCGACGGCCATCCACTGCAGGAGTGGATCGACTCCTACCGCCGGCTCGAGGCACTGGACTTCGACCTGCTGGTGGGCGGCCACGGCAGCCGCGCCTTCGGCCGCCAGGACCTGGTCGAGGGGCGGGGCTACCTTGAGTACCTGGTGCGCGAGGTCGAGGGCGCCATGCAGCGCGGCATGAGCCTCGCGGACATGAAGCGCAGGCTGCTGCTCGAGCCCTACCGCGACTGGAGGCACTACGCGGCGCTGCGCGAGCACAACATCGAGGCCGCCTACCTGAACCTGCGGCGCCTGCGTCCTTAGCGCTGCCGCTCAGCGCACCGTGAAGAAGGCGCTGTCGCGCACGCTGCCGCCGGCATCCACCAGCTGCAGGCGGAAGCTGCCGCGGCGTGGCTGCCACATCACGGCATCGGCCGCGGCGCCAAGCGACTCGTCGCCGAGCCGCCACGACAGCCCTTGCAGATCGCCCGTGGCGCGCCAGGGCAGGCGCTGCCGTTCCACGGGGATGTCCGGGTCCAGTGCCATCACCATGCCGTTGGCCGGGGACAGGATGCGCGGTGCGCGCGCAGCGTCCTGCGCCGCCTCCACCGGCGCCGTCGGCACGGTTCCCGCGAGGAACCACTCGCGGCGCGCCGGTTCACGGTCCTGTGCATAGCTCAGGACGCTGCGGACGAGGCCCGCCGGTGGTGGTGGCCCGGACGCCGTGCCTCCGGCCGCCGCCGCGAGGTGGTCCATCACCTGGCGCCAGGCCGGCGCGGCACCGCTGACGCCGCTCACGTCGTGCATCGGGTCGCCTTCGAAGTTGCCGACCCACACGGCCACGGTGTGGCGCCGCGAGAAGCCGACGCACCAGTTGTCGCGCATGTCCTTGCTGGTGCCGGTCTTCACCGCCGTCCAGTAGGGCGTGGCGAGCGCGTTGTCGAGGCCGAAGGCCCGCGCGCGCGCAACGCGGTCCGCAAGGATGTCCGCCACCACGAAGCTGGCCGTGGCGGCCAGCGGCCGCGGTGCGTCGGCGTTGCCCGCCGCAGCGCCCGGCGACGACGAGGGCAGCAGCAGGCGCAGGTCGCCGCCCCGACCCTGGCGCGCCAGCGCGCGGTAGGCGCGCGCCTGTTCCCACAGGCTCACCTCGGCGGAGCCCAGCGCCAGCGAATACCCGTAGTGCGCGCCGTCGTGCACCAGCCCCTCGTAGCCCAGCGCGCGCAGACGGTCGCGGAACGGATCGACGCCGACCAGCATCACCGTGCGCACGGCGGGCAGGTTCAAGGATGAGGCCAGCGCCGTCCGCAACGACACCAGGCCCTGGAAACGGCCGTCGTAGTTGCCCGGCTGGTAGAGGCCCGTGGCCGTGTCCAGGTCCAGCGGTGCGTCATCGATCAGCGAGCCCGCCGTGAGCAGGCGCTGCTCCAGCGCCAGTGCGTACAGGAACGGCTTGAGCGTGGACCCGGCCTGGCGCAGCGCCCGCACGCCGTCGACCTGCGGTGCGCGCGAGAACGGCCCGGCCGACGCGACATAGGCCAGCACCTCGCCGCTGTCGTTGTCGACGACGAGCGCGGCGCCATCGCGGACGTTGCGATCCGCGAGGTCGCGCAGCTGCGCGGCCAGGGCTTCCTGCACCACGCGCTGCAGGCCGGCATCAAGGGTGGTCCGCAAGTGCTTCGGGGCATCAGGGACCGCCAGCAGGCGGGCCGCCAGCTGCGGCGCGAGCGGGCTCTCGTCCACGGTCCGTGGCGCCATGTGGCGGCCGGCGGCGAACCACTGCGCCGCGAGCGACTGCAGGTCCGCGCAGGGCACGGCGGCCGCGGCCTGACGCTGCCGTGCGCAGGCACGCGCGGCAACGCGGGCGGGCGAGGCCGCGGGCGACGGCAGCAGGGCGGCCAGCAGCGCCGACTCAGCACGGTCCAGGGCATCGGCCTGCTTGCCCGCCAGGTGGCGTGCCGCGGCATCGATGCCCTGCAGCTCGCCGCGGAAACCCAGCAGGTTCACGTAAGCCTCGAGGATCTGGTCCTTGCTCCAACGCTCCTCGAGGCCGCGCGCCAGCTGCACCTGGCGGCGCTTGCGCTGCCAGGACGGCAGCCCTCTCGATGCGGGCTCCAGCAGGCTCGCGACCTGCATGCTGAGGGTGCTGGCCCCGCGCGGACCGCGGCCCAGGAGGTTGTCGCGCGCCGCACCGAGCACCGCGCGCAAGTCCACGCCGCGGTGCTCACGGAAGCGCCGGTCTTCGCCGGCCACGAGGGCGTCCAGCAGCGCTGGCGAGACCTGCCCCAGCGACAGCCAGGCACCGCGGCGCGACTGGAGGTCGATGCGCTTCCGGCCCAGCACTTCGCCATGGCGGTCGAGCAGCACGGCCTCGGACGCGACCCAGCCGGCCTTGACGGCCGCGAAGTCCGGTGCCGGCCGCGCCGCCGCCCACCACATCCACACCAGCGCCGCTCCAACGGCCATTTTCAGCGCCACGAACGCGGCGAGCTCCGCGGCCATGCGCCGGCGGGTCCGGTCGCTGATCACCGTTCGATCACCACCGGCGTGTTCGGCCACTGGGCGTTCAAGTCCGGCGAATACATGGCTTCGATGCGTGTCGGCGGCAGCTGGAAGCTTCCCGGGTTGTCGAGACGCAGTGTGTATTCCAGCAGCACCCGTCCCTTCGGCAGGAAGGCGTAGTAGGCGCGGAACACATCCTGGCGCCGCTCTTCCCAGGCCGGCGCGGCGTCGCCGTCGATGTGTTCGCCGGCCTGTGCGAGCTGCGACTGCCCGCCCAGCCCGGTGCCGAGCACGGTGGCGCCGGCCGGGACCGGATCCTCCAGCACCACCCAGGTCATGTCGGCCTGGCTGTCGGCCTCAAGGCGCACGCGCATGACGTCGCCGCGCGACCAGCGGCCAGGCACACGCTGGCGCACCGGCGTCACGCTGCGCTGCAGCCGGTAGCCGTTGCTGACCGGCGCGGCCAGTGGCAGGGCCGCGGTCGCCTGCACCTGCAGCCACGGCCGGCCGGTACCTGCATGTGTCACCTGCAGCGTGGCGGGCACGGGGGACCACGGCGCCTCGACCTGGGCCGAGCGGCGCTGGGCGTCCCAGGTCGCGTTGCGGGCGGTTTCGCCATAGCGGACGGTGGTGACGCCCGTGAGCGGCGCCGACTCATGCAGCGCCGAAAAGCGCTGCAGTGCCAAGGTGCCCCAGGCATTGGCCACGGTCGTGTCCCAGTGGCCACGTTTCTGGCGCGCCAGCACGCCGCGCAGCAGCCGCGGCAGGTCGGCACGCCATTCCGGCCGCTCCAGCACCGCGAGCAGCAGGCGGTTGGCGGTGACGTCCGGCGAGACCATCAGCCACCAAGCCTCGTCCTGCGCCGCCGGGCTGTAGGCGAGCACGCTGCCGGAAAGGGTCAGCCGCGTGCGCAGCTGCTGGTAGGCCGTGGCGAGCTGGGCATCGCGGCGCGGCGCGGCGGGCAGGCGCTGCAGGATGTCGATCCAGTCCAGCAACGCCGAGGCGGGCCAGCGCGTCGGCGTGGGGGTGATGCTGTCGAGCATGTCGGCGGTGGCCGCCTCGTGGCGCGCCAGCGCGGCGATGGCAGCCAGCTTGCGCAGCGTGAGGTCCGCGGTGTCCACGCTGCGGCGTGTCCTGAGCTGGCCGGCGACCAGCGCTTGCAGCGCCTCGATCATGCGGCTGCGGGCCGCCTCCGGCAGCGGCCGTCCGGACTCCGCCGACAGCGCCAGCACGTAGCTGGTCAGCACGTCATCGCCCGCCAGCCTGGGCTCGGGGAAGAAGCGCAGCAGGCCAGTGCTGTCCTGGTAGGACGGCAGCTTCGCCATCAACGCGTTCCAGCTGTCGAGGTCGCCCAGACCCACGCTGCGCGACAGCTGCTGCTCAATGCAGCTGTAGGGATAGCGGCGGAAGTACTCGCGCACGCCGTCGAGGCCCTCGCCCAGCTTCGGGCGCAGCGTGATGCTCAGGCCACCCCGGCCGGGCACGGCGCCCGCCGGTGGCTGCACCGGCAAGGTCAGCGGTGCTTCCAGTGTCATCAGCGTGGCCTGCACGGCCCGCACCGGCAGGGCCTCGATCACGCGCTGCGTGACCTGCAGGCGGTCACCCATGCCCGGCGCGCCCGCCGGCGCCGCGACGTCGCGGGCCTCGAGCTCCCAGCGCCAGGCACTGGCATCGGCCGGCGCCGTCACGCGCCACGACAGGTCCTGGGCCCGACCCGGCGCCAGTTCGATGCGCTGCGTGCTCAGCGGCTGCGGCCGCGCACCGACGTTGCGCCCACCGACCTCGACGCTGATCGTGCGCTGCGTGGTGTTGCGCAGGCTGAAGGTGGCGAGGAACTGGTCCCCCGCCCTCACCACCGGCGGCAGGCCGGACGTGAGGACCAGGTCCTGCGAACTGCGGATCGAGGCACTGCCCATGCCGAAGAGCGACGCGCCCGCATGGGCGATGGCCGCGAGACGGAACTCGGTCAGCGAGTCATTGAGCGGCACGCTGACCCAGGCCTCGCCATGGGCATCCAGTGCCACGCGGCCATGCCAGGCGAGCAGGGTACTGAAGTCGCGCCGCGCCGTGCCCTCGAAGCCACCACCACCGCCCGCCGGCACGGCCTTGCGGCCGAAGTGGCGCTTGCCCACCACCTGCATCTGCGCGGTGGCGGTGCGCACCTCCAGGCCGCGCGACCCCATCATCGCTTCGAGCAACTGCCAACTCTCGTTGGGCGCCAGGCGCAGCAGCGCCGCGTCCACGGCGGCGAGCGCGATCTCGGCGCCCGCGGGCAAGGGCCGGCCGTCCTCGCGTCGCACCTGGACATGGACCCGCGCCGTCTCGCGGATGCGGTAAAGCCCGCGCTCCGGCGTCAGCTGCACCTGCAGCCGGTGCGGTTTCCAGCCCACCTCCAGCCGCGCCATGCCCAGCCGCCATGACGGCTTGTTGAGGTCGACCAGTGCCGTCAGCTCGTCGCCCTCCACGCCGCTGTCGCTGGCGCGTGCGCTGGCCACGCGGCCGCGGACCGCCAGCACCGAGACGAAGACGTTCGGCGCGTGCGCGTCCTGCACCGGCACCTCAAGCAGCGGCTCGCGGCCCTCAAGCTCGCGCACGACCGCGGACAGCACGCCTTCGCGCTCCACCGTCACCAGCGCCTTGGCGCGGCGGAACGGCATGCGGACCTGCAGCCTGGCGGTCTCGCCACTCTCGTAACGGGGATGCTCCGGCAGCAGGTCCATGCGGTCGCTGCCGCCTTCGCCGAACCAGCCCTCGTCGCGTCCGTAGACCCACACCGAAGTGGTGGCACCCGACAGCCGGCCCGCGTCATCGCGCCCCTCGGCGCGCAGCAGGATCTCGCCCTCGGCGCCCGGCGCGACCTTGCAGGCCAGCCGGCCGCGGGTGTCGGTCTGGCCATCGCAGCGTACCGGCAGCCCGCGCGTCTCCGTCGTGGTGGCATAGCCATAGAAGCCGCCGACCAGCCGCTTGCGGAAGCTGTAGCTGCGCTTCTGGTAGAGCTGCACGCCCACCTGCCGGCCGGGTTGCGGCTTGCCCGCCGCATCCACCACCACGACCTCGAAGGGGATCGTGCCGTCGCGGCGGTTCCACCCGCCCACGTCGAGTCCCACGGCGATGCTTGCCGGCAGCAGTGGCTGGGCCATCCCAGCGGTCAGGCGCTCGCCGTTCGCATCCGGGTATTCCAGCTCCGCCACCAGCACCATCGGCCGCGCCACCTGCGGCGCGGGCGGCAGCGGCACGCGCGCCGTGCCGGCGTCGTCGAGCGTCACCGGCAACACGATCAGGGCATCGGCAGCGGTGCCCGGCTGCGGCCCGGCCGGCGCCTCGCTGTCGCCATCACCCTCTTCGCCGTCATAGGTCTGCAAGCCCGTCTGGACCGGGTCGCCGCCGAAACGCACATTCCCCAGGCCGCGGTATTCCGGTGTCATCTCGGTGTACACGGCGCGCACGGTGACCGGCAGCTGTGCCGCACCGCCGCCACTCAGATAAGCCACGCGCACGTCGAGGTCGATACCACTGCCGGCCACCAGCGGCCGCGACGGGCCGTTGATGCTGGCCGTCATGGTCGGCAGACGGAACTGCGCCACGCGGAAAGACCCGCTGCTGCGCCAGCCGCCGCCATCGCGCAGGGCGATGCGGTAGCGGCCCAGCGGTGCGCCCTCGGGGACCGTCCACGTGGACTCGGCCACGCCGTCGGCGCCGAAGCTGGCCTTCAGCCGGTACTCCTGGCCGCTCCCGTCGTGGGTGATGAGAAGCTCCCGCGCCGCGGGCAGCCCGGCGAGCTGCACCAGGCCCGTGGCATGGCGGCGGCGCAGGAAATGCTTCATCGACACCGTCTCGCCGGCACGCAGCAGGGCGCGGTCGGTGACCGTGTGGAAGACCTGGCGCTCGTATTCGCCACCGGTCTCGAGACCGAACTGCCAGGGCTGGATGCCCTTGTCCCATCCGGAGAGCACGAAGCTGTAGTCGTCGGCGAGCTGAGCCAGCACCATGAGCGGCGCAGGGCCGTACGTGGTGCAGCGATCGCTGCCATGCGGCTCGCCAAGGCTGCCGCGGATGAGTGCGAGGCCGTCGCCATCGGTCCCCCCGCGCCACAGCACCTGGCCGCTGCAGGCATTGGCCACCTGCAACTGCGCGCCGCCGACGGGCTCGCCATCCGACAGCCGCGTGACCCAGACCACGGAACTGTCCTGGCCCCACTTGAAGTGCACGGCAAGGTCCGTGACCAGCGCGGCCGTCGCCACGTAACGCGGCTGGTCGCGACCCAGCAGCGCATTGCCCAGCACGCGGCTCTCGATCTCCACCACGTGCAGGCCGTTGTCGCGCAGCGGGATGCCCACCACCTCGAAGGCCTTGGCGCCTTCCGGCTTGGGCAGGTTGAAGCGCCGCGGCGACTCATCGTCGGTGAACACGCTGCGCGAACCGGTGTCGTCGCGCCAGCGCCGCTCGGTGCGCGCCGGCGCGCCACGCGCCGGGTCCGCGGGAATCTGCACCTCGATGGACTCGCCGCGCGACTGGCCCGCCTCCTGCACACGCTGCAGCCAGCGCATGAGTCCAGCCGCCTCCGGCGGCAGCTTCAGGCTGCGCGCCGGCAGGCTGGCCTGGCGCGCGGCCAGTGAGGGCTCGAGGTTGCGCAGGGTCACCGGCAGCACGCCGCCCTCGCGTGCTTCGAGGATGCCGAAATCGCCGCTGAACTTGGCCAACGGCGGCAGCTCGTCGATACCCACGGCCAGCGGGAAGCGCGCCGCGTTCTGCAAGGGCCGGCCCGCATCGTCCACCAGCCCGGGGGGCAGCGTCAGCTGCAGCGACGTGGACTCGGGGAAGGGCCCGGGGAAACGCAACAGCTCCTGAAAGGGCGCATCGCCATCACCCGGCTCAGGCGTCCGGGAGCTGCCATCGGGCAGCCGCAGCCGCACGGCCAGCGCCTGCTCACGCGGCACCGGCGCCGTGAACCACAGCTGCAGCGGCAGGATCGGCACGCAGCCGGCATCCGCACGCACGCGCGTGCACTCCAGTCGCGCACTGAAAGCCGGGCGCACAGTGAAGTCGAGCGTGAGGTCCACCGTGCCGGCACTGCCGCCAACGGTCGTGACGCCGCGGCCCCAGAACAGGCGCAGCTTGGCACCCTCCGGCAGCGGCCGCGGACAGCGCAGCACCACCAGCTCGTCTGCCGGCAGGGCGTCGGCATCGGCACCCTGCAACAGCTGTGACCAGCGCCAGCCTTGCTGGCGCCCGCCCGCCAGTGCGCGCCGCCGCTCCTCGCCCTCCAGCACCTGCACCGGCAGGCGCTCGGCGATACCCTCGACCAGGCAGGCTGCCTGCGTGCGCACGCTGCCCAGCGTGACCGGTGCATCCAGACGCAGGATGAAGATCTGCTGCGCGTCGATGCCGCCACTGCCGTCCTCCGGCAGGCTGCCCAACAGGCTGGCGCCGCCTGTCGTGAGCGTGCGCACCTGCGTCGGGTCTGCGCGCAGCGTGAAGCGGCATGTCAGGCCCCCGGGCAGGTCGCGTTCGAAGTCCCAGGCCCAGTTGCGCGTGTCGACCCAGCGGCCGCTGCCGGGCACCGGGCACTGCACGTCGAAAGGATCCGGCAGGCGGGTGTCGCCCAGCGCCACCTGGTCCTCGGTGAACCTCACCGTGACCTGCCGCGGCGCCTTCACCAAGCCCTCCGGGCTGAAGGCTTCGATCACCGTGGCAGCCAGGCTGGCCGCGGGCAGACCCAGGGCCAGGACGAGGGCGGCCAACCGGGCCGCCGTGCGGATGCGAAGCGTCATGCCGCCGGTTTTACGCCGGCCGCACAGGGTGCGCCAGTGTGGGCTGTGCCTGCGTTTGCACCTGGTGCCTGCGCAGGCAACACTGCCTGTCGTCCTTGCATGGGAGTGACTGACATGGCGATCCGCGCACTGCTGTTCCTGGCCTTGGCCGCTTTCGGGGTCTGGTGGCAGCGACCGCCGCTGGGCCTGGACTACGGCGGCTTCTGGTTCTTCCTGTGCGAGCTCGCCGTGCTCGCGTTGTGGCTGTTCGGGCTGCCAGCACTGGTGCGGCGCCGGCCGACGGTCGGGCTGCCGGTGGTGCCGCGCTGGCTGCGGTATGCACTGCCGCTGCTGGGCGTGCTGGTGCTGGTGATGTGGGGCAGCACCGCACCCATGCTGCACGCGCAGCGCTACGCCGGCTTGCTGGGTCCTCTGCAGGACGCCGGTACCGACAGCACGCGCGGTGGCCTGCCGGCGCTGTCGGTCGAGCGCGCCCCCCTGGTCAGCGAAGCGGTCGCCCGCAAGGAAGCCGAAACCAAGCTGGGCTTGGTGGATCCGGCGCTGGGCAGCATCACCCGCATCGGGGCGTTGCACCGCCAGGTGGTGAACGGCGAGCTGGTCTGGGTCGGCGTGCTCGAGCACTCCGGCTTCTTCGCCTGGTGGCGCAACCGCGCAACCCCGGGGTACGTCGTGGTGTCGGCCACCGACGTGCAGCGCCTGCGCGTGGTGCGCGAACTCGGCGGCCAGCCGCTGAAGCTGCGCTACCTGAACTCGGCCTATTGGCAGGACCTGCTGCCACGGCATGCCTACTTCAACGGCAGCCAGCGCCACCGGCTGGGACAGGCCATCCCCGAACTCGACGAGCGCGGCCGGCCCTTCATGGTGGTGCCGCTGCTCCGCCACGAGATCGGACTGGCGGGTCCGGTGGTCGATGCCGTGCTGCTCATCGACATGCAGACCGGCGCCGTGCAGCGGCACGCCGTGGATGCGGTGCCGGACTGGGTGGACAACGTGCAACCGGAGCGCCTGGTCTACCGGCGCCTGGAGGACTGGGGCCGCTACCACTCCGGTGGCTGGCTCAACCCCAGCCAGCAGGGACGCCTGCAGACCTCGACCTGGCAACTGGACCTGGTCACCGGTGAGGACGGCCGCAGCTACTGGGTGACCGGGCTCACTTCCGTGGGTCGCGATACCTCGCTGACCGGCATCGTGCTGGTGGACACGCGCAGTGGCGCCGCGCGCCGCTTCGCCATCAGCGGCGTCATCGAGGAAGAGGCCACCGCGATCATGGAGCAGGCCTGGCGCGAGAAGGGCTACCGCGCCTCCAACCCGACGCCGCTGCAGGTGGACGGCACCCCGGCCTACGTCACCGCGCTGACCGATGTGTCGGGCGCCACGCAGGCCTATGCCGTGCTGGGCATCCAGAACAAGGAACTGCTGGGCACCGGCAACACGCTTGCCGCAGCCATCCGCGCCTTCCAGTCACGGCGCCTCGGCCAGGAGCGCACGGCCGCGCTGCAGATGGCCGGGCCGGAGCGGCATGAGGGCGTGGTGGCGCGCATCGCCGCCAGCGTGCGCAGCGGCAGCACCGTGTTCCACCTGACCTTGCAGTCGCAGCCGACGCGCCTGTTCACCGCGGCGGGCGACCTGAGCGAGGAACTGCCACTGACCCAACCGGGCGACAGCGTGCAGCTCGAGGCCGTCGCGGCGGGTGCGGTGCACGAGATCCGGCGCTTCGACAACCGGGCGCTCGGGGAGCCTTGACGGGAGAGACGGGTGGCAGCTTGCAGTCCGTGCAATTTTATGCATAATCTCGAATTCTTATGCAGACAGACCGCCACCAGGCCGAGCGCCGCAACGCGATCCTGCGCCTCCTGCGCGGCGAGGCCGTGCGCCGCCAGGAAGACCTGGTGGAACTGCTGCATGCCGAGGGCTACGAGGTCACGCAGTCGTCGGTGAGCCGCGACATGCGCGAACTGGGCGTCATCAAGGCCCAGGGCCGCTACCTGCCGCCAGACGCGATTGTGACGGGCTTGGCAACGGACGGTTTCACAGTCGTGGCACGCTTCGTCCGCAGCCTGCAAGCGGCCGGCCCGTCGATCACCGTGCTCAAGACCAGCGTTGGCGCTGCCGGCACGGTGGCGGCGGCGCTGGACGCTGCCGGCTGGCCGGAGGTGGTCGGCACGCTCTCCGGTGACGACACCATCTTCATCGCCACGCAGGACGGCGCCGCGCAGCAGCGGCTCGTCGAGCGTCTCCGTTCCACGTTCAAGGTCTGAACATCCTATGAGCAATACATCGCAGGGCGCCAAGCCCATCGTCCTCGCATATTCCGGTGGCCTCGACACCTCCTTCCTGGTGCCCTGGGTGGCCGAAAACACCGGCCGGCCGGTCATCACCGTCACGGTCGACACCGGCGGCATCGACGCGGAAGCCGCGAAGACGCTGCGCGAGCGCGCCCTGGCGCTGGGCGCCATCGACCACCACCAGGTCGATGCGCGTGCCGACTACTACGAGCAGGTGCTGCGCTTCCTGGTCATCGGCAACGTGAAGCGCGGCAACATGTACCCCCTGTGCGTCGGCGCCGAGCGGGTGATGCAGGCACAGACGATCGCCCGCGTGGCGCGCGAACTGGGCACCAACATGATCGCGCACGGGTGCACGGCCGCGGGCAACGACCAGGTGCGCTTCGAGGTCGCGCTGCGCACGCTGGCCCCGGACCTTGAAGTGTTCGCACCGGTGCGCGACAAGGCCTTCAAGCGCCAGGAAGAGCTGGATTACCTGCAGGCGCGCAACATGCCCATCCCGCCGCACGGCGCCGCGTACTCGATCAACCGCGGCCTGTGGGGCGTGACCATCGGCGGCACCGAGACGCTGACCAGCAAGGGCAGCATCCCCGAGAGCGCGTGGGTCCTGTCGAAGGAAGCCTTCGACAAGCCGGCCCTGCCGCAGCACCACACGATCCGCTTCGAACAGGGCCGCCCCGTGGGCCTAGATGGCAAGGCGATGACTCCGGTCGACGTGATCGAGCGCCTCGAGGCCATCGGCGCGAAGTTCGGCATCGGCCGCGGCATCCACCTCGGCGACACCATCATCGGCACCAAGGGCCGGGTGGCTTTCGAGGCGCCCGCCGCTGAAATCCTCCTGCTGGCGCACCGTGAGCTGGAGAAGCTGGTGATGACGCCGCGCCAGCAGCGCATCAAGGACCTGGTGTCCGCGCCTTACGGCGATCTGGTGCACGAAGGCCAGCTGCTGGATCCGGTATGCCGCGACATCGAGGCGCTCATGCTGTCGTCCCAGGAGCGGGTCACGGGCGAGGTGCACGTGCTGCTGCGCCCCGGCAGCTGCTTCGTCGAGGGTGTCGAATCCGCGTACTCGCTGATGGCCGCGTCCAAGGGCGTCTATGGCGAGGCCGTCGGCGAGTGGAGTCCGCAGGATGCGCTGGGCTTCTCCAAGATCGTCGCCCTCACGGGCGTGTTCCACCGTCGCGCGGGCGAGAACGCCGCCAAGGCCAAGGGCTGAACCGAGATGAAGAGCGTCGTCGTCGACAAGATCGCCTCCGTCACCCAGGCCCTGGGCCTGGACCATGACCTGCGCATCGCGGAGGACAACATTCCCTCCGAAGAGGGCGTGGTGCTGGTGGTCGAGGTGCTGACCAACAAGTCCACCTACAACACGCTCGAACTCACCAGCGGCCGCATGGCCAAGGTGGTCAAGGGTGATGTCGTGGTCGGTGCGCTCGGCACCCGCAAGGCGCTGTTCGGCTACTCGGGCCATGTGCCGGCGTCGGTCAAGGCCGGCGACATCATCCAGATGCTCAACATCGGCGGCGTGCTCGGCGTCTGCGATTCGGCCAACCCGGACAAGGGCCGGCCCTTCGACTGCCGCGTGCTGGGCGTCGTGCTGCAGTTCCCCTATCTGGGGGAGCGCATCGGCGTGCCGGCCCGTGTCGGCTCGCGCAAGCTTGACTACGACGCCACGCTCGACAAGCAGGGTGTACCGGTCGTGGCCCTCGCCGGCACCTGCATGGAAGCCGGCAAGACAGCCGCGGCGGCGGCCATTGTCTCGCGGATGCGCCATCGTGGCCTGGTGGTCGACGTGTTCAAGGCCACCGGTGTGTCGCTGCGGCGTGACATCCTCGCGTTCGCCGATGCCGGCGCACGCAACGGACTCATCTTCACGGACTTCGGCGTGGTGACCACGACCGCGAAGACCGGCCCGGCCCTGACGCGCGCGATGCTCAACGAACTGTCGGCAAAGAAGCCCGACGTGATCGTCTTCGAGCTCGGCGACGGCCTCATCGGCACCTACGGCGTCGACGCCATCCTGAAGTGCGAGGACATCGCCAAGGCGCTGGACTGCGTGGTGCTGTCGGCCAACGACCCGGTCGCAGCCTGGGGCGGCGTCAAGCTGCTGCGCGAGCGCTTCGGCATTGAACCGATGGCGGTCACCGGCCCGGCCACGGACAACGACGTCGGCGTGCAGATCATCGAGGAGCAGATGAGCGTGCGCGCCTGCAATGCCATGACCAACGGGGCCAAGCTGGGCGACCTCATCATCGAGGGGCTGAAGCTGCCCGCGCGTCCGGTCGAGGCCTCGACCTGATGACCATGCGCGTTCCCACGATCGTACTCGGCGGCACCGGCTATGTTGCCGGCGAGCTGCTGCGCCTCATCGCCGGACATCCCGGCCTGGAACTGGCCGGCATCCTGTCCGACAGTTCCCCCGGCGAGCCGGTCGCCAAGGCTTTCGGCCACCTGGCGCCTGTCTATCCGGCCACCACCTTCAGTTCGCAGGCGCAGATCGAGGCCCTGGTGGCGAGCCTGCCGCGCAGCGCGATCTTCTCCGCCGCGCCGCATGGCGCCTCGGCCGCGCTGATCGACCGGCTGCTGACGGTGGCAGAACAGGCCGGCACGCAGCCCAGCGTGGTCGACATCTCGGCCGACTACCGCTACAGCACCGATGCGGCCTACGCTGCGGTCTACAAGCACGCACACGGCGCACCGGCGCGGCTGCCGCAATTCAGCTGCGCCGTGCCGGAACACCTTGCCGCCGCGCCGACGCCGCACGTGGCGCACCCCGGCTGTTTCGCCACGGCCATCCTGCTGGCTGCGGTGCCGCTGCTGAAGCTGGGTCTGGTCAACCCCCAGCTGTTCGTCACGGGCGTGACCGGCAGCACCGGTTCCGGCCGCAAGCCCGCCGAGGGCACGCACCATCCGACGCGTCACAGCGACCTGTATTCGTACAACGCGCTTGCGCACCGGCACACGCCGGAAGTCACGGCCTGCGCGCTGGCGGCCAGCGGCGTGGCTGCAGAGTTCCACTTCGTGCCCCATTCGGGGCCGTTCGCGCGCGGCATCCACGCCACCGTGCAGGCGACCCTCGTGCAGCCTGTCGATGCCGCTGCGCTGCTCAAGCAGCTGCAGGACTACTACGCGCACTCGCCCTTCGTCAGCGTCTCGGCGCAGGCGCCCCGCGTGAAGGACGTGGCCGGCAGCAACTATGCACGGCTGTCGGTGGCCACCAATGGCCGCAGCGTGGCCGTCATGAGCGTGATCGACAACCTGACCAAGGGCGCCGCAGGCGGCGCCGTTCAATGGATGAACAGGCTGCTCGGCCAGCCTGAATCCGCCGGCCTCACGGCACCCGCCGCCGGCTGGACCTGACCGTTTCCAAGGACCTTCGACCGATGAGCACCGACACGCCCGACTTCCTGGCTCCCGTCTTCGCGCAATACCCGCTTGAGGTGGACCGCGCCGATGGCGTCTGGCTGTACACGCCTGAGGGGCGGCGCGTCCTCGACATGTACGGTGGCCACGCCGTGGCTGCATTGGGCTACGGGCACCAGGGCTGGCTGCGCGCACTCACCGAGCAGGCGCAGCGCGTCGCCTTCCAGACCAACGCCGTGCCCATGGACGTGCGGCGGCGCGCTGCGGCGCGGCTGATCCGCTTTTCCGGCCTGCCGTTCCGCAGTGTGTTCTTCATCAACAGCGGTGCGGAGGCCAACGAGAACGCGTTGAAGATGGCCTTTGCGATGAACCCGGGTCGGGAGGAGGTCATTGCGCTCGAGCAAGGCTGGCACGGCCGCACCGCCGGCGCAGCTGCACTGAGCTGGGGTTCGGCCGGCAAGTGGTACGGCTACCCGCGCCTGCCCTTCGACGTGAAATTCATCCCGCGCAGCGGCCTCGAGGGCCTGGCGCAGATCACGGAGCGCACGGCCGCGGTGATCGTCGAACCCGTGCAGGGTGTCGGCGGTGCCTACGACGTCGGCACGGAACTGCTGGAGGCGCTGCGGCGGCGCTGCGACGAGACCGGCGCGGCCCTCATCTTCGATGAGGTGCAGTGCGGCATGGGCCGCACCGGGCATCCCTTCGGCGCCAACTGCTACGGCGTGATGCCGGACCTGCTGACCACCGCCAAGGCGCTGGGCAACGGCTTTCCCTGCTCGGCGCTGCTGCTCGGGGAACGCGCCGCGGCGGCCGTGAAGATGGACGCGATGGGCACCACCTTCGGCGCCGGCCCGATGGCCTGTGCCGTCATCGAAGCGGTCATCGACGCCATCGAGAACGAGGAACTGCTGGCGAACGTGCAGCGCGTCTCGGCCTACATCCGTCGCAGCTGCGTGGTGGGGCCGGTCACCGGCATGCAGGGCGAAGGCTTCCTGCTGGGCCTGAAGACGCGGGTGCCCGCCAAGCTGGTGCAGAAGGCGCTGCTCGAAGCCGACATCCTCTGCGGCACCAGCGGCGATCCGTCGATCCTGCGCCTGCTGCCGCCCTTCATCCTCAAGGAAGCCCACGTCGACCTGCTGGCCGAGGCGCTGGCGCGGCTTGAGCTGTGAACCGGGCCGAGGGACCTGTCTTGAAGAACTTCATCGACCTTGCCGACCTGGAGCGCGACGCCGTCGCGGACCTGGTCGCACTCGCCTCGCGGCTCGAGGCGCACCCGGAACCGCGGGCGCTGGCAGGCCGGATCCTCGGGCTGCTGTTCCTCAATCCTTCGCTGCGCACCTTGTCGTCGTTCCAGGCCGGCATGGCCCGCCTGGGCGGCAGCAGCTTCGTGGTGACGCCGGGCCAGGGCACCTGGAAGCTCGAGCAGCAACTGGGTGCGATCATGAGCGGTGACCGCGCGGAACACATCCGCGAGGGCATTCCGGTGCTCGCCTCTTATTGCGACGTGCTGGGCATCCGCGCCTTTGCCGATGGCAAGGACCTGCAGGCGGACCTGGCCGAGACGAGCTTCGGCGCCATGGCGCAACTGGTGGACAAGCCGCTCATCAACATGGAGTCGGCGATGAACCATCCCTGCCAGGCGCTCGCCGACTGGAAGACGATGGACGAACTGAAGGTGCCGCGGGCCGGCAAGTTCGTGCTGTCCTGGGTCACGCACCCGCGCGCCCTGCCGCTGGCGGTGCCTGCAGCCGCGCTGACCATGGCCGCCCAGCGCGGCATGGAAGTGGTGGTGCTGCGCCCCGAGGGCTATGAACTGCCACCGGCCCTGCGCGCCAAGGCGGAGCGTCTCGCGGCCGCCAACGGCGGCAGCGTCACCGAGACCACCGACCGTGCTGCCGCCATGCGTGGGGCGCAGGTGCTCTATGCCAAGGAGTGGGGTTCAACGCGCCACTACGGCGATACCGACGCGGACGCGGCGCTGCGCGCCACGTTGGGCGACTGGATGGTGCAGGAGCCCTGGTTCGAGGGCGCCGCCGCGGACTGCAGGCTCATGCACTGTCTGCCGGTGCGCCGCAACGTTGCCATTGCCGACCACGTCCTCGATGGCCCGCGCAGCATCGTGCTGCGCGAGGCCTACAACCGCATGCCGGCGCAGATGGCGGTGCTCCACCGCCTGTTGGCCGGCCAGGCCTGATCCCTTCCACCGAACCGCACACGGAACCCGCCATGATCGTGCACAGCCCCGCCCCGACCGCCGTCATCAGCGCACTGCGCAGCGCGGCCCCGTACATCCGCCTGTTCAAGGGCAAGACCTTCGTGGTCAAGGCCGGTGGCGCCGTGTTCGGCGATGCCGCGAAGACGCGTGCCCTGATCGAGCAGGTCTCGATCCTGCATTACCTGGGCATCCGCGTGGTGATGGTGCATGGCGGTGGGCCGCAGCTCACCGAAGTGACCGAGGCGATGGGCGTGCCGACGCGCATGGTGCAGGGCCGGCGCGTCACGGACGAGAAGGCCATCGACGCCACCTCCATGGTGCTCAACGGGCTCATCAACACGCGCCTGCTGTCGATGTGCCGTGAACTGGAGATCGAGGCGGTGGGCGTGTCGGGTGTCGACGCCGGGCTGATCAAGGCGCACAAGCGTGCCCCGGTGAAGGTCGACGGCGAGACCGTGGACTACGGCTTCGTCGGCGACATCGACGTGGTGGACGGCAGTGTGCTGCAGAAGCTGCTCGACAATGGCCTGATGCCCGTCGTCAGCCCGCTGTCCGCCGATGACGGCGGCACGCTGCTCAACATCAACGCCGACACCGTGGCCGCCGCCATCGGTGCCGCCCTGGGCGCCGAGAAGCTGATCCTCTGCACCGGGGCGCCCGGCATCCTCGAGGACGTTGCCGACCCGCGCTCGGTGATTTCCTTCACCGACCTCGCGGGCCTTGACCGGCTGCGGGCAACCGGCGCCATCAAGGACGGCATGTTGCCGAAGGCCAAGGCCATCGAGGCGGCGATCAAGGGCGGCGTGCGCCGCGTGCACGTCATCTCCTATGACGCCCCGGATGCCATCCTCGAGGAAGTGTTCACCAACGAAGGCACGGGCACGCTCGTGGTCAAGGATGTGAACCAGCTCGGCGCCGGCGCGCAGGGCTGACGGCAAGACATGTCGCGACTCTGGGACAAGGGCGGCGCGCTCGATGAGCGGGTGCTGCAGTTCACGGCCGGCGAGGACTATGCCCTCGACGAGCGCCTGGTGCAGTACGACGTGCAGGCGTCGATCGCGCACGCCACGATGCTGGCCACGCGCGGCCTGTTGCCGGAGGCCGACCTGGCGGCGATCCGCGACGGCCTGCAGCGCATCGGGGCGCAGCACGCCGCCGGGGAGTGGCGCATCACGCTGGAGGACGAGGACGGCCAGACGGCCCTCGAGAAACGCCTCACGGCGCTGATCGGGCCGGCCGGCGGCCGTGTCCACCTCGGCCGCTCGCGCAACGACCAGGTGCTTACGGCACTGCGCCTTTACCTGCGCGACGCCGCCAACCAACTGGCGCAGGGCGCAACCGCCGTGGCCGCGGAACTCGACGCGCTGGCCGCGCGGCAGGGCACGCTGGTGATTCCCGGTTACACGCACATGCAGCAGGCGATGCCCAGCTCGGTGGCGCTCTGGGCAGGCGGCTTCGCCAGCGAGATCCGCGATGACGTCGCCGGCCTGCAGTCGGTGCAACGGCGCATCAACCGCAGCCCGCTGGGCTCGGCGGCCGGCTATGGCGCGCCTGGCCTGGGTCTGGACCGCGAGCAGACCCGTGCCGCGCTGGGCTTCGCCGAGGTCCAGGAGCCGGTCACGGCGGTGCAGATCTCGCGCGGCAAGGCCGAGGCGCAGCTGCTGTTCGAGGTCACGCTGCTGATGCAGGACCTGGGCCGGCTGGCCAGCGATCTGCTGCTGTTCTACACGCAGGAGTTCGCCTTCGTGCGCCTGCCGGATGCCTTCACGACCGGCTCTTCGATCATGCCGCAGAAGCGCAATCCGGACGTCTTCGAGCTGGTGCGCGGCCGCACGGCCAGCGCGCACGGCTGCCTCGTGGAGGCGCTGGGCATCTTCGCCAAGTTGCCGTCGGGCTACCAGCGCGACCTGCAGCTGCTGAAGTTCCCGCTGTTCCGCGGCATCGACCTGTGCATGCAGACGCTGGACATCATGTCCGCGGCGCTGCCGGCCGTGGCCTTCAACCCGGAACGCATCCACCTGGATCCGGGCATCCGCGCCGCCGAGGAGGCCAATGCGCTGGTGGTCAGCGAAGGCATCCCCTTCCGCGAGGCCTACCGGCGCGTCGGACTGCGGCTCAAGGGCAGCAGTGGCTGAGGGCGACCTGCGCCGCCTCGCGCTGGCAGGCTATGGCCTGCTCGCGACGGCGGCACTGGGCGGCCTGTTGGCGCTGTGGCTGGTGGCGGGCCTGCTGCTGTGGCTGCCGCTGGTCCTGGTCCACGTGGTGCTCGACCTGCTGCTGCGGCGGCGCCATGCCGGCGAGGCGGAGCTGCTGCGGCATCTGGATTTCCAGCGGCAGACGCTGCTGTTCGCCGCGCTGGCCTTCCTGATGGCCAGCATCGCGCTGTGGCCGCTGGTGCTGCTGCTGTTCCTCGACCTGCCGCTGATGCTGGCCTATGCAGCGATCTGCCTGTGGGTGCTGTGGCGCGCCTGGCGGGGAGTTCAGCGCGTCTGAGGCTTGTGGCGCAGGCGGCGGAAGTGGTGCGTGAACAGCGCATTGCCCGGCGTCAGGTAGTCCTCGATCTCGGCCGCATCGTCCGGCGTTGGCAACGCCGACAGTTGCGCGCGCGCTGCCGCAAGGTCGCCGGGTATCCGGGTCACGCGGGTCTCGCATTCAGGAGGGGTCGTGCCAGCGGCCGTGGCTGGCGCCTCGGCGCCGGGGGGCAACAACTCGCCCGGCGGCGACCCGTGCATCCATATCCACACGATGCCGTCATGCTCGTGCAGCGGGTAGCAGCGCACCCGCTGCGACTCGCGCACCGAGGCATGCACCCGCGGATCGTCGCAGCGGCCCTCGCGGTTGAAGCCCAGGCCATGGAAGGCGCAGTGCAGGCGGTCGTCCTGCAGGCGGCCCATGGACAAGGGCGCGCCCTGATGGGGGCAGCGGTCGTGCAGCGCCACGGCTGTGCCATCCGCGAGGCGGTAGAGCGCCAGCGGCACATCGTTCAGGCGACGCGGCAGCGGCCGCTCGCCCCCCAGCTCGGAGGACCAGGCGGCGACCTGCCAGCCCTCCTTCAACGGTTCACTCATCAAGGCTTCCTTGTTGCCGGGCTATGATCCCACGCATGAAGACTCTCTTGTTGATGCCTGCCTTGTTGCTGCTCACGGCTTGCGGCCAGAAGGGCCCGCTGTTCCTGCCGGACCCGTCCGCCTCGCCGGTGATCCTCACGCCGGCGCCTCAGGACGCGCAGACGCCGCCGGCACCGGACCGCAGCGAAGAGCCACGGAAGCAGATCCATTGAACGCGCCGGCGCCCCTCATCCTGGTCGACGGCTCGTCCTACCTGTACCGGGCGTTCCACGCGCTGCCGCCACTGACCAACTCGCGCGGCGAGCCGACGGGCGCCGTCTTCGGCGTGCTCAGCATGCTGCAGCGTTTCGCGCGCGAGCAGGCCGGTGCCCGCGTCGTCGTGGTCTTCGATGCGCCGGGCCGCACCTTCCGCGACGACTTGTTTGCCGAGTACAAGTCGCACCGCCCGCCGATGCCGGACGACCTGCGCGCGCAGGTGCAACCGCTGCTCGATGCCGTGCAGGCACTGGGGTTGCCGCTGCTGCGCATCGAGGGCGTGGAGGCCGACGACGTGATCGGCACGCTGGCGCGGCGCGCGGCCGAGGCCGGCGAAGACGTGCTGATCTCCACCGGCGACAAGGACATGGCGCAGCTGGTCGATGCGCGCATCACGCTGGTCAACACCATGACCAACTCGCGCCTGGACCGCGATGGCGTGAAGGCCAAGTTCGACGTCTGGCCCGAGCAGATCATCGATTACCTCGCCCTCGTCGGCGACAGCGCCGACAACATCCCCGGCATCGACAAGGTCGGCCCGAAGACCGCTGCGAAGTGGCTGGCGCAGTACCAGACGCTGGACCGGCTGGTCGCACAGGCCGCTGACATCAGTGGCAAGGTGGGCGAGAACCTCCGCGCGGGACTCGATACCCTCGCACTGTCGCGCCAGTTGGCCACCATCCGCACGGACCTTGAGTTGCCCGACGGCAGCCTGGATTTCAACCGCCGTCCGCAGGACACCGCGGCGCTGCGCACGCTCTATGCGCGCATGGAGTTCAAGTCCTGGCTGCGCGCGCTGGATGCCGGCTCCGGCGAGGCTGCCGCTGTGGTGGCAGAGGCCGCGCCGGGCGCGCCCGACGTGGCCACGCCCGCCGCTGCCGTGCCAACGGCCCTGCCGCGCGTTTACGAGACGATCAGCACGGCTGCCCAGCTGGACGCCTGGCTGGCACGACTGCAGGCCGCGCCGCTGGTGGCACTGGACACCGAGACCACCAGCCTCGACTACCTGCAGGCACGCATCGTGGGGCTGTCCTTCGCCGTGGCGCCGGGCGAGGCCGCCTACCTGCCCTTGGCGCACCGCTATGCGGGCGCACCCGAGCAGCTGGACCTCGACACGACGCTGGCCCGCCTGAAGCCCTGGCTGGAGGACGCGGACCGGCCCAAGGTCGGGCACCACCTCAAGTACGACACGCACGTGCTGGCCAACCACGGCATCACGCTGCGCGGTCAGCGTTTCGACACGATGCTCGAGTCCTACGTCTGGAACAGCGTCGCCACGCGCCACGACATGGATTCCTGCGCGGCGCATTACCTCGGGCTGCAGACGATCACCTACGAGGAGGTCGCGGGCAAAGGGGCGAAGCAGATCGGCTTCGACCAGGTCCCCGTGGAGCAGGCAGCCACCTACGCCGCGGAGGACGCGGATGTCACGTTGCGGCTGCACGGGTCGCTGTGGGGCAAGCTCGGCAGCGAACCCGTGCTGCGCGAGCTTTACGAGACGCTGGAGCAGCCGCTGGTGCCGGTGCTCCAGGTGATGGAGCGGCGCGGCGTGCTGGTCGATACCGGCTTGCTGCGGGCGCAGGGGGGCGAGCTGGCGCGGCAGATCGTCGACCTTGCTGCGCGGGCCCATGCCGTCGCCGGCGGCGAGTTCAACCTGGACTCTCCCAAGCAGCTGCAGGCCATCCTGTTCGAGCGGCTGCAGATCCCGGTGTTGCGCAAGACGCCCACCGGACAGCCGTCGACGGCGGAGGACGTGCTGGAGGAACTGGCCGACAGCCACGAGCTGCCCCGCCTCATCCTCGACTACCGCAGCCTCGCCAAGCTCAAGAGCACCTACATCGACAAGCTGCCCGGGCAGGTGAACCCGCAGACCGGACGCGTGCACACCAGCTACCACCAGGCCGTCGCGGCCACGGGCCGCCTGTCGTCGACCGACCCGAACCTGCAGAACATCCCGATCCGCACGCCGGAAGGTCGGCGCATCCGCCAGGCGTTCACCGCGCCACCGGGCCACCTGCTGGTGGCGGCGGACTACTCGCAGATCGAGCTGCGCATCATGGCGCACCTGTCGGCTGACGCCGACCTGCTGCGGGCCTTCGCCGAGGACCGCGACATCCACCAGGCCACCGCCGCCGAGGTCTTCGGCCTGCCGCTCGAGCAGGTCACGCCGGACCAGCGGCGCGCCGCCAAGGCCATCAACTTCGGGCTGATCTACGGCATGTCGGCCTTCGGTCTTGCGCGGCAACTGGGCATCGAACGTGGCGCCGCCCAGCGTTACGTGGACCTGTACTTCCAACGCTATCCCGGCGTCAGGACCTTCATGGACCGCACGCGCGAGCAGGCGCGCGAGCATGGCTATGTGCAGACCGTGCGTGGCCGGCGGCTCTATCTGCCCGAGATCCGCTCGCGCAACCGGCAGCAGCAGCAATATGCCGAGCGCAGCGCGATCAATGCGCCGATGCAAGGGACCGCGGCCGACATCATCAAGCAGGCGATGATCGACGTGGAAAACGCCTGCCGTGCCCAAGGCCTGCGGTCGCGCCTCATCATGCAGGTGCACGACGAGCTGGTGCTGGAATCACCGGAGGACGAGGTGGCGACGCTGCGCGGGCTGCTGCAGGACCTCATGCCCGCGGCCGGCCGGCTGGCCGTGCCCCTGAAGGTCGAGATCGGCACGGGCAGCAACTGGGACGAGGCGCACTGACCGCTGCGACGCAGCAGGCCGATGGCGGCAGGCAGCGGAAATTTTTCTGCTGCCCGCGGAACCATCGCCCCAGGGTGCAGTCTCAACTTGTGAACGCCACGGCGTTCCCCGCTTCCCTCCCTGAGCGGGTGGAACCTGGATGACAGAGACCCATCCTGTTCCCTCTGGCCCCGATGGCTCACGCCATCGGGGTTTCTTTTTTTCAGGCGGCGGCGGTCCAGCGGCGCAGCACGTTGCGCGCCTCGTCCAGCCCCTGACCCTTGAGCGCCGAGAACAACTGCACGCTGGCGATATCGGCCAGCTGTTGCTGCGTCGCCCGCAGCACCTTGAGGCCGTCATTGCGGCCGAGCTGGTCCGCCTTGGAAAGCAGCACATGCAGCCCCTCGGGCGGCAGGCCACTCCACTCCAGCAGTCCGGCGTCTTCCGGACGCAGCCCACGACGGCTGTCCACCACCAGAATCAGACCGCGGAAGCTGCTGCGCTCGCGCAGCCGGTCCACCAGCGGCAGCCACTTCGCGCGTACCGCGTTGGGCACCTCGGCGTGGCCGTAGCCGGGCAGGTCCACGAGGCGTCGGCCCGGGGCCAGCTCGAAATAGTTCAGCAGCTGGGTGCGGCCCGGCGTCTTGCTGGTGCGCGCCAGGCCGTGCCTGGCGAGCAGGGAATTGATGGCGCTGGACTTGCCTGCGTTGGAGCGCCCGGCCATGGCGATCTCGACGCCGCTGTCCGCGGGGAACTGGCTGGCGCTGGCGACACTCAGCAGGAATTGTGTGTTCGGGAACAAGCTCACGGGGGGCTGCCTTTCGCGGGGGGGCGTTAGTGTACAATTCCGCCGTTTTTTGCCCGATCTGGGAGCTCTGGGACCGATGACGACTCACTCGCCCGCCTTTCGCGCCGGCCGCCTCGGCGCGCTGATCGCCACCTCCATGCTCGCGCTGGCTGCCGTGCAGCCTGCCGCCGCCAGCGAGGCCGCCGCGCCCGCCAAGGGAGACGCCCAGGCCGGCAGCGCCAAGTCCGCCGCCTGCCTGGCCTGCCATGGCTTGAACGGCAACAGCACCAATCCCGAGTGGCCCAGCCTCGCCGGCCAGAACGGCGCCTACGTCGCGGCGCAGCTGGCCGCCTTCCGCGGCGGCGCGCGCGTCAACGTGCTGATGTCGCCGATGGCCGCAGCCCTCACCGACCAGGACCTGCTCGACCTCGGCGCGCACTTCGCGGTGCAGACGCCCACCGGCCTCGAGTCCGACGCGGCACTGTGGCCGGCCGGCGAGAAGCTCTACCGCAACGGCGATGCCGCCCGCGGCATCCCGGCCTGCACCGCCTGCCACGGCCCGAACGGCCGCGGCATGCCGGCGGCGGGCTACCCGTCGCTGCGCGGCCAGCACGCCACCTACACCGTGAAGCAGCTGACGGACTACGCCGCCGATGCGCGCTACACGAAGGATGAGCAGGGCCGCTCGCGCAGCAGCGCCAACGGCGTGATGATGCAGACCATCGCCGGCCGCCTGACGGAAGACGACCGCCGCGCCGTGGCGGCCTACCTGCAGGGCCTGCGCTGACCTTCCCGACGTCGAGGAACACACGATGAACAAGGCTGTCGCACTGCTTGCCGCCCTGGCCCTCGGACTTGCCGCCTGCGGCGGCCAACCGGAGGGCGCAGCGCCCACGGCCACTGATGCCGCTCCCGCAGCCGCCACGCCGGCGGCTCCGGCCCCCAGCAGCGCGGCGACCCCGGCTGAAGCGCCCGCCGAGCCGGTGTCCGCGGCCGATGCGCAGCTCGAGAAGATGACGCCGATGCCGGCCACCCAGCAGCTGCCGGACGGCCGCTGGAAGGCCGGTACGCACTACAAGCCCCTGGTGCCCGCCCAGCCGACCAGCGCCGGTCCGGGCGAAGTCGAGGTCGTCGAGGTGTTCTGGTACGGCTGCGGCCACTGCTACGCACTCGACCCGGCCCTCGAAGCCTGGAAGGCGCGCAAGCCCGCCTACGTGAAGTTCGTGCGCGTGCCCGTCATGTGGGGCCCGGTGCACCGTGCGCACGGGCAGCTCTACTACACGCTGCAGGCGCTCAACAAGCTCGACGCGTTGCACACCAGGACCTTCGACGAGATCCACCAGCGCCGCAACATGCTGGTCGACCAGAGCCCCGACCGCAGCTTCCAGATGCAGCTGGCCTTCGCGACGGCCAACGGCATCTCCGAGGCCGACTTCACCCGCGAGTACAAGGGCTTCTTCGTCAACAGCAGCCTGCAGCGCGCCGAAGACCTCACGCGCCGCTACCGCGTCGAGGGCGTGCCGATGGTCGTCATCAACGGCAAGTACGTCTCGGACGTGGGCATGGCCGGTGGCGAGAAGGAACTTCTGCAGCTCATCACCGACCTGGCCGCCAGCGAGAAGCGCTGACCGCCGCGGCGGCTGCGCGCGACTCCTGACGTGCTGCGCGTCTACTGCCCGGCACCGCAGGGCCTGCGGGCGATCGAAAGATCGCCCCACGCCCCGCTCCCTGAAGAGGCCATCTGGCTCGACCTGCTTGAGCCCACGCAGGACGAAGAGCGCCTGGTCGAGGCACGCCTTGGTGTCGAGGTGCCCACGCGCGAGGAGATGCGCGAGATCGAGTCTTCCAGCCGGCTCTACGAAGAGGCCGGCGCGCTCTATCTCACCGCCACCATCGTCACCAAGCTCGACAGCGACCTGCCCGAGAACGCGCAGGTCACCTTCATCCTCAAGGGGCCGCGGCTGGTCACCAACCGCTACACGGACCCGCTGCCCTTCCGCCGCTTCACCGCTTACGCGGAACGCCATCCTCCGGCCGGCAGCAACGCGCCGACCATCCTTGCCGGCCTGATCGAATCCATCGTCAACCGCATCGCCGACGTCATCGAACGGGTGGGCAGCGACATCGACCAGGCCTCGGCCGAGGTCTTTGGCACCGACCGCAAGCGGCCCCGCAATGCGAGCCGGGATTTCCGCAAGGTGCTGGAGCGCATCGGCCAGTGCGGCGAACTCATCGCCAAGGCGCGCGAGAGCCTCGTCAGCCTCGCGCGCCTGCTCACCTTCGTGCAGCAGAACGCCGAGGACCTGCCCGCCGACGTGCGCGCCCGCCTGAAGACACTGTCGAAGGATGTGGTGGCCATGAGCGACCACGCCAGCTTCCTGGGCACGAACCTCAACTTCATCCTCGATGCCACGCTGGGGATGATCAACATCGACCAGAACAACATCCTGAAGATCTTCTCGGTCGTCACGGTTTTCCTGCTGCCACCCAGCGTCATCGCCGGCCTGTACGGCATGAACTTCGAGAGCATTCCCGGCTCTTCGCATCCGCTGGGCTTCCCGGTTGCGGTGCTGCTCATGGTGATGTCCGCCGTCATCCCGTGGGCCGTCTTCAAACGGCGCGGCTGGTTGTAGACCGGCGGGGCGTCACTCCCTGGGCGCGTAATCGCGCAAGGGGTACTCGAGCAGTGCTTCCGAGCATTCCTCCTCCGGCAGCTCGGTGTCCTCCGGCTGGCGCAGGAACTGCACCGTGGTGGCCCAGGGCTGCTGGTAGTAGACCGGGTCGACGATCTGCACACGCACGGCCAGCCGACCGTCGTCCTGCAAGCGCCAGTGCTCCGTGACGCGCATCTGCGGGGACTGCGGCAGCCCTGCGGCATCCAGCCATTGCTGGCCGTTGAATCCCGCGGTCTCGATCACCAAGGTACCGGCCTCCCATCTGGCTGAGTGGTGGCCTTCCCAGGTCGGATCCGCATCGGCCGGCAACTGCAGCGGTCCATCGAGGAAGACATGGCGTACCAGATGCCGATGCTGGTGGAAGAGCGTGACCTTCGCCGGCGCCTGCGTGAGCAGGAAGGGTGCATCCGCCCACAGCGCGCGGGGCCAGCCTGGGGGCAGGCACTGCTGCAGGGGGTCTTCACTGCGGCCCGCCTTGGCGGCAGTCTGCCGCTGACGCAGCAATTTCCGGCCGGCGGCATTCAGGGGCGGCAGTTCACCCGCCTCGGTGCGCAGCGCCGCCACCGGCGCGGCGACACGCCAGATACCCGCCAGCCGCGGCCGCTGGCGTTCCGCTGCGATCAGCGCAGCGATGCGTTCGGCGGCCTGCGCCTCGCGCGCGCGGCCCTCGATCTCCCGCTGCTGGGTGCTCTCCGCCTGGGCGGCTGCAGTGCCAACATGGCCCGCCAGCAGCACGGCCAGCAGCGTCATCACGGGGACGTGTCGTGCAGTCATGCGCATGCGCCTCACAGCCGCCGCAGCCGGCCGGAGGCATCCGGCTTGTTGCGGTTGTTCTCCTCGCAGACGTACTCCGCCAGGCGCGCATCCGGCGACCAGCGGAAACTGGCGCGCGTGGTCCAGGGCCGTGAGTAGGTGCGCGGATCATCGATGGTGATGAGCACCTCGAGCTGGTCCGGCGCGCGCTTTTGGTAGCGCTCCGTCACCTTCAGCGCCGTGCTCTTGGGCCGGCCTTCTTCGTCCACCTGCGTGTAGCCATTCAGGCCCGTGGTTTCGACCACCAGCGCATCGCCCTCCCAGCGGCCCACGCTGTAGCCCAGGTAGCTGGGCACGAAGCCCGGTGGCGGCGCCGTGCGGTTCATGTGGATGACGCGGTAGTTGTGCATGACCTCGATGGCGATCAGCGTGCGCTCGGGCGTCTGCACGATGTCGATCGGGTACGGCGCCGAGATGACACGCGGCACGCCCGAGGGCAGGCAGTTGGCGTTCGGGTCGAACAGCGGCTCGCCGCGGCGCTCGGCCGCAGCTCGGCTCTCGAAGTACTCCCGCGCCCAGGGCAGGAAGGGGGTGGCCGAGCCGTCCATGGGGACCAGCGAGCGGTTGGTGCCCAGCGGCAGCCAGGTGCCGGAGATGTTGGGCACAGCCTCCGGCACGCGGATGTCGCGACGCGACGCGTCGCCCGTCACCACGCCCGGCGGTGGCGGCGCGCGCTGGGCCAGCAGCGACGGGGCGAAGGCTAGCGCGGTGATGAGCAGGAGGGCAGCCTTCGCGCCGGGGAGGCGTGGGAAAGAGCGATTCATGCGGGTGTCTCTTTCAGCTGGAATGGCCATATTCGGCGGCTGGTAGTGAGGGTCAGCGAAGGCATGATGCCTGCCTCACGAACTTGCCCGGAGCATGCCATGGACACGCTTTACTCGCTGTATGATGCCTTGGTCAGCATCAACGTCCCCACGGAGCGCGCCCGCGCCGTAGTCGGGGCCTTGGAGAAGGACATGGGCAGCCTGATCGCCAGCAAGGCAGACCTGAAGCTCGTGGAGCAGTCGATCCGTTCCGAGATCGCGCTGCAGCGCAAAGACATGGAACTGCTGGTCAGCCGGCAGACCTGGGTGCTCGGCTCCTTGCTGACGGTGGGCATCGGCCTGCTCTACACACTGCTGCGCTTCACCTGACGGCCGCAGCGCGCCAGCGCCAGCCAGTTCCGGTATAGTTGCCGACCACGACGCGCCCGTAGCTCAGCTGGATAGAGTACTGCCCTCCGAAGGCAGGGGTCACTGGTTCGAATCCAGTCGGGCGCGCCAGCCTTAAAGTGTTGAAGGAAAAGGTTTTACGATTCGTCGTATTGCCTGCTCCGGCTGCCAAACTGGCTTTTTTTCGCGGTTTGGGACACTTTTGGGACAGTTGTCGAAAACGGATGGACCTCCGCATCTGCGTTTTCACAACTTTTCGAGGTCCTATCAATGGCCACATTCGAACGGCGCCAAGGCTTTTGGCGCGTGAAGGTTCGTCGCGCTGGTTTTCCCACTCAGTCCCGCAGTTTCGACAATAAGGCTCTCGCCCAGACATGGGCCCGCGAAGTAGAGAGCAAGATGGATCGGGGCGATTTCGTCGACCGATCCGAAGCCGACCGCTACTCGCTGGGTGATGTACTGCGTCGGTATGCCGCAGAGGTCTCTCCCACCAAGAAGGGTCAGGCATCGGAAGAGCTGCATATCCGGAGCATCCTCCGGTACTAGGTTTGCCAGTACCGGATGTCGGTATTGAAGAGCTCCCAGATCGCCGAGTTCCGCGACCAGCGATCCAGGAAGGTCGCCACGAGCACGGTCAACCGCGAGCTGACGATTCTTTCCCATGCCATCGAGACATCACGGCGGGAGTGGGACGTCTACATGGCGGAGAACCCGGTCGCGAGGGTTCGCCGGCTAGGCCGTCTAGTAAGGGCTTGATCTCAAAGCACAACGCACCTATCTTATTGACGAAGTTCATCTTTTCGGCGGCTCTCCGAAGGCAGGGGGTCACTGGTTCGAATCCAGTCGGGCGCGCCATCTCCGCACAGTGATGGTTGAGTTACGCAATGCCGCGGCTCACTAACGCGTGCGCGAACTATTCGCGACATACGCGGGACTGCTTTTTGAAGTTTGTCTGATCGGCTATCGGCTGGGCAGCCTCCGGGCAACTGCCTTAAGATTCCGCCGTGATCTCCCGCCGCCACCTCAACCTGCTGATCGCGCTGCTGCTGCCGCTGATGGTGGTGCGCGGCCTGCTGCCGACCGGCTACATGGCCGTGGCGGAAGGCGGCAAGCTGCACATCGTGATGTGCAGCGCCGGGCTGGTCCTGCCGGGCGACACCGACTCCGGGTCGAATCCCGAAGACCACCGCGTTCCCGATTCCGGCAACTGCCTGTTTGCGCACGCCGCCAAGGTCGCGCCACCCGTCGAGGCGATGGTGGCCCTCGCGCCTGCGCCGGTTCTCGTTCCGTTCCCCTCCGACAGTTCCACTTCGCTGCCGCCGGCCACGGGTCCACCCCGCATCGCCGCCGCGCGCGCTCCTCCCGCCTTCCGGACCTAGGCCGCTCCGCGGCCGAACTGCTACTGCCCGGACCTGTCCGGACGGGAATCGCGCGCATGCATTGCCTCGCGAGTCCCGCTCCCGCATCTCCGGCTCGCACTTGAACTGAACAGTTTTCCGGAAGAACAACACATGAAGACCCCTGCCCTCGCGCTGGCCTGCTCGCTCGCGCTCCCCGCTGCCATCCACGCCGCCGCTGCCGATCCGACCCTCGATGAAGTCGTCGTGCAGGGCGTGCTCGCCGACGACGACACGCCCATCAACCCCGTGCGCCTGCCCCAGAGCGCGCGCATCAGTTCCCAGATACTCACATCGGAGGACGTGGAGAAGCTGCAGGCGCGCGACGTGTACGACCTGCTGAACTACGGCACCGGCGTGTTCACCACGACGTCGGGCAAGAAGTCCCCTTCGAACCTCAACATCCGCGGCGACGGCAACTTCGCGTTCATCATCGACGGCGCCTATGTGCCGCCACAGCTTTCCTCGCGCATCCTGCAGGCCATCCCTGCTGATGCCATCGCCGAGACGCGCATCGTGCGCACGTCCACGGCGCTCACCGTCAACCCTCTGGTCGGCATCGCGAGCCCGTCCGGCGCGGCCAACAACGGCTTCATCGTGGTCCGCACGCGCACGCCGCGCGCAACGGAGGCCGCGCTGCGCCTCTACGGGGGCTCCTACGACACCTACGGCGTGAACGGCCGCGTCGGCACCACCTTCGGGGGCGAGACCGGCAAGGGCTATGTGCAGGTGATCGGCAGCACCTATTCCACGGACGGCCCGCAGGGCTTCAACCTCGACAAGGACTACAACCTCGGCGGCGTGAAGCTGGGCGGAAGCTTCGACCGGGTGGACGTGGATCTGTCGTTCATGAAGAGCTGGGCCGGCTACGGCATCGTCCGCGGCACCACCGTGCTGCGGCCGTCGAGCGCCGATGCCATCTGGCGACTCGACCCCATCAACAGCAGCGTGGCGACGGCCAACGGCACCGTGCACTGGACCGAGCACCAGGCCACGCTGCTGACGCTTGCCCGCACCGACAGCAATGGCAAGTTCCTGACTACCACGGCGGGTTCGTCCAGCGTCACGACGCAGCTGAACCACAACAACTTCTTCAACGCCGCGCTGCGCCACAACGTGTTCCTGGATGCCGCCAACGTGCAGTTCGGCGCGGACTACATCCACTGGAAGAACCCCACCGGCCAGTACTACTACGAGGGCGTGCCGCGCGAGGAAGAGGTCTTCGGCACGTTCCTGCAGGGCGACAAGTCGCTGCTCGACGGTCGCATCAACCTGGATCTCGGCCTGCGCCTCGATCAGGTGAAGGTGATCCGCGGCATCGACTATTTCGCGCCCGGACGCCAGCCCAACGCCAACGTGCGGGTGATCAGGGACCAGAAGCTGCCTTCGTCGCGCTTCGTTTCCGCGGGCGCCAGCTACCGGGCCGGCGAGGCGTGGCTGCTCAACGCGCGCTATGGCTACTCGCACCAGCCGGCACGCAGCGGCGTGGTGCTGGCCAACCCGCAGGTGCCGCTGAAGGGAGAATCCCGGCAGAAATTCGAGTTTGGCGTTGATGGCGAATTCGCCGCCGCGCTGCGGCCGGCCTTGAACTTCTTCTACGTGCGCACGCGCAATGAAGTCTCGCCACTCTCGTACGCCGTGGTGGCCGGCGAGCAGGTGGGCCTGTACGGCAACACCAACAGCAAGCGCACCGGCGCCGAAGCCGTGCTGGCCGGACGCTGGTCGGAGGGCCGCAGCGATGCCGGATACCGGCTGTCCGTGACGCATTATTTCGACGTACTCGACCCCTCCGGCCTGCTGGCGCGCACGCAGCCTGACACAGTGGCGGAACTGACGGGCGATTACACTTTCGGTGCGTGGCGGCTGTCCGGCGCGGCCAAGTACGTAGCGCAGTACGAATCCAACGCGTTCACGGCCTGCCCCGCGCCGAACCGCAACTGCAACGGCGGCATCCAGGGACCCTACCTGCCCGTCGGCGACTTCGTGAACATCGATATCGCGTTCTCGCGCCAGTTCACCCTCGCCTCGCGGCCCACGCGACTCACGGCCAGCGTGAAGAACCTGCTCGACGACAATTACGAGACCAGCATCGGCTATCCGAGCATCGGCCGGCAGCTGGCGCTCGAACTGCTGACGGAGTTCTGAGATGCAGGGCACGGTGATGGTGGGGAAGATCCACAAATGGGCCGGCCTCGTGGCCGCGTTGTGGCTGGCCGTGCTTGCCGTCACGGGGCTGATGCAGCTGCATCGCCAGGAGTGGTCGTGGCTGTGGACCAGCGGCCCGGCGCTGGACGAATCCATCGTCAGCGATGACGACAAGCAGCTGTGGCGCCATCACCAGGTCGATCCCCGCAACCCGCGCATGCGGGTCGCGAGCGGCGCGGCTGGGGCATGGCTTACCCGCGATGGCGGAAAGCAGTGGCAGCGACTGGCTTTCGGCACCCACCTGCAGCGCAATGTGCTGGCGCTGGAAGCCGCCGAGGTCGATGGAAGCTGGACTGTGTACGCCGGCACCAACGACGGCGTCTGGCGGATGGACGCGGCCGGTTCACGAATGATGCCGGCAGGCCTGCAGGGCCAGGCCGTGGGCAGCCTGTCGACGGAAGGCCAGCGCGTGCTGGCCGAAGTCGAGGGCTCGCGGCTTTTCCTGGGCGTGCAGAGTGGCAATGCAGTGGCTTGGTCGGCCGTGGCGCTGGGCCCGCTGGGACATGTCTCACCGGCCGCGGTCGACCTCGGCCGCTTCCTGCAGGATATCCATGTGGGGCGCGGCCTGTTCGGGGAACGCGTCGATCACGTGCTGTGGACCGTGAGCGCAGTGGGCCTGCTGCTGCTGTGCCTGACAGGTGTGGTCTACTGGGCGTCGCTACGCTGGCAGACGCAGTCCCGCAAGCGACCTAAGGAAAAACGCCCCACGCCCCAGGCGCTGCGGCGCGCGCAGGACATCCTGCGCTGGACCTTCCGCGGGCATGCAATGGTGATTGGCATCGCCCTGGCACTGCCGCTGCTCATCATCTTCCTTACCGGCCTGTACCAGGACCATCGCACCGACCTGCAGATGCGTTTCCGGCAGATCCAGGTTCCCTCGGCGCTGCTGCCACCCAGCTACCGCGGTTCGGACTGGGAAGGTCAGATCGGCAATGTGGGCCTGGGCCGCGACGACGCGGGCGAGTTCATGGCGATCGGTAACCGCCGTGGCGTCTTCATCTCGCGTGATGCGGGCGCGACTTGGCAGCGCGACAAGGGGTTCATGGGTCCGGCCATGCGCATGCGCAGTGTTGGCGGGGAACTCTTCGTGCCCGGCCGCATGATGCGACGCGTGCAGGTGCGGCGCGACGGGCACTGGCAGGTGCTGCAGGTACCGCCCCCGGTGGTGATGGCGAATGAACTCAGCGCCGGTCCCGGTGGCATGATCTGGTGGCAGCGGGGCGAGAAAATCTTCCGCACCTCGGCCGACGGCGAGGCCCGCGGCATGATGCCGCATACTCCGCCGCGAATCGGCTATCTTCCCTGGGGCAGCTTCTTCACTGAACTGCACAAGGGCGCGCTGTTCTCTTCAAAATGGAAATGGGTCAATGACCTGTTCGCACTCATGGGCATCGCGCTCGTGATCACCGGATTCCTCAGATGGCTTAAACGCAGGTGGTAACGATGAACGTACGGATGAAGAATGCAGTTGCGCTTGCGGTCGTGACCATTGCTGGCGTCGCGACCGGCGCTTGGGCGGCACAGAAAGAGGATGCGCAAGGCCTGCGAATCGAGGCGCCCTGGGCACGCGAAACCGCTATGGGACAACGCGATGGCGGCGGCTTCATGACGATCATCAACGACGGCCCGACGGCCGATCAGCTGGTCAGCGCCTCATCTCCAGTGAGCGCAGAAGTGCAGACCCATACCGTGCAGATGGACAACGGCATGATGCGCATGCGCGAGCTGCCCGACGGCATCCCGATTCCCGCCGCGGGGCGCGTCGAACTGAAGCCGGGCAGCCTCCACATCATGTTCATCAAGCTGGATCATCCCCTGCGGGCCGGAGAGAAGGTTCCGGTGACGCTGAAGTTCCGCGTGGCGGGTGAAAAGACAGTCACCTTCGAGGTGCGCTCGATGGCGGCGATGCCGCAGTCAATGATGCAGCCGGGATCGCCGGCAGTGAAATGAGTACGTTCTTTCACCGTCACGGGAAACTGTCGATTGCAGTGCTGTTGCTGCTGGCGGTGGCCGGCGGCGCAGCGTTGCAGTTTGCGACCGTCCGCCGTCATGGCGACTCGCCCACCCAGACAGGGATGACACGCATCGGTGGCGCCTTCGAACTCATGGACCGCGACGGACGTCCCTTCACGGACAAGAACCTGCTCGGCCGACCCTTCGCTCTTTATTTCGGCTACACGCGCTGCCCGGACGTGTGCCCGACCACGCTGATGCGCCTGGCCGCGTTGAGGCGCTCACTGGGCGCCGATGGCGAGAAGCTGCAGATCGTTTTCGTGTCCGTCGACCCGGAGATCGATACGCCGGCCTCGACTGCCGCCTACGCGGATCTGTTCCGCGCCTCGATCGTGGGCCTCACTGGCACGCCGCAGCAGGTCGCGGCGATCGCCAATGCGTATCGCGTGGTCTACGCGAAGGTGCCGCAGCCTTCCGGCGGATACAACATTGACCACAGCACCTACGCCTACCTGGTGGACAGCGCGGGAACCTTCGCCGATGTCATTTCGCCGCTCGACACCGAGGCCGAGGCAACCGTCAAACTTCGACAGCTTATTGCCCGATAGCCTCGGCGGAAATGGTGGACAAATCTGGGACAGTTCGAACGGGTTTGAGCGGGAACATCAGGGAATGTTCGGGACACTATCTTCTTGATTCTAAATACGAGCGCGCGTAACTTACTGATCGGAATCCATCTTTTTCGGCTCTCCGAAGGCAGGGGTCACTGTTTCGAATCCAGTCGGGCGCGCCATTACTGGGAACGACGAGCCGGCCGCTGCGCAAATAGGCGGCGTGCAGGGGCGCTACGCCCCGGGCCGCAAGCCAGCCTGCCCGGACCGCGCCCGCAGCGCCTCGTAGAGCTGCGCGGGACCCAACAGGATGTCCTTC
>JBJOHO010000034.1:0-3129 GCA_046047615.1 Pseudomonadota bacterium
GGACGGCATGAGGCCGAGCACTTGCCGCAGCTGCCGCAGGGCCACCGGTGGCTGGGACAGCACGACAGCCTGCTCCAAAGGTTCATGTTGGGTGTCTGCAGTGGCGGCAGACAGCCCCGGCACCAGGCAAGCCTGGAATGCGGGTTTATCGTCGAGTCGCCCGGCCGCCCAGCGTTGTGCCACCGTGCCCTCGGTGCGCAGGCTGATGTCCTCACGGCCTTGAAGCTTCAGTTCGGGCAGCGCTTCCGTGAGGTCCGCAAGGTCCATCAGGTCGCTGCGGCGCACATGGATAGGCGCGGTGGTCAGCAAGATCTGGGCTGCCGGTTCACTTCCAGCAAATTCCGGCAGCACGCGCCAGACCTGAGCCTCTCCATACGCGATGGTCTGGGATGCCGGTGGCATGTCAGGCGCATCGGCGGGGACCAGCGTGGCACCCTCGATGGCCACAGTCACCCGCAGGTGAGGGGGCTCGAGGTCCGTATGGGCCAACAGCATCAGGCTGCTGCCGCTGACGGCCAGTCCCAACATGACGTAGAGCAGCCGCAGGATCATCGCGCGGCCTCCCGCAGTTGGCGCGTGAATGCCTGGTAATACAGCGCGGCGAAGACCGACATTGTGATGGCGGAAAAGGTCAGCGCCCCCGCTTCATCGTGCAGGAAGCGGAACAGCGACTCCCGTTCTGGCCACTGCCCGGCGTGGATCGCGGCCAACAGCGCAATCCGCACCGCATTGCCGGCGATGGCGATGAGCGGTGCGAGCACCAGCGCCAGCAGCTGCTTCCCGTAGCCCTTCAGCGGGAAAGCCAGCAGGAAGATGAGCGCCACCATGCTCATCAACACCAATACGTCTTCGCCGCTGCACTCCCCGGCAACGCGGACGCCACCCTCCGGCAGCCACACCTCCACATCCCAGCGTACCTCGGCGGTCAGGCCGCAGAGCCGGAGCAGCCAACCCGTGAGTTCCGCCGTGACGTGGCTGAGGCTGCGCTCATCCACGATACGCGGTTGCAGCAGATTGAGCAGTGGCAGGCTGAGAATCAGCAAGGGCTTCCAGAAGCGCCTCAGCGCTGCCCATGGAGCGGCGAGACTGAGCAGGCCCAGGCCGGTCAGGAGCGGCAGGAGGTGGACGGCCTGGTCCTCATTGAGCACCCGCGTGCTGCGCCATGAAATGAAACCGAGCACTGCCGCGCCGATCACCAGACTTCCGTAGCTGGGGCGGCCAGGCAGTGTGGGCCATTGGGCCTCAAGACAAAGGGCCGCCCCAAGCCACGCCAAGCCGTTGATGAGCTGGAAGGTGGCGTCCTGCGTTGCCCAGCCCAGCAGCAGGTTGTGGGTGAGGAACAGCAGCACCAGCAGGCGCCAGCCGTGCCGTTGCCACGGATCCTGCTCGGTTTTCGGGTCTGCCGGCGACATGGCCGGATGATCGCAGAACGGGGGCCGGGCAGACATCTCCGCTGCCCTCAAAGCAAGACGGCCGTCTCGCGACGGCCGTCCGTTGGCTGCAACCCTGGCAGCGCGGCAGTCAGGCCTTGGCTTCCTGCATCTTGCGACGCATCCGCAGCGCCCAGCCGGCAGCGGCCAGCACGCCAAGGATCGGCAACGGCCCGGGAACGCTGGCCGGGTCTTGGCCCTCGGTGATGTACTTGAACGAATACACGCTCGCCGTAGAACTTCCCAGGAAACCGTCGATGGTTTCAGAGAAGAAACCGAAGGTGTCGCCGTTGCTGACTGTGAAATTCGTGTCAACGCCCGAGCCGCTGCGGCCCGCAGAACTGTTGTACAGGTAGGTCTTGTTGCCGTTGAGGATGTAGCCGAACGGATCGCGCGACGCATTGCCTGAGGCATAGCTGTCTGCGGTGCTGAAATTCCATGAGAAGGCCACGACGGCATTGGAGATCGCCGTCGTCGTGAAGCTGGTGGTTCCGAACGCACCTGACTGGTTGTTGCCGGAAACCACGTCGAGCCCGACGGCCACGGTGCCGGATGCTGCCGGCGCCGGTGTACCGAAGCTGCTGGTTACCGTACCGCCGACAGCCGCCGGCAGGTCAAGCGAGTTGGTGTTGCTGAGCGTCCAGTTGCCGAGGTTGTATGCGCCCCGGAAATCAAAGATGTTGGCCTGCGCTGCAGGTGCCAAGGCGCAGCCCGCGACAACCAGCACAGCGGCGGTGCGACGCAGGCTGCGGACGACTGGGTTGCCCATGTAGGAATTCTGCGGTGCCATGATGATGACCCTCGGGTCAAGCGGTAGTGATGTGGAATCTATCACGAAAGCCCGTCATGCAATTCCGACTGAACATAACGCGGGTGTTTCCACAGGACAAAAGCTGACGCGCAGCAGATTGTGTGGCCGCCGTCCACCGGTGCGGCAGTGCACTGCCTAGAATGCCGCTTATGAACAGGAAACCCGCTGCCGGCCTGCGCCGGTTTGCAGTGCCCGCGATGTGGGCCGCTCTGGCTTGTCTGGTGGCCTGCAGCCCGGCGGAGCCGGAATGGGGGGGCGAGGAGGTGGCAGCCACGGTCAACGGCACCACCATCCTGCGCCGCGAGGTCGACCGTGTGTTCGAAACCACAGCCCCACCGGGGCTTTCGGCCGATGCCATCCGTGACCGGCGCCGCCAGATCATCAGCGACCTGGTGCGCCAGGAGATCCTGGCGCAGCAGGCGGTGACCGAGGCCGTGGAAGAGACGCCCGAGCACCAGCTGGACATGCGGCTGGCGCGCCGGGTGGCGCTTTCGGCGCGGCTGGAAAGGCGGGCCCTGCAGCAGGTGCCGGTGATCACTGACGTCCAATTGCAGCAGTTCCTCGACGCCAACCGCGTGCCGCTCGGCAACCGCATGTTGCTGACGATCGAGGAACTGTTCATCCCGAAGGCCGACGATGCCTTCCTGCGCACTCTGGACAAGTCGATCGAGGGCGGGGCGGAACTGGGTCGCTTGGAGTCCATCACCCGCGAGGCCGGCGTGCCCGCGCGGCGCGAGACCTCGTCCCGCTCCACCGACCAATTGCCTCCCGAAGTGCTCGATCCCCTGCTGCGCGCGGGCGTGGGCAAGCCCATCATCATCCGCACGTCGGCAGGGCAGGGCGTGGTGCTGGTGCTGCAGCAGATGGCCCCCGCCGCCCTCACGGGGG
>JBJOHO010000035.1:0-7530 GCA_046047615.1 Pseudomonadota bacterium
TGCACCTGCCCGGTGGTCACCGTGCTGCCGTTGCCGGCGGTGATCGACGCAATGCCCGCCAGCTGGCTGAGCTGGATCGACTCGCCCTCGGCAAAGTCTGCAATCGTGCTGGCCGCCGCCGCGAGGCTGCCCAGCACGAAGCTGTCGTCGCCGGCGCCACCCGTCAGGCGGTTGTTGCCGCCGGTCACGGTGAGGGTGTCGTTGCCGGCGCCGCCGTCCAGGGTGTCGTTGCCACCGGTGCCGCCGCTCAGCGCGTTGGCGGCCGTGTTGCCCGTGATGGTGTTGGCAGAGGCGTTGCCGGTGCCATTGATGGCGGCCGTGCCCGCCAACGTGAGGTTTTCCACGTTGGTGGCCAGCGTATGCGTGAGGCTGGACAGCACGCTGTCCGTGCCCTCGCCCGCCGCCTCGGAGATGCTGTCCGTGTCATCGTCGATCACGTAGCTGTCGTCGCCCGCGCCGCCCACCAGCGTGTCGGCACCCAGGCCGCCGTCCAGGGTGTCGTTGCCGGCAAAGCCGGTCAGCGTGTTGTTGCCATCGTTGCCGGTGAGGGCGTTGGCCAGCGCGTTGCCGGTGCCCGTCACGTTCAATTCGCCGAGGATGATCAGGTTTTCGACGTTCAACGCCAGGTTGAGGTCGATGTCCTCGACGATGACCGTGTCGGTGCCTTCATCGGCGGCCTCGGCAACACTCTCGGTGCCGGTGACCACATAGACATCATCGCCCACACCGCCTTCCAGCGTGTCGGCCCCGCCACCGCCTTCCAGCGTGTCGTTGCCCGCCAGGCCGCGCAGCAGGTTGTTGTCTTCGGCGCCGGTCAAGGCGTTGTCCAGCGCGTTGCCGGTGCCGCTGTAGTTGCCACCGGCATCGAGCACCAGGTTTTCGACGTGGTCGCCCAGCGTGTAGTTGAGCGCGGCAAACACGGTGTCGGCGCCTTGGTCGGCGACCTCAATCACGACATCCGTCGCGTCATCCACGAAATAGAGGTCGTCGCCCGCACCGCCCTGCATCGTGTCGGTGCCGAGGTCGCCAAACAGGACGTTGTTGCCGCTGTTGCCGGTCAGCAGGTTGTTGCCGGCGTTGCCGATGCCGAACAGGTCGGCAGAGCCGGCCAGCGTCAGGTTCTCGAGGTTCGGGTCTGTCAGCGTGTAGTCATACGAGGCGACCACCGTGTCGGTGCCTTCGCCGGCGTCCTCGATGATGAGGTCATCCTCGCTGTCGACGCCGTAGCTGTCGTTGCCGGCGCCACCGACCAGCGTGTCTGCGCCGGCATTGCCGAACAGCGCGTTGTCTCCGGCGTTGCCGGTGAGCGTGGCACCCGTCGTGGACAGCTGCCGCAGGTTCTCGACGTTCGCGGGCGCGTCGACCATGTCGAAGTCGCCGCTCACCAGCAGCCAGTCGCTGCCCTGCCCGGCGTTCTCGATGATGGTGTCGGCGGCGTCATACAGGTAGCTGTCGTCGCCCAGGCCGCCGGCCAGGATGTTGGCAGCGCTGTTGCCATAGAGCACGTTGTCCAGCGCATTGCCGGTGCCGTTGATGGCATCCGTGCCCGTCAGTGTCAGGTTCTCGACGTTGGCGCCCAGCGTGTAGGTGATCGCGGCCTCAACGGTGTCCGTGCCCTCGCCGGCGTTTTCGTTGACCACATCGCCGGCATTGTCCACCACGTAGGTGTCGTCGCCGGTGCCGCCGTCCATCACATCGGCGCCCGGCCCGCCGTCGAGGCGGTCGTTGCCGGCGCCACCGCTGAGCGTCTCGCTGGAGCTGTCGGTGGGCGGGCCGCCGAACAGGAAGTCGTCACCGTCGCCACCGGAGATGTTTTCCACGCCCCAGCTGCCGTGCATCTCGTCGCTGGCGGCGGTGCCGGTCATGGTGTCGTTGATGCCACGGCCGACGATGAGGTTGGCCGTGTTGCTGTAGGTCGGCGCGAAGTGGAACTGGTAGGTGTCGGCCACCACGTAGTCCGCGCTCTCCACCACCAGCAGCAGCTCGCGCGTCTGGTCTGCCGTGAAGCTGCGCGACAGGTAGGCATTGGTGGTGGTCAGGCTCTGCAGGGCGTAGTCCGCATCGAACAGGCGCACACTGGACCCACCGGGAACGAACAGGTAGCCGCCATCCTGCTGGTAGAGATAGCGCGTGCCCGCCACCACCGAGAGCTTGAAGCCGTCGGCGTCGCCAGGGTTCTCGAGCTCGCCGGTCACGACCGTGCCGTTGGTCACCGCCGTGGCCGTTTCCCAGCTGGCGCCATAGTCATCGCCGGTGGTCGGCTGTGCCGTCAGGCTGTAGGCTGCGGTGCTGTCGTTGGTCGGCCCGTTGGTGGTCACCTTCACGTAGTAGGTGCCAGTGGTTGCGGCCGTGTACGTGATCGTGCCGTTGACAGCCGTGCCGCCGCTGGCGCTGAAGCTGTCCAGCGTGGTGGTGAAGGTCGGATCCAGCAGCGAGAAGCTGGCGTCCGTCGCCGCGGGGTATTCAAGCGTTCCCGTCGTAGGTTCGTTGAACGGGTTCATGAAGGCGTGGTCCACGCCCTGCAGCGTGAAGGTATAGGTCACGCCAGCGATCAGACGCACCTGAAAGACGTCATCGTCCGCGAGCCGGTCGGTTTCCTTGAAGCCGAAGGCCGGGTTGCCCATCGTCAGGTAGAACGAGGTGGTGGCGTTCCCGGGGGCGTGGGTGAAGGCTTGTTCGCTACGGCTCATCGGCAGACTCCAAAGGGCATATCCCAAGTGTCCTGCACCATAGCCAGCGGAGGCCCGGAGCGGGGGGCCGTTTTGACATCTGCGCCCGTCAGCTTGTGCCGAGACCCTCGATCAGCGCCATGCTGTGTTGCAGCGCGATGCTGGCGTCCTCCTGCGGTTGGCCCTGCAGCCGCGGCAGGATGCGGGTGGCCAACTGCTTGCCCAGCTCCACGCCCCATTGATCGAAGGCATTGAGGCCCCAGACCACGCTCTGCACGAACACTTTGTGCTCGTAGAGCGCCACCAGCCGGCCCAGCGTGGCCGGATCCAGCCGCCGGAACAGCAGCAGGCTGACGGGGCGATTGCCCTCGTGCACCTTCTGTGGGTTGTCATCGGCATGGCCGAAGGCAAAGGCCTCGGCCTGCGCCAGGGCATTGGCAGCGGCCAACTGATGGGCCGCCGGGTTGTTGCAGCTGGACGTCGCTGGCAACAGCAGATCGAGTGCGGCGCGGGGCGTGCCCTGGTGCAGCATCTGGAAGAAGCTGTGTTGGGCATTGTTGCCGGGCTCGCCCCAGACCACCGGGGCCGTGCCACAGAACACGGGCCGCCCGTCCGCACGCACGGACTTGCCGTTGCTCTCCATGTCGAGCTGTTGCAGGTAGGCCGGGAAACGCGCCAGGCGGTCGTCATAGGGCAGCACGGCGAGCGTGGGCAGCCCGAGGTGGTTGATGTTCCAGCAGCCCAGCAGGCCCATCAGCACCGGCAGGTTGTCGCGCCACGGGGCGGCGGCGAAGTGCGCGTCCATCTCCGCACCACCGTCCAGGAAGTCTTCGAAGCGGCGCGCGCCGATGGCGATGGCCAGCGACAGGCCGATGGACGACCACAGCGAATAGCGCCCGCCCACCCAGTCCCACATCTGGAAGCGGTAGTCCGGGTCGATGCCGAAGGCATCCATGGCTGGGCCGTTGACCGACACCGCCGCAAAGTGCGCGCCGACCGCCTCCTCGCCCAGCTGCTCCGCCAGCCAGGCGCGGGCCGTGTCGGCGTTGGCGCGGGTCTCCTGCGTGGTGAAGGTCTTGGAGCAGACCAGGAACAGTGTGCGCCGCGGGTCTGCCATGGCCAGCACATCCGCCAGGCGACAGCCGTCGACGTTGGAGACGAACAGCACCTGCGGTGCGCCGTCCGTCCACGGGTGCAGGGCCTCCACCGCCATCGCAGGCCCCAGGTCCGAACCGCCGATGCCGATGTTGACCACCAGGTCGAAGGCATCCCCGGAAATGCCACGCAGGCCGCCGCTGCGGACCCCCTCGGCGAAGTCCAGCATGCGCACGCGCTCGGCCTGCACCACCTCGGCATGGGGCGCCTGCGGCCGCCGCAGGGCCGTGTGCAGCACCTGCCGGCCCTCGGTGGTGTTGATGACCTCGCCGGCGTACATCGCGGCGATGCGCTCGCGCAGCTGCAGGTCTTCGGCCAGCTGGGCGAAGGCCGCCAGCACCGTCTCGTCGACGCGCTGGCGGGAGTAGTCGAGCACCAAGCCTGCGCCTTGCGCCGTGCAACGCGCCGGCCGCTGCGGGTCGACCGCGAACAGCTCGCGCGTGGGCGTGGCGGAGAGTCGCAGGGCCTCGCTGGCGAGGGTGGTCCAGGCGGGGCTGTCGGAGGCGTCGGTGTGGTGTGTCATGGGAAGCGGTGCAGGGCTGCTCATCACCGTGCGTAAAACCCCTTGATGCTGTCGACCACGTGCTGCAGCTGCTCCTGGCTGAGCTCCGGGAAGATCGGCAGCGCCAGTGTCTCGGCGGCGGCGCGCTCGCTTTCCGGCAGCTCACCCTGGCGGTAGCCCAGGTACTCGAAGCACTTCTGCCGGTGCAGCGGCACCGGGTAATACACCTCGGTGCCCACGCCGCACTCGGCCAGATGGGCCCGCAGGGCATCGCGCTGCGGCGCGCGGATGACGTACTGGTTGTAGATGTGGCGGTAGCCGGGCGTGCAGAACGGCGTGCGCACGGTGCCGGTGAGGCCCGCGGCCGCGAAGGCCTGGTCGTAGAAGGCGGCGTTGCGCTGCCGGCCTTCGTGCCAGGCGTCGAGCGAACGCAGCTTGATGTTCAGCACCGCGGCCTGGATTTCGTCGATGCGGAAGTTCCCGCCCACGAACCCGTGGTAGTACTTGGGCTCCATGCCGTGCACGCGCAGGATGGCCATGTGGTGGCCCAGCGCCGCGTCGTTGGTGACGCACATGCCGGCGTCGCCGAAAGCGCCGAGGTTCTTGGTGGGGAAGAAGCTCAGGCAGCCAACATCGCCGAAACTGCAGGCGCGACGGCCGGCTTCGTCCGCCGCGCCGATGGCCTGGGCCGCGTCTTCGATCAGCTTCAAGCCATTGTCGCGCGCCAGGCCACCCAGCGCCTGCATGTCGGCCAGCTGGCCGTAGAGGTGCACGGGCATGATGGCCTTGATGCGTCCGCCGGTGGCCTTGTTGACCAGCCCCAGGCCCTCGCGGTGCTCGCACTGGTGGCGCAGGAAATCGCGCACGGCCACGGCCGACAGGTTGTAGGTGACCGGGTCGATATCGAGGAACACCGGCCGGGCGCCGCTGCGGGCTATCGTGCCGCCGGTGGCGAAGAAGGTGTAGGACGAGGTGAGGACCTCGTCGCCCGGGCCGATGCCCAGCGCCATCAGGGCCAGCAGCAGCGCATCGGTGCCGGACGACACGCCGATGCCGTGCGCGGTGTGGCAGTAGGCGGCCACGTCGGCCTCGAGCTGCTTGATGGCGGGCCCGAGGATGAAATATTGGCTGTCGCAGACGCGCTCGATGGCGGCGTCGATTTCCGGCTTGAGGGCCTGGTACTGCGGCTTGAGGTCGAGCAGGGGGACTTTGATCATTCGCGGATGATACCGCGCTGGGCGCGGTACCACGCGACGGTGCTGCGCACCCCGTCCTCCAGGCGGATGGACGGCCGCCAGCCCAGCCCGGCAAGCCGGGTGGTGTCGAGCAGCTTGCGGGGGGTGCCGTCCGGGCGGCTGGGGTCGAAGCGCAGCCGGCCGGTGAAGCCGGTGGCTTCGCCCACCAGGGCGGCCAGCCCGGCAATGGACACATCCTCGCCCCAGCCCACGTTCACCGGCGGGGCGTCGCTGTAGTGGTCCATGAGGTAAAGGCAGGCGTCGGCCAGGTCGTCGACGTGCAGGAACTCGCGCCGCGGTGTGCCGGTGCCCCAGATTTCCACCTCGTCCGCGCCCTGCTGCACGGCCTCGTCGAACTTGCGGATGAGCGCGGGCAGCACGTGCGAGCCGCTGGGGCTGAAGTTGTCCCCGGGCCCGTAGAGGTTGGTCGGCATGGCGCAGATGGCATCGAAGCCATACTGCCGCCGGTAGGCCTGGCACATCTTCAGGCCGGCGATCTTCGCGATGGCATACCACTCGTTGGTGGGTTCCAGCGGCCCGGTGAGCAGGCAGTCTTCCGGCATGGGCTGTGGCGCATGCTTGGGGTAGATGCAGCTGGAGCCCAGGAACAGCAGCTTGCGCACGCCATGCCGCCAGGCCGAGTGGATGAGGTTCGTCTGGATCGCCAGGTTCTCGTGGATGAACTCGGCAGGACGGCTGTCATTGGCGAGGATGCCGCCCACCTTGGCCGCGGCGAGATAGACCTGCGACGGCCGCTCGCGCGCAAAAAAGGCATCGACGGCGGTTTGGTCGGTGAGGTCGAGCTCGTTGCGGGTGCGCAGCAGCAGACGCCCGCCCTGCCCCGCCGCCTGCAGGCGGCGCACGATGGCGCTGCCCACCAGGCCGCGGTGGCCCGCCACGAAGACGCCACCCTCCTGGGGCGCGCCGCCCTCAGTCGGCATGCCGCGCGACCTCGAAGCCCTCGCGCCGCATCACCGCATAGCGGCGCGCCTGGTCCAGGTCGCGGGCGACCATTTCATCGACCAGCTGCTCGAAGCTGCACTCCGGCTGCCAGCCCAGCCGGGCCTTGGCCTTGGCGGGATCACCCAGCAGCGTGTCGACCTCGGTGGGCCGGAAATAGCGCGGATCGACCCGCACGATGACCTTGCCGGTGGCGGCGTCAACGCCTTCCTCGTCCAGTCCGCTGCCCAGCCACTGGATGTCCATGCCCAGGCGCCGGCCGACGGCGACCACGAACTCGCGCACCGAGTGCTGCTCGCCGGTGGCGATCACGTAATCCTCGGCGGTGTCCTGCTGCAGCATCAGCCACTGGGCGCGCACGTAGTCGCGTGCATGGCCCCAGTCACGCAGTGAGTCGAGGTTGCCCAGATAGAGGCAGTCCTGCAGGCCCAGGTGGATGCGGGCCAGCGCGCGGGTGATCTTGCGCGTCACGAAGGTCTCGCCGCGGATCGGCGACTCGTGGTTGAACAGGATGCCGCTGCAGGCATACATGCCATAGGCCTCGCGGTAGTTCACCGTGATCCAGTGGCCATAGACCTTGGCAGCGCCATACGGCGACCGCGGGTAGAAGGGCGTGGTCTCCCGCTGCGGGATCTCCATGACCTTGCCGAACATCTCCGAGGTGCTCGCCTGGTAATAGCGCGTGCGCTTCTGCAGGCCGAGGATGCGGATGGCCTCGAGCAGGCGCAGCGTCCCGAGGGCATCGGCGTTGGCCGTGTATTCCGGCGTGTCGAAGGACACGGCCACGTGGCTTTGCGCGGCGAGGTTGTAGATCTCGTCGGGCTGCACCTGCTGCACGATGCGGATCAGGTTGGTCGCATCGGTGAGGTCGCCATAATGCAGGCTCAACCGCACGTTGCTCTCGTGCGGGTCCTGGTAGAGATGGTCGATGCGCGCGGTGTTGAAGGACGAGGCGCGGCGCTTGATGCCGTGGACCTCATACCCCTTGCCCAGCAGGAACTCGGCGAGG
>JBJOHO010000036.1:0-3600 GCA_046047615.1 Pseudomonadota bacterium
GCACTTCTTCGACAGCTGTCCTGCCTTCCACGTGCTGGTCAACAACGCAGGCACCAACCGGCCCATGCCGGCACTCGAGGTCACCGAAGCCGACTATGACGCGGTGCTCGACCTGAACCTCAAGAGCGCGTTCTTTGTTGCCCAGGCCTGTGCGCGACGCATGGTGGCCGATGGCGCCGCGGGTGCCCTGCTGCATGTCAGCTCACAGATGGGCCATGTGGGCGGGCCGCGGCGTACGCTGTACTGCGCCTCCAAATGGGGCCTTGAGGGCTTCAGCAAGGCGCTCGCGCTCGACCTCGCCGCGCACGGCATCCGCTCCAACACCCTGGCGCCCACCTTCATCGAGACGCCGCTGACGCGGCCGATGTTCGAGGACGCCGCCTTCCGCCAGGCCGTGCTGGCCAAGATCAAGCTCGGGCGCCTGGGCCGGGTCGAGGACCTGATGGGCGCCATCCTCTACCTGTGCTCCGATGCCGCGGCGCTGGTGACCGGCACCAGCCTGCTGGTGGACGGCGGCTGGACCGCCGACTGAGCACCGCAAGCCTTCGGAGTGCCAACGACGATGAATACACCGGAGTTCACTTTCCATCATGGTGGCGTGAGCGTGCCGGACCTGGCCGCGGCCATCGACTGGTATGGCCGCGTGCTGGGCTTCACGGTGGAAAAGTCCTTCGCGATCCCGCCCATCGGCGCGCAGGCCGCGATGCTGCGCAAGGGCCCCTTGCGCATGGAACTGTTCGAAGTGGCAGGCGCAGCGCCGCTGCCCGACGCAAGGCGCCACCCGCAGAGCGACCTGCAGACTCACGGCAACAAGCACGTGGCCTTCCGCATTGCCGATCTCGACAGGTTCCTGGCGGCCATGCAAACGCAGGACGTGGACATCGCGTTCATCGTCCGCGAGTCCTTCGGCAAGGGCTGTTTCATCCGCGATTGCGCTGGCAATCTCATCGAGTTCGTCGAGGAGCCTTCCCCATGAATTTTCTCTCGCCCGGCGCTGCTGCGGCCTATGCGCGTTACGAGGCCCGTCTTGCCCAGGACCTGCAGCGCATGCAGACGCTGGGACCTGCGGAGGGCTACAAGGTCCGCGACAGCTTCCTGCTGCCGGTCGGCCCGGAGGCCGGGCGCCTGCTGCATGCGCTGGTGCTGGCACATCGCCCGAAGCGCATCCTGGAACTGGGCACCAGTTACGGCTACTCCACGCTGTTCCTGGCCGATGCGGCGAAGGCCGTAGGCGCGCAGGTCGTGACCATGGAGCTGGCCGCAGACAAGCAGGCCCACGCACGATCGGAACTTGAGGCCGCGGGTCTGGCCGATGTGGTGGACTTTCGCCTCGGCGATGCCGTGGCGATGCTGCACGCCGACCCCGGGTCGTGGGATTTCGTGCTGCTCGACATCTGGAAGGAACTCTACGTGCCCTGCTTCGAGGCGCTGTACCCGAAGCTGTCGGCCGAAGGGATCATCGCCGCGGACAACATGATCGAGCCGGAGATGGCCCGTCCGGAGGTCCGCGCCTACCGTGCCGCGGTGCGCGCCAATGACGACCTGCAGACAACGCTGCTGCCGGTGGGCAGCGGCCTCGAACTCAGCGTGCGCTGGCCGGCGGGGTCAGCGAAGCTCTGAGCGCTGACCCGGGGGCCGCAACGCTGACACGACTCGGCGCTACAGCGCGTGTTCGTCGTCGGCCGTGAGCGCGGCCAGATCCGCCGGCAGGACGGGCGGCGCCAGCTTCGGCGTCTTGCGCCAGGGCTCGAAGGAGGCTTCGTTGGCGTCGAACACCATGTCCCAGGGAATGTTCTCGCCGCGGAAGATCATGGGCGTGTTGGCCGCCCACAGCAGCGAGCCGAACTTGAAGTCCCAGGCGCGCGGCACCCAGTTGTCGTCGAGGTAGTCCGTGTCGGCGTGGTATTCGGCCTCGCCGGACTTGCCGGGGATGTCGCAGTAGTAATAGATCGCCGAAGTGATGCGATGGCGTGACACGCCACCGCTGGCGTTCATCGAGGTGTTCTTCCAGCCGCGGTGCTCCATGAGGTTGGCGCCCAGCATGAGCTCGTCGATGTCATCGACACCAAAGGCGATGTGCATGAACTTGAAGTGCTTGGGGGCGATGGGCAGGTCGCAGTTGACCCAGAAGATGCTGTGGTGCTCGTAGGTGCCGTCGGCACGCCCGAAGATGCCCACACCCTTGCTGTGGTCGGTGTAGCGGAAGCCCAGCCGCGTCTTGTAGAACTCGTAGGAACGCACGTAGTCCGGCGAGAAGAACACCACGTGGTTGATGGTCTTGGGGATGGCGCGCCGGCGCCAGATGCGGTGCTGGTTCAGGCGCTGGATGTTGCCCGGCGTGTTCACCGGGCTGGTCTCGCTGACCACCGGGCGCTTGGCCCAGACGCGCAGCGCGATGGGCTGGCCATCGTCGCAGACACAATGCGCGGTGCCGTCGGCGTCGCGCCGCACCTCGCGGTCCACGGCGAGGCCCGCCACCAGCTGCTCCAGGCTCTCGGCGGTGTCCACGCCCCAGACCGTTTCCTTGACGCCATCGCCCACGAAGGGATCGGCCGGCAGGCGCGGATCGCCGTGGCGGTACAGGATGACGCGCGACCCTGAGGCGACCCGGAAGACCGTCTCGTCCTTCCCGGCGCGCTGCAGCGGCAGGCCGAAGTCGGTCCAGAAGCGTGTGTGTTCCGCCAGGTCGTCGACGCCGAAGACCACACTCTCGATGCCCAGGATGCTCATGCCAATGCCCCGCTCAAGTGTTGTCTGCACTCTAGGCGCTGGCCGGCACCGGCAGAAGGCGATTCGACGAAGGGTCAGCTATCCAGCAAACCGAAACGGCAGTTTGCTCAGCTGCCGTCGGTGATGACCGTGCCGCCGTCGACGACCAGATTGTGGCCGGTGATGAAGCCCGCCGCCGCCGAAGCGAGGAACAGCGCCGTCTGCGCCACCTCGACCGGCTCTCCCGGCCGGCGCAGGGGTGTCATCTGCATCCGCCGCGCCATGAACGCGGCGTTTTCCAGCAGCGGGCGCGACAGCTCCGTGCGGATGAAGCCGGGCGAGAGGGCATTCACGCGGATGCCCTGCGGCCCCCACTCCACGGCCAGGTTGCGCGCCAGCTGCGCCACGCCTGCCTTGGCCAGTGCGTAGGCATTGATGGCACCGTTGCCACGCAGTCCCGCGAGACTCGAGATGAGCACCACGGCACTACCCGGCTGCGCCGACAGCAGCGGCAAGGACAGCTGGCAGAGCTCCACCATGGAACGCAGGTTGAGGTGCATCACGCGGTCATAGTCCGTCAGGTCCGCCGTGGCGAAGGGCCCGGGAGCGCCGGTGATGCCCGCATTGCAGACCAGCACGTCCAGCCGGCCGCAGCGTTCGCGCACGGACATCACCAACGCCTGTTGTGCCGCGCTGTCGGTGACGTCGCAGGCCAGGCCGGTCACCTGCAGGCCCTCGGCCTGCAGCAGGCTGGCCGCGGCCGCGGTGTCAGCTGCGGACTCACTGGACACCACGACATGGGCGCCGGCCTGCCCCATCGCGCGGGCGATGGCGAGGCCGATGCCACGCGTCGAACCGGTGACGAGCGCCACGCGGCCGTCGAGGCGGAAG